>NZ_JACIHD010000017.1:0-144862 GCF_014198235.1 Bradyrhizobium sp. ERR14 | reverse complement strand
GTTCGCTGGTCACCACATTATCTCCCGGCCTTGTCGACGTTGCCGAAAGAATGTGGCGAGACGAACTGAACAGCGCCGCTCGTCCGCACGAAGCCCCGGGCTCACAGGGACTACCCGCCCTGCCCGCGCCTCTCGTGCCGACGCTGCCGCGTCCACCGCAAGCCCGGCTCGCGACAGTGACGACACATAGTCGCCCCTCTTGGGTGAGCCGGGATGGGCAACACATACGCCGAAACCGAATTTCGGTAAAGTGGAATATTTTTGCGCACGTGGATTGACAGAGGGCGACACAGGCTCGGCCCCGGAGCCCGAGCGTAGCGACATCCCGGATCGGCGCGGGAGCGCAAGGGCCTCGTATGCGCCTTCAGTCGTGAGCGCCGGACATTTCGTCGTGCTTCAAGTGCCGCCTGCGGATATTGCGGGTGACGATCCAGACCACCGCCACGGCAACCGGCACGAAGATCGCGGTTGCCAGCGAAGGCTCGACATGCAGGCCGCCGTCATGGGCGCCCTTGGCGAGGTAGCCGAACAGGCTGACGACGTAGTAGCCGATGGCCGCCACTGACAAGCCTTCGACCGTGCTCTGTAGCCTCAATTGCAACCGGGTGCGCTCATCCATCGAGCGCAGCAGATCGCGGTTCTGCTCCTCGAGCTCGACATCGACGCGTGTGCGCAACAGATCAGCCGCGCGCGCGAGCTTGATCGACAGATCGGCCTGCCGGTCCTCCATCGTCGCGCAGGTGCGCATCGCAGGTGCCATGCGGCGGGCGAGGAAGGAGGACCAGGTCGGATAGCCCGCGATCTCGCCGCCTTCGATCACCGCGAGGCGGGCCTGCACGATGTCGTTGTAGGCGCGGCTGGCGCCGAACCGAAACGAGCTGCCGGCAGCTCCCCTTTCCAGCGAAGCCGCCAATGCGGTCAGTTCCGTCAGGAGATGGTTGTTGAGCTTGAGATCCTCGGCGCCCTGCATCTCCTCGAGCACTTCGACGAGCCGCCTACCGATATGATCGACAGCGGGCGCAAGCTCGAGCGCGGCGGGCAGACCGAGCAGCGCCAGCGTGCGATAGGTCTCGATCTCCAGCACACGCTGCACAAGGGCGCCGAGCCGGCCGGGCGAGAGGCCGTCGTTGCAAACGAGAATGCGGACGAAGCCCTGATCGTCCGTGCGAAAGTCGGATGCGACGACGGCAGGTCCGCTGCGGACCGCGGCAATGGCGAGACTGCCTCTCTCGAACAGCTGCTGCGCACGCTCCAACGCCGCCGAAGTCTGCTCGACTTCGAGCTTGACGGCGACCAGCAATTGGCCGGATTGGCGCAGAGACCGGATCAACGCGGCCGACTCTTCACCGATCTCGCCGAACCGGCGCGCGGGCGTCTGCGGGCTGCTCAGGATCCAGGTGAAGGTGCTGAACTCCGAGTGTTGCTCCCAGCGGAGCTGGGTGTCACCGATCATCACCTGATGATGCTTGGTTCCGGCGTCCGGCGGCGCCTGGCCGTGCGACATGCAGAATGCCACGAAGCTCTGCCGGTCCGCCTCAGCGACCTCGCCCTGGCCGAGAAAGGCAAAGCGCAGCACCGTGACCGGCGCTGTCAGCCGGGTGAATGGGCGGGCATGCACCTCGGCCAGCACCGCACCACGCTGCGGGTGCAGTTCGAAGTCGGCGAGATCGAGGTCACGGTTCATCGACGGTCCCCCTGCTGGGCTTTCAGGCCGCGATGTGTCGCCAACCTCGCCGTTCACTACCACAACACACCTCGCCTGCAACGCATCGCGCGTTGCGGGACCATTTTTTCGCGCGGAGACTCTCGCGGCCCATGGCCTGCCGCGACCTAGAACGTCCCGGCGATGGTAAGACGGAACGTCAACGGCTCCACGGGGTGCAGCACGTAGTCCATCACGCCGTTCTGACAGACTGAAGTTGGCGCAGTGCCCGATATGCAGAGGTTGTAAAGCGTATCGGTCTTGAGCAGCGAGCCATAGGCATAGCTGATCTGGTTCGCCCTCGTGTTGAAGAGGTTCAGCACGTCGAGCTGAAGGTGCCAGCCATTGTCGATGCGATAGCCAAGGCGGCCGTTGAAAATGCTGGTCGCAGAGGAACGGAATGCGTTGTCCTCCGTCAGCGGGCTCGACGCCAGATAGCGCCAGCGCAAGGTTCCGAACCAGCCGGTCCTCTCGCCCAGCGTGACGCCTGCCGATGCCACCATCGCCGGCGAGTTCGGAATGTAGTTGCCGGGCGCGTTGCCGATCTGCGCCTCGGGATAGCCGGCGAGCGAGGCATAGACGTCCGCCTGCTCGCTGTCATAGCCGCGGAAGCGTGCATGAGTCATTGCGAGATCGGCATCGATGTCGATCCAGGACGTCGGCCGGTAGTGGTTGGTCCATTCGAAGCCGTAGCGTCGGCTGGCGCGGGTCGCGGACGTGTCCCCGGCATCGCCGGAGAACAGGATCTCGGAATCCTGATCCAGCATGAAGACGCTGAGCGAGGTGTCGAGGCCGGGAACGATCCTGCTGCGCACGCCGACCTCTGCACCCCTGGTGCGCACCAGGAGCGGCGCTGGCGTCAGCCTCGTCGCGGGATCGCTGGGATCCTCCGTCGTGGTCGCGCCGCGGGCGTCGTTGGAGTGCATGCCGTAGCCGGCGCCGAAGAAGAATTCGGTCTGGCTGAACGGGCCGAGCACCATCCTGAATTTCGGGCTGCCGAGCGCGGCGTCGGTGCGGCCGGAGTTGTTGGCATTGAACCGCGACGTGACGTCGGCGGCATAATAGTCGCCGCGCCATCCCACCGTCGTCCTGAGCCAGTCAGTCCAGCGCACCGTGTTTTCGGCATAGACGCCGACGCTGCCCTCGCCGACCTTGTCGCTGCGAATGTTGGCAAGGAAGCCGCGCTGGAAGGTGTTGGTGAGTGCGAGATCGATCGCATCATAGCGCGACTGCAGGCCAAAGCTGGTCTGCATCGGCAAGCCCGCCAACGAGCCGTTCAGCGTGCGCGAGATGTTGGCGCCCGCCATCAGGCGATCGTCGTGCTGGTGGAACTGGTCGCCGAGCACGGGATCGCTGAGGAAGTAGGTGAAATTGTTGAAGAGGTCGAGCTGGCTTTTCACGACATAGGCGTTGACTTTCCAGGAGCCGAGGTCGTCGCTCTGCGCGATGCGGCCCGAGAGCGCGAAACGGTTGGTGTTGCCCCCGTCGCTTGGATCTTCCGAGCCGAAGCGATCGAGAAAGCCGGATGCGATCGCGCGCTGCGGGACCTGGTCCGTCGAATTCCATTTGTTGGCGTAGGCCATGCCGGTGACGGAGACGCCGTCGGTCGCGGTGCCCTGGCTGTAGCGCACGAGGCCGTTGAGCTTTCGCACATTGTCCGGGTTGTCCCACGGGCCGTTGTAGGTCCCGATCTCGCCGGCCACGAGCAAGGAGCCGTCACCGACCTTCGCGGAGTCCATGCCGAGCAGGCGGCGATAGCCGAAGCTGCCGGCGGTCAGCTGCGCTATTCCCCTGGTGCGGTCGATCAGACCGATATGGACGCTGCCGGCCGAGGCGAAATCGCCTTCGTCGGCGAAGTACGGCCCCTTGCGCGCGTCCACTGCGGCGATGGTTTCCGGGATCAGCCAGTTGAGATCGGCATAGCCCTGGCCGTGCGCGTGGGTGCGCATGTTCACGGGGACGCCGTCGACGGTGATGGCAAGGTCGGTGCCGTGGTCGAGATTATAACCGCGCAGGAAATACTGGTTGGCTTTGCCCTCGCCGGAATGCTGCGTCACGATGAGACCCGGCACGGCTTCGAGCGCTTCGCCCGGCCGCGTGAAAGGGCGTCCATTGATCTCCTCGCCCGAGACGGAGATCTCGCTGGCCATGCCAAGCTGACCCTTTGCACCCGAGGCGACGCTGCGCACATCCGACGCTTGCGCCGCTGCCGGATACGCGGGGATGCGGTGGTCGGCCGGGGACGGCTTGCCGGCCCGGCGCGATGCGACCGGCTTCTTGCGCCCCGTCGTCTCGCCGCCGCCGACCTGGATTGGCGGCAACTCGCGTGAGGTGTTTTCGCCCTGGGCGAAAGCGCGGCCGTCATCCGCGAGCAGAACCAGGGCCGAGAGTGCCGTCAGCGCGCCGCCGCCACGACAGGGCTCACGCCGCTTCGGTTGCATCGGTGCATGCCAGAGCTTTCGTCGCGGCCCGGTGCCGGCCGTCCGCAAAGATGCGGCGATAGAGCACGACCGAGACGAGCCAGGCGATTGCAAACAGCGCGATCACGGCAAAGCCGACATTGGCGAGCGACTCGTTGAGGCCCTCGACCAGCGTCCACATCCCTCCGGACAAGTCGAGCCGGTCGGCGATCAGCCCGAGCGCCTCGATACCACCGATGAACAGCGCGACCGCCACCGAGGCGCCGGTGATCGTGAGGTTGTACCAGAGCTTTCGCAAGGGATCGACGAAGGCCCATCGATAGGCGCTCACCATCAGCGCGGAATCGGCGGTGTCGACCAGCGCCATGCCCGACGCGAACAGTGCAGGGAAAACCAGCACGTCGGCGACCGACGCGCCGCGCGCGGCTTCGGTTGCTGAGATGCTGAGCAGGCCGATCTCGGTCGCCGTGTCGAAGCCCAGCCCGAACAGGAAGCCGAGTGGATACATGTGCCAGGGTTTCGTGACCAGGCGGAACAGCGGTCCGAGCAGTCGCGCGAGGAAGCCGCGGTTGGCGAGCAGCGTCTCAAGACCTTCGGCGTCGTGAACCCCCTGCTCCCGCACCGCGCGAAACGTCCGCCACAGGCCGGCGAAGATGACGAGATTGATGGCCGCGATCACGAGCAGGAACAGCGCCGACACCGACGTGCCGATGAGGCCCCCGATCTCCTTGAGCAGACTATCGCCGCCCAGGCTCACCACGCCGAGCGCGAGCAATATGGTCGCGACCACGACGACGGTGGAATGGCCGAGCGCAAAATAGAGGCCGACGCTACGCGGCGCGCCACCCGTCTGCATCAGCTTGCGCACGACGTTGTCGATGGCGGCGATGTGGTCGGCATCGACGGCGTGGCGCAGACCGAACACCCAGGCCAGCAGCGCAGTCGCAAGCACCGTCGGCCGGTCGCCGAACAGCGCGAAGGCCCAGGCCCATGCGGCGATGTTGGCGGCGATCAGCCCCCCGAACAGCACCACCGTTCCGGGCTCGACCGCCCGCAGAGTCCGCCTCACCGCCTGCTCCATCCACCTGATCCCGCAGTATGACGTTTATCAAGAACCCTCATACTGGCAAGAGCAAGAGCCGCGCCACTTTTCGGCCTGGCGGCCGAAAGGGCCCACCGAGACGGAAGTCACCTCGTTGATTCAATGGAGACTTTTTTAGTCCGGCGCATCACGGCGCCGGAGCGGAATGCTGGGCTGCGTTTCACGCAAGCGAAATGCGCAACGATCACATGTCCACGGTCATCGACAGGAGATATGTGCGCGGTGCTCCCAGGAAGAACGTTCCGAACGAAGCCACGCTGGACCAGTAACTCTCACCGGTCACGTTCTGGATGTTTGCGCGGAAAACCGTCTTCTTGCCGTTGATCGCGGTGGTGTAGCGAGCGCCGAGGTCGAGCCGCGTCCAATCCGGAATCGGCTGCTTGTTCGCGGTGTCGACGAACTGCCTGCCCGTGTAGATCACGGCTCCATTCACGGTGAGCCCTCTCATCCACGGGAGGTCCCACTCCGCGCCGATATTGGCCTGTATGTTCGGAACGCCGATCGGCGTGTTGCCCACATTGGCCGCGACGGCGGTCTTGGTCAGGGTGCCGTCCAGCAGCGAAACGCCTCCGAGGATACGAACATCCGGCGTGAGCTCGCCGGATACGTTGAATTCGAGCCCGCGGACTCGTTGCTCGCCTGTCGCCGCGAAGCGCCCGGCGGAGAGCTCGCCGCTCGCCTTCGATATCTCGAACGCGCTGAAGGTGGTTGCAATCCGGCCAAAATCCACTTTGATGCCGGCCTCGTACTGCTTGGCGACGTAAGGCTGCAGCACTTCGCCGAAATTGGACGCGTTCTGAGGAGCCACGTCGCCCCGGGCGAGACCTTCGACGTAGTTCGCGTACAGGGAAATATTGTCCAAGGGCCGGACGACGAGGCCGACCACAGGGGTGACCGCGCTCTTGTCATAGGACGACGTCAGTGTCCCGACGTTGGAGAGGTAGTTGTGCGCCTCGATGCCCTGGCGCCGGACGCCCAAAGTCAACAGGACGCGCTCATCGAGCACGGACAAGGTGTCGGCAATCGAGAGCCCGGTAAGCTCGCTGTCCGAGAGCCGGGGACGGTCGCTGATCTCGTTCGCGAACTGCGTCGGCGCGACGGTCGGACTGTAGATGTTCGAGGTGACCAGACTGCCATTGGTGAGCCGCCGGTGCAGCGCGTCGTGATAGACCGAGGCCTGGAAGGCGACGGCATGGTGGACGAAGCCGGTATCGAAGCGGGCGCGAACACCGCCATCATATGTAGTTCGATCGATGCTGAGGCCGAAGTACTGGGGCGTTGAGGTCGTATTGCCGCTCGTGCTGACGATGGTCGGAAGACCGAAGAACCGCTCGACGTTGGTCTTGGAGCCGCCGACATCCGCGAACAGCGTGACCTGCTCGGTGAGATCGTACTCGGTCCGCAGCAAGGCGGACTGGTCGTTGATGCGCGACCATTCCCAGGGCTGGGTCACGTTCAGCTTGCCGTCCGGCGCCTTCGGCACCTGCAGGCCGGGAGCCATCAGAAAGGGACGTGACGGCGCGTCGAACCGATCGGTCTGGGCGATGAGATAGAGCCAGGACCTGAACCGTTCGCCTTGATAGTCGAGCGCCAGCGATCCGACACCTGTCGTCTCGGATTGGCGATTGATGGGCGTGTCGCCGCCGCGGACGCTTCCGCTGGCGCGTACGCCCCATTCCTTGCCATCGCCGTAGCGCCTCGCAACATCCCAGTGACCGCCGAAACGTGCGGTCGAGCCGTAGCTCGCGGTCAAGCGGGTCAAATCCTCTTCCGCGCGCTTGGGCACGACATTGATGACGCCGCCAACGCCGCCATTGGGCGCCATGCCCGAGAGCGCGGCCGAGGGACCCTTGAGTACTTCGATGCGCTCGACGTAGTCCGTGAAGATCCGATATGTCGGCGCGATTCCGTAAAGGCCCTCGAAGGCGAACTCACCGTTATTGCCTTCGTTGATCGGAAAGCCGCGTATGTTGAAGGAATCGACGATACCGCCGGTCGGGTGGGAACTTCGCACGGAGGGATCGAGGATCAGGGCATCCGCACCCGTTGCCGCCTGCTGATCCCGAATGAGCTTGTCCGTGTAGCTCGTCACGCTGAACGGCGACTTCATGGTGTTGGTATTTCCGAGCATCCCCAGTCGCGCGCCTTGAGCGACCTGCCCGCCGGCAAATGGCGGGACGACAGCCGGTTGCGATTGCACTGCGACCGTCGGGGCTTGCGGGGCGCGCCGTGAGGTCGATCGGACCCGCGCATCGTTTCGCCTGGTTGGCGCACGGCGAACCGACTGTTGCGTCGGGGCTTCGACAGTCACGGGCGGAAGGGAATTACCGCCCTGGGACGTTTGGGATTGAGCAGGCGATTCGAACCACGTCAGCCACGCCACACCACCCAGCAGCGCCGCACCAAAGCGAGCTACCGTCTTATCCCCACCCGCACGTCGCATTCCAGAAAGTCCTTCATCAATAGCGCGCAGCCCGCCGTGAAGCGGCTTCCGCGTTTGGCCAGCAACGACCATGGATCGAAGAGCAGCTCTTCGTATCCGAGCTCGGCCGGCATGCATGGCCCGTCAATTAGTTGCTCTGCAGACGCGCACGCGCGTTTGCTGCCTTCGTCTTGGCGGCAACATCCGAACGTCAGCGATCTGCATCGCCTCTTTAAAAAGACGCCATCGTGACGGCAACGCAAATGCGTGCGCGCGACTTAGAATGCCTCGATCATCGCCAACCGGGAGGAGAATGTCTGGAACGATTCAAATGCGCTTTCGATGATTGCAGATCGGTGCAGTCAAAATGCCGCAGGAAGATTCGCCGGGAGTGCGGTCGTCAGGAATGCTTCGGCGCCATCACTTCGTTGCTGTGGCCTTTATTGCGACGACATCTGCCGCTGCGTGAGGTGCGCTCGATCTCAGCGAGATCATGATCCGGCTGATGATGGCCGCAATGCCGATAGGTCCGGGGGTCGCGACAGGACGGACGGGGCTGCTCAGATCGGCGGAAATTGCCGAGCGTTACGACATTCTGGTTGCGAGACGGGCGATGTTGAGCTGGTGGATCCGGCTGATGCCCTCATCTCATTCCTGCAGCGCCTCCTCGCGCCGCGCCCGGATCGTGGGCAGCATGATCAGGAGAATCGCGATGGCGGCCGCGGCCAGGAGGCTCGCCGAGAGCGGCGAGGTGAGCAGCACGGTGACGTCGCCGCGCGACAGCACCATGGCACGGCGAAAATTCTCCTCGATGGCAGGGCCCAGAACCAGCCCCAGCAGCAGCGGCGCCGCCGGCAATTGCAGCTTGATCAGGACGTAGCCGAACACGCAGAACATCGCGGCCTCGTAGACCTCGAATGTTCCGCTGTTGATGGAATAGACGCCGATCGAACAGAACACCATGATCGCCGGAAACAGATATCGGTAAGGAATGGTGAGCAGCTTCACCCACAGCCCGACGAGCGGAAGATTGAGGATCAGCAGCATCAGATTGCCGACCCACATCGAGACGATGAGGCCCCAGAACAGGGTCGGGTTCTTCGTCATCACCTCCGGGCCTGGCTGGATGTTGTGGATGTTCATGGCGCCGACCATCAGGGCCATCACGACGTTGGAAGGAACGCCGAGCGTCAGCAGCGGAATGAACGAGGTCTGCGCGCCTGCGTTATTCGCCGATTCAGGCCCTGCAACGCCTTCGATGGCTCCTTTGCCGAACTGCTCGGGATGCCGCGACAGCTTCTTCTCGAGCGTATAGGACGCAAAGGACGAGAGCACCGCACCGCCGCCGGGCAGGACGCCCAGCAACGTGCCCAGGGCCGTACCGCGCAGCATCGCCGGCACCATGCGGCGGAAGTCGTCGCGGGTCGGAAACAGATTGGTGATCTTCTGGGTGACCAGCGACAGCTTGTCGTCCTGCTCGAGATTCTTGACGATCTCGGCAAAGCCGAAGATGCCCATCGCCAACGGCACGAAATCGAGACCGTCGAACAGCTGGGGAATGCCGAAGGCAAAGCGCTGGCTGCCGCTGTTCAAATCGGTGCCGACGAGGCTGAGGAGCATGCCGAGCACGACCATGCCGATGCCCTCGATAAACGGGCCGCTCGACAGCACCGAGGCGAGGATCAGCCCCAGGATCATGAGCGCGAAGAATTCCTTTGGGCCAAACAGCAGCGCCGTCGCGGTCAGCGGGCCTGCAAGGGCGGCCAGCGCGAGCGTGGCCACGCATCCTGCAAAAAACGAGCCGATGGCAGCGGTGGCGAGCGCGACGCCGGCGCGGCCCTGCTTCGCCATCTGGTAGCCATCGATCGTGGTCACGACGGAGGAGGATTCGCCGGGCAAATTGACGACGATGGCAGTGGTCGAGCCGCCGTACTGCGCGCCGTAATAGATTCCGGCGAGCATGATCAGCGCGGCGTCCGGCGGCAGCGCATAGGTGATCGGCAGCAACATCGCGATAGTTGCGAGCGGGCCGAGGCCGGGAAGCACGCCGATCAAGGTCCCGAGCAGACATCCGAAGAAGGCGTAGAGCAGGTTGGCGGGCTGGGCGGCGGTTGCAAAGCCGATCGCCAGATTGTGGACGAGATCCATCGATCGGCCCGTTCAGTTGAGAAGGGACGGCCAGACGGGCAGCTGCAACCCGAGACCGTAGACGAAGACGGCAAGACACAGCGCAATCAGCACCGCCGCATTCGCCAGCGCGCCCGTCCAGGTGAACTCGGAGCTGGCCCGGCTCGACACCATGATCAGCACGAACAAGGCGCCGACCAGACCGAGCGGAAATAGCAAGGCTGCGAACAGGACCACGGACCCGGTCACCCAGGCGAGCCCCTTGAAATCCCATTTGCGCAGCAGCTGCCGTTCCGCGGCGGGCTTCATGGCACTGAGAATCACGACGAGGCCGATGGCAGCGAGCACGATCGCGAGCAGGCGCGGGAAATAGCCCGGCCCCATTCGCGCGACCGTGCCCGCGGGGTAGCCGAGCGCCGCCACGAAGAAGAAGATTGCAAAGGCGAGGAATAGTGCGCCGGACGCGAAGGCCCTGTGATTGCGGATCGCCAATCCCTTCATGCTCGCTCTCCCTCGCCCGGCCCTTCCCCGCTTGCGCCGGCCATCGACGAACGCTCATCGAGGGCTTCCATCAGAACCGGCATGCCGATGGCGCAGGAATGAACGCCTAGATGCGCGGTCATCTGGAGAACCTGCAGGATCTCCCGCTGGCCGATGCCGAGCCGCAGGGCCCGTTTGATCTGCACGCGCAGCCCTTGCGGGTTGAGCGCCGTGAAGCAGGCGTTCAATGCGATCGAGATCAGACATTGCGACCGCTGGTCGAGGCCCTCCCCGGCCGCTCCGCCCGCGAGGAGATCGAACAAGAGGGCGAAATAGCCGGGATCGTGTCGCAGCCACTGCTCGCAGAAGTCAGGCCAATCGCCGAACCGCGCGACATAGGCATCCCGCAGCACTCTCTGCTCGTCCGAGAGCTCGCCTTGATCGACCTCCAGGCCCGCGCTTGCCAGTTCTTCCGCGAGAATGCCGACGCCGACGTTGCAGCCGTCGAGCCCCTGGGCCGTTGCGAGACGGAATACATCGACGATCTCCCGCGCCGACGCCCCCTCCTGAAGCGCGAGGCGGAGGTGCAGTGCGAGCCCTGAGCGGAACAGATGCGTCGCTGAGCCATCGAGCGCGACGTAGATCAGCTCCCGCATCTTGGGCGACAGCGGCCCCTTCTCCGCGGCGTAGCCCGCATACTTGCCGTAGGTCTGAAGAAATTCGGGATCGAGGCGCAGCAGGCCTTCCGTCCAGGGCCGCCAATAGCCGCGCGCCTTGATATAGGCCTCTTTCAGGACCTGCTGTTCCGGCGTCAGACTGGACATGGCGATCGCACCGTCAGGCAATGTTGGTCAGGGTGATCCCGCCGTCGACGGTGAGCACCTGTGCCGAGATGAATGCGCTGTCGTCGCCGGCGAGGAAACAGATCGCCTTGGCGATGTCGTCGACCGTGCCGAGCCGCCCCAGCGGCGTTCGTGCGATCCGGCGCGCATCGAGCTCGGCGTTGCGGTTGCGCATGGTTCCTTCGGTCGGGATCGCCGAGGGCGCCACCGCGTTGACGCGGATGTTGCGCTCCCCGAGCTCCGCCGCGGCTGCGCGTGTGATGCCCATGACGCCGGCCTTGATGCCGCTGTAGACGATGCTGTTCTTGGCCGACAGCAGACCGGCCACCGAAGCGACGTTGACGATCGCGCCGCCACGTTCGGCATCCATGACTTCCGCGGCCGCCTGGATACCCCACATCACCGACTTGAAGCCGATATTGAGCATGCGCTCGACGGTCTCCGGCGCGATGTCGGCGACCGACTGGTAGCGGACCCAGGCTGCGTTGTTGACGAGGATGTCGAACCGTCCCTGCCGCTCCGCCACTCCAAGCACCGCCTGCCGCATGCCGTCGCGACTGGACACGTCCTGCGTAACGGCCAGCGCCTCGCCGCCGGAGGCCTTGATCGCATCGACCGTGCCGTTCACGAATTCCGGCTTCAGATCATTGACGCCGACAATCGCGCCGCGTGAGGCCAATTTGAGCGCAGTCGCACGGCCGATGCCGTTTCCGGCACCGGTGACGAGTGCAACGCGGCCCGCGAGCGTCTGATCCCTGGCCTCGGTCATGGTCATCTCCTTCATGCTCCTGCCTCAGTGAACGGAGCAATTTCCGATACGTAACGGCGGCCAAATGCGCTGATCAGGCCGCTGGCATCGCCCTGCGCTTGCAGCGTCCGGATCCGGCGCAAATGACGATGCACCGGAATGTCCCAGGTGAAGCCCATACCGCCATGGATCTGCAGCGCGCCTTCGCTGATCGAGCTGCCATAGGTTGCCGCGGCCAGGAACGCCGCATCGCGCTGAACGGAACCACTCCCCTCGGACAGGCTTCGCGTGATCGCATGACGAATGCTCTCCAGCCCCAGCTTCTGTCGCGCCAGCGCATGACGAATGGCTTGATTGTAGGACAGAGCGTGACCGAACTGCCGGCGCGTCGACGCATGCTCCTGCGCCAGCGACAGGCAGGCCTCGGCAGATCCCAGGATGGCCGCGGCACGCAGTACGTTGGCGTCTGAGCTGAGCATATCCCATGTGTTCGCCGGCAGGATCGAGTCGATGGGAATGCGGACCCTCTGGAGACGCACCGCGTGTTCCGGCACAGTCAGATCGAGGCCTGCCGCGTCTTCCACCACAACGCCTTCGGCATCGATCGGAATCAATGCCGCAGCACCTTCGCCGATCCGGACCAACAGATAGTCGGTTTTGTCCGCGCAGGGGGCTCGCGCAACCCAGCCGCTCAACACGACAGCTTCCCCTTCCCGCTCGGCGACAGCCTCGCCCTGCCACGCGATGGACACCAACGTCTCGCCCGAGACGATCGCGGTGGCGAGATGCGGCAGCGACTGCTGGAGCAGGCGGCCGGCAAAGAGCGTCTCGAGCAGCGGAAAGCCGAGCAGTCCGGAATGGGCGGCCGCGATCACCGGCACCGCGAAGCTCAGCGCCAGGGCGAGCCCCCCGACCTCTTCGTCCGCGATGATGCCGAGCAGTCCGTCACCGGCGAGATTGCGCGCCTGCGCCCGCATCTCCTGCCCCGCACAGGCGACGACCGCACGCGTCGCGGTTGCGGCGAATTCGGCGGGCTGCAGTCCTTCACCAGCCACGATCATCACTTGCCTCGCGAGAGCTGGAGGATCCGATCGGCGATGATGCCGAGCTGTATCTCGGTCGTGCCGGCGTAGATCGTTTCGGCGCGGGCCTGCAGATAGATCGCCTCGAACCGCCGCCGCGCCACCTTGATCGCCGCGAGCTGCGGCAACATGGCCTGCTGGAGCAGCTCCAGGGCGAGCGCGGCAAAGCGCTGATGCGATTCGCTCCAATAGAGCTTCGCAAGGCTGCCCCGCGCGCCGATCTTGTCACCATTGACGAGCGCCTCGACGGCGGTCTCGACATGTGCTTTCAGCACCTCGATCTCGACCGCGACCTCGCCGAGCCTGACCGCGTAGTGATGATCGTCGACCATCTGCGACAGCGCGGCATCCGCCTTGCAGGCCGAAATCAGGTGGCGCAGCTCGTTCTCGAAGCGCCAGGCGCGATACATGCGGTTGGTCGCACGCTCGATCTCCAGCACGCGGATCGCCGCGGCCCAGCCCTCGTCGGGCGCGCCGATCGCATCGGTCTGGGCCACCTCGACCTCGTCGAAGAAGACCTCGCAGAAGCTTTCGCGGCCATCGATCGACTTGATGGTCCGCACCCGCACGCCCTTCGCATCGAGCGGCACCGCGAACATCGCAAGGCCGCGATGGCGGTCCTCCAGCGGCCCGGTGCGGGCGAGCACGAGACAGCGTTGAGCCCGGTATGCGCCGCTGGTCCAGATTTTCTGGCCGGTGATGCGCCAGGCGTCACCGTCCCGGGTGGCGCGGGTGCGGAGCCCCGCCAGGTCGGAGCCGGCTTCGGGCTCGGAAAAACCCTGACACCAGATGTTGCGCATGTCGAGGATCGCAGGCAGGAAACGCTGCTTCTGCTCTTCGGTCCCAACTGCGAGAATGATGGGACCGGCAAGCTCCTTGCCGATCGAGTTGACGCTTTCGGGCATCGCGAGCGCACCGATCTCCTGATTGGCGATCAGGTGCTCACGCAAGGAGCGGCCGTGCCCGCCATAGGCCTGCGGCCAGGTGATGCCCGTCAGCCCGGCGCGGTACATCGCCGCCTCCCAGGCAATGGACTGCTGAAGTGTGGGCGATGCGAATGCGGCGCTGTCGCTGCGGAAACTGGCGGGCAGATTGCCTTGCAGCCAGCGACGCATCGCGCCGCGATAGGCTTCATCCGTCAGGTTCTCCACCACGACGGCTTGCATCGATACCGCTTCAACCACACTCATCGCACGCTTCCTGCTTTCGTCATATCCGCCGACATGTCCTGCCCGGCCGCCTATCCTTCACTGCGACTTGAGAAGATCGCAGGCGCTTTCCGATGCCGGCCGCCATGCATCCTCGGGCGCGATCGTGCCTGTGATGTCGTAATAGTCGTAGGTGTATTTGGATTCCGCCGGAGCCTTGATGCGCGCGACATAGAGCGGTCGCATGACCTGGCCGTCAGCCCTGATGCTGACATTCTTCATTTCGAAATCGTTGATCGGTGTGTTCTTCATTTGCCGCATCACGGCATCACCGTCGTCGGAACTGGCGGCAGCGACCGCCTTCAGATAATGCGTGATGGCGCTGTAGGTGGCGGCCTTGCCCTCATTGAGAAGCTGACCATTCGTCGCCTCGGCATAGCGCTTGGCAAAGGCCCGGCTCTCCGGCGTCTTGTCCCAGTAGAACGGCGTCGTCAGCCGCACGTTCTGAAGGTCCTTGAGACCAATTCCATGCGTCTGGCTGATCATGAGGCCGAGCGGAACAAGCAGCTGCGATTTGGTCAGCCCGAACTCCTGCGCCTGCTTGATCGCATTGGCGAAGTCCGCGCCCGAATTGGCGAGCGCAATCGCCTTGGCGCCGCTGGCCTGTGCCGTCAGCAGGAACGAGGAGAGATCCGACGAGTTGAGCGGATGCAGCACCGAGCCGACCACCTTGCCGCCGCCCGCTTCGATGAACTTGGTGGCATCCGCCTGCCAGGCCTTGCCGAAGGCATAATCCACCGTCAGGAAAAACCAGCTATTGATCCCCTGCGCGAGCAGGGCTTTCACGGTGGCCTTCGGCTGGGCATAGGTATCAACCACCCATTGCGTGGTCATCGGCGAGCATTTGTCGTTGGTGAAGAACGACCCCGCGGTGCCGGCCAGAAGATAAGGCTTCTTGCGGTTCTTCATGATATCCTGCACAGCCAGCGCGATCGACGACGCCGAGCAGCCGACAATGGCGTCGACACCTTCGTTGTCGACCCAGCGCAGCGCGATGGCGACGCCGATATCGGGCTTGTTCTGGTCGTCAGCGATCACGAGCTCGATCTTCTTGCCATTGACCGCTCCGCCAAAGTCGCCAACCGCGAGCTTAGCCGCGGCGACCGAGCCGAGGCCGCAATTGTCGGCATAGGGGCCGTTCTGGTCGTTCATGATGCCGATCTTGACGACGTCGCCGGAGATGCCCTGTGCGGACAGCGGCGCATTCGTGAGCAGCAAGGCAATCATGCCGAGCGCAGTGATCGTCGATCTCTTCACCGTTTCCTCCTGCTTTGACGCGCTTCCTCTGGACCGGCTTCTGCCGGTTCTCTTCGTTTAGATTCAGTGTGGGACCGGCCGCTCTCCGTGCGGGATCAGCAGCGCATCGAGCGCCACGGCCCCCTCGCCCTCCGCCCGTAGCAGCAGCGGGTTGACGTCGATCTCGGCGATCTCATCGACATGCGCGGCGGCAAAACGCGACAACGCGGCAACGGCCCGCGCCGCGGCTGTGAGGTCGGCTCGCGGCCGGCCGCGCGCACCGTCGAGCACCGCGAACGCCTTGAGCGATTTCAGCATCGCCATCGCCTGTGTCTCGCTGACCGGCGCCATCTGCACGGCGGAGTCCTGAAGGATCTCCGCAAAAATGCCGCCGAGGCCGACCATCACCACCGGGCCGAACACGGGATCGATGCGGCTGCCAAGGATGAGCTCGGCGACGCCCTTGGCCATTGGCGCCACGATCACACCATCAATCGTTGCATGCGGCGCCCTGGTGGCGACGCGATCGCGCATTTGGGCATAGGCCCGCCGGACCTCGGCTTCCAAACCGACACCCACGATGACGCCGCCGGCCTCCGTCTTGTGCGGCAGATCGGGCGAGGCAATCTTGAGCACCACGGGATAGCCGATGTCGGTAGCGGCACGCGCCGCCGCATCGACATCCTGCACGAGACGCTCGGCAAGGACCGGAACACCGGCGTCTGCAAGTGCGCGCTTGGCTCCGAGTTCGTGGCGGAACGCATCGGCCGGGAGCGGCACCGCCAGCGCGACGGCCGCGGGCGCGTCCTGCGGACGCTTCGACACCGCCTGCAATCGCACCAGCGCGGCGATAATTGCGCAGCAGCCGTCGAAACTTTCCACCGTCGGAAAGCCCAGTGCGTGCAGCTCGGTCAGCGCATCCTCTGGACCGTCGACGCACAGGATGACGGGACGGTGCGGAAATTGCGTGCGGATGTTGCGCAGCGTGTCCATATAGATGGATCGCAGGCGCGGCAGGTGCAGCGAGAACGGCAGCGGCAGGATCACCGCATCAGCGCTCTCGTCCGCCACCACGGCGGACATGATCTTCTCCAGAAGATCCGGACGGCTCGACATCTGCGCCGTGGCGTCGACCGGGTTGCGGGCCGATGCGAACGGCACCAGCTCAAGAATCTGCCGCTGCGTCTCCTGTCGGAGTTCCGGCAGGGTCAGCCCGACCGCTTGTGCCGCATCCGCGAGCAGCACGCCGAAGCCGCCCGACGCGGTGAGGATCGCGATGCCCGGCCCCTTCGGCAGCCGATCCGGCAGCAGGATCGATGCGGCGTGGCCGAGATCGATGAGCTCGTCGATGCTGCGGACGCGCACCGCGCCGCAACGGGCAAACAGTGCGTCGAATACGGCGTCCGATCCGGCCATTGCTCCGGTGTGCGAAGCCGCGGCAGCCTGCCCAGCCGCCGACGTCCCGATCTTCATCGCGATGACGGGCTTGCCGGCATCACGCGCCTCCTCCAGCGCCGAGATCAGGCGGCCGGCGTCACGGCAGGCTTCGAGACAGCACAGGATGACCTTGGTAGCGGGATCACGCGCCATCCAGGCGATGCCGTCGGCGATGTCGATGTCGCACTCGTTGCCCGTCGTGATGAAGCGGCTGACGCCGACACCGCGCTCGCTGGCGAGCCGCATGGTGTAGCTGCCGAGATTGCCGCTCTGCGACACGATTCCGAGCGAGCCGGCAACCGGCATGCTGTGCTCGAGCACGATCGAAAACGTCGCGATGCTCTTCTCGGCGATGCTGACCGCGCCGAGACAATTCGGCCCCAGCAGGCGCATGCCGCCATTGCGCGCGGCGACGCGCAGCCGCTCCTGCATCGCGCGGCCCTGCTGGCCGAGCTCGGCAAAACCGGACGAGAACACGACGACGCTGCGGACGCCACGCGCGGCGCACTGCTCCACGGCCTCGCCCGCGCGCTCCGCGTCAACCGCGATGATGGCGAGATCCGGCGCCTCCGGCACCTCGGCAACGGAAGCATAGGCCTTCAGGCCCTGCACCATCGCGGCCTTCGGGTTGACCGGATAGATGCGGCCTGCGTAGCCGTGGCGACGCAACAGATCGACCGGCCGGCCACCGATCTTGGTCGCCTCTTGCGAGGCGCCAATGATCGCGATCGAACGCGGCGACATCAGCGCGTCGAGACCTTCTCCCGGCCGCATCTCAGCGCCCCTTGAACACCGGTGCGCGCTTCTCCAGGAACGCCATCCGCGCTTCCTTGGCGTCTTCCGTCTTCGACAGCGCCATGGTGATGTTCTGCTCGAAGCGATAAGCGTCGCGCGGCGGCATCAGCTCGACCATGTTCGCCGCGTTCTTGGCGTATTCCATCGCGATCGGGCTCTTGGACGCGATCTCCCGGGCGAGCTTCATCACTTCGGGGATCAGGTTTTCCCTGGTCGTGCAGGCCTCGATGATGCCGAGGCGGTAAAGCTCGGCGGCCGGCACGCGATAGCCGGTGAAGAACATGCGGCGCATCAGCGAGCGGCCGAACAAGGTGTTCAGCATGGCCGCACCACCGGCGAGCCCGACATTGATCTCGGGCATGCCGAACACGGCCTCTTCGCTGGCGTAGAAGATGTCGCAGGAGGCCATCAGACCAACGCCGGCCCCTAGCGCAACGCCGTTGATGGCCGCAATGACGGGCTTTGAGCATTCGCGGATGCAATTGCCGGTCTCGCGCGTGATCCGGTTGTGGCTGTGGAACGCACCGATCTTGGTCGGATCCGGACGATCCTTCAAATCCGCGCCGCTGCAGAACACCTTTCCGGCTCCGGTCAGGATTGCGACCCTGACGTCGCTGCGCTCGGAAATCTCGTCGAACACGGCGACGATGCGGTCGCGCATCGCGCGATCGAGCGCATTCACGGGAGGCCTATTCAGCGTCACCAGCGCGATGTGGTCGGACACTTCGAGGGTGACGATATCTCCTGACATGGCTTCCTCCTGGGCTTCTGCTTGCCTGGTTTGTCTTGCTTGTTATCGCCTGACCGATCGGTCAGCTTTTCGCGGTGATAGCACCGAACGTCGCAGCTGGCAATATCCTGCCGATGTCCTATTGACCGACCGATCGGTCAGCCGATAGATTCACATGCAATCAAAGAACGACCTTGAGGAGGACTCGCATGCCCAGGATCAGCCGACGCCAGGCGGCAACTCTGATCGCCGGCGCCCTCGCCGCTCCGCTTGCCGCACCTGGCATCGTGAGAGCGCGCTCCTCTCAGACGGTTTTCATCATTGTGCCTTATGCGCCCGGCGGCTCCATCGACAGCCTGATGCGCTCGATCGCGAAGGCGATGGCGGAAAGCCTGGACCAACCGGTTCTGGTCGACAACAAGCCCGGTGCCAACGGCATCGTCGGATCGCAATATGTGGCGCGCGCGCCGAAGGATGGATCGGTCCTCTTGGCCGGCGGCACCGGCCCGATTTCGCTGAACGTGCTGCTGCGCAAGAACCTGCCCTACAAGCTCGCGGATTTCGCCTCCGTCGCCATGCTCTGCAACGGCCCGCTGTCGCTGACCGTCAACGCGCGGACGCCCGTCGCCGACGTGAAGAGCTTCGTCGCCTATGCCAAAGGGCGCGACAAGCCGCTGTTCTACGCCACCCTCGGTCCTGGCAGCGTCACGCATCTGTTCGGAATCATGATGAGCAAGTCGATGGGATTTGCCGTCACCGACGTCGCCTATCGCAACAATCCGGCCTCTATCATGGAAACGCTGTCGGGAGAATGCGACCTCAATTTCGCAACGCCCGCCGCAGTCATCGAGCACGCGCGCAGCGGTCAGCTTCGCATCCTCGCGGTCTCCTCGGACAAGCGGATGGCCAGCTTCCCGGAGATCCCCACCCTGGCCGAATCCGGCTATCCCGACCTGACGGCATCATTCTGGACCGCACTGCACGCGCCCGCGGGCACGCCGCGCGATGCGATCGCGCGGCTGAACACGGCGGCCAACGCTGCGATGCAGAAGCCCGAGATCGCAAAGCAGCTCGAGACCGATGGCCTGATCACCGACACCGGCGCACCGGACCGGCTCGACGCGCAGTTGACCAAGGATGCCGCGCTCTGGGGACCGGTGATCAAGGCGCAAAACATCGTGTTGGAATGAGGCCCGGCCGCCAGCCGCCGCTCAGCGCGATTTGCGCCGGCCTGTCTTGAGCGGCTCCTTGGGCGGCACCGCTCCGGGAAGCTCGACCAGCTCGCCGCTTCGTAGCCCATTGAAGATCATGTCGAAGAAGATCTCCGCGATCTGCTCGGGGGTCGCGGACTTGTTGGGGTTGTACCAGCGATGCATCCAATTGAGCGAGGAAAGGATAAGCCGCCCGGTCATGGGAACGTCGACCTTGCGGATTTCGCCGGCATCGATGGCTTCCTGGATCAGGCCGCGGAGAAAATTCTCGAAACGGTCGCGGCGCGTCAGCCGCTCCTTGTGCCTGTGGCGATCGGGATCGTTCCAGAAGGCGGTCGTGGAGGCGATCCAGGCCCAACGATAGCGCCGGAAGTATTCGGCCGTGGCGACCATGAACGCGCGGATCTTCTGCGAGGGCGCCCCGTCGGGAATGCGATCGCGCACGAACAGATAGAGCTCGAGCGTCGAGCCGACCGCCACGCGCGCGTAGATCTCGTCCTTGTTGGCGAAATGGTGGTAGAGCAGCGACTTGGAGATGCCGCAGGCGAGCGCGATATCGCGCATCGACGTTCCCTCGAATCCCTTGCTGGCGAACAGCCGCCCGGCTTCGGCAAGAATCTGCAGCACGCGGTCGGAGGCCTCCGCCTGGTTCGCAACGCCGTCCTTCATCGTTGACAGTTCAGTCATGAAGCCTGCAATCCATTCGGCGGCCCGGCGCCAACCAGAGAACCCTGGAATGAAACTAGTTTTTCACAGACCGATCGGTCAAGCCCGGCGACCCCTTCGAGAGGAACCATGAGCGCAATCCGGATTATGCGCATCGGCGCGACAAAGGACCAACTCGGCGAGAGCCCGGTATGGGATGAGCGCCGCAAGCGCTTCTTCTGGATCGACGCGCTGGCCGGATTGATCCGCATGCGCGATCCCGCCACCGGGATGGCGGACGCGTTCAGCGTGCCTGCGCCGATCGGTTCGATGGCCCTGCGAGACGATGGCGGCGCGGTGCTGGCCATGCGCCACGGATTTGCCGGTTACGATTTCGACAAGCGCACACTGATCGAGGGACCGTCGATCGGGCTGGACCACCCGAAGCTGCGGCTGAATGACGGAAAGGCCGATCCCCATGGTCGCTTCCTGGCAGGCACGATGCACAGTGACCGCGCCCAGGATGAGACGCCGCTGGGCGGTCTCTACCGGCTGGACGCAACAGGCGCGGTGGAGCTGCTGGAGACCGACCTTGCCGTGAGCAACGGACCGTGCTTCAGCCCGGACGGCCGGACATTCTATCTCGCCGACAGCGCAAGACGGATGATCTGGGCCTACGACTACAGGGCGGAGGGTCCCCTCGCGAACAAGCGCGTCTTCGTCGAGACGGAGGCGCAGCAGTCGGGTTGCGACGGTGGAACGATCGACTCGGAAGGCTACCTTTGGTCCGTCCTCGTGCGCATCGGCAAGATCGCGCGGTTTGCACCTGACGGGACGATGGTGCGGACGATCGACATGCCGATCCGTCACCCGACCAGCCTCGCCTTCGGCGGACCCGATCTCGACGTCCTCTACGTGACATCGATCTCGCGCAGCCACGCGCTCGCCGACGATCACCCGGATGCCGGCGGCCTGTTCGCGGTCGAAGGCCTCGGCGTGCGCGGACTGCCGGCGCACAGGTTTGCTTCGGGCTAAGCGCGACCTCGATTACTGCGATCGCTTGACCTGCTTCGGTACGTTCTCCGCCATGTAGTCCACGAACACCCTGATCTTCTCCGGCAGATAGCTGCTTTGGAGAAACGTCGCGTAAATGCCTTCATCGAAGGTGGAGTTCGTCACCCGGAAGCCCGGCAGCAGGCGGATCAGACGCCCGCTCTTCAACTCCTCCGCCACGGTGTAGTCGTCCAGCAGGGCAATGCCGTGCCCGGAAACGGCGTGATCGCACAGCACCACGCCGTTGTTGCTACTGAGGGACGAAGGCACGACGATCTCGCGCAGCCGGTTCTTGCGCATGAACTTCCAGACCACGTCGTCAGGACCCATCCAGTAGGTCAGGCAATTGTGGCGGGTGATGTCCTCCGGTTCGCGCAATTTCGGCATGCGGCCGACATAGTCCGGTGAAGCCACGAGAATCCGCTCGCTCCTCAGCAGCCTTCGCTGCATGAGGCCCGCGTCCTTCGCCGCCTGGATCTGGAAGTCGACGTCGAATTCATCTTCGCGAAGCTGGGGACGCCGCTCGGACAGACGCAGCTCCACCTTCAGCTCCGGATAGAGCTTCTGAAAGCCCGGTATCAGGGGCGAAAGCACCTTGATGCCGAACAGCGTCCGCGAGTGCACCCGCAGCGTTCCACGCGGTGCAGTCTGAAGCGCAAGCGCCGCGGCTTCGGCATCTTCGATGCCGTGCAGCACCTGCTCGGTGCGCTGGAAGAAGATCTTGCCGGCATCGGTCAATCCGAGATGGCGCGTGCTGCGGTTCAGCAGTTGCACGCCGAGCTGCGCCTCGAGCTCGCCCACGTAGCGCGACACCGACGCCGGCGAGAGCCCGACGCGGCGCCCGGCCGCGGAAAAGCTGCCCTCACGGACGGCGCTGACGAACAATTCCATGGCCTGAAGGCGATTCATTCGATCTTTTCAGATTTTGCAAAGGACATGCTCAGATTACGTCAATTGTTCGAAAAAGCTCAAGCCCCTAGCTTGCTGAGAACGCGTCGCAAAAGCGACGAGCGACCGCAAGCGCGGCCGAGAAGCAATCCGGTGGAGGACGCAACCGATGGAATTCGGCGTATTCATTCTGGCGCAGCAGCGCGGCTATCATCAAAGCTCGCAGCAGGTCATCAACAACGCCGTCGAGCAGACGGTTACCGCCGAGCACGCCGGTTTCGACACGGCGTGGTACGCCGAGCATCATTTCAACAATTACAGCCTCTGCCCCTCGCCGCTGATGATGGTCGCGCATTGCGCCGGCCTGACCAGGCGCATCCGCCTCGGCACTGCGGTCTGCGTGCTGCCACTGTACAATCCGGCGCGACTGCTCGGCGAGATCGGCTTTGCCGACACCGTCTCAAACGGCCGCCTCGATCTCGGCATCGGCTCGGGCTACCAGAAATTCGAGTTTGATCGCTTCGGAGTCGATCTCGACCATTCGCACGCCCTGTTCGCCGAATTCTACGACGTGCTCGAGGCCGGCATGCGCGAACGCATCTTCTCCTATGACGGCGAGCACCTGAAGATGCCGCCGACCGCGATCGCCGTGCGCACGGTGCAGAAACCGATGCCGCCGATCTGGGTCACGTCCGGCCATGGCGAGACTCTCGGCCGCGCCATCCGTGACAACCACAATCTGTTCGTCACCGCGCTGCTCAACGGCCTCGACGCCATCAAGGCGCTGCGCGAACGTCTCGAGGGGATCGCGGCTAACGAAGGCCGTTCCATCGACGACACGCATTTCGGCTTCCTGCGCTGCGCCTATGCCAGCGACAATGACAGCGAGATCCAGTCCTATCTGGACAATGCGCGCTTCCAGCGCCGGCTCTCCGAAAGCCTGAAATTCCGACGCGCCCAGAGCGACGACGGCTATCTGATCAAGGAAGAAGCCGGCCCGAACGATATGAGCCTGGAAACGATGCGCAGCAACCTGCCCGTCGGCAGCGTCAACCAGGTGATCGACCGTATGCTGGAAGAGATCAGCATTCTCAAGCCGTCCCATATCGCGCTTCAGACCCAGCTCGGCGATTTCGATCAGCGCACGATGCTGCGCCAGATCGAATTGTGGGGCAGCAGGATCATCCCCGCGATCCGGAAAGAGCTGAAATCCGCCCCTGTGGGGCGCGGCACGATCGCGGGCGATACGGTTTCGGCATAGCGCGGCGCCAGGGCGAGCCCGGAGGTACGTCATGGGATGCCAGATCTCGCAAATGACCGATGTCCGCTCAGTCGAAGCTGCTGAATTCCGCCTGGCCATGCGCAACCTCGCGAGCGGCGTGGCGATCGTGGCGACGGGAACAGGGACCGCACGGCGCGGGCTGACGGTCAGCTCCGTCACCTCGCTGTGCATGGAGCCGCCCTGTCTGCTCGTCGGCGTCAATGCGAGCTCCGAAACGCATGCCGCCATCCTCGCCAATGGCTGCTTTGGCATCAGCCTCCTCGGCAGCGGACAGGAAGATCTGGCGCTGCGTTTCGCCGGCGGCGCCAAGGGCATTGACCGCTTCGCGACGGCGCCATGGGCACAAGGCGTCCTCGACGTGCCGCTGCTCGAACCGGCGATCGGCGTCCTGGAATGCGTGCTGCACCACCACCAGATGGTCGGCACGCATGGTCTCTTCATCGGCAGGATCGTGGCGACGCGCGGCGGGGACGGCGATCCTCTCGTCAACTTTCAGGGCGCGCTGCGGGCCTTGCCTCAGGCATAGGCGGCTCCGGCGGTGCCAAATCGGCATCGTCGCCCGAGCGCTAGAACACGGGAGCGGCATCGTGATCATCGAATGCTTCGACGGCGGAATTGTCCGGCTCACCGAGCCGTTCGACTTCCGCAACTTCAAGCTGGCGCTGCATGCCGACGCGAATTCCGAAACGCAGGGCTGGAAAGGGATCACGCTTCTCGACGATCGTGATGCGCTCGTCTCGATCGATCTGGTCCCTACGCTGGCGGGCCGCCCCGATGACGCAAGCTGGGATCGGCGCTATGCGGAGATGGTAGCCAAGGCGCGCCAGCATGGCTGGATCGATGCCGAGCGACAGGCGATCCGGGCTCATATCGAACGAGCGCGGTAAGGCTGGCAGTTTGATGCAGCGGGCAGACCCGATGGCACTGACCGCCACCGGCAGAACATCCCGAAGAGCTCTCGCTCAGCGACGGCTTCCGTCGGCATTGGTTCCGGCTTCACACGCAGGCCTGGCGCGATCTCAATCGCGCTTGAGCCCGGTCGACCTGACGATGGGAGCCAGGCGGACCAGTTCGTCCTCGACCAGGCGCTGAAACTTGTCGGGACCCGAATCGATGTCCGGCTCCAGACCTTGTGAGCGATAGCTTTCCTGCAACTGAGGATCGGCCATCGCCGTGCGGGTCGCCGCTGCGATCCGCTCCACGATCGTATCCGGGGTCGCTCTTGGAGCGAACAAGCCAAACCAGCCGGCGTAGTTGAGGCCCGGCATGCCGGATTCAGCCACCGTCGGAATCTCCGGCGCGCCGCTCAACCGCTGTTCGCTCGTCACGGCGATCAGCCGCAGCTTGCCCGCAAGGTGCAACTGCAGGATCTGACTCGATACCACGGCAATGACGGCAGAGATCTGGCCGCTGACCAGGTCGTTGGTAGCGGGGCTCATGCCCCGATAGGGGACGTGGACGACGTCCGCTGCGAGGCCGGATTGCAGCCTGAACATTTCCCCGACGAGATGATTGCCGGTGCCGACGCCTGGAGTGCCGTAGGAGAGCTTGCCCGGATGAGCCTTCGCAAAGGTTATCAGTTCCTGCAGATCTTTCACCGGCAAGGAGGGATGAACCGCGAATGCGAGCGTGCTGGTAATCAGGCGATAGATGGCGCGGAAATCACGAACCGTGTCGTAGGCGGGTTGCGGCGACGATAACGGAATCATCACCTGCGTGCTGCCATTACCGAGCAAAATCGAATAGCCATCGGGGGCGCTCTGCGCCACCGCGGCGGATCCAATCGCACCACCGGCGCCGCCGATATTCTCGACATAGATCGGCCCCAGCAGCGAGCCCATCCTGTCCGCCCAGGGGCGTCCGATCTGATCACCAGCGGCGCCAGCCGTATAGGGAATGACCAGCTTGATGGGACGGGAGGGATAATCGTCGGCGGCAGCGCAGCCGGGCCATGCGGCCAGCGCCGTGATCCGCGCCGCCATATCGAACAGCTCTCGCCGTGAAAGGGGGGACATCTTCCGCATATTCCGAACTGAGCTGGTCATCATACACGAATGAGGGACCTTGGAAATCCGTGCAGGACGATCGCTGCCGCGCTTGGCGCAAGCGCACATTCACGACCACCACCGGCGTCAACGACGAGGTTTCGTTGGGGCGGGTGAACTTCAGCTGCCCGGAGCCTTGTCTGGCATCAGGCCGCCTCTGCACAATCTCATCCTGAGACCAAGCCCAAACGGCTCTGGAATTTAAGAATTTGGTAACGATACGAACGTGGTTGAGCGCGTTAATGCAAATCGCACGCCGCCGGTGTCTTGCCCGTAACGGCCTGCTATAAGGCGTAGCCACGGCTCGATCGACTTCGCGAATTATCCGGTTTCCCTGATTGCGCATGAACAAGCTTAGCAACACGTTCGACATCGTCATCGAGCAGGCGTTCGACTTTCTGTCTCCGGAATATGCCGAGCTGTTTGATCACTCGGCTGCCACTGCGTTCCAGCATCCGATCTGGCTGCACAGCCTCTACACCAGGCTCGCGTCGGATGCGGGTGCGACACCTCTGGTCGTCGTGGTCCGCCACCGCGCGACGGGCGCCCTTGCGATGGTGCTGCCCTTGCTCCGGATCCGGCGCGGTCCGATCCGAACCGTCGAGTTCGCCGACCTCCGTGTCTCCGATTATCTGGCGCCGGTTTGCAGCCCGAAATTGTTTTCACAACTGCTCGACGACGCCGAAGCATGCGCGGAGATCCGGCGCCTCGTTCGTCCTTTCGATCTGCTCCGGATGACCAAGCTGCCCGACGGGCGGCTTCCGATCGAGAACCTCCTGGCTACGTCCCGCCGCGTATCGATGGACACCAATGCCTACGCGACGGTGCTCGTCGCGCCGTTCGAGCAATGGCGGGCCAGTGCGATCGATCGCTCCTATCAGAAGGAGCTTGCAAAGAAATATCGTCAGCTCCAGAAAAAAGGCGCACTGAGCTTCTCATGCTGCAACGACAGCGCCTCCGTGCTCGAAGCGCTGGATGTGATGAGGAAGTTTCGCGGTCCGCGCTTTCAGGCGCAAGGCGACGGAGATCTGCTCCAGCGTCCCGAATATTTCGGCTTCTATTCCGACGTGGCCCTTCGTGGTCTCGGCTCCTTTGTGCGTCTCTATGCCATGAAGATGGACGGCGAAGTGATCGCCGCCGTGCTCGGCCTCTGCCATCAGGGCAGTTTCCTCATCATCATGAGCGCCTTCGACATTGCCGGGTACAAGAGCCAGTCGCTCGGCGCGCTGATGTTCGAGCAGGTCGCGCGGGATTGTATCGAGCGCGGCGATCAGATGCTCGATTTCACCATTGGTGACGAGCCATACAAGAAACTGTTCGGCGGACAGCCCTCGCCGATGTGGGCGATCACGAAAGCCGGCAGCACCGCAGGTGCCGTCGCCCTGTTCGCGCTGAAGCAGGCTCCCTGGCTCAAACTGGCGGCCAAGCGGCTGTCGGATTTGCGGCTCCTGCCCGCCCGCACCCCGACGCCCACGAGCTGAAAAACGGCAGGCGAAGGGCTACGGAGCTCAGGCGCGCAACGCCCCGCGAACACGCCCGAGCCAGCCGGGATGCATTTGATCGACGCGGTGCGCCAGGCTGCGCCGCAGGAAGTGCAACCGGCGCCGGACATCCCAGCCGATATCGTTGCGGGATGTCAGGGCCTGGCGGAAGCGCGCCATCTTCAGGGACTGCTGGTCCGCCGCGATCTTGTCGCGATCGGAATAGAACTGCGGGATCTTGTCCAGGCCCATGCCTGGGGTCGCGAGCCACTTCGGAGCATATTCAGTGCACAGACGATCGACGTCCACCAGCAGGCGCGCGACGCCCGTGCCGGCGGCGGGACAATTGGTCTGGAACGCATCGCCGATGAGCACGATGCCGGGCTGGAGATGTCCCTCGACCACGGTCAGATCCATCACCCAGTTCTGGACACGGTCAGTGACGCGGAAATCGCCGAGATAGGGCCGCAATCCCGGCAGCAGACGCAGAACTGTCGCTTCCGGCTCACGACGCAGCTCGCGCATGATCGGATCGGTCGGGTCGCGGAACATGAAAAGATTGGCCCGCATGCCGGCGCGTACCGGAAACAGGCTGAGATAGTCGATGCCGTCGGCGGTGCGCTCGCCATAGCAGGTCAGCGCCTCGAAATCGAACGGCGCGCCATCGCGGCGGGCGATCGTGAAGCCGAACGACACCGAATGGCGTTCGGCCAGAATCTGCCGCTTGATACCGAGTTTATAACCGAGAGCCGCCGCCATGCCCGTGGCCAGAACGACGAGACGCGCAGTCACGCGCCGTCCGGAGGCCAGCTCGAGGTGCTGGACGTCGTCGCTGCAGCTGATCGCGGTGACCTCGTCGACGATCAGATCGGATGGATCGGGGATCCGGCTGCGCGCCATGGCGACGAGGTCGGCATAGGGAAATCCGTAGGCCTGGCCGACGCTGACATCGACCACCTTGCCTTCCCGGATATTGAGCACCTGATCATATCGACAAGCGACATTTTCGAGCGCATCGAGGAAGCCCAGCTTGCGGAGCATCGCCAATTGATGGCCACCGATCTTTTCGACCCGGAACTCATCCGGATGGACTGCCCGCTTGTCGATCAGGGCGATGCGATGCCCTGCCCGCGCCAGCACGGCCGCCGCAAGCGATCCTGCGAGGCCGCCGCCGACGATCGCGATATCCGCAACGATCGTCGAAGTGCCAGCCGCGCCGATCGGCTCGGTCACAGTTCTATCCGCCGTCATGATCCAGGCTCCCACGGTCAACCAAAGCCGCACGTGCAATTCTCCGGCCTGATGTCGCATCGCAGGACCAAACGCGATCATTTCTCGGTATCGAGGTTAATGAAGCAGAGAGCCGGGCTACCCAGACGATAACCGGCACGCCTCTTGCTCGGGATTCTCGGTAAATTCCGGCTTCCGGCAGTTCTGCGGCCGATCCCGGCGAGCCATTCCGCATTCAAGCGCCTGATCTCGCCTTTATCGGCCGTCGATGCGGCACTATGCCGTCAGTCGGCCTGAGCTCGGCGCTGCTCTATTTGGGACAACGGGGACGGCGATGTTCCACAGTGGAGCAACCGGCATCATCGCGGTATCGAGTTGCGGGCGAGATCCTGGACGCCCGCATTAACACTCGCTGTTTTTCGGCATGCTAGGTTGTCACCGATATCGGAACATGTTTTTCAGGGGAGAGCAGCTCCTTAAACTTCCATGATTAAATCCATCCTCCAGCTCATGCGGCGCGATGTCACGCGCGGTGTCGTCGGTACCATCCTGCTCAAGGTTGGTAGCGGCGCGCTCGCGTTTGCGTTGTTTTCGCTGGCGGCGCGAACGATGTCGCCCGACGGCTTCGGTATCTTTGCGACCTGGCTTTCGGTTGCCCAGATCGCCGCCGTCGTGGGACTGGTCGGCCAGGAATCGTTGCTGGTGCGGTTCCTGAACGAGTATCAGGTCGGCGACAGGCCGGACCTCACCAAAGGTGTTCTCCTGTCGAGCTTCAAGATTACCTCGGTCGCAATGCTGATTGTGATCATCGGGATCGCCATCGCGGCGGACATGAGAGGCGACGGGTGGCTGCTCATACTTGCGGTGTCGGCCTATACGGCCGCGACTGCCGGAGTGATGCTTGGCAGCCAGATCGCACGCTCCCTGGTCAGCATTCTCACGGGCGAAGGAAATCGCGAGTTCTTCTGGCGAGTCATCGTCGTCCTGTTTCTGCTTGCCATGCTGCTGGGCCACCGGCAACTCGATCCCGCCGAGTTGATGGCGGTGATGACACTTGCCATATCGGTGGGCCTGGTTGCGCAAATCGTTTCGATCGCGCGCGTGCTGCCGGATTTGCGCGGTACTCCGGCGCGCTCCGAAACGTCCCGCTGGCGCTCGAGCGCCCTGCACTTCTGGCTTGCATCCATCCTTGAAGCTGCAAACCAGTATTTCGACGTCATTCTGGTGTACTGGATGCTGGATCCGGTGACTGCCGGTATCTACTTTGCCGCATCGCGCCTTGCCAACATCTTCGCCATGCTGTCGGCAGCGCTATACACGTTCGGAGCCCGCCGGCTTCCCTCGCTGTATTTCAGCAAGAACCACCGGGAGTTCGAGCGAACCTTGCAGCTGATGGCGGAGGTGACCGCGCTATGCGTGATCGCCGGGCTGGCAACGATCTGGCTCGGCGGCCCCTATCTCCTCAACCTGTTCGGACCTCATTTCACCGCGCAGCACTCGGTCTTGCTCGTGCTCGCAATCGGGACGGCCATCCAGGCCGCAGGCGGCCCGTCTGCTGCGATCCTGCAACTGACCGGCCATGAACGAATCTACGTTCCCGTCGTTGCCGCCAATGTCGCGCTGCGGCTCGTGGGATTTCTCATCCTCATTCCCTGGCTCGGTGTGCTTGGCGCCGCGATTTCCGCGACCGTATCGCTGGCGCTCGCGACCATCGCCCTGAACGTCCTCTGCCGCCGGCGAACAGGGGTGGATCCTTCGATCCTCGTGCTGCTGCGCTTCTCCGCCTTGAAGCGCGGCAATTATGCAGTGCGCGGCGCCGACTCCAGCGACTAGGCCTCAATCACGCCCTCCCCCGGCAGTCCGCGATCACGCGCTGGTGGCGCCTAGGAATCGATTGGTTAACGCGCTCGCTGCGCAGCATCCGGGAACCCGTAAAATGCCTGCGGGAGCGATGTCGGCGGCCAGGCCTGGCATTAACTCCGTTTGTTGCTAGTCGGTGTCCGCGCGATGCCCGCATGATAGGTACGGAGTTAAGAAGGTGAAGATTTCGTTTCTTTAGCGGGTCGGGATCGGTGCTCCACTATCAGCCGAACAAGGAATTGGGCGAGACGACCGCGACGGCACCCGCGCGGTCGAACGGCAGCGGACGAAAGCTGCACGTGCTTCTCGCGCAGACCCAGGCCGAGAACGCCGGTGCGCAGGAGATCTCCAGGCTTCTCGGCGCCGGGCTGACCGCGCGCGGCTACCGTGTCACCAATCTATTTTTCTTCCGCAAATCGGTTTCCTTCGACGAGCCGCCCGATACGCTCTATTGCGCGCCGAGCCGACCCGGCAATCCGGTGGCACTGCTGCGGATGCTGTGGGCGCTCGGCCGCCATATCAGCACCATCAGGCCCGACGCCGTCCTGACCTTCCAGCATTTCGGCAACGTCATCGGCGGCGGCGTGACGCGCCTCGTCAGCCGCGCACCTGTCATCGCCAATCAGGTGTCATCCGCATTGTCGATGAGCTGGCCGGTCCGCACCGCCGACATCGCCATGGGCAGCCTCGGCTTCTTCGATCGCATCACGCTCAATTCGCAAGACATGGAGCGCGAATATTCGCGCTACCCCGCGGCCTACCGGTCGCGCATGGTGCATGTCCCGCACGGCTTCGATGACAAGGCCCTGATCCTGTCGAAGGAAGCCGCACGACAAAAATTCAGCCTGCCGCCGGATCGTATATTGCTCGGCTGCGCAGCGAGGCTGCATCCGCACAAGCGTCTCGACCTGGCGATACGTCTGCTGCCGGATCAACCGTCCTGGCACCTCGCGCTCGCCGGCCAGGGAGCCGACGAGGCCCGGCTGAAGCTGCTCGCGAGTGAATTGAAGGTGTCAGACAGGCTGCATTTGCTGGGGGAAATCCCGCCCAGCCGGATGGCGGAGTTTCTCGCCTGCCTCGACGTGTTCGTATTCCCGACACAGGCCGAGACCTTCGGTCTGGCCGCGGTCGAAGCTGCGAACGCCGGTGTTCCCTCCGTCGTCACCGATCTTCCCGTCTTGCGCGAAGTGTTGTCCTACGAAGGAAAGCCGACTGCGCTCTTCGTCGACGCCTCCGATCACGCGAAGCTCTCTGCAGCCGTCTCCGGGCTGTTGACGGACCAACATTTGAGCGACCAACTGCGACAAAACGCCAAAGGCCTGCGGCTGCGCTATTCGGTAGATGCCATGGTGGAGGAATACGTTCGAATTCTCGGCCAGGTCACTTGACCTGATACGTTGGAATAATTGGGCTCGACATGATCATCGAGTTTCGCTGTGAACGCGACTACGCGCGGCGGTGGATGGATCGCCAGACGCTGTCGATCGACGGCCGGGACGTTCCGGTTCAAATCGCGTGGACGGCGACTGCAGAGCCGCGCCCCACAGGTCTCGACGCCCTGTTCGAGCTCGAACGCCTGGTGTTGTACAAGGGCAAACACAGCGGCGCCAACAGGCTGAACATTGTTGCGGAACGGACGCAGGCGCCCACCGGGACGGCCGACGTGATCGTCGATTTCACCGGCGGCGCGCGCGATCCGAACGGCTCGGCCCGGCTGTATCTCCGTCCGCTGTTCAATGGAGTTGCAGGCGAAAACGCCGCGCTCGCCGCCATCCTGGCCGGCGACCTGCCGGTGATCGACATCGTCAACGAGATCGACGGCTCGGTCGTCGATCGCGGCCATCCTTCCAGCGAAATTGCCGCAGGCCTCAGCGGCGCACTCGAAACCGTCATGGCGCGAACGCTGACCATGGTGTCGGCGACCCTGTCGGGACGGCCGCGGATTGTGCCGCAACTGGCGCGTCCCGCCAGAGAGGGCCCGCGCCGGGGTCCCGCCGGCTATGTCGCGCGCGGCCTTGCCATGTCGATTGCCAAGGAGATCTATCGCCTCTGCTGCTACGCCCCGCATTGGCATATCGGGTGGCGTTTCAACGACGGCGCAGGCGTCTGGCAGACGGGCGACCTGTCTGGACCAGGCTGGAACATTCTTCCCGATCCCGGCAATCACTTCTACGCCGATCCCATTCCCGTCACGTGGCAGGGCCGAACATTCGTCTTCTTCGAAGACCTCGATCACCGGGTTGGAAAGGGCATCATTTCGGCGATCGAGTTCGGTGACAATGGGCCGACCGGCGAGGTCGTGCCCGTGCTCGAGGAGCCCTGGCACCTCTCCTATCCCTTCCTGATCGAAGACGGCGGCGATTTGTGGATGATCCCGGAGAGCTCAATCCACGGCGACGTTGCCCTCTACAAATGCGTTCGCTTCCCGGACAAATGGGAGCGACACGCGACGCTGCTGTCAGGCCTTGAGCTCGCCGACGTCACGATCACGCGGCACAATGGCCTGCATTATCTGTTCGGCGCCTGGCGCGATGGCACCGGCGGTTATTCGGACTCGCTGGCGATCTATTACGCCGAGCACCTCCTGGGACCCTGGTTGCCGCACGCCAGCAATCCGGTCCTGATCGACCGTGCAAGCACGCGGCCGGCGGGGAATTTCGTGACCATCAATGACCAATTGTGGCGCCCGGTCCAGAACTGTGCCGACGGATACGGTGCGGCGCTCGCGCTGGCGGAAGTCATCGAGCTGTCGCCGACGGCCTTCAAGCAGATCGTCCGCCATTCCCTAAAGCCCGGACCGGTGTGGCCCGGCAGAAAGCTGCACACCCTGAACCGCTGCGGCCGGCTCGAGGTGATCGACGGATCGCGTGTCCAACCCAAGACCCGCGCCTTCGCGAGCAAACTTCCGTCCGCCGTTCAGTCTCCGCGCACCAGTTCATACACCGCCGGCTGAAGCCGCCGGCGCGCCGTCGCTTGCGCCGTGCCCAAGCGCGCGCGCGAGGACACGCCCGATCGTTCCGACCTGTGACGCGCTGCCACGCCAGGCCACGATCTGATCGGGACGTATCAAAGCAAGGTCGGCGTCATAGAGTTCGCGCAAGGGTCCCGGCAGCGTGACGAGCTTCACATCCGCCCCGAGCACGCGGACGGCGTCGGCGACCGCAGCGGGCGCCGGCGCGACCTCGCCGAACTGGAGCAACGTCCATTCGAATCCGAACAAATCGTACAAGGACACGCCGTCCTCCAGCCACGCATGCGGTGCGCGTCCGCCAGGACAGGCGCTGGGAATGTAGACGTTCGCAGCATCCGGTGGCGGCCGGCTGCCGTCGGAGACGATGATTGGAGAACCGTCGTAACGCCCACCGAAGGTAACACCGGGGATGTTGAATTCGGCACGAGCGTGCTGCTCGAGATAGACGCCTGCCGTACGCCGCGCTTCGTTGCCTTCGTCCGTGGCGTCCTCGATGTCAGGCGCGGGCGCGAACAGACCAAGGGAGTCCGCGAAGCGCCGGGCATAGTCGGTGTTGCGGAGCGCCACCGGACGCCGCTCGACCTCGTAGCTGTCGAGCAGCGATACCGGGCTTACGCCCTTGACGACACTTGCAAGCTTCCAGCCGAGGTTGACTGCATCCTCGATCGCGGTGTTGTAGCCGAGCCCGCCGGTCGGCGTGAATAGATGCGCCGCGTCGCCGCCGAGGAATACCCTGCCCCGCTGCATGCCGTTCGCGACCAGCGCGTGACCTGCGGTCCAGGTCACGAAGGACAGCACCTCGCATTCGATCGGAGCGCCGCAGGCGCGCTGGAACGCGGCCTTGGCATCATTGATCGTGATCGCACTCGCGTCTTCACCCGGCCGCAGCTGGGTGTGAAACGCGAATTCGTCGCGTCCGTTCACCGAGGCCATGAAGGCCCGGCGGTCACCATTGAAGCAGTTGTACATCCACGCCTTGGCGTGCGGGATGCTCGCGTAGAACTCCGGCGAGCGGAGATACACAGCCAGCATGCGGCCGCCCATGAAATCGCGCTGCGTCCCGGTCTCGCCGCCATAGACGATGCCGAGCGATTGGCGAACCGCCGAGCGGGGTCCGTCGGCGCCGACCAAGAAGTCGGCCCGGACCTGAAAGCGCCTGCCATCATCGAGACATTCGATCTCGCCGACGATGCCGTCATCGTTTTCGGTGTAACCGACGAGCCGGTGGCCATAGTTGAGCTGGATACCGGGAAGCCGCTCGGCATGGCGGCGCAGCACCGCCTCGACATATTTTTGCGAGACGCGATGCGGCAGCTCCGCTGCGCTCCAGGAGCCCGACATGCCCTTGATCAGCTCGCCCGCGCGTGACGATGACGGCAATGCAAAGCGCGCCAGCTCGTAACCGGTATAGCGGGTGAAATACGCAACGTCGGTCGGGTAGTCCGCGGGCAGGCCCTCGCGCCTGATCTCGTCGGCAAAACCCAGCCGCCGATAATGCTCCATCGAGCGCGCCTGCGTTGCGTTGGCTTGCGGATTGAATGCGGTGCCCGGCTTGTCGTCGACCAGGATCGCGGACACGCCGCGCCGGCCGAGCTCGTTGGCCAGCATCAGCCCGCAGGGTCCCCCGCCGACGATGAGCACCGAGGCCGTCAGACGTGTTTCCAATAGGTTTCTCCCCACCAGCACTATCTTGCATGGTAAGGCTGCCTGACGATCTCGTCAAGCTACCTGACTAATCGTCGAGCGTGTCGAACTTCGCCCCGTAGACCGTCAGCCCTTTCAGGATGGCGTCCATGGCGGTCTTGCCGAGTTCGACCCGCATCTCCTGCTCGGCGATGTCGACCGCATCGCGGAACGCGTCGAGCCATTTGCGGCCGGCCGGCGTGAACATGACGATGCGGGCGCGCCGGTCGGTCGGATCGGCGATGCGATCGACGAGGCCGAGCTCGGCGCATTGATCGACCAGCTCGCCCATCGCCTGCTTGCTCATGGACGCACGGCGGGCGAGCTCGGTGAGCCGCGTCCCCTCCACGTCGAGATTGCGGGTGAGGCTGACATGGGCAATGCGCGTCTCGTCGTGTCCCCGCTCGCCCATCAATTCGAGGACGCGGCCTTCAAAGCGGCGAACCGCGTTGTTGAGCAGGCGGCCGATATTGGCATGCCGCCACGCGGTGCCGGATGTCCTGGATTTCACGAGATCGCTTCCGAATCGGCCGATCGAGATTCCGTGAGGTTAACACAAGAGGCGGCCTCGCGCGCTCGGACAGCCGATCGGCGCTATGACGGTATGGGGCGGCGTAATTCAAAACGCCGCCCGCCATTCTCGCATCTGCGCACCGGCGATGCGCGTTTACTGCGAACGATCCGAGGTCCAGCCCTTATACTCGGCGACGTTGTCCCGGGTCACGAGCTTGGACGGCAGCAGCTCGACGGTCGAGGCCGGTTTCTGGCCGTTGAGGATGCCGACACCCACCTGCACGGCCCGCCGTGCCATGAAGAACGGATCCTGCGAAGCAGAGGCCTGGATCTGCGGCGACTGCGGATCCTTCAGCGCGGCCTCGATATCGGGCGCACCGTCGACCGCGGTGATGACGATGCCGCTGCGGTTTTGCTGGCGCGCCGCAAGGTCGGTGCCGATCGCCTGCGGATCGTTGATGGCGAAGATGGCGTCGATCTTGGGGAAGCGGGTCAGATAACCCTGCGCGACGGTGAGGCCGCCTTCGCGCGAGCCTTTGCCGTCCTGGTCGTTGGACAACACCTTGATGCCGGCGTTCTTCGAGAAGACGTTCTTGCAGCCGACGACGCGGTCGATCACCGCCGAGACCTGCGGCCCGTTCTCGATGATGACCTCGCCCTTGCCTCCCAATTTGTCGACGATGTACTGGCAGGAGATCTCGCCGGCCTGCACGTTGTTCGTGGTCACGGTGGCATCGGCGCCTTCGGCCGCGGTGTCGACCGCGACGACAACAATGCCCGCCGCCTGCGCCTTCTTGATCGCCGGCCCGATCGCCTTGGGATCGCCGGGGTTGAGCAGGATCAGGTCGACGCCGGCGGCAATGAAATTGTCGATCTGGGTGACCTGCTTGCCGAGGTCGTATTCGAAGCCGACGGTCGTGATCTTCACATTGGGATTGGTCTTCTTCGCCTCGAACTCGGCGCCCTTCGACAGCGCGACGAAGAACGGGTTGCCCATCGACCCCAGCGAGACGCCGATCGACTTGAGCTCCTTGGCGAAGGATGGCGCGGCGCTTAGGGCAAGCGCCGTCGCGGCGCCGGCGAGCGTGATCGTCTTCAACATTGGCTTCCTCCCTGGTCTGTCTTCATGTCAGGCACGGCAGACCAGTAGCCGCACCGGAACCTTTCACGTTCTGGCGGAGCCCTGCAGCCGGTAGCGGTCGAGCGCGACGGCGCCGATGATCACGAGGCCCTTGATCACGTATTGCCAGATGTCGGAGACGCCGACGAGGATCAGGCCGTTCGAGAGCACGGCGATGATCAGCGCGCCGACCAGCGTACCCCAGATCGAGCCGATGCCACCGACGAATGAGGTGCCGCCGAGGATCACGGCGGTGATGGCGTCGAGCTCGTAGGACTGGCCGAGCTGCAGGCCGTTGGCGGCATAGAGCCGCGCCGCCTGCATGGCGCCGCCGAGCCCGGCGAAGAGCCCGGAGACGCCGTAGACGAAGATCAGCACGGCCCAGACCTTGATGCCGGCAAGCCGCGCCGCGCTTTCATTGCCACCCACCGCATAGATGTGCACGCCGAGCACGGTCCGGCGCAGCACCAGCCACGAGACGAGAATGACGAGCAGGGCGATCACCGAGAGCCATGGGAGCGAGACGACGCCGGGAATGAGCGTCAGCGAGCCGTTGCCGATGAAAGCGTAGGGAATCGAGGGATTGAACACCGTGGTGTCGGCGCCGAGCAGTCGCGCCAGGCCCCGCACGGCGGTGAGAGAGCCGAGCGTGACGATGAAGGGCGGCAGCCGGAGCAGCGCGATCAACGCGCCGTTGACGACGCCGAAGCCAAGGCCGGTGAGCAGCGCGGCCGGCAGCCACAGCATCCCGAGCTCCGGCATCTTGGAGAGCGTCAACCCGGCCATCGCGGAAGCCGCCAGGATCGAGCCGACCGAAAGATCGATGCCGCCGGTGAGGATCACGAAGGTCATGCCCGCGGCGAGCACGGTGTTCACCGCTGCCTGCTGCAGCACGATGCCGAGATTTTGTCCGGTGAAGAAGCGGCCCTCGGACAGGAAATGGAAACCGCCGCACAGGATCAGCAGCACCGGCAGCATGCCGAGCGCGCTGATCAGCACCCTCACCCGCTGGCGCTTTGACTCTGCGGCAGCACCGTTGGTCGTCGTCGATGCCGGCTTGGCCTGCGAAGCACCATTGTCAGGCATCGAGATGCTCCATCCCCGTCGCAAGCGCCATGATGTCTTCCTGGTTCAGCGCGACCGCCGCTTCACGCCTGACCTCGCCGGCGATGTGCCCGGCTCGCATGACGACGACGCGGTCGCAGATGCCGATAATCTCCGGCAGATCGGACGAGATGACGAGGATGGCAGTGCCGACCTTGGCGAGATTGTCGATGATCGAATAGATCTCGGACTTGGCGCCGACGTCGACGCCGCGCGTCGGCTCGTCGAGGATCAGCACCTTTGGCGCAATGGCAAGAAGCCGCGACAGCAGCAGCTTCTGCTGGTTGCCGCCGGACAGGCCACCGGCGGGGACGCCGACATTGGCGGCGCGAATGCTGAGCCCTGCGAAGGCTCGATCGGCGCGCTCGCGTGCCTTGTCACGATCCAGGAACCAGCCGAGCTTCGCATCGCGGCCAAGCACCGCGAGGTTGATGTTGTCCAGACACGACATGTCCAGGAACAAGCCGAGCGCCTTCCTGTCCTCGGTCAGATAGGCGATCCCGGCCTCGAGCGCCTCACCCGGCGTGCGGATCTCGACCGGGCGCCCCTCCAGCTCGAGCCGGCCGGAGGTTTTTGGCAACGCGCCGATGATGAGATGCGCAAGCTCGGTGCGGCCGGCGCCGATCAGACCGGCGAGACCGACCACCTCACCCGCATGCACGGTCAGCGAGCAGCCCTTGACGCGCAGGCCATCGGCCATGTCGATCGCGGCGAGCACGGGATGGCCGCGTCCTGCCTCCGGATCATGGTCCTTCTTGTAGAACGATGAGACGTCGCGCCCGACCATCAGCCGCACGATGGTGTCGGCACGGATCTCGGCCTTGTCGAGCGAGCCGACCAGGCGGCCGTCGCGCAGCACGGTGACGCGGTCGCCGAGCGCGTAGACCTCGTCCATGCGATGCGAGATGTAGATGATGGCGAGCCCCTCCGCCCTGAGCTGGCGGATCAGCGCGAACAGCCGCTCGCTTTCGGCGGCCGACAAGGAGGTGGTCGGCTCGTCCATGATCAGGATCTTTGATCTCGCATGCAACGCCCGCGCGATCTCGACCAGTTGCCGCTGGCCCATGGAGAGATGCGCCACCAGCGTCGACGGCTGGAAGTCAGCGCCGAGCCGTTTCAGGATCGGACCGACGGCCTCGCGCATGGCGCCGCGCGCCAGCAAGCCTGTCCGCGATATCTCCCGTCCCAGATAGATATTCTCGGCAACACTGAGATTGGGTGCGAGCGACAGCTCCTGATAGATGATGGAGATGCCCGCCGCGCGGCCGCCGAGCGGGCCTTCGATCCGGACCGGATGTCCTTCGATGCGGATCTCGCCGCCGGGATCGGGTCTGTAGGCGCCGGACAGGATCTTCATCAGCGTCGACTTGCCGGCGCCGTTCTCACCCATCAACGCATGAATTTCGCCGGCATAGACGGTGAGATCGACGGCACGCAGCGCCTTGATGCCGAAGAAGGATTTTGAGACCCCACGCATCTCGAGGATCGGATCGTTCATCGTGCCTCCCGGCGCACAATGCGTTTCCCACCCGCGTCTCAATCATTCTGTCAGCGCGGCTTGCGCATTAAACAAAAGGCCGCGGCACAGGGCAATACCGAACAGGCCGGAATGTAGCATCGAGGCGATGCTAGTGGCGCGGCCGATACAGTTCGCGCCACGCGGGAAGCCGCTCGGCATAAGCATCCGTCAGCCCAGCGTCAGGTTCGAACGTGTCGATGCGTTGCGGCCGCGTGCACACGGTTTCGATTGCCTCACCCGTGACAGCAAGTCGCCCCAATCTCGCCGCACCGAACGCGGCGCCGGTCTCACCTCCGGCGAAGCGGTGGATCGGAACATTCAGCACGTTCGCCAGCACCGAGAGCCAGAAGCCGGACCGTGAACCACCGCCAATGGCATCGGCTTCCGTAATCACAATGCCAGCATCGGCGAGCGCGTCGCGGCAATCGGCGAGCGCAAATGCAACGCCCTCGAGCACCGCCTGCACGATCATCCCGCGATCGGTGCCATGGCTCAAACCATCGAGCATCCCGCGCACGACGGGATCGTCGTGCGGCGTCCGCTCACCCGCGAGATACGGCAGGAAGCTCGCGGGCGACGGTGCCCGCGGGCGCGATCCGAGCGGTGCCAGCAATTCAGCCTCGGTAACGCCGAACAGGCGCGCGGTCCATGCAAGGCAGGAGGCGGCCGACAGGATCGCGCCGGCTTGAATCCACATGCCGGGAATGGCGTGGCAGAACGTGTGCACGACGCGGTCGGGGTTGGCGGCTACCCTGTTGGTCGGGGCCAGCAAGGCACCCGAGGTTCCCAGCGAGATGAATGCGGTTCCCGGCTCGATCGCGCCGATGCCGACGGCGCCGGCCGGATTGTCGCCGGCGCCGCCCGCGATCACCGGCTGCCGGGTCATACCCCAGCGTTCCGCGAGCTCGCTGCGCAGCGTCGTTGCAGGCGCGCATCCCTCGACCAAACGCGGCATGTGATCGCGCGACAGTCCAGTCGCGGCGAGCGCTGCGTCCGACCAGTCGCGGCGCGCGGCGTCGAGCCACAGCGATCCCGACGCATCCGAGACGTCCTCGATGGCTTCGCCTGATAGCATCAGGCGCAGGTAGGCCTTTGGCAGCAGCACCAACTTCGTCGCTGCAAAGACTTCAGGTTCGTGCCTCGCGATCCAGAGCAGTTTTGGCGCGGTGAATCCCGGCATCGCCTTGTTGCCCGTCACTGCACGCAAGGCGGGCCAGCGCTGCTCCAGGACGCGACACTCGGCGGCGGCGCGTCCGTCGTTCCAGAGGATACAAGGCCGCAGCGGTCTCAAGCTCGCATCGAGCAGCGTGGCGCCATGCATTTGTCCGGACAGCCCGATGCCCTCGACCGCCGCGAGTTCTCTTCCATGCGATACCTTCAGGGCATCGAGCGTGGCGAAGGTCGCCTCGATCCATTGCGCGGGATCCTGCTCGGAATAGCCTGATTGCGGCGAGGTGATCGTCAGCGGCCGGCTCTCGCTTGCAATCACGCGCTGGGCACCGTCGACGAGAACGGTTTTGACTGCGGAGGTGCCGAGATCGATGCCGAGATACATGACTGCTTCCGCTCACTTCGCCGCGTCGATCCAGATCCCCGGTTCCGAATGCTCGCGGATGTGGCTGACCAGGAAGTCGGAAAACACCCTGATCTTGGCGGGCAGCCGGACGCGGTTTTGATAGGCGATGTTCATGGTGAGCAGCGGCAACTCCCAGCCCATCAGGACAGGCACGAGCCGGCCGGCCGCGATATCGCTCTGCACGATGTAAAGTGGCTGGATCAGGATGCCGAGCCCCGCGCGTGCCGCACCGCAGATGATCTGGCCATCATTGCTGTCGAGCGTCGGCGCGATCCGCACCGTCTGCGTCGTGCTGCCCTGGCTGAGCCGCAGCGAATAGGGATCGTTGGCGAGATTGTAGATCAGCATGTTGTGGCGGGCGAGATCGGCAGGGTGCTCCGGCCGGCCGTGCTTCTCCAGATATGACGGCGCCGCCGCGAGCACGCGGTGCATCTGGCCGATACGGCGGACGATGATGTTGGAGTCCGGCTCGTGCTCGCGCGTGCGGATCGCGACGTCAATGCCGGCCTCGATGAAGTCCAGGTAGCGGTTTGCGCTGATGATCTGCACGCTGAGATCAGGATAGAGCGCGCGGAAGGCGGGCAGCATCGGCGCGAGATAGATCATCGCAAAGGACAGCGAGCTCGTCACGCGCAGCATGCCCTTCGGCGACAGCGCGCGGTCGGAGACGGCATCCTCGGCTTCGGCGAGCTCGTTCAACAATGTGCCGCACCGCTGCAGGAGCTCCTGCCCTGCCTCCGTCAGCCATAGCCGGCGCGTGTTGCGCTCGATCAGCCGGACTGCGAGTCGTTCCTCCAGCGCGCTGAGGTGGCGGCTGGCGGCCGCGTTCGACATCCGCAGGATTTCGGCGGCCTTGGACAGGCTGCCGAGCTCGGCGGTTTTGGAGAAGACTTCGAGTTGGAGCAGCCGGTCCATTTTTGCGAAAACAGGAAAAGAGACTTACAAATTTTGGTCTTTATTTCCGATTTCTGCAAGGCAAAATAGCGCCAACAAAGCACAATGGCAGGCGAGGAAATCAGGAAATGTCGGGCCCGATCAGGCACATCGTGATGTGGCGGCTGCGCGGGGAAAGCCCCGAGGAGCGCTCCGCCGCCCGGGTCAAGGTCAAGACCCTGTTCGAGGGCCTCAAGGGCCGGATCGACGGCCTCACCCATATCGAAGTCGGCATGGACGTCAGCGCGGTGGATTACGCCTGCGACGTGGTGCTGTTCTCCGAATTCACCGACCAGGCCGCGCTCTCGGCCTATGCCAACCATCCGGAACATCTGCGCGTGCGCGAGGCGCTTGGCGACTTGCGGATCGGGCGCTTCCAGGTCGATTATCCCATCAAAGAGACCGGCGCATGATCGGTTCGTTCACCTTTGAAAACCTGCCCTGCCGCGTCGTGTTCGGCAGCGGAACGCTTGGCTCCGCGAAGGCCGAGGTCGAGCGGCTCGGCGGCAAGCGCGCCCTGGTGCTGACGACGCCGCAGCAGGAGGCGCAAGGCAAGAGCCTGGGGGCGGCGCTCGGCTCGCTCTATGCCGGACTGTTTTCCGGCGCCACCATGCACACGCCTGTTGAGGTTACGGAGCGTGCGCTCGCGGCGATGAAGGCGTGCGAGGCCGACTGCGTCGTCTCACTCGGCGGCGGCTCGACAACCGGCCTCGGCAAGGCGCTGGCCTTGCGCACCGGAATCAACCAGCTCTGCATCCCCACCACCTATGCCGGCTCCGAGATGACGCCGATCGTCGGCCAGACTGAGAACGGCCTGAAGACCACGGTGCGCGATGCGGCAATCCTGCCGGAGACCGTGATCTACGATGTCGATCTCACCTTGACGCTGCCGGCGAGCCTGGCCGCGACATCGGGCATCAACGCGATCGCCCATGCCGTTGAGGCCCTCTATGCGCGGGATGCCAATCCCGTGACCTCGCTGATGGCGGAAGAAGGCATCCGCGCACTGGCCCGCGCCCTGCCTGCCATCGCGGCCAAGGGCGATGACCGCGAGGCCCGCACCGAAGCACTTTATGGTGCATGGCTGTGCGGCGTCTGTCTTGGCACCGTCGGCATGGCGCTGCATCACAAGCTCTGCCACACGCTCGGTGGAACCTTCGACCTGCCGCATGCCGAGACACACACCATCGTGCTGCCGCATGCGCTCGCCTACAACGCGCCAGCCGTGCCCGACGCGATGGCACGCGTCTCGCGCGCAATCGGCGCTGCCGATGCATCGCAGGGACTTTTCGAGCTTGCGAAGCGGTTGGGTGCGAAGACGGCACTGCGCGATATCGGGATGCCCGAGGGCGGCATCGACAAGGCGGCGGATCTTGCCGTCACCAACGCCTACTGGAATCCGCGCCCGCTCGAGCGCGGCGCCATTCGCGACCTGATCGCGCGCGCCTGGGCTGGCGAGCCGCCGGCCCCAATCAAAGCGGCGGCTTGAGGCGATGCAGCGCACCCTGATCAGATCCGCGACCGTCATCAGCATGGATGACGCGATCGGCGACCTCGCGACCTGCGACGTGCTGATCGAGGGCAGCCGCATCGTCGAGGTGCGGCCATCGATCGACGTCGCGGCCGACACGGAGATCGTCGACGGCGCAGGGCGCATCGTCATCCCCGGCCTGATCAACGCGCATATGCACACTTGGCAGACCGGCCTGCGCGGCTATGCCGCGAACTGGACGTTGCTGGAATATTTCCGCCGCATGCATGCGGGCCTTGCGACCGTGTTCCGACCCGACGACATTTACATCGCAACCCTCGTGGGCGCGTTGAACCAGATCAATTGCGGCACCACCACGCTGGTCGACTGGTGCCACAACAATCCGACGCCTGATCATACCGACGCCGCCGTGCGCGGCCTGATCGAGAGCGGCATTCGCGCCGCCTTCTTCCATGGCTCGCCGAAGCCGGAGCCAAAGCCGGGCGAGCCGCATTTCTCGGAAGTGCCGCATCCGCGCCGCGAGGTCGAGCGGCTGCTGGCCGGTCCCCTCGCCGACCGCGATGGTCTCGTCACGCTGGGCCTTGCGATCCTCGGCCCGCATTATTCGACGCTCGAGGTCGCCATGCATGACTTCCGCATGGCGCGCGAGCTCAAGCTGATTGCATCGATGCATCAGGGCGGCGGTCCGGCCAAGACACCCGGCGGCTGGGAGAAGCTGATCGAAGCCGGCCTCGTCGGCACCGGCATCAACATCGTCCATGGCAATGATCTGCCCGACGATCTGCTCGATCGTCTCGTCGATCGCGGCGTCTCCTTCTCGGTGACGCCCGAGAACGAGATGATCCAGGGCCATGGCTTTCCGATCACCGGACGGTTGCTCAGGCGTGGCGTGCGACCGACCATCGGCATTGACCTCGAATCAATCCTGGCCGGCGACCTGTTCTCCGCCGCGCGCATTGCGCTCTCGATGCAGCGATCGCTCGACAATGCGGAGTCCCGCAAGACTAGCGGCACCATCCCCACAACGACCACGATTCCCGTGCGCGAGGCGCTGCGCTGGATCACGACGGAAGGCGCCCGCATGCTCGGCCGCGAAAACCAGATCGGCTCGCTGACACCCGGGAAACTTGCCGACCTCGTCATCATCAACGCCTCCGATCTCAACCTCGTCCCGGTGCACGATCCCATTGCGACCGTGATGATGCAGACCAGCCTCACCAATATCGAGGCGGTCATGATCGGCGGCGCCTGGAAGAAGCGGAACGGCCGACTGCTGGCTGAGGGATTGGAGACGAAGAAAGAGCTACTGGCGCAATCCGGCCGGCGGCTGGTGCAGGACATCGAACGACAGGGACGCGCCGCCTGAGGCGCCAACGGACAACAACAATGACAGACACCTCGAAAAACATCGCTTTCATCGGGATCGGCAAGATGGGCCTGCCGATGTCGGCGCTCGTCGCCAAGGCCGGTTATGCCGTCACCGCGTTCGACCAGAGCGCGGCGCGGATCAACGAGGCACGCACACAAGGCATTGCGATTGCCGCATCGCCGGCCGAGGCCGTGAGCGGCAAGGCGGCTGTCGTCACCTCCCTGCCCGACGACGTCGCGTTGCGCGGCGCCATGCTCGGCCCCACCGGCGTCATCGCCGCCATGGCGCCGGGCGCCAGTTTGATCGAAACCAGCACAGTGAGCGTCGAGGCTTCTACGGAAGTTGCGGCCGCGGCGCAGGCCCGCGGCATTGCCTATCTGCGCGCACCGGTCTCCGGCAATGCCAGCATCGTTCATACGGGCGCGCTGACCTGCTTCGTCTCGGGGCCGAAAGACGCCTTCGAAAACGCAAAGCCGCTGTTCGCCGCCTTCACCCGCGCGCAGACCTATCTCGGGCCGGCCGAGGAAGCCCGTTACGCGAAACTCTCGGTCAATCTGATGATCGCAGTATCGGCGGCGATGATGGCGGAGAGCCTGGCGCTCGCGCGCAAGGGCGGCATCGCCTGGCAGGACATCTTGAAGGTGCTCGACGACAGCGCGGTGGCCTCGCCGATGGTGAAGTACAAGACCGCGCCGCTGCGCACCCGCGATTTCGAATCCACTTTCTCCTGCAAGCAGATGGCCAAGGATCTCGACCTGATCCTGGGAGCCGGCCACGCCGTCGGCGTGCCGTTGCAGCTCGCGGCGCAAGTGCGCGAGACCTACGGCTCGCTGGTCGCGCAAGGCGACGGCGACACCGACTTCATCGCGACCGTCAAGCACCTGGAACGGCTGTCCGGGCTCGGCGAGCCCAAACTCTGATCGGCGGAAGGCACATATGCGCAATTTCAACGAGAACACGATCACCGACGCGGTGCTGGAGCGGATCAAGGACGCGACCGATCCACGCATCAAGCAGGTCAGCGAAGCGCTGGTGCGCCACCTTCATGCCTTCGTCCGCGAGGTGCGGCCGACCCAGAAGGAATGGGAGTTCGGCATCGACTTCCTGACCCGTACCGGCCACATGTGCGACGACAAGCGCCAGGAGTTCATCCTGCTGTCGGACACGCTCGGCGTCTCCATGCTGGTCGATGCGATCAACCACCCAGTGCCGGAGGGCGCGACCGAGACAACGGTGCTCGGCCCGTTCTTCGTCCAGGCCGCACCGGAAAAGGACAGCGGCGCGGATATCTCCGGTCCGATGGAGGGCGATCCGATGCTGGTCACCGGCTCGGTGTCGACCGTCGACGGAAAGCCGCTCGCAGGGGCCGTCGTCGACGTCTGGCACTCCGACGATGACGGCTATTACGACGTGCAGCAGCTCGACGCCATCGGCGATCTCGCGATGCGCGCGCGCTTCCACACCGACGCCAACGGCAGATTTCATTTCTGGTCGATCAAGCCGGCCGCCTACCCCATTCCGCATGACGGGCCGGTCGGCGAGATGCTGGAGGCGCAGGGCCGTCATCCCTGGCGGCCAGCGCATGTGCATTTCATGATTTCCGCGCCCGGCTTTGAGCAGCTCGTGACACACGTGTTCGTCGCCGGCGACCAGTATCTCGATTCGGACGTGGTGTTCGGCGTCAAGGACAGCCTGATCCGTGAATTCGCGAGGCATCCGGCCGGCCGTGCGCCTGATGGTCGCATGGTGGACAGCGAGTATTTCCATCTCAACTATGATTTCGGCCTCAAGCAGGCCGCGAGCAACGCAAGAGCCGCTTAAGCTAGAGCGGCGACGGACCAGCAAGAGTCCGGCAACAGGGAGCAGACGGGAGCTGAGGATGGGACCGCGGGTCAGCACGAGCATCTTGGCCGAGCGCCTCACGGGCATGATCGGCCCGCGCGCGAGCGTTGCGCGCGGCGTGCTCGATCAGCACGGGCAAAGCGAGTCGCATTATCGCAATTTGCCGCCCGACATCGTCGTCTTCCCTGAGACCACGCAGGAGGTCGCGGAGATCGTGAAGCTGTGCGCGAGCGCGGGCATGCCGATCGTTCCGTTCGGCGCCGGCACCTCGCTTGAAGGCAATGCGGCCTCCGTCGCCGGCGGCGTCTGCTTCGACTTCGCGCGCATGAACAAGGTGCTCAGCGTGCACGACAGCGACATGGATGTCGTGGTGCAGCCTGGCATTACCCGCAAGCAGCTCAATGCGGAGCTGCGCAACACCGGCCTGTTCTTCCCGATCGACCCCGGCGCCGACGCCTCGATTGGCGGCATGGCCTCCACGCGCGCCTCCGGCACCATGGCGGTTCGCTACGGCACCATGAAGGACAATGTCATGGCACTGGAAGTGGTGCTGGCCGACGGCCGCGTGATCCGGACCGCGAAGCGTGCGCGCAAGTCGGCCGCCGGTTATGACCTCACCCGCATGTTCGTTGGCGCGGAAGGCACGCTCGGCGTGATCACCGAGATCACGCTGAAGGTGCATCCCGTCCCGCAGGCGATCTCGGCCGCGGTCTGCAGCTTCGACACACTCCATAATGCCGTCGACACCGCGATCTCCGTGATCCAGTCCGCGATCCCCGTCGCGCGCATCGAGCTGCTCGACGACGTCATGATGCGCGGCATCAATGCCTATGCCAAGCTCGGCTATCGCGAAGCGCCCACCCTGTTCTTCGAATTCCACGGCTCCGAGACCTCCGTCGCCGAACAGGCCGAGGCCGCGCAGGCGATCGCCGCCGACAATGGCGGCCACGGCTTTGCCTGGGCCAAGGCGCCGGAAGACCGCAGCCGGCTCTGGCACGCCCGCGACAACACGCTCTATGCCGGCCTCGGCCTCCGGCCCGGCGCGCGAGCCGTGATCACCGATGTCTGCGTGCCGATCTCGCGGCTGGCGGAATGCCTGACCGAGACGCGGCGCGACGCCGACGAGCACGGCTTTACCGCGCCGATCGTCGGCCATGTCGGCGACGGCAATTTCCACATGCTGATCCTGATCGATCCGACAAAGCCCGAGGAGGCCGAAGGCGCCAAGGCGCTGCAGGCCCGCATGGTTGCCCGCGCCATCGCCATGGACGGAACCTGCACCGGCGAGCACGGGATCGGGCTTGGCAAGATCGATTATCTCACCGACGAGCTCGGCGAAGCCGTCGACGTGATGCGATCCATCAAGACCGCGCTCGATCCGAATGGTCTGATGAATCCCGGAAAGATCTTTTCAGGCGGGGCCAAAGTATGAGCGACGCGCTCCCGATCGAGGTCACCTCGCCGACGCCGCTGCTGGAGCTGCGCGGCATCAGCAAGGAGTTCCCCGGCGTCAAGGCGCTGGATGACGTGTCCTTTGCCGTCTACCCCGGCGAAGTGCACATGCTGCTCGGCGAAAACGGCGCCGGCAAGTCGAGCCTGATGAAGGTGCTTTGCGGTGCCTACCGCGCTGACGCCGGTGAGTTTTACTACAAAGGCGAGAAGGTCGCGATCTCCTCGACGGCAGATGCGCAGAAGCTCGGCATTGCCGTGATCTTCCAGGAATTCTCGCTCGTCCCCTATCTCGATATCGCACAGAACATCTTCCTCGGCCGCGAGCCGAAAGGCCACATCCCCGGCGCCATCGACCGCCGCAAGATCCTGGCTGACGCAAAGCGCGTGCTCGACACCATCGGCTTCGACATCGATCCCTCCACCATTGTCGATAGGCTCGGCGTCGCGCAGCAGCAGATGGTCGAGATCGCCAAGGCGATCAGCCAGAACGCCCGCATCCTCGTCATGGACGAGCCGACCGCGGCGCTGTCCGACCGCGAGACCGAGCTGCTGTTCGCCTTGATCGCGCGGCTGAAGGCCGACGGCGTGTCGATCGTCTACATCTCGCACCGGATGGCCGAGGTGTTCGCGCTTGGCGATCGCATCACCGTGCTGCGCGACGGCCGGCGCATCGACGGCGTCCGGCCCGCCGACGTTACGCCGGACCAACTGGTCCGCATGATGGTCGGCCGCAACGTCGACATGACCTATCCGCGCAACTTTGCCGACAAGCCCGGCGATCTGCTGCTCGAGGTCAAGGGTCTGACCGCCTCGACCGGCATCTCCGACATCAACATCGAGGTGCGCCGGGGCGAGATCGTCGGCCTGTGCGGCCTGGTCGGCTCGGGCCGCAGCGAAGTCGCGCGCGCCATCTTCGGCGCTGATCCCGTCAGCGCCGGCGAGATCATCTTCGACGGCAAGACCATCTCCGGCGAGCCTGACCTCGCCGCCCGCCGGGGTATCGCGCTGATCCCGGAGAGCCGCAAGAGCGAGGGCCTCGCGCTATTGCGCTCGGTGAGCGACAATCTTGTAGTGTCGGCGCTGCGAAAGCTGTTCCCGAGCGGACTTTTCGATTCCCGTGGCGCGCAACGGACGTCCGACGGCCTGATCCGGCAATTGAGGATCGCGACACCGAGTGCGCGTCAGACCGTCGGCCTGCTCTCGGGCGGCAACCAGCAGAAAGTCGTGATCGGCAAATGGCTGGCGGCCGGCTCAAAGCTCTTCATCTTCGACGAGCCGACGCGCGGCATCGACATCGGCGCCAAGTCCGAGATTTTTGCGCTGATCGACCGCCTGGTCGCGGAAGGCGCGGCGGCACTGATGATCTCGTCCGAGCAGGTCGAGATCTGCCATGTCTGCGACCGCGCCTATGTGATGCGCGAGGGGCGCATCGCCGGCCACCTGAACCGCAACGAACTGACCGAGGAAAACATCGTGCGATTGGGGATGCATCATGCGTGAGGCCGCGGTCGTTTCACAACCCAATCCGTTGCAACGCATTCCCGGCGTTGCCATCGTCCTGGTGCTCCTGATCACGCTGTTCAGCGTGATCGCGCCCGGCTTCCTGTCGGTCGCCAACCTCTCCAACGTGCTGGTGCAGTCGACCATCCTGACCATGCTCGCGCTGCCGATGACGCTGATCATCATGACCGAGGGGCTGGACTTGTCGATGGGCGCGGTGCTGACGCTGACCTCGCTCTGCGTCGCGATCGTGTCGCTGGCCACCAAATCGATGTTGCTGGGTTTCGGCGCCGGCCTGCTGGTCGGTGCGGCCTTCGGCGTCGCAAATGGCTGGCTAGTCGCCATCCTCGGCATTCCGCCCTTCGTCGCGACGCTCGGCACGCTCGGCATGGCCCAGGGCCTGTCGCTGATCGTCAGCGACGGCCAGAGCGTGGTCGGCATCCCCCACAGCGTCCGCGACATCTATTCGGCGACGCTGCTCGGCATTCCCGTGCCGATCGTGATGGCGCTCGTCACCTACGCTGCGTTCCACGGCCTGCTCTATCACACCCGCTTCGGTACCTACATCTTCGCGCTCGGCGGCAACCGCGAGGCGCTGCGCTATGCCGGCCTCTCGCCGAACAAGCTGCTGATCGCGGTCTACGCGCTCGGCGGCGCCATGGCCGGCATCGCGGGCCTGTTGATGACCGCGCGGATGAATTCCGGCCACCCGACCGCCGGCCTTGGCCTCGAATTCGATGCCATCGCCGCGGTCGCCGTCGGCGGCACCTCGTTCGAGCGCGGCAATGGCTGGCTGCTCGGTACCCTGCTCGGCGTCCTCTCCGTCGGCGTGTTGCGCAACGGGCTCAACCTGATCTCGCTGCCCTCCTCCGTGCAGGTCGCAAGCGTCGGCGTCCTCGTCATCGTCGCGCTGTTCCTCGATGGTCTCAGGAGCCGGGCATGACCGACATCACGAAAGACGCCATGATGCCGCCCCGCTCCTTCCTGTCGCAGGACGCGATCCAGGTGTTCTATCGCCTGCTCGCAGCTCTCCTGATCTGCGCGGTGCTCGCCGTGCTCAGCGATTCCTTCCTCAGCCTCGGCAACATCCTCAATGTGCTGAGACAAGCGAGCCTGACCTTCTTCATCGCCTCCGGACTGACGCTGGTGGTGCTAACCGCCGGCCTCGATCTCTCCGTCGGCGCCAATGTTGCGCTGTCGGCCTGCATCGCCGGCACCGTGATCCACAAGACCGGTTCGCCCGCGCTCGGCATCCTCACCGGGCTTGCCTGCGGCGGCATCGTTGGCCTGCTCAACGGCATCATGGTCACCGCGCTGCGCATCCCCTCCTTCATCGCCACCTATGGCATGCTGTGGGTGCTGAACGGCCTCACTTACTGGTACATGGCGGGCGAGACCCTTCACGGCTTCCCCGCGGGCTTCCGCCAGATCGGCAGCGGCTATCTGTTCGGCCTGCCCATCCCGGTCTATCTGCTGCTGGTGTTCCTCGGGATCGGAACGCTGTTTGCGCAGCGGACGATCTGGGGCCAGGAGATCTATGCGATCGGCGCCAATCCGGTCGCGGCCCGCCTCTCCGGTATCCCGGTCGCGCGCCGCCTGCTGCTGGTCTATGCGGTCTCGGGCACCATGGCGGGCCTTGCATCGATCATCTTCCTGTCGCGGCTCAATTCGGCCGAGGCCGATATCGGCGAGAGCCTGACGCTGCCCGCGATCGCGGCCGTGCTGATCGGCGGCACCTCGCTGTTCGGCGGCGTCGGCACCGTGTTCGGCACCTTCATCGGCGCGCTGATCCTGACGCTGGTGCTGAACGGCATGAACCTGCTCTCGGTCAGCGCCAACTGGCAGCCGCTCGTCACCGGCATCATCGTCATTCTCGCGGTCTGGCTCGACATGAAGACCCGCCGCCGCGCGCAGTAAGTGTTTTTCGATATCCAACAAGCAAAACGAGGGATGGAGGCAATATGAGACAGAAACTGGGCTATCTGGCGCTGCCGCTGCTGATGGCGGCCGCGTTCACCACCGAGGCGCGCGCCGACGGCGAGACCATCGCCGTCTTCACCAAGAACCAGACCAACCCGTTCTTCCAGACGGTGCGCGTCGGCGCCGACAACATGGCGAAGGCGCTGAACGCCAAGACGCTTCAGTACATCCCGACCAAGCCGGATTCGATCCCGGAGCAGCTGAGCCAGATCGAGGATGTCGTGGTGAAGAAGCCGAGCGCGATCGTGTTCACGCCGGTCGACTACAAGGCGATGGTACCCGGGGTCGAGAAGATCAACGAAGCCAAGATCCCCGTCGTCAACATCACCGACCGTTCCGCGGGCGGCAAGTTCCTCTCCTTCGTCGGCGCCGACGATTACAGCCTCGGGCTCGAGACTGCGCGCTTCCTGCTCAAGACGCTCGGCGGCAAGGGCAACATCGTCATCATCGAGGGCGTCAAGGGTTCGCTGACCAATGTCGACCGCGTCCGCGGCTTCAACGACGCGCTGAAGGAGACCCCTGGTGCGAAGCTCCTGGCCTCGCAGCCGGGCAACTACCAGCGGCTCCAGGCGCTCCAGGTGATGGAGAATTTGATGCAGTCGAATTCGCAGATCGACGGCGTGCTGGCGGCCAACGACGCCATGGCGGTCGGCGCGATCGAGGCGCTCGACGGCGCCAACCGCAAGGCCCAGGTGATCGGCATCAACGGTACCAAGGAGGCCATCGACGCGATCAAGTCCGGCAAGCTGCTCGCGAGCGGCGACTACAACGGATTTGCCCAAGGCTGCCTCGGCACCATGATGGCGATCCGCTCCCTGCGCAATCAGCCGGTCATCGCCGAGATCGTGCTGAAGCCGACCGTCATCACCAAGGACAATTTTGGGCCCTTCGACGTGCCGCTGGAGCAGCGGACCTGCCCGACCTTCGAGGATGCCGGCAAGCTCAGCGCGAAGTAAGTCCACCGATCACGTCCGGACGGCCGCCTCTCGCGGCCGTCCCAAGAACCAAAGTCAAGAAACGGAGACGACCATGCTGTTCGCCATTCACGCCGTCGACCGCGCCGGCGCGCTGCCGACCCGGCTTGCCAATTACGACGCCCACAAGGCTTTCCTCAGCGACACCTCGCGCTTCGGCGTCAAGATCGTGATGTCGGGGCCGCTCGTCTCCGACGATGGTCAAACCATGATCGGCAGCCTGTTCCTGATCGAGGCGCCCGGCCGTGGCGACGTCGAGGCCTTCAATCGCGCCGACCCCTTTGCCGCGGCCGGCATCTGGGAAAAGGTCACGATCACGGGCTTCCTGCGCCGGCAGGGTTGAGGCCGGCCCCATCAAAAATGCGAAAACAACCCCATGCACAGTAGAATGGAGTTGTTTTTGCTGACGAATTTCCGGCGCGAATCTCACCCTTCAGCCGCTCGTCGCCACAGCTCCGTCTTCGAGATGACAGGCCACCCACTGCTCGGTCCCAACTGCGCGAAGCACCGGCTCTTCGACCCGGCAGCGATCGAAGACGAGCGGGCAGCGGGTGTGGAAGCGGCATCCCTTCGGCGGATTGATCGGGCTCGGCACGTCGCCCTTGAGGATGATGGGATTGCGCTGGGCGCCGGGCTCGGGGAGCGGCACCGCGGACAGCAGCGCTCTGGTGTAGGGATGCCTTGGCGCGGCAAAGATCTCTCGGCGCGGCGCTATCTCGACGATCTTGCCGAGATACATGACGGCCACGCGGTGGGTCATGTGCTCGACGATCGCGAGGTCGTGGCTGATGAACAGCAACGCGAGGCCGAACTCGCTCTGGAGATCCTGCAGCAAATTGACGATCTGCGCCTTGACCGAGACGTCGAGCGCCGAGACCGCCTCGTCGCACACGATCAGCTCGGGTTCGGCCGCGAGCGCGCGGGCGATGCCGATGCGCTGGCGCTGGCCGCCGGAGAACTCGTGCGGCCTGCGGTTCAGCGCCTCGCGCGGCAGGCGCACGGTGTCCATCAGAGAGGTGACGCGGACCTCGAGATCCTCGGCGGATTTGGCGAGGCCGAAATTCCGGATCGGTTCGGCCAGGATGTCGCGCACCCGCATGCGCGGATTGAGGCTGGAGAACGGGTCCTGGAACACCACCTGCACGCGCCGGCGCATCTGGCGCATCGTGCCCGGATGTGCGTCGTCGATACGCTGGCCGTCGAGGATGACCTGGCCTGCGGTGATGTCGAACAGCCGCAAAATGGCGCGCCCGACCGTCGACTTGCCGCAGCCGGACTCACCGACCAGCGACAGCGTCTCGCCGCGCGCGATCTCGAAGGAGACGCCATCGACCGCATAGACGAATTCGGACTTGCGGCCGAACAGGCCGGACTTGACCGGAAAGTGCTTCTTGAGGTCGTTGACCTGGAGCAGCGGAGGGCTCATGCCGCGACAGCTCCCTTGGCCGCATAGTGGCAGGCGGCGACGTGACGAGGGCCTTTCTCTTCGAGCCCCGGCGCATATTGACGACAGAGATCGGTCGCAAGCGCGCAGCGGCCGGCAAAGACGCAGCCGGTGATCGGCTTTCTGAGATCGGGCACCTGCCCGGGAATTTCGGCGAGCCGTCTTGCCGTGCCCGTGAGCGACGAGCCGAGCCGCGGCACCGCGCCAAGCAGGCCCTGCGTGTAGGGATGCCGCGGCGCGCGGAACAGTTCGGCCACCGGCGCCTCCTCGACCTTGCGGCCCGCATACATCACCATGACGCGCTCGGCGATCTCGGCGACGACGCCGAGATCGTGGGTGATCAGGATGATGGCCGCGCCGACCCGGCGCTTGAGGTCCAGCATCAGCTTCAGGATCTGCGCCTGGATCGTCACGTCGAGCGCGGTGGTCGGCTCGTCGGCAATGAGAAGCTTGGGATTGCAGGCCAGCGCAATCGCGATCATGACGCGCTGGCGCATGCCGCCGGAGAGCTGGTGCGGATATTCGCGCACGCGGCGTTTCGGCTCGGGGATGCCAACCAGCGTCAGCATCTCGATCGCGTGCGCCTCGGCGGCCTGCTTGTCCAGGCCCTGATGGATCATCAGTGTCTCGCGGATCTGCCGGCCGACGGTCAGCACCGGATTGAGGCTCGTCATCGGCTCCTGAAAGATCATCGAGATGTCGTTGCCGCGGATCGCGCGCATCTCGCGATCGGAGAGTTGCAGCAGGTCTCTCCCTGCAAAGCGGATCGCGCCTGCGATCCTGCCCGGCGGCTCCGGGATCAGCCGCATCAAGGACATCGATGTCACCGACTTGCCGCAGCCGGATTCACCGACGATGGCGAGCGTCTCGCCCTCGTTGACATGGAAGGACACCCCGTCCACCGCGCGGTTGATGCCGCCGGGGGTACGAAAGTGGGTCTGGAGGTTTTCGACTTCGAGCAGCGCCATCGCGATCAACCCCGGTCAGAGACGCTTGGCCATGCGCGGATCGAGCGCATCGCGGAGACCGTCGCCGAGTAGATTCACCGCAAGCACGGTGACCGAGAGGAAGGCCGCCGGAAAGAACACGATGTAGGGCTTGACCTGCCACAGCGCGCGGCCCTCGGCCATGATGTTGCCCCAGGACGGAATGGTCGGCGGCGTGCCGGCGCCGATGAAGGACAGGATCGCCTCGGTGATCATGGCGCTGGCGCAGATATAGGTCGCCTGCACCAGCATGGGCGCAAGCGTATTGGGCAGGATGTGGCGCAGGATGATCATCGGCGTTCGCGTGCCGCAGGCGACCGCAGCATCCACATAGGGCTGCTCGCGCAGCGACAGCACCACGCTGCGAACGAGGCGCGAGACGCGCGGGATCTCGGCGACGGTGATGGCGAGGATGACGTTGCCGACGCTCCCCCGCGTCAGCGCCATCAGCGCGATCGCCAGCAGGATCGGCGGGATCGACATCAAGCCGTCCATGAATCGCATCAGGATGCCGTCGGCCCAGCGGATGAAGCCGGAGACCATTCCGATGGCCAGGCCGGCCACGGATGCGAAGATCGCGACCGACAGGCCGACCGTGAGCGAGACCCGCGCACCGAACAGTACGCGTGAATAGATGTCGCGGCCGAGTACGTCGGTGCCGAACCAGAAATCGGCCGACGGCGCCCGGGTGCGCTTGGCGGGGGCGAGCGCTGTCGGATCGACCGTCCAGAGATAGGGCGCAAAGATCGCGATCAGGACGAGCGCCAGCAGCAGCGCGCCGCCGATCGCGACCGTCGGATGGCCGCGCAATAACCCGACGAAGCCGCGCCGGATCGTGACCGGCCGCAGGATTTCAGGCAGTTGTGGCGCAAGAACGAGCCCGGCCGGAAGCGATTGCGGATTGACGGTCGTATCGGTCAATAGCGGATCCTCGGGTCAACGAGCGTGTAAATGACGTCGATCATCAGATTGACGAGGACGTAGACGAAGCTGAACAGCAGGACGATGCCTTGGATAACGGGATAGTCACGGCGCAGGATGGCATCGATCGTGAGCCGGCCGAGGCCGGGAATCGCGAACACGCTCTCGGTCACCACCGCGCCGCCGATCAGCAGCGCGATGCCGATCCCGATCACGGTCACGATCGGCACCGCCGCGTTCTTCAGCGCGTGAATGAACAGGATGCCGCCCTGCCCGAGGCCCTTGGCCTTGGCGGTGCGGATATAGTCCTGCTGCAACACTTCGAGCATGGCGGCGCGGGTGATGCGCGCGACCAGCGCGATATAGACGCAGCCGAGCGCGATCGCCGGCAGGATCAGGTTCTCGAGCCAGGGCCAGAAGCCTTGGTTGAGCGGCGTATAGCCCTGCACCGGCAGCCATTCGAGCTCGAGCGCGAAGATGTAGGCGAGCATGTAGCCGACCACGAACACGGGCAGCGAGAAGCCGAACACGGCGAAGCCCATGATGACGCGGTCGATCAGGCTGCCGGCCTTCCAGGCCGCCACCACGCCGAGCGGCACCGCCACCACGATCGTGAGCAGCAGCGTGACGATCATCAGCGACAGCGTCGGTCCGAGGCGCTGCCCGATCATCGCCGAGACCGGCAGGTTGGTGAAGATCGAGGTGCCGAGATCGCCGTGCAGGATACGCCAGACCCAGCTTCCGAACTGGACCAGGAAGGGGCGATCGAGACCGAGGCTCTGGCGGATGCGCTCCACATCCTCCGGACTCGCCTGGTCGCCCGCGATCACCACGGCGGGATCGCCCGGCGCGATGTAGAGCAGGCTGAACACGAACAGCGCGACGATGGCCATGACCGGCAGGGTCGCGACGATGCGACGGAGGATGTAGGAGAGCATCTGGCCTCAACGCACGATCATGCAGACTTCGACACGCCCCAGAAGAACGGCAGCGGCCCCTTGGTGATGCCGGAGACGTTCTTGCGCCAGGCCGTGTAGGTCAGGAAGAAGCCGGTCGGCGCATAGACGACATCCTCGAGCGCGGCCTTGTTGACCCGCCCGATCGCCGCCTTCTCCTCCTCGAGATTCTTGGCGTCGAACCAGGTCGTGATCTCCTTCTCGGTATTCGGGCTATTGGGCCAGCCGAACCAGGCCTTCTCGCCATTGGCGCGGATGGCGGTGTAGGCGGCGGGCGTGATGCAGTCGGCGCCGGCATGCCAGCTGTGGAACATGTTCCAGCCACCCTGCCCGGGCGGCGTCTTCGCCGCGCGGCGCGAGCCGACCGTGCCCCAGTCCGTCGCGACGAAGTCGACATTCATGCCGAGCCGCTTCAGGAGATCCGCGGTGACGTCGCCTTGCGCCTTGGTGATCGGCTGATCCTGCGCCACCAAACAAGTCACCGGCTGGCCGGAATAGCCGCTCTCGGCCAGCAGCTTCTTGGCCGCATCGAGATCGCGCTTGCCCTTCAGGATCTCGCCACCCAACTCGCTGTAGAGCGGGGTGTCCGGCGTGAAGAAGCCAGGCAGCGCCTTCCACAATGCGTTGTCGTCGCCGACGATCGCGCGCATGTAATCTTCCTGGCTCATGGCCATCAGCACCGCGCGCCGCGCCCGCACGTCGTTGAACGGCGCGAACAGATGGTTCATGCGGAACGAGCCGATATTGCCGAGGGGATCGCCGATATCGACGCTGATGTTCTTGTTCTTCTTCAGCACGGGCACGAGATCGGCGATCGGGTTCTCCCACCAGTCGACCTCGCCGTTCTGCAGGGCGGCGGCCGCGGTGGCCGGATCAGGCATCACGATCCATTCGATGCGATCGAGCTGCATCTGCTTGCCGCCTGCGAGCCACGACGGCTTCTCCTGGCGCGCCACGTAGTCGGCGAACTTCTCGAACACGGCCTTGGCGCCTGGCACCCATTCGCCCTTGGCGAACTTCATCGGCCCGGAGCCGACATACTCGGTGATCTGCTTGAACGGATCCGTCTTGGCAATGCGCTCGGGCATGACGAAGGAGCACGGCGCGTTGTTCTTGGCGAGCGCGTAGAGCATTTTCGGAAAGGGCTGCTTCAAGACCCATTTGAAGGTGCGGTCGTCGACGACGGTCAATTCCTGCTGGTTGGCGAGGATCATCAGCCCCATCGGATCGCGCGCAGCCCAGCGCGACAGGCTCGCGACGACATCCTTGCTCAGCACCGGCTCGCCGTCGTGGAACTTGAGACCGGGGCGCAGCTTGAACGTCCAGATCTTGCCGTCGTCCGAAGTCTCCTCGGACTCGACCATCTGCCGCTGCGGCTGCAGCTGCGCGTCGATGCCGTAAAGCGTGTCCCAGACCAGCGCGGCGGCATTGCGCACGACATATTGCGTGCCCCAGATCGGATCGAAATTGGCGAGATTGGCTTGCGGCACGAAGCGGAGGGTGCGGGCTGATGCGCCCTGCGCGATCGCCGGGGCCGAGAGGCCCGTCAATGCCAGACCGCCCGCGCCAGCCAGTCCCTTCAATACGGTCCTGCGATCCATGAAGTCCTCCCGTTAATGCCGTGATGCCGGCCATCGTTGGCCAAGAGCAGGTGAAACCAGAACCCGTTGGCGTGCAAATGGTATGCCACTAACCGGACCTTCGCCAGCGGGATCTCAATGTCTTTTGGGCCGGCCCAGGCCTCACAGAGCTGCCGCCAGCATCTCGCCGGTCTCGATATGCGGGATGGCCTCGACCAGCTTGCGCGTGTAGTCCGTCTTCGGATTGTCGAACAGCGCCCGGCTCTCGCCCTGCTCGACGATTCCGCCATTGCGCAGCACGATGGTGCGGTCGCAGAGCATGCGCACCACGTTGAGATCGTGGCTGACGAACAGCAGCGCGATGTCGTTCTCGCGCCTTAGGCGATCGAGCAGTTGCAGCACAACCGCCTGCACCGAGACGTCGAGCGCGGCAGTCGGCTCGTCCAGCACCAGAAGCCGCGGCCGGCAGGCGATGGCGCGGGCGATGCCGACGCGGGCCTTCTGGCCGCCGGAGAGCTGGTGCGGAAAGCGCGGCAACAGATCCAGCGGCAGCCCGACCCTTTCAGCACATTCTTCCACCCGTTCGCTTAGCGCCTCACCCGCCCGCATGCCGCCAAGCCGCATCAGGGGGTGGGCGATACAATCGAAGGCCGTAAAGCGCGGATTGAGGCTCTCGTTCGGATCCTGGAACACCATCTGGATGTCTTTGCGCAAGGGCGAACGGTGAAAGTCGCGCGAGGCCACGTGACCGATCGAATGCCCGTCGAACACGATGTCGCCTTCGCTCGGGTCGATCAGGCGGCAGATCATCCGCGACGTCGTGCTCTTGCCGGATCCGGACTCGCCGACGAGCCCGACGCTCTCGCCGCCGGCCATCGTCATCGAGAAGTCGGCCACCGCAGCAGAGCCCTGGTCGAAACGCTTTGCCAGTTTTCGCACTTCCAGAAGTGGCGGCGTGCCGTGCGCGAGCTCCGCTCGGGGCTTGCCGACGACAGTCGCGTAGCGCTCCCGCTCCTCTTCCGTCACGAGATCTTCGATACGGGACGTCGCGGTCGGCGATGCCGCGACCAGGCGCCTCGTATAGGCGTGCTGCGGCGCGCTGAAGAGTGTCCTGGGACTCGCCTCCTCGACGATGCGGCCACGTTCCATCACGGCAATGCGGCGGCAATAGCGCGCCGCAAGCCCGAGATCGTGCGTGATCACGATCGTGGCCATGCCGCGCGCGGCGGCAATGTCCGCCAGGAGATCCATCACCACCTTCTGCGTGGTGACGTCGAGGCCGGTGGTCGGCTCGTCCGCGATCAGCAGCGCGGGATTGCAGGAGATCGCGATCGCGATCATGACGCGCTGGCACATGCCGCCGGAGAGCTCATGCGGATAGGCGTTCATCCGCGCCTCGGGCTCACGGATCTGAACGGCGCGCAGCAGGTCCAGCGCCTCGCCCCGCGCTGCCTCTTTCGAGATGCGCTTATGGGTGAGGATCGCGTCCGCGATCTGCAGGCCGATCGCCCGGATCGGATTGAGCGCCGCCCGCGGGTTCTGGAAGATCATCGACATCGCGGCGCCCTGGAGCTGACGAAGGTCATCGCCCCTGAGCTTGGTCACGTCCTGCCCGCGAAACAGGATCTTGCCGCCGGTGACGCGGCCGGCCGTGTCGAGCAGCCGCGTCGTGGCAAAGCCGGTCACCGACTTGCCCGAGCCGCTCTCGCCGACGAGGCCGAGCATCTCGCCCTTCTCGACCGTGAGCGTCACGCCGCGCACGGCCTCGACCATGCCGCGTCGCGTCGAGAACGCGACGTGGAGGTCGTCAATGCTGAGCAGCGCCTCGCTCATGTGCGCATGCGGGGGTCGAGAATGTCCCGCATCCCGTCCCCGAGGAGGTTGAAGCACAGCACGGCCATCATCAGCGCCAGCCCCGGAAATGCGACCAGCCACCAGCGCCCGGTCGAGATGAAGCGCGCGCCTTCCGCGACCATGATGCCCCATTCCGGCGTCGGCGGCTTGACGCCCAGACCGATGAAGGACAGGCCCGCGGCGTTGAGAATGGCCCAGCCGAGGTTAAGCGAGATCTGCACCGCCATCGCAGGCAGGATGTTCGGCAACAGGAAGCGCAGCACCACCGAGAAATGGCTCTCGCCGCAGGCCCGCGCCGCCTCGACCCAACCGACATTCCGGCGGACATTGACCTCGGCCCGCGCGAAGCGGATGTAGAAGGGAAGATTGATGATCGCGGTTGCGATCACGATGTTCTCGATCCGGTTGCCGAGGGCTGCGACCATGGCCATCGCCAGCACGAACAGCGGAAAGGCCATCATCACGTCGACGAAGCGGCCGACGCCGCGATCGAGCCGGCCGCCGGCATAGCCACAGAACGAACCGACCACAGCACCGATCGCGAAGGAGATGCCGACGGCGGAGACCGCAATGGCGAGATCAAGTCGCGCAGCAATGATTAGACGGCTGAACACGTCGCGTCCGAGCTGGTCGGTCCCGGCAATGTGCGCCGCGCTCGGCGGCAGCAATGCCTCCGAGACATTGGAGGCCACGGGATCGTAAGGCACGATCCACGGTCCGAAGATCGCAACCAGCACGAACAGGAGTACACCGGTGGCGGCAACGGCGGTGAGCGGGTTGCCGCGCAGGATCCAGACCGAATGACGGAGAGTTGCGCTGGTCATCCGATCGACACCCTGGGATCGGCGATGCCGTAGCAGATGTCCACGACCAGATTGACCAGCACGAACAGGCTGGCCATCAGCAGCACAAAACCCTGCACCGGCGCATAGTCGGAGGACAGCAGCGCATCGAGCGCATAGGAGGCGACGCCCGGCCAGGAGAACACCTTCTCGACCAGCACATTGGCGCCCAGCATGGTCGAGAACACGATGCCGGCAATGGTGATCACGGGCAGGATCGCATTGCGCAGCGCGTAGGTCACGACCACCTTGCGCCAGGACAACCCGACCGAGCGCGCGGTGCGCACGAAGTCGCTGCCGAGCGAGACCAGCATCGAGGCACGCGTGATCCGCGCCAGCGGCGCGATCACGAACAGCGCCATGCTCACCGCCGGCAGGATCAGCTGCTTGCAGGCCGCCCACCATCCCTCGAAATCACCGGCGAGCAGGAAGTCGATCGAGAGAAACCCGGTATGCTGCGGCGGCAGCGAAGTAAAAACGTCGATCCGCCCTGTCGGATCGGGTGCAAGGCCGAGCAGATAGTAGAAGACGTAGATCAGCAGCAGGCCCGACACGAAGGTCGGCACGCAGACGCCGAGCGCGCAGAACAGCCGGACGCCGTGATCGACGACCGAGCCCGGCTTCAAGGCCGCGACCACGCCGAGCGGCACCGCGGCGATCAGCGCGATCAGGAGCGCGGTGAAGGTGAGCTCGAGCGAGGCCGGCAGCCGCTCGCGCAGATCCTTCAGCACCGGCTGCCCGGTCATCATGGAGCGGCCGAGATTGCCGCGGCCGATGTCGGAGAGATAGAACACGAGCTGCTCCGGTACCGATTTGTCGAGCCCCATCTGCTTGCGGATCTGCTCGATCTCCTCCCTGCCGGCATTGGGTCCGGAGGCGAAGAACACCGCGGGGTCGCCGGGCAGGACGCGCATCAGGAGGAAAGTGAAGACCAGCACACCGAACAGCGCCGGCAGCGACGACAACAGCCGCCTGCCCGCCCGCACCATCGTTGCACCAAGTCCGGTCCTCACCTTCTAGAGCTCCTTTGGTCTGACGCTATCACTTGCGGCTGACATCGCGATAGTCGACCTGGCGGTGGAACTCGTAGGTGTAGCCCTCGATCGAGGACGCCATCACCGCATCCTGGTTCGGCTGCCACAGCATGATTTGCGGCATCAAATCGAAATGCATCGCGTTGAGCTTGCGGCCCGCTTCCTCGTACTTCGCCTTATCCGGCTCGAAGCGGGCTTCCTGCGCGATCGCGGCAAGGTCCGGGTTGTTGATCGAGCTGTAGTTCCAGCGCTGATTGCCGGTGTAGAAGTTGCGGTAGAAGTAGTCCGTGGACGGCAGCCATGCGACGATGCCTTCGGTGTAAAAGGGCAGCTTCTTCTCGTTGATCTGCGTCGACATCTGCGCATCGGGCAGCTTCTGGATGTCGACCTTGATCCCGATCTTGGCAAGCGACTCCTTGACCAGTGCCGCCATCGGCTCGGCGGTCGAGGCCTGGCCGACGTTGAAGCTGAAGGTGGTCGAGAAGCCTTCCGGCAGGCCGGCGGCCTTGAGATATTCCCTGGCCTTGTCGAGATCGATCTTGACGGGTTGCTGGAACGGATAGATGCCGTTCAGCGGCTTGCCGTCCGGCCAGCTCGCACCGAACAGCGGCGCGCCGCGGCCGAACAGAGCGGCCTTGAACATGTCGTCATAGGGCAGCGCAAAGGCGACGGCGCGGCGGACATTGACGTTATCGAAGGGCGGGATCTGGTTATTCATCGAGACGAAGGTGATCGAATTGTATTGCGGGGTCGAGATCACCTTCAGCTTGCCCTTGGCCTCCAGCGACTGCACGTCGCTGGCCTGGAGATCGACCACGAGATCGGCATCGCCGCGCTCGACCAGATTGGCGCGCGTCGCCGGCTCCGGCACCGACTGGATGATCACGCGCTTGAAGAACGCCGGCTTGTCGGGCGAGCCACGATTCCAGGCCTCGTTGCGCTTGACGATCACCTGCTCGCCCGGCTTGAACGTCTCGATCACATAGGCGCCGCTGCCGGCGGTGTGCTCCTTCAGCCAGGCGGTGGCCCAGGGATCATCCGCGGTCGCGTGCTCCTTCGCCACCTTCGAATTGATGATCATGGGATAGACGGTGGCGAGGTTCGGCAGCGCGAGCTTGTCGGGCTTCGGCAACGTCACCTCGATGGTGAGAGGATCGATCACCTTGAACTGATCGGCCGACGTCAACGAGCCCGTAAGCAGCTGCGCCTTGCCGAGAATCGGCGCGGTGACGCAGCGATCGAGCGACCATTTGACGTCCTCCGCCGTGACCGGCGAGCCGTCCTGGAATTTTGCGTCCTTGCGCAGGCGGAAGGTGAGCTTCAACCCGTCGGGACTGACGTCGTAGGATTCGGCGAGCTCGCCGGTGATCTTGTCGAGATCGAACACCCATTTGCCATTGAGCTGCTTGCGGCCGAACGCCACCAGCCGGTCATAGGTGCTCATGCTCAGCGCGAAGGATTCGCGCGTCGAGCCGGGGATGTTGGGATCGAGCGTGTTGACGGATGCGCCGGTGACATAGCGCAGCGTCTCCGCCCGGGTTTGCGCCTGCGAAGGCGCGATGGCGACGAGCAACAGCGCAGTGGCGGCGAGCACGGAGGACGCCGGCCTGAAAGACACAAAACGCATTGGTTTTTCCCCGAATTTCGAACAAGAATGCCAGCAAGGCAGGTTAAGAAAGAAGCAAGTTGCGCGCCAGTCTCATGATGCGCTTCTGCGGATGCTTCGTCGCGGCGGCGCATGGATGATCATCGCGCTTCTCCTATTTTTCCCGCCCGCCGCGTGACCACCGCCTGCGGCACGTCGTAGGCGCTGAGCGAGGCCCAGTGCCGCGCAACATCGGCGCGGAACAGGCCACGCGTCAGGCCGTGGACCAGCTTCGGCACGGCCGTCGTCATCGCGTTGATTGATGACCCCGACGGGCCGAAACTCATGGTCGAGGCGATGGCGAACAGATGGATGTCGGAGATCCACGGCGTCTCGCCCGGCACGCGCTCGGTGAAGGCGTAATCGTCGGCGAGATAGGGGAAGCGGCCGAGCCGCGCGTTGCGCTCGTTGTCCGGCGGCTGATAACGGTCGGCCCAGGTCGCGATATTGCCAGAAAATCGACTGAGCTCGCCGCGCGCGGCAAAGTTCATATCGATGCCGGTGCCGCAGATGACGAAGTCCGCCGCTATGGCGCCAAGCGGCGTGTGCAATTCAATACCTTTTCCGGTCGCGCACGCGGCTTCGATCGGCGCGCCCTCGTGCAATGTGAAATTGGCGTGGCGCGCGCAGCGGTCGTAGGTCGCTTGCGGGAATCCTTCCCGCATTTCGAGAATCTTGCGCATGAAACGCCAGCGCCAGGCATCATCGAGATCGCTGAGATGACGCAGGAAGCCGCGGAAGGTCAGCCAGCGATAGGGCTGAATCACCTGGATCTGCGCGCGGCGACACAGCAGGTGCACCTCGCCCGCCCCCGCCTCTAGCGCAGTGGCCGCATTGTCGAACGCGGATGCGCCGGCCCCGATCACGGCGACGCGCTTGCCGCGAAGCTTTTCGAAATCGATCTCGTCGGCGACGGTTGCGACCGAGCGTGCCGGCAAATCGCGCAGCGGCTCGGGGATCATCCAGCCGCCCATGCCCTCCTGTCCCGTCGCCAGCACGATCTTGCGCGCATGGAGCGTCTCGACTTCTCCGGATCGTTTCACGATGGCGGCCAGCAGGCCATCGGCCGCCGGCGCAATCTCCAGAAGCTCGCAGCCGTTGCGCACAGGCAGGTCTATCGTGCGTCGCAGCCAGAGCAGATAGTCCGCCCAATGGCCACGCTCGATCAGGCCAAGCCCCTGCCAGCTCTCCTTGCCGAAGCGGGCTTCATGCCAGGACTGATAGGTCAGGCTCGGGATATCGAGGTCGGGCCCCGTATAGTCCTTCGGGCTGCGCAAGGTCGGCATGCGGGCATAGGTCAGCCACGGCCCCTCCATCCCCTCCGCGGCCTTGTCAAGCAGCAGGATGTTGCTGACGCGGGAGCGCATCAGACCGAAGCCGATGGCCACGCCGGATTGGCCGGCGCCGACGATGAGCACGTCCAGCGCGGGCTTGCCGTCCGGCCCCATCTTCGGTTCGAGCCAGGCGGCGCCGGGATGCGCGATCCTGGCGAGATCGGCGCGAATGCCCGCTTCGAGCTGTGTCAGCGCATCACTCATGCCGCGAGCCATCCCCCGTCGACCACCATCACCGTGCCGGTCGTGAACGAGGATGCGTCGCTCGCCAGATGCAGCGCGGTCTGCGCGATCTCCTCGGCCACGCCGAACCGCTTCATGGCATGGCGGTTGCGGGAGGCTTCGCGCACCTCGTCGGCGTTGCCATGCCGGGCAAAGCTGCGGCGAAGCATCGGCGTGTCGATCGCACCCGGCGCGATGGCGTTGACGCGGATGCCGTCGGTTGCGAAATCCACCGCCATCGTGCGCGTCAGGCTGACGATGGCGCCCTTGGCGGCAATGTACGCGCTGTTGCCCTTGCCGCCGGCGATGGCGAGTTGCGAGGCCAGCGTGATGATTGAGCCGCTGTTCTGCCGCTGCATCTGCGGCACCGCAGCCCGCGCCCACAGCCAAGTGCCACCGACATTGGTGCGGAACACGGCATCCCAATCGTCCGGATCCGTGGTCAGCACCGTGCCGCCGACGGAAAATCCGGCCGCCGTCATCAGGATGTCGAGCCGGCCGTGCCGAGAGACGACGTCGCTTACGACGGTCTCGGCGAATGCGGCATCGCCGACGTCGCCGACATGCGTCGTGGCCTCGCCCACCAAGCGCAACGTCTCTTCGAGCCCTGCGGCATCGCGATCGACCAGAGCGAGATGCGCGCCCTCCTCCGCGAACAGATTTGCGCTGGCCCGGCCGATGCCCGAGCCCGCTCCGGTGATAATGGCCGTGCGCCCCTGCAGCCGCATGTCAGATCCCATCCTTGTGCTGCATCCACCAGGCGCTCATCGCAGCGGCCGACTCCGCGCAGCCGAACCGGGCGCGCCAGCCGAACTCATCGGCCATCCGCTCGACCGACAGCGGCGCCCGATCCCCGCCGTGGAGCTTGATGACGGTTCTTTCTCCCGGCGCGGCCAGCCGGCATTGCAGCCCGGGATGCAACGCCGCAAAGGCCTCGCCCCATTGCAGCGCCGACCAAGCCGCACCGCTGGAGATGTTGTAGAGCCGGTGGCGCGGCCGCTCGGCCTCGATCAGCACCGCCACCGCTTCGGCGGCGTCGGGCGCGTAGGTCCAATCCTTGGTGCCCGGCGCGGGAAGGAGCGCCGGCTCACCGCGGGCGAACTCGGCGAGAATCTGGAACTGGAGGCTTGGCGTATCGCGCACTGAGCCGGGTCGCTCCCACGGACCGAACACGGCACTCAAGCGGACACTGAGGAAGTCGCCGCCAAAGAGCTCGGCATGGCGTGCCACGGAGCGCTCCGAGGTGAACTTGCTGATGGCGTAGAACGAGACGGGATCGCAGGGCGTTTCCTCGTCGAGCACCTGACAGCGCTGGCCCGCAGCGCCGTAAGCCGATGCCGACGAGAGATTGACGACGCGGCGAACACCATGGCGGATCGCGGCTTGCAGGATCGGAATCTGCGCCATCACGTTGATCTCGAGAACGCGCGCCGGCGATGCGCGTTCGAGGTCATCGCCCGCGGTGACCGCAGCGCCGAGCACGATCGCATCGCAGCCCCCGGCGATGAGGGCCTCGATGGCCTCGGCGTCGGTGATGTCGCCCTGAACGACCTTGAGCCGCTCGCGACGATCGGCCAGCGATCGCTGCGCAGTCTTCGGCAGCGGCGCGCGATCATACACTGTCACCTCGTGCCCGCGCGCGAGCAGCACCTCGGCGAGGTTTAGGCCGACAAAGCCGGTGCCGCCGAAGATGACGATCTTCATCGCGCGCGATCCACGATCACAGCAGTTTGGCCCCGAAATTCCGTTCCGGATCCATGTCGGCGACCAGCCGGCCCGTCGGCTTCGCCGCCTCGCCGCCGCTGCGCGCCAGGAATTTTCCGCTGCCGGCGCTCGCGAGGCACTTGTCGCCGTCGACGATCACGCGGCCGCGCGACAGCACCGACACCGGCCAGCCCTTCAGCTTGCGGCCCGCGAACGGCGTGTAGCCGGCGAGGTCGTGCATCATCTCGTCGGCGATCACGGTCTCTCGGTTGGGATCCCAGATCGCGATATCGGCATCGGCGCCGACCGCGATCGAGCCCTTGCGCGGGTGCAGATTGTAGATCTTGGCGGGCGCGGTCGAGGTCAGCTCGACGAACTTTTCCAGGCCCAGCCGCCCCTTCGAAACCATCGCGTCGAACAGCAGCGGCAGCCGCAGCTCCAGCCCCGGCAGGCCGTTTGCGACCTGCTTGAAATTCGGATTGGGGCCGGCGCGCAGCTTGCCGGTTTCGTCGAAGCGATACGGCGCGTGATCCGACGAGATGGTCTGGAGATCGCCGAGCGACAGCGCCTGCCACAGCGCCTCCTGGTCCGCATGGGTGCGCGGCGGCGGGCTGCACATCCATTTGGCGCCCTCCGCGCCAGGCTTGTCGAGATCGGCGCCGGTGAGGAACAGATATTGCGGACAAGTCTCCGCGAACACCTTCAGCCCCTGCCCGCGGGAGTCGCGGATCACCTTGGCGCCTTCGGCGGTCGAGACATGGAAGATCATGATCGGCTGGTCGATCAGCGCCGCCATGCCGATCAGCCGGGTGAAGGCTTCCGCTTCCGACACACGGGCATGACTGACGGCGTGGTATTTCGGCATGGTGTAGCCGCGCGCGAGCAGCCGCTTCACCATCCAGGCGATGATGCCGTGGTTCTCGGCATGGGCGCACAGCATCGCGCCGGACTGGCGCGCCGCGAGCAGGATGTCGAGCAAGGGCTCGTCGTCGACCTTGAGCCGGTCATAGGTCATGAAGATCTTGATCGAGGCGTGGCCCTGCTTCACCAGCGCCGGAATGTGCTCTTCGACTGTCTCTTTGGTCGCGTCCGCAATGATCATGTGAAAGGCGTAGTCGATCACGGCGCCCTTCTTCGCCAGCGCGTGATAATCCTCCACCACCTGCGGCAATTTCATGCCGACATGCTGGGCGGCGAACGGGATCACCGTGGTGGTGCCACCGAAAGCGGCAGAGACGGTCGCGCTCTCGAACGTGTCGGCATTCATGATACCGGCGGCCGACAGCTGCTCGATATGGGCGTGACTGTCGACACCGCCGGGCAGCACCAACTTGCCGCGCGCATCGATCTCGCGCCTGGCCGCCGGAAGCCCGCGGCCGATCGCCGCGATGGTCTCGCCGGAGATGGCAACGTCGGCCTCGAAGACATCGGTGGTGGTGGCGACGCGTCCGCCGCGGATGATCAGGTCGTAGGTGGGTTCAGTCATGAGGCACTCCGTGATAGGCTTTGGGCAAATGATCTCCGTTTCGTAGGAAGACCATCATGTCCCGGCCACGCATTCTCGTCATCAATCCGAACTCCAACCCTGCAGTCACGCAAGGGCTGGAGGAGGCCTTGAGGCCGCTCGGTTTCGAGGGTGGGCCGGAACTGGTCTGCCAGTCGCTGGCAGAGGGTCCGTTCGGCATTGAGAGCCAGGCCGACGTTGACGGCGTCGCGATGCCGCTGCGACGGCTGGTGGAAAGCGACAACAGCTCTTCGGCCTTCGTCATCGCCTGCTATAGCGATCCCGGCCTTCAGGTCTGCCGCGAAGGCACGGAACGGCCGGTATTCGGCATTGCCGAGTGCGGCGTGCTGACCGCGCTGGCCCGCGCCGAAACGTTCGGCGTCATCGCCATCGCGCAGCGCTCGATCCCGCGCCACATGCGCTATCTCAGGCAGATGGGATTGACCGATCGCCTCGCCGGCGAGCGGCCGCTCAACATGAGCGTCGCGGAGACCGCCTCGGGCGACGGAACACTGGCGAAGATGATCGAAATCGGCCGTGCGCTGCGCGACCAGGACGGCGCCCGCGCCATCGTGATGGGCTGCGCCGGCATGGCGCGCCATCGCCGCCCGCTCGAAGACGCGCTGGGCATTCCCGTGATCGACCCGACACAGGCGGCGGTCACGATGGCGCTGGGCACGGTGCAGTTCTCGGCTCACTAGGCGTCCTTCAGCTCATTGGCGTCCTGCCGCGCACGCCATTGCGCGTGGCTCTCGCGCGTCAGCGAAAAAACATCCCGTTGGGTCGTGTAGAGATTGCCGAACATGCGGCCGATCGGCCGGTAAGCGTTGAGATCGACATACATGTTGGCCTCGTCGACTAGGCCCTCACGGGCGTGAATCCTGAGCACCTCGCCAACCAGCAGTTCCCGGTCGGGCGAAAAGGTCAGCACGACGTGGCGCCGGCATTCGAGCGCGAAGGGTGCAGCGGCGAGGCGCGGCACTTTCACATCGATGGAGGGAAGCGTCGCAAGCCCGGTCGCCGCGACCTCGCTGTCGCCCGAAGGGAAATCGACCGCGCAATCGTTCATCGCGACCGACAGCGCCTCGTCCACCATGTGCACGACGAACTCGCCGCCGCGATGGATGTTGCGGGTGGTATCCTTCGGCGAGTGATCCGGCTTGTGCTGAAGACCGAGCACGACCAGCGCGGGGCTCTCGGAAAACACATTGAAGAAGCTGAACGGGGCCGCATTGACCGCCCCGTTCTCGTCCAATGTCGTCACCAGCGCGATCGGCCGCGGCACGATTACGCCGCAGAGCAGCTTGTAGCGATCGCGCGGATCAAGCTCGCGCACGGAAATGCCATTATCCGACATCGGCGTCATTTCTCCGGCGGCGGCACCGCGCCGGTTTGGCTGGTGATCAGGCCGTAATGCTCGATCCGGCGATGCTGCGCGAAATTGAAGATCGTGGTCTTGCCGAAATTTGTGGCATCGAGATCGCAGGGATGGAGCAGGAGCTCATCGTCCTCCGTCCTGGCTTCAGTGACGATCTCGCCGTTGGGATCGACGATCAGGCTGCCGCCGAACAGCGGGTGGCCATCCTCATTGCCGGCCTTGGCCACCGCGACCACCCAGGTCGAATTCTGATAGGCGCCGGCCTGCACGGAAAGGCGGTTGTGAAACAGGCGCTTCTCGACGCCCTCCTCGCTTCGCTCCGCGTTGACGGAGGGCGTGTTGTAGCCGATCAGCACCATCTCGACTCCCTGCAGGCCCATCACGCGATAAGTCTCCGGCCAGCGCCGATCGTTGCATATGGCCATGCCGATGATGCCACCCAGCTCACGCCAGACGTTGAAGCCGAGATCGCCCGGCTCGAAATAGCGTTTCTCCAGATGCTGGTGCGAGCGCTTGGTGTCGTACTCCACATGGCCCGGCAGATGAACCTTGCGATATTTGCCGACGATCTTGCCGGACTTGTCGGTCAGGATCGCCGTGTTGAAGTGATGGCCGTCCGGTGTCAGCTCCGCATAGCCAAAGTTCATCGCCATCTGGTGCTGCGCTGCGCGCTCGAACAGCGTCTTCGTCGCCGCGTTCGGCATCTCACGCTCGAACCAGATGTCGAACTCGGCGCGGTCCTCCGCGTACCAGCGCGGAAAGAATGTCGTCAGCGCCAGTTCCGGATAGACGATCAAATCGGCGCCCTTGCTCTTGGCTTCGTCCATCAGCGCGATCATGCGCTTGACCACGGCCTCGCGACTATCGGCCTTCTGGATCGGGCCCATCTGGGCGGCGGCAACATTGACGATACGCATCAGCGATTTCCTGGTGATCTCTTGGACGACGTGAAAGCTTCAACGAATTGCCGGCGCGTGCAGCATAACGCGGCACCGCCGAAGGTTTCCAGCCGGATGGGTTGGACAGTTTTTGTGGCGCGATCGGCGCTCATCGGTGCTCCTCGTCGGCGACATCGAGGCCATGATCGAGCGCGTCCAGAAGCTGGTCGGCCTCGTGCTCCGAAATGACGAGCGGCGGTGCCAGGAACAGCGAAACCTGCTCGCCGCTGGTTCCGATCACCGCGCCGGCTTCCAGCGCCCGCGTCGCGACGCGCGAGGCGATCGGCACTTCCGTGGTGTCGGCGTGCCAGGAGCGCCAGTCCGGTCCGTGCAGCTCCACCGTCCAGTGCAACCCTTGCCCCGCCACGCGCTGGACGCTGGGATGTTTCTGCGCGATCGCGAGCAGGCGGCGGCTGAACAGCTTTTCGAGGTTCTTCACATGCTCGAGAATCTTCTCTTCGCTGATGACCTTCAGGTAGGCACTGACGGCGGCCATGCTGATCGGGTGGCCCCGCAAGGTGCCGTAATTCTGCCAGCTCGTGCCTTTCAATCGCTCGACGATCTCTTTCGACACCACGACCGCCGCCACCGCGGCCGCGCCTCCGCCGAGCGACTTTCCGAGCGTCACGATATCGGGGCGACTTTCGGCGCCCTGAAACGCGAACCAGCGCCCGGCGCGGCCCGCGCCGGTGACGACCTCGTCGGCGATCCAGTATGAGCCCGCTTGTCGCGCGCAGCGCGCCACCTCGTCCTGATAGGCGCCGTCGTAATAGATGCCGCCCTGGGTGTAGTCGATGATCGTCGCGGCGGTATCCGACAACAAACGCGTGGCGTCGGCCAGATACTCGCGCGGCGGCTTGTTGCTGGCCGGCCCGCCGTAGATCGCGCCATCCGGCGCCGGCAGGATTCGCACCGGCGCCATCGGCGCCGGCAGCCTGGAGCCGCCGGAGTGCACCGCAAGGCCGCCATGCCATTGCGGCTGCACGGTCATGCTGCGCGACAGGCCCGTGATGCCGTGATAGGCACGCTCACGCGTCGCCAATGGAGAGCGTTGCGTCAGCGCCTGGCAGAGCGATAGCGCCATGTCGTTGGCCTCGCTGCCGCTGATGCAGAAGCGCACTGCGCCGACCCAATCCTCCTCGCCGGCAAAGGCGATGGCCATCAGATCGTCGGCGGCCTGCTCGCGGCCGACCCAGGTCCAGCCCTCGTTGACCACGGGCGTATCCGCCGCGCGGCGGATCGCCTCCACCATCGCGGGATGACGGTGACCGAGACCGCCGCCGGTGTTGCTGCCGTCGATGAGCTTGCGGCCGTCCGCAAGATGAAAATAGACGCCCTCGCCGCCGACCACGGCCATAGGCGCGCTCTCGCCCGCGTTCAGTCCGGTTCGCAATAATTTGCTCATCGCAATCCTCTCACTCCGCAGCTTCAGCGCCGTAGCCACCGCCGCCACAAGTCTCGACGGTGACGAGATCGCCGTGCTGCAGCACGAGGTTGGATTTGCCGTCGATCGCGACGTTTGCGCCCTGCCTGACAAGCGAGATGCGACAGGCCTTGCCGGGTTCACCGCCCTGCATGCCGAACGGGGGAATCACCATGCGCTCGATGCAGGTGGTCAGATGCATCGACGGAGCCAGAATGCGGTAAGCGCGTACGACTCCATCGCCGCCGCGGTGGACGCCGGCGCCGCCGGATTGCCGGCGGATGGCCTGCTGCTCGAGGCGGATCGCGTAGTTCGCCTCGATCACCTCGACCGGCGTGTTCGAGGTGTTGGACAGATGCACCCGGGTGGCCGAGATGCCGGCCCGGTCATGGCGCGCGCCTTCGCCGCCGCCGTGGACCTCGTAGAGCATCTTCCAGGAACCGTCCTGCCGCGGCTGCGCAAAGAACAGGACGCCCGCAGTGGTCGCGCCGCCCGCGGACAATCGTTCGGGGATGGTGTCCTGCATGGCGCGGAAGATCGCATCGACGATGCGCATCGACGTCTCGTGGTTGCCCGCGGCGACGGAGGCCGACCAGCCGGGCTCCAGGATCGAGCCCGGGCGGGTGATAATGGTCAGGGGGCGCAGCGCGCCGGCATTCTGCTGCATGTCGCGCCCGCTCATGATGCGGGCGGCATAGGCGACGGCCGAACGCGCCATGAACGGCGTCGTGTTGCAGAAATTCGAGACGCGGTCACAGCTCCCCGAAAGGTCGAAGGTCGCCTCGTCGCCGGCAATGGTAATCTTGACGTGGATACGCGCGGGCGCGTCGTTCGCGCTGCCGTCGTCCAGATGGTCCTCGCCTTCGTAGATCCCGTCAGGCAAGGCGCGCAACGCCTCGCGCATCTCGATTTCGGAGAGATCGTGCAGGCGCGACTGCGTCGCGGTGAACACCGCCTTGCCGTGCTCGCGGCAGAGATCGACGATGCGCCGTTCGCCGGCTTTGGTTGCCGCGATCTGCGCGAGAAGATCACCCTCGCAGGATTCGGCGTCGCGGACGTTGGCCTTGAGCAGCTGCACGATCGGCGCGTTGACGCCGGCTGCGGTCGCGATAAGCACCGGCGGGATACGCATCGCCTCCTGGAACGTGTCGATGGCTTTTGCAAAATAGCTGCCGGGCCAGGTGCCGCCGATATCCGGCCAGTGCGCGAGGCTGACCGTGAACGCCACGATCTCGCCATCGACAAAGACGGGGCGGACGACCTTGACGTCGTTGAGATGATTGCCGCCGAGCGCGCCGACATTGTAGATCACGACGTCGCCGTCGTTCAGGCTGTCGCGCGGCACCACCTTCAGCAATTCGGGGACCGTGTAAGCCATCGCGCCAAGGTGGATGGGGATGTCGCGGCCCTGCCCGACTAGGCCGCCATGGCCGTCCGTGATCGCCGACGACAAATCGCCGGCCTCGCGCAGCAGCGGCGAGCGCGCCGACCGCGTCATCACCAGGCTCATTTCCTCGGCCGCAGCGGAGAGCCCGTGCCGGATGACCTCGACGACGAACGGATCGAGCTTCATGTTGCCCTCCGCGTCAGGAACAGATTGCCTGCGGCATCAGGCTTCGCCTGCCAGCCCGGCGGCACCACCACGGTGGACCAGGCGTCTTCAATGATGGCCGGGCCGCGGACGGGGTCGGCCAGCGAGGCACGGTCGATGATCCCTGTCGCGATGTCGTGGAAGCCATCGAACGAACAGAGGCGCGTGCCTGACGACATCGCCCTGGCCGCCGTCGCCGGCCGGCTCACCACCGTTGTCGACGGCCGGCGCGCCTGTACCCGCACGGATTCGATGACGCAGGGCTCGCTCGTCGCATAGCCGAACAGCTCGTGATGCCGCGCCAGAAAATTGCTCTTGAGCCTGATCACGTCGAGCGGGAGTGCGAGCGGGACCGGAATGGCGTCGTTTTGCGCCGCGTAACGCATCAGCGCCACCAGCTCGATTTCGATCTCCGCCTGCGCGACACCGTTGGCGATCAGCGGCGCCGACGCATCGTCGATGAGCGCCCCAATGCGCTCCGATACACGTACGAGATCGATGCCGTCGAGACCGGCGCGCAAGGTTTGCTGCTGCAGGAAGCTGAAATCGGCGGTGAGACAGCCCAGCGCCGAGAACGCGCTCGATGCGCTGGGCACGACGACCTGCGCAATCCCGTAGAGATCGGCAAGCCCCGCGGCATGCATGGGGCCACCACCGCCGAAGGCGAGCAGCGTACAGTCGCGCCCGTCGATGCCGCGCTCGACCGTGACGCGGCGCAGCGCGCGGGCCATCGTCGCGTTGGCGACCTTGATGATGCCGAGCGCCGTTTCGGTCAGGCTCAGCCCCAACGCCCGCGCGATCGGCTCGATGACGCGCCTGGCCGCCTGGACGTCGATGTCGATCCGGTCGCCGAGTTTGGTTTCGGGATTGAGATAGCCAAGCACGGCGTTGGCGTCGGTGATGGTTGGCTCGGTGCCGCCGCGGCCGTAGCAGGCCGGACCCGGCTCGGAGCCGGCACTCTCCGGCCCGACGGTCAGGCCACCCGGGCCGCTGCGCACGATCGATCCGCCGCCCGCCCCGATGGAGTGAACCGCGAGCATAGGCTGGCGCAGCGGCTTGTCGCCGAGCATGCGGCCGTCGGTCATCTCGGCCTGGCCGTCGACGATCAGGCACACGTCGGTCGTGGTGCCGCCCATGTCGAAGGTGAGCATGCGCGGCGTGCCGAGCTGGCGCGCGATGCTGACCGACGCCGAGACGCCGGCGGCCGGGCCCGACATCGCCATCACAAGCGGGCGACGCTTCACCGCGGAGATCGGGATCATCGCGCCGGCGGAATGAAACACCTGCAACCCCGGCCCGATCGGCAGCCGCTGCTCCAGCTCGCTCAGATATTCCACCGCAATCGGCATCGCGGCCGCGTTGAACACGGTCGCCGAAGTCCGCTCATATTCGCGTGCCTCGGGGTTGACCTCGTGCGACAGCGAGACATGGGCGACGACGTCCTTGAGGCGCTCGCCGAGCATTTTTTCGTGCACCGGATTGGCATAGGCGTGAAGCAGAGCCACCGCGACGCTCTGAACGCCGGCTTCCTTCAGCCAGGCCACCAGGCGCTCGATCTCCGCTTGCTCCAGCGGCTTCAGCACGTGTCCCTCGTGATCGAGGCGCTCGGCGAGCCCGAAGCAGCGCTCAGGCGGCACGAGCGGCGGCGATTTCGGCGGAATGTCGAGACGGTAGAGATCGCGGCGGCGATAACGCGCAATCTCGAGCACGTCGGCAAAGCCCTCGGTCGCAACCAGCGCCACCTTTGGCAGCCGGCCCTCGACGATGGCGTTGGTCACGCGCGTGGTGCCGTGGACGAAGCGCTTGACCTCGCTCTTGCGCAGGCCCACCGCCTCGATCGCTTCCAGCATCGCCTGAACCGGAGCGTCGGGGCGCGACGGCACCTTTGCGATCCGCGCCTCTGAGGAATCGCGCCGGATCGCGATGATATCGGTGAAGGTGCCGCCGATATCGGTGCCGACCTCCCAGTGATTTTCGGAGGAGCTCATGTGCGGGAGCAGCGACGGATGAGGTCCGAACCGGACGCCGGGCTGTTACCGTCCATCGCGACATCCAATGCCCAACCGAGAGCGCTCATCATGCATCCCTTGTCTTGCCATTGTCCGCGAGTGTGCGACAGAGCGGTCAGGTCGGGATAGAGCCAGAGTTGTCGCAAACCGCCGGGCCGGCGCCGCGAGCCGCAAATTCGGTTGCACGTTTTGGTGCAGCTCTGCCCGCGCGGAGAGCATGCAGATGTCGACTGCTGGACACCAGCAGAGTGCATCGCACCACGGATTTTTCGGCGCAAACCGTCACGTCCGTTGCAGTGCAATCGCAACGTCTAAAATCATCTGTCTAATTTGCAGGCGATCGGACGCGAGGTTTGTATCCTATGAGCTATGCACGCCAGGCGGCACAGCCTTTCTTTATTGTACGGTCAGTAAGCGAGGATATCGTCTCGCAAGCAGCGCCGCGATCCGGTGGGACTAGCTCGTTAGAAACCATCGAGATTCGAACGTCCTGCGTTGAAAGTCGCGATCGCGGGCCAGATATTGCCTGAACCCGCCAGTCATGTTCGGATCGACCATCGCCTGCCATGCCCTTCTTCCGGCTCAACGACGACCATATGAACCCCGATGATCTCGGGGATTTCGATCCAGAAAACGTGCCGCGCGCCGTCGCCGCTTTCGGGGGCCAGATGGTCACCAAGGGCATGGAGCTGGCCGTCCATCGCGGATCAGGGCAAAAGCCTATTGGGCACCGGGGAAGACCGGCCTGGACTAAAGAAGAGCCGATGTAACCGCCGGCCGTTGGTCAGGATGCGCGAGTCTCGGTCAGGACCGTAGACGCCGCCAGCCAATCGCGATCCCGGTGACGGAGAACATCAATCCCAACGCACACAGTCCGACGATCAGGACATCGCGCAGACGCGGATGCGCCAGCAGGACCGGAAAATCGAGCGTGTGGAGCGCGCTGTAGAGCCAACGATAGGCCCGCCGCGATGAATCCAGCCTTTGCAGCACACTGCCGTCGGCACCGTCGATATCGAACCAGAGGTCGCCGCAGCGCGAACGGTAGACGGGCGCACCTGCAATAGCCGATTGCGCGGGGTAATCGTCGTTGCCAGCAAGAACGGACGCCGCGCCGCAGCCGGCAGCAAGGTGCGCCACGAGACTCTGGATCTCATGCCTATCCAGAAATTCCCTTGGTCCGTCGCGGGACGCGTCCCCTGCCTTGATCAAGACCTGACGGTCGAGGCTCACCCGATCGCGGCGATAGACGCTGCCGTTGAAGGCAAACCATTCGATCTCACGGGCCGAGGGCGATATTGGCTGCCGATCGAGCCATGAGGTAGCCGCCCAATCAGGCGGCGCGTTCATCACGCCGGATTCGGCCGAGGTCAATTGTCCGCGCGAGAACAGCCGGCCGTGATCCATCGAGAGCCAGCCGCTGAGGCTCCATGTCAGCACGAACGTTGTTGCCGCGAGGCCAATGACGTGGTGCAACGCGTGCCAGCCACGATAGGGCGAGGACATCCGGCGCCCTCGCAGCTTCACCCGAGCGATCCCGAGCACCGCACCAAGCATTGCCGCGATCAGGGCCAGCAATGTCAGCGTCCAGACGGAGCGATCCCACAGGAGCCAGTTGCTTCTCAGGACCGTCGGATAAATCCAGTGCAGCACACTGCCGGCCCAATTCCAGCCCCGCTCGCGCCGCCTCGTATCCAGGACGACCTCGCCGGTGGACGAGGAGACATAGACTTCCGTCCCGGCAGCATCGCCGAGCGCCACACGAAACAGCGGCCGGTGGCGATCGAAGCCGTTCGGCACGCTCCACTGATCATAGTCCGAACGGGCAACGACCGCGGTCCGCACGGCATCGAGCCCGCGATTGCGCGCGTGCTCCCGCGCAATCGCAAGGACGATATCGGCAATTGCGACCGACGCATCCGCTCCGTCGGAGGCGCGGACCGCGCGCACGCGCGATGATCCCGACACAATGTAGACCGCTGCATCGCTCCGCTGGATCAGCCGGACGCGCACGGCGTCCACGACCCCGCTCACAGCGACCGCCGCCGCAACCGGGATCCTCGCCGCTTCGCGATCCACCGGCGCCAGGCCGGCAAACCGTTCCGCTTCCGTCAGCGACGGAAACGGCACGAAGTGCATCACGATCCCCGTCGCGAACCACATCGCGAACAGCAGGCAGAACGCGATCCCGAGCCAGCGATGCGTAAGGACGATCGCGCCCATCATGCGTTCATGATCCTACCATTTGAACGCGGCCGAAAGCTCGTAGGTCCTGGGCGCGCCGAGCAGGATCTGGTCGGGATAGAATGGATCGCCCCAGATCGCATAGCGCTTATCGGTGATGTTGCGGACGCGGAAGGTCAGGCGGGCCTGATCGACCGCGTTGAACACCGTCTTGGGAATGTCGACGAAGGCATAGACGTCGGCGACGGTATACGCCTTCATCGTCACGACATTGGCATCGGTGTTGTAGCGGTCGCCGACATGGCGGCCAGTGATGCCGAGCTCTACCGGCCAGGGCGTGAAGAAGCGCCAGGACGCGCCAACATTCGCCACAATGCGCGGCACGTTTGGCGGCGTATTGCCGGAGAACGAGCCGCCGGCGAAATTGTAGTCGGCATAGCGGGCATCGACATAGGCGATGTTGCCCCACAGACGCAGCGGATCGATCGGACGAACCGAAGCGGCAAGCTCGACGCCCTTCGATTCCTGGCGCCCGGCGATGTTGAGCGCCATGCCGCCGGCCGCGGCATAGACGTTCTTGCGCACGATGTCGTAGGCCGAGAACGACCACTCCGCCCTGTTGTCCCAGAACAGGTGCTTGACGCCGGTCTCGTAGGTACGCGAGGTCGTCAGATCGAGCGGCTGGGTCGGCAACAGCAGGAAGCTGGTGTTCGCGGCGACGTCGGCGCCGGTTGCGTATTGGCTGAAGAAGGTCAGGCCGGGCACGGCTTCCCAGGTGTAACCGATGCGGCCCGTCACCGGCGCCCAGTCTTTCGTGAACGGAAAGCCGGCTCTCACAAGCCCGGCGGAATCGGTCGAATTGCGGTCGAGCCCGATATGCTCGACGCGCAGGCCGCCGATCAGCGCGAAGGTCCGCGTCAGCTTCAGCCGGTCCTCGAACGACAGCGCCTCGTTGTTGATGCGCGCGGTCTGCTGCTGCGTCGTGAGCGAGCCGTAAAAGCCGCGGTTGGGATCGACCAGCGAGACATAATCGTTCGGGAAGTTTGCCGCGCCCGGCCTGACGAAGTCGAGATAGCTCGATGACAACGTCGTGACCAGCCGATTGTCGAAACCCGCGATATCAGCGTCCCAGATCAAATCGGTGATGTTGCCGACGAGGCGCTGGCTGTGCGCGACATAGAAGCGCTCGCGATACACCTGGTTGTTGGTGGAATCGAACGCCTCGATCTCGTTGTTGAACCAAGTGCGCTCGGCGCCGTAGCCATAGGCTTGACTCTTCAGCGTCAGGTCCGGCGCCAGCTTCAGCTCGAAGCCGCCGCGCAGCCACACCTCCTGCGCGACATTGCGATTGTCGAGGACGTTGTAGTTGGTATTGAAGGTGCGGTCGTCGATCGTGACCGCGCCAAGATCAGTCCTGTTGAAGTAATTACCGGAGACGATCCTCGTCGTCGCGTGCGAGCCGCTGAAGGCGATCGGCACCAGCGGCGCGCCCCAATAGGCTTTCGAACGGTCCTCGCGATACTCGATCGCGCCCCAGATCTTGAGACTGTCGGAGATGCGGTAATTGAGCTGGCCGGACACATCGAGCATCTTGGTATTGGTGTCGTCGGCAAAGCCGTTGAGCGCGGAACGGCTGATGTCGAAGCGATAGTCGAGGCCTTGGACGTTGGTGCTGCCGCCCGAGCCGTAATGCGCGCGGAACGAATTCAGCGAATCCCAGGAGAAATCAGCTTCGTTCCGGATCGGTCCCGTGTGCGGCTGCTTGGTCACAAAATTGATCGCGCCGCCGGCGGCGCCTTCACCCGAGATCAGCGAGGCCGGGCCCTTCAGGAATTCCACGGCTTCCAGATTGGCGGTGTCCATGATCCGCGAGGTCATGTTCTGCGGGCCGATCTTGATGCCGTTGTAGAGCGTGTTGATCTGGCTGTTGGTGAAGCCGCGCATGGAGAAGGCGGAAGGTTCGGCCGGATTATCGCCGGCGGTGACGCCGACCGCGCCCTGGGCCACGTCGGACACAGTGCGATAGCCCTGCTCGCGCATGGTCTCGGCGGAGATCACCTCGACGGTCGCGGGCGTCTGTCGCACCGTCAGGCCGAGCCGCGAGGCACTTTCGGCGACGGCATTGCTGTTGAGCGGCGTCGGGAGTGCCGCAGCCGGCACGACGGGCTTCGGCATCGCTGCTGCGGCCGCCGGCCTGCGCGCTGCTTCCCGGCGCGTGCTCTGCGCCTCCCGGCCGGCAGGCTTGGCCTGCTTGCGGGATTGGGCCGGCGATACTTCGACCGGCGGCAGGGGTTCCCGGGCCTGCTGCGCCAGCGCAGCGGGCAGATCGAGCGCGGCAAAGGATGTGAGCGCAGCGGATGCGAGCATGAATTGTCGCGGTCGTACGATACGGATGGAAGACACGGTTTTCGGACCTCGGTATGACGTCAGTGGCACGTCACAGCGAACGAGGTCTCACCTTTTGGCTCTTCAGCCGTCCGATGAAGCCGAATGTCTGTACTCCCCGACCGACATCTTCGCGTGTGACCACGGCTGACGGCAGGTCTCCTGGCTCGCGGGTCATCACCACTTCGTCGCCTTCCCGGGACCGAGGACCCAGTGGCTTCTGACGAAGGATTATCCGCTCACAGTTGCGGGGGCAGCCACGGCGTTGGGGACAATGTCCCCGCACCGTATTCCCTTTTCATCCCCTCTCGGGGAAACCGTCGCGAGCATCTAGGATTACCATCACAACAGAGTCAATGTGCCAGTTGCGGCGTTATGGCCACAACGACCAACTTCCTTGGAGATGAGCATGGAAGGCGAGACCTTCCTCTGGTTGATACGGCACGCGCCCGTCGCGGGCGTCACAGGCACCATCCATGCCGCCGACGCGCCGGCCGATCTCAGCGATCGCGTGCAACTGGACGCTGTGCGACGGCGCCTGCCACCGGATGCCGCCGGCTATGCCAGCCCGTCGCGGCGCACGATCGAGACGGCACGCGCGCTGGGGCTCGAGCCGAAGCTGGTCAATGAATTCCGCGAGCAGGATTTTGGTGACTGGACCGGCCATCGCCATGACCAACTCGAGGCGACCCGCGGCGAGGCCTATGCGCAGTTCTGGAGCGATCCGGCTGGCGGACGGCCGCCGGGCGGCGAAAGCTTTGCGGATCAGGTCGCGCGTGTCCGGCTGGGCCTGTCGCGGATCGCAGCCGGATCGGCCACGCTCGTCGTGCATTCCGGCACCATCCGCGCCGCGCTCTGCATCGCGCTGGATCTGACGCCGCAGGGCGCCTTGCGCTTCGTGGTCGATCCGCTGTCGCTGACCCGGATCGATCGCCTCGCGGCCGGCTGGCGTGTCGTTTCCGTCAATCAGCGGATCAGTTAGGTCTGTCAGGCACATTGGCCTGCGCGAACGTCGCCATGCCGTTGTGAAGGCTACAGGCGAGCCGCACCAGCGGCAGCGCGATGGCGGCGCCCGATCCCTCTCCGAGCCGGAGATCGAGGCTGATCAAGGGCTGCACGTTCAGTGCGCGCAGCACCAGCCGATGCCCCTGCTCCGCAGATTGATGCGACGGCAGCAGGAACGGCCGGCACGACGGATTGAGCCGCACTGCTGCGAGCGCTGCCACCGATACGATGAAGCCATCGATCAATACGGGAATACGGCGCTGCGCCGCCGCGATGATCGCACCTGAGATCGCCGCGATCTCGAGGCCGCCAACGGCGCATAGGATTTTTTCCGGCGAAGCGCCGCCAACGCCGTGACGCGCGATCGCCGCGTCGATCACGCGGGCCTTATGTGCGCGGCCGGCCGCATCGACGCCGGTGCCGCTGCCCGCGATCTCTTCGGCGCTGATGCCGAGCAGGCCCGCCGCGATCGCCGCCGACGTGGTGGTGTTGCCGATCCCCATCTCGCCGAAGATCAAGAGATCGGGCTGATTGGCTTGCGCGCGCGCAACCGCGCGCTGGCCGGCCTCGAACGCAAACGCCAGCTCGGCGGGTGCGAGCGCGGCTTCGACGCTGAAATCGCGCGTGCCATGGCGCGGCTTGTCGGTGATGACACCCGCCATCGCCGCCGTTGCCAGCGTGCCGGCGTCGACGACGTCCAGGCTCGAGCCAAGCTCGCGCGCCAGCACCGAGATCGCGGCGCCGCCGGAGGCAAAATTCGCCATCATCGCGATGGTCACGGCTTGCGGATAGGCTGAGACGCCCTGCGCGACGATGCCGTGGTCGCCGGCGAAGACAATGATCGGCGCCCGTGCGGCACGCGGCTGTTCGGTCGCCTGCAGGCCCGCAAGCTCGATTGCGAGCTGCTCCAGCCGGCCGAGTGCACCGGTCGGCTTTGTCAATTGCGCCTGCCGCGCGATTGCCGCCTCGCGATGGGCCGCGGAGATCTCGGGGCAAGTTTGGGTGACCCATTCGGGGAGCATGCTGCCTCGCTTACGGCCTGCGCTTGAGAATGTAGCTGTCCATGATCCAGCCGTGCCGCTCGCGCGCTTCCTGCCGCGCCGCGACGATGCGCGGGCCAACCTCGGCGAGCACGCCGGACATGACGATCTGATCGGGCATGCCGAGATAGGCGCCCCAATAGATTTGAATCCCGGCTGGATCAAGCGACTGGAATGCCGTGCCGCCGTCGAGCATTACAACAACGGTATCCACCCCTGCCGGCCAGCCGCCTTCACGCAAGCGCCGCCCCGTCGTGACCAGAAAAGGCTCGCCGATATCGTTGAGCGGCAGCGCATGCGCTGCGCACAGCGTCTGGATCGAGGTGATGCCGGGCACGACCTCGATGTCAGGCAGGGGATTGAGCCGCCGCGCAATGCGCAGCGAGGAGTCATAGAGCGAAGGATCGCCCCAGATCAGCAGCGCAACCTTGCCCTCGCCTTCGAGATGGTTCGCAATCGCGTTCGACCAAGTCGCGGCAACCGCATCGTGCCAATCGTCCACGCCCTTGCGGTATTCCGCCTCACCTGCGTCGCGCACGGGAAGGTCGAATTCAGCGATGGCTGTGTTATCGCCGGTGAGCACATCCGCGCAGATCGTCCGCCTGAGATCGGCGAGATCGGACTTCGCCGTTCCCTTGCGCGGGATCAGGACGAGATCGGCGGCGTTGATCGCTTGAACAGCGGCGCGCGTCAGCTGGTCGGGATCGCCGCAACCGATGCCTATCAGGGAAAGCGTGACCATCGCGAACGCGACGGGCGGCCCTGCTGGCCGCCCGTTCGCTTGTCTCTCAGGCCGCGTTATGCAGGCGCGGGGTGACGAGACCGGGCGCGGTGACGCCGCGCAGCGACTTCGCCAGTGCCAGCACCGCGAGATCGGCGAGCGGCTCGATCACGATGACCAGCGCATAGGACGCCGCGAACGTCGCGATGTTGGCGAGGTTGCTCATCGCAAAGCCCGAGCCATAGAGCGCCCAGAACGCCACCCAGGCGATCACGCCGGCCTGGTAGGTCGTCGAGAGCGCCAACGCCTGCCGATACTTCAAATCGACATAGGCGGTGTTGCGCGAGATGATCCGTGTGGCGATCGCCTGGATCGCGAACAGCGGCACCAGCAGCGTCGTGACGTTCATGCCGTATTGCGGGATGTCGACCGGCTCGAAGAATACGCCCTGGAGCAGCAGGCCAAATGCGAGGCCGAAGGCCGCGGGCGCTGCGCCGAACAGCAGGAACAGTGTCGAGCCGAGAATGAAGTGCACCTCGGAGACGCCGACCGGGAAGTGCGGCAGGATCTCGAAGAAGATGAACACAAGGACTGTGGTGGCGAGTGTCCGCGCTGCGAACGACGTGATGCCCTGCTCACGCACGGTTTCCACCGCAAGCTTCAGCGCAACGCCGCCTGCGGCGATGCCGGTTGCGTAACTCAACACGAGCTTGGCGCCCGTCACGACCCCGGGTTCGATATGCATGGCTCAATTCCTTCCTGCCGTCACACCCGACGGCCTTGGCCTCAAAACGTGCAGGGCCGGTCTCCTGGCTCGCGGTTCCCCGGGATTTCCGGCCTTCCCGGACCTTGCGGCCCAGTGGCTGATCGGAGTCCCTCACCGCTTACAGTCGCGGGGGCGGCTGGGGTTTTGGGCGCCGCAACTGGGTCCGCCCACCCCCATTCCCGATTATGCTCCGGCGCTTTGCGCCGCGTCGAGCACCATGCCTCTCTTGTGTGCCCCTTTCGCTGAGCCTGCGTCAAGGGGCGAACGGCGGCCAAGGCCGTCATGACGGATAATCCCCCGCCAGCGCCCCAAACAGGATCACGGCGGCCGTCGACGCGGCGCCGCCGCGCGCAAGCTGCTCGGCAAGCTCGGCGATGGTGGTGCGGACCAGCCGTTCGTCGGGGCGGCCGAGGGATTCGGCGAACAGCGCGGGGGTATCTGCAGCGAGGCCGTGCGCGATCAACTTTGCGACAAGCGCGGGGAAGGTGCGCCGGCCCATATAGACCACGGTCGTCGCCTCAGGATCGGCCAGGGCCGCCCAATTCAGATTCGGCGGCAACTCGCCGGTGACATCAGCGCCGGTGACGAATTGCACCCGGCGCGAGGTGTGGCGCCGGGTCAGGGGGATGCCGGCTTGCGCCGCGGCAACGCAGGCCGAGGTGACGCCGGGAACGATCTCGTAGCCGATGCCGGCCTCACGCAGCGTCTCCAGCTCCTCCTCGAGCCGGCCGAAAATGCCGGCATCGCCCGACTTGAGCCGAACCACGCGCGCACCTGTTGCGGCATAGTCGACCAGCAGGCGGTTGACGTGGTGCTGCTTGGTCGAGGGACGCCCTGCCCGTTTCCCCACCGCGACGAGATTGGCGCCGGGCCGGGCGAGATCAAGGATCGCGCCGGAGGCGAGATCGTCATAGAGCACGACGTCGGCCTCGCGCAGCCGCGCGGCGCCCTTGAGCGTGAGAAGCTCGGGGTCGCCGGGTCCGGCGGAGATGAAGGAGACGAATCCGCTCACCGGTCCTCCGCGATCAGATGAAAGAACGTGCCGGTGGCGTGGCCGCGCTGCGAGCCGGTCTCGGCAATGACCGCGCCGGTTGCATCGTGCACGACTGCCAACGGCGTATCAGGCTGGGCAAGAATGGTCGAATAGTGGAACTCATGGCCGCGCAGACGTGCACTGGGGCGATGTCCCGGCATCGGCGCGGCCAGCGTCGCGAGACGATAACCGAGATGCATGCGACGTTTGGCAAAGCTGGTCTCGAGGCCAAGCAGGCCTGTCATCTCATGGCGAACACCGTCCGCATCGGTCAAAGCGGTTCCCAGCACCATATAGCCTCCGCATTCGCCGTGCACCGGTCGCGTTTCGGCGAAGGCGCGCAGGCCGCTGCGAAAACGCGCATTGGCCGCGATCTTGCCGGCATGCAGCTCGGGATAACCGCCGGGCAGCCAGCACACATCGGCGCTCGCGTCGGGCGCTTCATCGGAGAGCGGCGAGAATGTCGAGATCTCCGCGCCCGCCCCGCGCCAGGCTTCCAGCATGTGCGGATAGACGAAAGAGAACGCCGCATCGCGCGCGAGCGCGATGCGCTGGCCCGGCGGCGTCACGTTTAGCCCATTCGCGGCAGGTTGCGGCGACCAGCTGGCGGCCGATCGCAGCACGGCATCGAGATCGACATGCTCGGCAACGAAGCGCGCGGCCTCGTCGATCAGCTTGCCGATCTCGGCCTGCTCTTCGGCCTGCACCAGGCCGAGATGCCGCTTCGGCAGGCTGATCTCGGCATGGCGCGGCAGCGCGCCGAACACGGCAATGCCGGCGTCGTTGAGCGCACGCCGCACGAGGTCTTCGTGGCGCGGGCTGGCAACGCGGTTGAGCACGACACCGGCGAGCCGTACGCCGGGGCGATAATCACGAAGACCCGCGGCGATCGCCGCCGCGGTCTGCGCTTGTCCGGAAGGATCGATCACCAGCACCACCGGCCAGCCCAGCATCTCCGCAATGTCGGCGGTGGCACCGGTGCCGGAAACACCGGGCGCGGCGACGCCGTCGAACAGGCCCATCGATCCTTCAGCGAGCACGACATCGGCGTCCGCGCCGCGGCTGACGAGATGCGAGATCGCCCCGCGATCCATCGCCCAGCTATCGACGTTGACGGAAGCGCGCCCCGTGGCGGCGGCGTGGAAGGCGGGATCGATGTAATCGGGACCGCTCTTGAAGCACTGCACGTTCAAGCCGCGATGGCGCCAGGCGCGCGCGAGCGCCAGCGTCAGCGTGGTCTTGCCGACGCCGGAGGCCGGTGCGGAGATGACGAGGCCTGCCGCCATCACGAGCCCTCCGGAAAACGCGGCTCGGCGCCGACCGGCCGATAGCGGCGATCGTAATCGGCGGCGTAAAGGCGGCTCTCGTCGAAATCCGCAGCGCCGAGCGTCTTGCCGACCAGAATGATCGCGGTGCGCTCCATCTCGGCACCGACGGCAGCATCGAGCGTAGCCAGCGTGGCGCGGATGATGCGCTGATCCGGCCAGCTCGCGCGCCAGACGATCGCGACCGGACAGTCTGCGCCGTAATGCGGCGCGAGCTCGGCGACGACCTTGTCGAGCAGATGGATCGACAGATGGATCGCAAGCACTGCACCGGTCGCGGCGAAGGCTGCCAACTTCTCGCGCTCGGGCATCGCGCTGGCGCGGCCCGGCGTGCGCGTCAGCACGACTGTCTGGGCAAGGCCCGGCAGCGTCAGCTCGACCTCGAGCGCTGCCGCTGCGGCGGAGAAGGACGGCACCCCAGGCGTCACAGTGAACGGAATGCCAAGTGCGCGCAGGCGGCGGAGCTGCTCGCCCATCGCCGACCAGATCGAGAGATCGCCCGAATGCAGGCGAGCAACGTCCTTGCCCGCCGCATGCGCGGCGGCGATCTCGGCAATGATCTCGTCGAGCGACAGCGGCGCGGTATTGACGATGCGCGCGCCGGGCGGGCAATGCGCCAGCACGCCCTCGGGGACCAGCGAGCCGGCATAGAGGCAGACCGGACAGACCGCGATCAGGTCGCGCCCCCGCAACGTCAGCAGATCAGGCGCGCCCGGCCCTGCGCCAATGAAATGCACCGTCATGCGCCGTCTCCTTCCGCGATCGCGGCCGTCGCCGTGCGATCCTGCGAGACAACGCGTGTCGAAATCAGCCGTGCACGAGGCCCGGCCGCAGCGAGCGCCGCGGCTTCGGCGACCGATCCAGTGCCGAACTTCTCCATCACGAGATTGGACTGGGTCGGCGTGGCGATGCCGGCCAACATATCGGCTGGAACAGCCTTGATCGGCACACCGCACTCACGCGCGAGCTCCTGCAGCGGCTCAGCATCAGCCTTGTCGCTAACGGTTGCAATCGCCATAAGACCTTCGGGATCACCCGCCGCCAGCAGTGCTTCGCGCAGCGAAGCGAGACTGACATCTCTCCTGAACCCAAACCCGGCCACCTTCATCGGACCGTACTCCACTGCACCACCGGCCGTGCCGTCTCCCAGGAGCGGTAACGGCCGAGCGGGCCAGCATAAGCGATGTCGACCCGCATCAGCTCGCCGCCGTGGCGCTGGTGCAGATCGCCGAGCAACGCTTCCGTCTCCAATGTGACTGAATGTGCAACCAGCCGCGTGCCCGGCGCAAGCCGCGACCAGATCGCATCGAACATCGCGCTATCGAGGCCGCCGCCGATGAAGACCGCATCCGGTGCTTCCAGGGCAGCAACAGCCTCGGGCGCCCTCCCTTTGACGACGGTGATCCGGTGCGAAAGTCCAAACGCCGCTGCATTGCTGCGGATGTTTGCGGCGCGTTCCTCGCGCGCCTCGATCGCAGTCGCCGTCCCGCCGCACAGCGCCCACTCGACCGAGATCGACCCCGAGCCGGCGCCGATATCCCACAGTCGCTCGCCCGGACGCGGCGCCAGCGCCGAGAGCGCGAGCGCGCGCACTGGCCGCTTGGTGATCTGGCCGTCATGGACGAACAGATCGTCCGAAAGTCCCGAGCTGCGGGGAATGCCTTGCGTGCCCCTCGCCTCAACGGCGACTGCGACCAAGTTTCCAGCGGGATCACCGGCGAAACCGTCGGCGCGATGTTCTTGGATGCTTTCGCGCGGACCACCGAGTGCGGCGAGCGTCCAGAAGGCCGAGGCGCCCCATCCGCGCTCGCTCAACCATTTTGCGAGATCGCTTGCCGCTTTCCCATCGCGCACGAGGCAGATGATGCGCGCTCCTCGCACCAGATGCGGAACGAGACGTTCGAACGGTGCGGCGTGAAGCCCCAGGCAGACGGTGGATTCGAGCCGCCAGCCCAGCCGCGCGGCCGCAAGCGAGAAGGTCGACGGTGCCGAATGCGCGATCCACTCGCCGGCCTGCAGCTTCTCGGCGAGAGCTGCACCGGCGCCATGCCAGAACGGATCACCGGAGGCGAGCACCGCCGTCGGCCTGCCGCGGCTGCTCAGAACGATATCGGCGTCGAACGGCACCGGCCACGGACGGCCGCGGCTGCCGACGCCGGCAAGCGCGAGATGCCGTTCACCACCGAAGACGGTTTCGGCCTCATTGAGCGCCTTTCGGCTTGCCTCCGACAGCCCGGCAAGGCCATCTTCGCCGATACCGATGATGGTCAGCCAGGGATCAGCCAAGGAATCAGCCATGAGGCGCGCCCTCATTCTGGGCGGAACTGCCGATGCGAGCTTGCTCGCCGCGGCGATCGCGCGCGCAGGCATCGAGGCCGTCTACTCCTATGGCGGTCGCACCCGCGCGCCTGCCGATCAGCCGCTGCCGACCCGCATCGGCGGCTTCGGCGGCGTTAGCGGACTGGCCGATTACATCCGCCGCGAAGGCATCACGCACGTGATCGACGCGACGCATCCGTTCGCTGCCGAGATGAGCCGCAATGCGGTCGAAGCGTGCGCGGAAACCGCCACACCGCTGATTGCGCTGGAGCGCCCGCGTTGGACGAAAGCGCCCGGCGACAACTGGATCGAAGTCACGGACGTCAGCGCCGCGGTCGCCGCGCTGCCCGAGGCGCCCGCAAAAGTGTTCCTCGCCATCGGACGCCAGCATATCGCGCCGTTTGCGAACAAGCCGCAGCATACCTATACGCTGCGGTTCGTCGATCCGCCGGAGGCTCCCCCGCCCTTCGTCGCCGACGTGATCGTGTCGCGCGGGCCGTTCACATTCGACAGTGAGCTTGATCTGTTGCGTAGGCGCGGCATCGGCTGGATCGTCGCCCGCAATTCCGGCGGCGACGGCGCGCGCGCCAAGATCGACGCGGCCCGCATGCTCGGCCTGCCCGTGATGATGATATCGCGGCCGGAGCTGCCCGAGCGGTTGCGGGTCGAGAGCGTGGCCGAGATCATGCAGTGGCTCGGTCATTCTACCCGCCTCGGCGCATAGACCCAGCGGCCGACCCGGCGCGTCTGCGAATTTCCCACGATCACCAGCGTCCGCATGTCGGCCATCTCGGGCCGAGCTTCGTTCAGCGTGACAGTTTCGATGCTCTCGTCAGAAGCGCTGATCGCGCGTGCAAAAATCACGAGGCGCTCGCCGCAGCCTGCGTGCTTCAGCACCGCAAGCGCGCGGCCGAATCCTTCCGGCCGGCTTGCCGAGCGCGGATTATACATCGCAATCGAAAAATCGGCTTCGGCGGCGAGCCGCAGGCGCTTCTCGATGACTGCCCACGGCTTGAGATTGTCGGAGAGATTGATCGCGCAGAAATCATGGCCGAGCGGCGCGCCGGCGCGTGCGGCCGCCGCCAGCATTGCCGTGATGCCAGGCAGCACGCGAATCGAAAGATCTTGCCATTGCGGCGCCTGTTCGAGAGCCTCGAACACGGCCGAGGCCATCGCGAAGACGCCGGGATCGCCGGAGGAGACGACGACGACCTGCCCGCCTTTGGCGGCAAGCCGCAGCGCTTCGCTCGCACGCTGCAGCTCCTCGCGGTTATCCGAGGGATGCAGCTTAAGCCCAGCACGCGGCGGCACGCGCGCGACATAGGGCGCGTAACCCAGAATGTCGGTTGCGGCCGCCAGCGCGGCCGTGACCTCGGGCGTCACCAGCGCATCGCTGCCCGGCCCGAGGCCCGCGATGGTCAACGTGCCCGTCATTCGGCGGCGTCCAGGTGCCGGCCCTTGCCGTGCACAAGCACGATCGCGAAATAGGGACAGTCGGCGCCATCGACCTCGGCGAGCCGCACCACGCGCTCGCCCGGCATGGTGCCGCGCTCGACCAGCCAGGCATCGTCCAGCCGGCCGGCAGAGCTGAGCGCACGGCGCACCTTTGCGAGATTGCGGCCGGTCTTCATGACGACGAGCGCATCGGAATCGCGCATACGCCTCTCGAGCTCGTCTTCAGCCAGCGTCCCCATCAGCACCGTCGTCACGTCATCGCCGAGCGCGATCGGCTGTCCGACACCATTCCAGCAGCCGACCATGCCGGGAATGCCGGCGATCACCTCGATCTCGACGCGGCCCTGCAGGCGCGTGTGCAGATGCATGAAGGAGCCGTAGAAGTAAGGGTCACCCTCGCAGAGCACGACGACGTCGACCGCGCGCGCAAGCCGCGCCAGACGCTCGGCCCACTCGTCGTAGAAGCCGGCGAGCAGCTGCACGTACTCGGCGCTGTCGAAGGCGATCTCCGTCGTAACGGGATATTCCATGGGATATTCGGTGACATCGGTCGCCAACATGCCTTCGACGATGCGCCGCGCCTGGCCCGGCCGGCCCTTCTTGCGGAAATAGGCGACGTGCTGCGCGGCGCGCACGGTGCGATCGGCGCGCACGCTCATCAGATCAGGATCGCCGGGGCCGAGACCGCAGCAGATGATGCGTCCCATCGCTATTCGCTCCGGCTCGCCAGCGCATTCACCGCGGCAACCGTGATCGCAGAGCCGCCGAGGCGGCCCTGGACCGTCAGCGCCGGCACGGGCGGATCGGCCATCAGCGCGGCCTTGGACTCGGCCGCGCCGACAAAGCCGACGGGACAGCCGATGATCGCCGCAGGCCGTGGGCAGTCACGGTCCTCCAGCATGTTGAGCAGATGAAACAGCGCGGTCGGCGCATTGCCGATCGCAACTACCGCGCCATCGAGATGCGGCCGCCACAGCTCCAGCGCCGCGGCCGAGCGGGTGTTGTGCATGGATTGTGCGAGTGCAGGCACGGTCTCGTCGCCAAGCGTGCAGATCACAGCATTGGCTGCGGGCAACCTTGCGCGCGTAATCCCTTCCGAGACCATGCGCGCGTCGCAGAGGATCGGCGCGCCCTTCTGCAAGGCGGCGCGCGCAGCGATCGCCATGCCCGGGGTGAAGCGGATATGCGCCTCAAGACCCACCATGCCGGCGGCATGGATCATCCGCACCACGACTTGCTCCTCGTCGGGCGAGAAGCGGGCAAGATCGGCCTCGGCGCGGATGGTCGCAAAGGACTGCCGGTAGATCGCAGCGCCATCGGTCTCGTAAGTGTGCGGCATCAGTTCCCTCCCACCAGGATGGAGGGATCGCTGACGATGTCGGCGCCGTTCAGGCCGCGCAACACCGGCTCGTCGCGGATCGAGCCGTCACGGACGAGATCGAATCCGGCAAGGGTCGCCACCAGCGTGACCGCGGCCGTGCCGGAATGGGCACAGCCCTTGCCGCAGCCGGAGACGTGGAGCCGCGTATCGGCGGCGATGCGCGGGGCGAGCGCTGCTGCGAGCGCACGCGTATCGGCATGGGCTTCGCGGCAGCGCGGTGCGCCACTGCAGGCAATGACGCGCAGCGCGGGATCAAACGGCTCGGTGATCAGGCCCGGCGCGCTCGGCATCTCGCGCTTGCCTTCGCTCAGCACCATCCGCCAGGGCGTCATGCGCAGCGCATGTCCGCAACCGGCGAATTGATGCAGCGTCGTATGCAGCATCTGCCCGAACGCGACGCCCACCATCGCGCCTTGCGGATAGTGCCCGGGGCGCGAGGCGGCCATCACGGGCGCGGGCTCGGTCTCGCCGCGCAGCGATTGAGGCAATGCCGCGCCGGAGGCGATGTGGGCCGCCATGCGCCCTCGCCCGCCCGTCGCACCGCCGGAGACCAGGAACCAGCCTGCGAGCGCGAGCGCCGTGCTCACGGCCTCTCCGCGTGCGACGGAGCGGCCGAGCTTTGCGCCGTTGGCCCGCACCAGGAGACCGCCTGTGCGATCGCGCTCGATGCGTATGTCGGCGGAATCGCCGGCGAGCACGCGCGAGGTCCCGTCATCGATCGCGAAGCCGAATTTCGTTGGAAGCGCGAGCGCGTTATCCTCGAGCGCTTCTTCGAGCTCGGCTGCTAGCGATTGAGTCGCGTCGCCAGCGCGCCAGAACGGCGTGACGAGGATGTTGCGACGGGCTTCCGTGGCCGGATCGGGATCGAGCAGCGCCAGTCGCGCAAGGCCGTCAATCAACGGCCGATGGCCTTCTTCGCTAACGCCCCTGATCTGCAGATTGGCACGGCTCGTCACGTCGATCAGACCATTGCCGTGTTGCCCGGCGAGCTCGGCAAGTCCTGTGATTTGTGGTGCTTCGAGCCGCCCACCGAACGGACGCACGCGCACCACGAGCCCGTCGCCCGAGAGCATCGGGCGCAGCGCGCCGGGACACCAGCCCTTGACCGTGGCCGCGCTCATGAGGCCTCCCGCAGCGCCGCCGCGATCGAATTGCGGCGCGTTTGCCAAAGCGCCGCATCGTGCAGGCGCGCGAAACAGGTTTCCATCGCGGCGAGTGCGGATGGATTTTCACGCGCCATGAAGGCGCGGACGTCGTCATTGCCGAGCGTCGCATCGTAGTAGAGATCGAACAGATGCGGCGGCACGGCGCCGGCGAGATGAGCGAAAGCGGCCATATGCTCCAGCGTCGCGGTGATCTCGGCAGCGCCGCGAAAACCATGACGCATCATGCCGGCGATCCACGCCGGGTTGGCGGCGCGCGCTCGGACGACGCGCGATATCTCCTCGGTCAGCGTGCGCGCGTGGGGCTGCTCGGGACGAGTCGTGTCGAGGTGATAGAGCGAGGGTCCTGCCGCGCCGAGATGCGCTGCAGCCGCCGCAACGCCGGCTTCATGCGCGGCATAATCGGCCGCGAGCAGCAGATCAGTTTCCGGCAAGTCCTGGACATGGACAAAGCCATCAGCCGAAGCAAGGCGCTGCTCGATGCCGGCACGATTCGGCTGCAGCTCGCCGTCGGCCGAGAACGCCCAGGACGATGCCGACAACCAGGCTTCGCCCGCGGCTTCGCGTGTCTCGGGCGTGAAGGCATCGGGGATCGCCGATAGACCGACGCCGTATTGTCCGGGACGCGGCGCGAACACGCGGGAGGCGCGGTGGCGGTACGGGTTCTCGTCGCCCTCGTCCTCGCGTGTCGCAAGCGCTTCGGAGGCGGCCTCGAACAATTGCGCAAGGCCTGAGAAGACGTCGCGGAACAGGCCCGACACCCGCAGCGTGACGTCGATGCGGGGACGGCCGAGTTCGGCCGGCGCGACGATGTCGTATCCGATGACGCGGCCGGAGGCGTGATCCCAGCGCGGCGCAAGGCCAGCCAGATGCAGCGCCATCGCAAATTCCTCGCCCGCGGTGCGCATCGTTGCCGAGCCCCAGAGATCGACCACGAAGCCCTTCGGCCAGTCGCCATGATCCTGCAGATGGCGGCGCAGCAGCTCTTCGGCAAGCTTGATGCCCTGCGCATGCGCCGACGGCGTCGGCACCGCGCGCGGATCGACGGCAAAGAGATTGCGTCCAGTCGGCAACACGTCCTGACGGCCGCGATAGGGCGAGCCCGACGGTCCCGGCGCAACGCGCTTGCCGGCAAGTGCCGAACGCAACGCATCGCGCTCCGCATCGCCGCAGGCGCCGCGGCCGAACACATGCAGGCCGTCGCCGAACTGGCTTTCCTTGAGATCGCAGACGAAGCGATCAATGCGCGGAATGGCTTCGGCCGGCGCGGCCGAGGCATCCAAACCGAGATCGTCCTCGAGGCCCGCCACGCGCGCCTCATCACGGATCACAGCGATCAATCGCTGGCGGCGCGCGGGATCGAGACCATCGGCGGTCGAATATTCGTCAAGGAGCTGTTCGAGCCGGCGCAAGCCTTCCGGCACGGCGGATGCGGTGAGCGGCGGCGGCAGATGGCCGATGGTGACGGCCCCCAAGCGCCGTTTCGCCTGCGCGGCCTCGCCGGGATCGTTGACGATGAAGGGATAGATCACGGGAAGATCGCCGATCAGGGCTTCCGGCCAGCACGCGGACGACAGAGCCACGGATTTCCCGGGCAGCCATTCCAGCGTGCCATGTGCGCCCATGTGCACGACGGCGTCACAGGCCTGCTGCCGAAGCCAGAGATAGAACGCGACATAGGCGTGGCGCGGCGTGCGGGCGAGATCGTGATAATCGGTATCGCGCGTGGTCGCATCGCCGCGTTCCGGCTGGACCGCGATGACCGACTTGCCGCATTGGATCGCGGCGAAATGAAACGCGCCGTCGCGGCAGCTCGGATCACTCTCCGGCGCGCCCCAGGCTTGCGCAAGATCATCCTGCAAAACTTGCGGCAGGCGCGAAAGCGCCGCGCGATAATCGGCGATGCCCCAGGTGAGCTGCTGCCTCAGCAGCGCCTCGCCGAGCGCATGGACCGGCACAACATCGAAGCCGGCCTCAGCGAGATCGGACACCAACGCCTCGACCGAGGCCAGCGCATCGAGCCCGACCGCATGCGCGATCTGGTGCGGCCGGCCCGGATAGTTCGAGAGCACGAGCGCCAGGTGCTTCTCACCGGCCGGCGTCTCCGCCAGTCGCCGCCACGCCGCGACGCGCGCTGCGACGGCCGTCACGCGCTCCTCATCGGCGCGATGCGCCAGGTGCGCGAATTGCAGATCGGGATCGCGCATCCCTGCCGACTTGAAGCTCACCACGCCCGCGAACAGACGGCCATCGACCTCGGGCAGCACCACATGCATCGCGAGATCGCCGGGCGACAGGCCGCGCAGCGAGTCCGCCCAATCCTCGCGCCGCGCAGTGGAGAGCGCGACCTGGAACACCGGGCACGCTGCGGCATCGAACGGCGTCGTGCCGTCGTCGCCAGCCGCGGAGAACGCCGTCGCGTTGACGATCGCCGCCGGAGGATTTTGTGCAAGATGCGCCCGCAACCAATCCGCGACGCCCGCGGCCTTCAGCGAGGTCACGAACACGCCGCAGGCTTCAAAGCCGCGCCCGCGCAGCTCTGCGATCAGGGCATCGACCGGGCCCGTATCCGCGGCGGTGAGATATGAGCGATAGAACGTTACCAGCACACGCGGCTTGCCCTCGCCGTGCGCCGGTGCCGCAATGACGCCGCGGGCGGGATCGTAGAACCCCATCTCGGGCACGGCGGTGTCGCCGATAACAGGCCCGGCATAGAGTCCCGAAGCCAGTGCGAGCTGTGCGATCGCGGCTTGCGCGGCGACCGGTCCGCCGGTGTCGCAGAGCACCTTGAGCCGGCGCAGCGTCGAGACAGGCACGGTCGAGTATCCATCCAGCCGCGGATCGTCGCGGCCGTCGGCCGGCAGCACGGCCAGCACAATGCCACGGTCCTTGGCGAGCTGCCGGAGCACAGCCAGACCATACGGCCAGTAGGACTCACCACCAATCAGACGAACCAGAATGCCACGCGCCTGAGACAGCGTGCGCTCGATATAGGTGTCCACTGACAGCGGATGGCGCAGCTCCGCGAGATTGGCGAGCCGCAGCGACGGCAGGCTACTCCGACCACGCCGCCAGCCGGCTGCGAACGCCGCAAGATCGGAATCCGAATACGAGAGCACCACGAGATCGGCCGGGTCCTGGCCGATGTCTCTAGGCGTCGCGGTCTCCTCCAGACCACGGCTCTCGCGGAAGACGACGTGCATCAGATACCAAGTCCTGCCTTGATGGCGGCCTCGTCGATATCGCCGTGCTCGCCGATCACGACGAGCTTCGACCGCCTGTGACCTGCGCCCCAGGGCTTGTCGAACTGGTGGCGCACGCGCTCGCCGACCGCCTGCAGCAGCAGCCGCATCGGCTTGCCCGCGACCGCGATGTAGCCCTTAGCGCGCAGCACGTTCTGCTCGCGCGCCAGCTTCTGGACGGATGCGACCAGCGCATCGACGTCGGCGACTTCAGGAAGGTCGACCACGACCGAGGCGAAATCATCGTGCTCGTGCTCTGCCTCGCCGTCATGATGCGAGGGACGCGCGGCGAGATCGTTCTCGGCGGCAGCGCCAAGACCGAGGATGACGCGCGCATCGATCGCACCGTCGGTCACGGGGAGCATCGGCACGCGGCGCGGCATCTCGGCGGTGATGGCAGCCTTGGCCGCTTCAAGTCCCGCCGCCCCAGCGAGGTCGGCCTTGGTCAGCAGCACGATGTCGGCGCAGGCGATCTGGTCCTCGAACACTTCCGACAGCGGCGTCTCATGGTCCAAATTCTCGTCCGCCGCGCGCTGCGCTTCGACGGCGTCAGGATCCGGCGCAAAGCGGCCAGCGGCGACAGCCTCGGCATCCGCGAGAGCGATCACGCCGTCGACGGTGATGCGCGAACGGATCTCCGGCCAGTCGAATGCCTTCAGCAGCGGCTTGGGCAGCGCCAGGCCCGAGGTCTCGATCAGGATATGATCGGGTCGCACGGGCCGCGCCAGTAGTTTTTCCATGGTCGGAATGAAATCGTCGGCAACCGTGCAGCAGATGCAGCCATTGGCGAGCTCGACGATGTTCTCCTCCGGGCAATTGGCGTCGGCGCAGGATTTCAAGATCTCGCCGTCGACGCCCTCACTACCGAACTCGTTGACGAGCACCGCGAGCTTCTTGCCGCCGGCATTGCTGAGCAGATGCTGGATCAGCGTCGTCTTGCCCGAGCCGAGAAAACCGGTGACCACCGTCACAGGGACTTTTGCGAGCGAGTTCATTCGGCGGCCTCCGGCACGACGGCAATGGGGGGAATGCGGGCAAGCGACTGCTTGCGGAATATTTCCGGCCGGCTGCGCCAGGGCACGAGGCCGTCAGGCGCGGCCGCATAGGCCGCGGCGCCCGCGACCACATCCTTCGCATTTGCATCCGAGAGGCGACCATAGACGTAAGACCACCGGCCGGGCGCGCTCAGTGCGACCGAGCAACCCTGGTTGCAGGCCGACAGGCATTCGACGGGAACCACATTGACACCCTCGGGCACGCCCGCGTCGAGGATCGCCCCATGCAGGCGCTTGCCGGGCGTCGCCTCGCCCTCGCCTGGCGTCTCGCCGGCACGGCAGGTGATGCAGACGTGAAGTGTGACGGTCATTGCCTCTTCCAGATAACAGCGGGAGGCGATGAGGCACACGGACCATTCTTCAGAAGGCCCGTTTTCCCCGTCGCGGAACACCCCGTCCGCCGGTCCAAAACTCGTCCGCGCTGGCAGGTCTCCCGGCTTGCGGAGCAGGGTTTTCCCCTTCGATCCCCGCCTTCCCGATTCCCTGAGGGAATCAGTGGCTTCGGACATCTCTCCGGTCACGGTCGCGGGGGCGGCTGCATTTTGGACCCAAATCTTGCCGATTCGGACCCTATCGCATTCCCTCTTCGCCTGTCATAGGACAGGAACCAACGCCGGGCCACCATTTGCCGGTGGCCGCCACTTGTCAAGCCGAAGGACCGGGACCCGATGACGCCTGAACCGGATACAAAAACGGCCGAGGAAACCGACGCCCGCCACGCCACGAAAATGGCGAAGAAGAAGGCCGCCCGCGACAAGATCATGGCGACCAAGAGCGGCGAAAAGGGCCTCATCATCGTCCACACCGGGGCCGGCAAGGGCAAGTCCTCGTCGGCCTTCGGCATGATCGTCCGCTGCGTCGCGCACGGCTTTCCCTGCGCAGTCGTGCAATTCATCAAGGGCGCCTGGGATACCGGCGAGCGGCGCCTGCTCACCGGCCATTTCGGCGACCTCTGCCAGTTCCACGCCATGGGCGAAGGCTTTACGTGGGAGACGCAGGACCGCGCCCGCGACATCGCCGCCGCGCGCGCCGGCTGGGAGAAGGCCAAGGAGCTGATCCTCGATGAGAGCCTGCGCATGGTCGTGCTCGACGAGATCAACATCGCGCTGCGCTACGACTATCTCGACATCGCCGAGATCGTCGAGTTTCTGACCACCTCGAAGCCACCGATGACGCATGTCGTGCTCACCGGCCGCAACGCCAAGGACGAGCTGATCGAGATCGCCGATCTCGTCACCGAGATGACGCTGGTGAAACATCCGTTCCGCTCCGGCATCAAGGCACAGGCCGGCGTCGAGTTCTGAGTTCGATGGCACGCGCGCTGATGATCCAGGGGGCCGGCTCGGACGTGGGCAAGTCGCTCATCGTCGCCGGTCTCGCGCGCGCCCTCACGCGGCGCGGCCTGCGCGTGCTCCCGTTCAAGCCGCAGAACATGTCGAACAACGCCGCCGTCACCGTTGATGGCGGCGAGATCGGCCGCGCCCAGGCGCTGCAGGCGCTGGCCGCTCGCGTCGAACCGCACACCGACATGAACCCCGTGCTGCTCAAGCCCGAGACCGACATCGGCGCGCAGGTGATCGTCCACGGAAAGCGCATCGCGACCGCGCGTGCGCGCGACTATGCCGCGATGAAGCCATCGCTGATGGGCGCGGTGCTGGAGAGCTTTGAGCGGCTGAAGGGGCGCGCCGATCTGGTGCTGGTGGAAGGTGCCGGTAGCCCGGCCGAAGTGAACCTGCGCAAGGCCGACATCGCCAATATGGGCTTTGCGCGCAAGGCGGACGTGCCGGTCGTGCTGGTCGGCGACATCGACCGCGGCGGCGTCATCGCCCAGCTGGTCGGCATCAAGACCGTGATCGACCCCGACGATGCCGCGATGATCCAGGGTTTTGTCATCAACAAGTTCCGCGGCGATCCCTCGCTGTTCGACGACGGCTACAGGCTGATCGAACAAAGAACGGCCTGGCTCGGCTTCGGCGTGCTGCCCTGGTTCGCCCGCGCCGGCGAGCTGCCGGCCGAGGATGCGCTCGGCCTCAGCGACGCGCGCAAGCCGGGCCAGTGCAAGATCGCCTGCCTGGCGCTGTCGCGTATCGCCAATTTCGACGATCTCGATCCGCTCAAGCTCGAGCCGGGCGTCGACCTCGTGATGGTGCGCCCGGGCGAGCCGATCCCGGGCGATGTCCGCCTCGTCATCATTCCCGGCTCAAAGTCGACCCGCGGCGATCTCGCCTTCCTGCGCGCGCAGGGCTGGGACATCGATTTGCTCGCGCATCACCGCAGGGGCGGCCATGTGCTCGGTCTCTGCGGCGGCTATCAGATGCTCGGACGCAGCGTCGCCGATCCTGACGGCATCGAAGGCACCGCAGGCGACACGCCGGGCCTCGGACTTCTGGACGTGGACACCGTGATGAGTCCGCAGAAGACGCTGACGCGTGTCGCGGCCGTGCATACCGACACGGACCAGCCAATCGAGGCGTACGAAATCCACATCGGCCGCACTGACGGGCCGGATCGCGCGCGCCCGTTTGCGAAGCTGAACGGCGAGCCCGAAGGCGCGATCTCGCGCGATGGCCGCGTGCAGGGCAGCTATCTGCACGGCCTGTTCACGTCGGATGATTTCCGCAAGGCCTATCTGGCCAGGCTCGACATTCCCGCAGGTGGCGAGCCCTATCAAGCCAGGGTCGAAAGCGCGCTCGATGCGCTGGCCGATCATATCGAAGAGCATCTCGACGTGGAAGGACTGCTCGCGCTAGCGCGCTAGCACCTCGGCAAGCCGCGTCCATTCGGCTTCGCTGCCGGGAAGCCCGAGCCGCAGCCATGTCGGCTTTTGCGCGAAGACGCGCGACCAGATCTGGCTTCGTGCCAATCTCTCTTGCGCGGCGAGCGCGCCGGGCGTCTCGTAGAGACGGAACAGCGGCGTCCCCCCAAGCAGCATCCAGCCTTGCGCGTGCGCTATGGCATCGAGGCGAACACAGCCCCGGGCAAGTCGCACTGACGTGGCCTCGGCCCAGGCGTCGTCACGCAACGCGCGACAGCCGATCGCGATCGCCGCTCCCGAAACCGGCCATGGACCCGACATCGACGCAAGCTTGCCTATGTCGGCGGCATTGCCGATCGCGAAGCCGAGCCGCAGGCCGGCAAGACCATAGAACTTTCCGAAGGAGCGCAGGATCAGCAGTCCCGGCCGACCGGCTTCCGATGCAAGCGACAGCTGCGGAACGGCGTCGACAAAGCTCTCGTCGATGACGAGGCGGCCGACGCGCGGCAGCAGTGCGAGCAGATCCTTCGGTGCATGATGCTGACCGCCGGGGTTGTTGGGATTGACGACGATGGCGAGATCCGCGCCTGCCAGCGCGTCGGGCTCGCTGGCCTCCTGGACATCCCAGCCTGCAGCCGACAGAACCCCTGCGTACTCGTTATAGGTCGGCGCGAGAATGCGCGCGCGGCCGGTCGGCACCAGTTGCGGCAGCAATTGAATGGCAGCCTGCGCGCCGCCCATCGCAACGATCGGTGCGCTGGTGCGATAGGCCTGCTGCGCCGCCTGATGCAGGGCGTTGAGGTCGGATCGCGAAGGCAGTGCGTTCCAATAGCGCGGATCGATCTCGGCCACGGGGTAAGGCAGCCGGTTGATCCCTGTCGAGAGGTCAATCCAGTCCTCCGCGCGTCCGCCAAAACGCTGCTGTGCCAGATCCAGATTTCCACCGTGCTCGCGCATGCCCCGTTCTTTCACGCGAAGGCCAGGATCGCAAGCAGCCCGGCGAGCAACACCATGGCGCGGCGGTAGACCGTCAGTGCCTCGGCGATATCAGCGGCGCGCGGATCGCGTGCGCCTTCGTTGAGCCAAGGCTCGTCGGTCGCGCTGCCGTGATAGATGCGCGGGCCGCTGAGCCGGACGCCGAGCGCGCCGGCCATGGCCGCTTCCGGCCAGCCGGCATTGGGCGAGCGGTGACGGCGTGCATCGCGCGTCATGCATGACAGCGCCTCCGATCGCCGCGGTGCCAGCAGCACGAACAGACATCCGGTCAGCCGCGCCGGAATGAAATTGGCGACATCGTCGATGCGCGCCGCCGCCCAGCCGAAGGCTTCATGCCGTTCACTGCGATGGCCGATCATGGAGTCCAGTGTGTTGATCGCCTTGTAGCCGATGATGCCCGGCAGCCCGAGCAGCGCGCCCCAAAACACCGGCGCCACGATGCCGTCGGAGGCATTCTCCGCAAGGCTCTCGATCGCCGCGCGCGCGATCCCGGCTTCATCGAGCGCTGCGGGATCACGGCCGACGATGCGCGAGACTGCCTCGCGCGCGGCGGTGATGTCACCGGCCATCAGAGGATTCGCGACGGCGGCGACGTGGTCATGCAGCGAGCGCGAAGCGACCAAGGGCCAGGCCAGGATGCCGATCAGCACGATCTGGATCCAACCCGAGGAAAGCAAGGCCTGAAGCGTCCAGCCGAGTGCGACGGAGAGCGCAATCACCAGAAGCGCGCCAGTAAGGCCCGCGACGCGGCGGAGCGCCGGCGGATCGGACGAGCAGTTCCAGGTGATATCGATGGCACCGATCAGCCGACCCAGCCAGGTCACGGGATGACCGATCCGCGCGAACAGCCACGACGGCCAGCCCAGGAGGGCATCCACCGCCATCGCCACCACCATCGCGCCCGCAAAGCCCACACACGCCTCCTGTCCCGCCCCTGTTGCGCAAAGCAAGTCCCAAGCGCAAGCCCCTACCCGCCTGATTTCGGCTTTGTCTTTGGCCGCGTTTGGTGATTAGTCAGGCCCACAGGAGACCTTCATGGCCGTCATCTTGATCACCGGCGGAGCGCGATCGGGCAAGAGCAAGCGTGCGGAAGCGCGCACGCGCGCTTTTCCCGGGCAGCCCGTCTATGTCGCGACGGCGGAGGCACTCGATACCGAAATGGAGGCGCGCATCGCCAAGCATCGCGCGCACCGCGGAACCGACTGGATCGAGCGCGAAGTGCCGCTTAATCTCGGTCCCGCGCTAGTCGCAAGCGATGGCGGCGGCGCACGGCTGGTGGACTGCCTGACGCTGTGGCTTTCCAACCTGATGCATGCGGAACGCGACTGGGAGCGTGAAGTGACCGAACTCGCGGCCGCCCTGCCCCGCCTGAAAAGCCCGGTCGTCCTCGTCACCAACGAGGTCGGTCTCGGCATCGTCCCCGACAACGCGCTGGCGCGCAGCTATCGCGACGCCGCCGGCATCATGAACCAGATCATCGCCGAAGCCGCCGACGAGGTCGAGTTCGTCGTCGCCGGTTTGCCCATGAAATTGAAATGATGCCGCGCGCCGAGCTCTTCAAGGACGTCGTCGCCGATCTCAGGATGGCAGCGTCGTTCGTCACGATCCTTCCCGTCGCATCGTCGAAGCCTGCAGGCGACGGCGCCGTCGCGCGCGCGACCTGGGCGCTACCCGTCGCGGGACTGGCGGTCGGCCTTGCCGGCGCTTTCGTCTACAAGGTCGCCATCCGCTTCGGACTGACACCGAACATTGCTGCCCTGCTTGCACTCGCGACGACCGCCCTCATCACCGGCGCGCTGCACGAAGACGGTCTCGCCGACACCGCCGATGGGCTCGGCGGCGGCCGCACGCGCGAGCGCAAGCTCGAGATCATGCGTGACAGCCGGATCGGGACCTACGGCGTCTGCGCGCTGATTGTGTCGTTCGGCCTGCGCTGGAGCGCACTCGCCGCGATCGCCGATCCCTTGCTGGTGGCATGTGCACTGTTGTCAGCGCATGCCGCCGCCCGCGCCGGCGTTCCGGCCTTCATGTCACTGGTGCCGCCAGCGCGGCCTGACGGGCTGTCGGCGAGCGCGGGATCGCCGCCGGGCCGCAGCATTGCCATCGCCTTCGCTCTTGGAACGCTCGCGCTCGCTCTCGCGTTGGGGCCGGGCAAGGCGCTGGTCGGCCTGATCCTGCTGTCGCTCGCCGGCCTGTTGCTGGCGCGGCTTGCGGTGCGCCAGATCGGCGGGCAGACCGGCGACATCCTCGGTGCCTTCGAGCAGATCGGCGAGATCCTCATTCTGCTGGTCGCGGCATCCTTCCGGATGGGAGGCTGATCTCATGGTCGAGTTCGACGACACCTTCCGTCAGCACTTGCGCGAGCTGTTCGTATGGCGCCGCGACGTCCGCCGCTTTCGAGCTGACCCGCTGCCGGCCGGCGCCATCGATCGCCTGATCGAGACCGCTTGTCTCTCGCCCTCGGTCGGCCTGAGTCAACCCTGGCGCTTCGTCACCGTCGATGATGCTGCACGACGTCGCGCCATCATCGACGATTTCACGGCGTGCAACGCCGACGCGCTGAACTGCTATTCCGGCGAACGTGCGGCCCGCTACGCCACGCTGAAATTGTCGGGCCTCGAACAGGCCCCCGGCCACCTTGCCGTGTTCGCCGACAAGGCCAGCGACATCGGCCACGGCCTCGGCCGCGCGACCATGCCGGAAACCACCGAGTATTCCGTGGTCGCCGCCATCACCGCGATGTGGCTCGCCGCACGCGCAGAGAGCATCGGCATCGGCTGGATCTCGATCCTCAATCCGGATCGTATCCACGCCGTTCTCGACGTGCCCGATACCTGGAAGTTCATCGCCTATCTCTGCATCGGCTATCCGGAAGTCGAATGCGACCAGCCCGAGCTGGAGCAGGCGAAATGGGAGCACCGGCGCGGCGCGGACGAGTTTACGTTGCGGCGTTGACCCCAAGCTCGTCATGCCCGGGCTTGTCCCGGCATCCAGTCTTCGTTTCCACGTCAAAAGAACGTGGATGGCCGGACACGCCCGGCCATGACGGAGACGCTACGACCTGCTCCTGCCGGCCACCGCCGCCACAGGCGCGGGTGGCTCCGGCTTCTGGAACATCAGCAGCGGCCGGAAGATGACGCGGCCATAGGCCTCGTAATGGTTCTGGGTCGAGACCGCCATCTTCAGCGGCGTCGCGTAATTCGCCTCGAACGTCATGAACGACGCATAAGTCCAGGAGAAGCCTACGCCGACAGAGGCCATTTCGGTGACGCCGGGGAAGGTCGAATACACCGCACCCCAGTCGGTGAAGACGTAGGTGTCGAAACCCCTCAGCCATTGCGACCAGTTGTAATGCAGTTCGGCGTTGAGATAATAGCCGCTGTCGCCGGAAGCCGCATTGGAGGGATAACCGCGTACGGTGGTGGGGCCGCCGATCGAGAAGATCTGATCGCCCGGCAGCAGCTTCTCCTGCGTGTACTGCCAGCTCGCCAGCACATTGGCGCTGAAGTTCTGGGGCCCTGCAGCGCTCGTCGCGATCAGCGAGCCGGTATAGGTGTTGAACGCGCGGTTGTTGCCGAGCACATAGTCATGCCACGCGATGTAGTTCACTGCCGGCGAGACCGTGATCGAATAGGTGTTGCCGGACTTGGTCACCGAGATTCCGGCCGTGGTCTTGTCGTAATGGTCGTCGGTGACGGCGACCGTGGCAAAGCGGCTGACGGTCTTGCCCTCGGTCAAGGCGGCGTTGAGCAACACCAGCCAGTCCTGCGTCACCCAGACCGGCTGGCTGAAATTGACCGCGGCCTGGCTCGAGCGACCGGTGACGTCGAGCGCGACGAACGGCCCCTGGACGATCTTGATCTTGCCTTCGGTATAGCTGACGCCGGCGCGGCCGCCCCAGGGATTGACCGGGATGCTGTAGGCGACGTTGCCGTTGAGATTGCCGTCGGAACGGACGCCGTAGAAGGTCAGGCGGTCGTCGACGCCGAACAGGCCGTGGCGCTTGTAGAAGGCACCGCCTTCCCAACGCCCCGTGTTCTCGGAACCCTGATTGTCGGTGAAGAGCTGCAAGGTGTCGACCGGCGGCTCGATCACCGCGAATTGGAGGTCGGTGAGGCCGAAGCTCGTGCCGGGCTGCAGCAGCGCCTTGATCTGGACGTCGTTGGTCCGGTTGAACCAGATCACGTCGCGGTTGAGCTTTGGAACGTCGAGGACCTCGCCTTCGGGCTCCTTCACGCGATCGAGGATGTAGTCGGTGCGGGTCTGCTTGTTGCCCTCGACCGTCGTCTTCTGCAGCCGGCCTTCGGTCAGCTTGACGCGGACGACGCCGCCCTTGGCGTCCTGCTCGGGCAGGGTCGCGATGCCCGTGACGATGCCGCGCGCGGCATAGATCGCGTTGATGTCGGCAACGAGCTGCAACAGCGAGGCGATGTCGACGTCCTTGCCGACATATTTCTTCGCGATCTCATCCAGCTCCGCCGGCGTGATGAACTTGGACTCGTCGAACGTGACCTTGCGCAGGCGAAATTTCGGCCCGCCCGGCTTCAGGAGCTGGGACTTTTCCCGCTCGCCGCCGATCACCGCCGGCCCGGTGAGCTTGGGCGGCGCGCTCTGCTGCTCGAGCTGCCGCCGCTGCCGGTCGACGTCATTCTGGATCACGCCGGGATTGATCGACTGGGCGCGCGCAGACGCGATGCAGCAAGCTGCAAGCCCGATCCCCAACGATGCCCCCAGAATCCGCATCTCGAATCCAATTACCATGCCTGTGCGAGACGGCCAACGGCCGGCTTCGCCGATTCAACCGCCGCATCCTTCCAGCCCGGACGTCCCGCACGCTGCCCCTTCTGGCGCAGCTTGCGCATGTCGCTGAGCCCTTCGATGTTGACGGCGGGGCCGGACCCGACGGCCTCGACCGGCCGTGGCGTCAGCAGCGCATCGAGCCGCGCCTGACCGGAGAGACCGAGCAGGTAGAACGTGCCCCCGTCCTTCTTCGCGAGCCAGGTCTCGATGCTCTCTTTGCCCTCGCCGTCGACCGAGATGTTCCGCGCCATGCTGGCGCCGGTGAAGACATTGCAGCAGGTGTGGGTCGGCCCGTAATTGGTGACGGTCGCCGAGACGTCCCCGGTGTAGAACACCACATAGGCGTTGCTGACATTGGCGTTGCCGGTCTGGCTCATCGTGAACACGCCGCCCGGCTGGTAGAGCTGGAGCGTCGGCCAATGGGACGGCGCCGGCGTACGGTTGTTCAGGAGTATCTGCTGGGTCGCCGTGGTGAGCATGAGCTGGCCCGGCACGTAGCCGTTCAGGATCGAGACAGCCGGCGCATCGGTCCAGAAGGTCGCGTCCACTACCCTGAACTGGTTGACGATGATGTGGTCGGGGTCGATCGAGATGTTGGCGGACTTCGCGACGCCGCCGTTATAGCCGGTGACGTTCAGGATCAGCGGGACCGCCGGGTTCGAACGAATCTGCTCGCCCTTGACGTTGATGGTATCAGCCGCGAGGTCGAGCTCCCGCACGACGCTGACCCAGTTGATCGTCAAATCACCCGACGAGGTCATCTTGACGATGTCGCCGCTGATCCGGTCGAGCGAGACCGGTCCGACCACATCGAAATGCGTGTCGCCGTGCGCGGAGATCGATCCGCCGCGGAGCGAGCCCGTGTCGGACTTGATGTTGAGATCGCCGGCATCACCGGGGATCCCCGTCGTGGTGAGTTGGCTGAAGACGACGTCGTTCACGGCATGCAGGGTCTGCGTGCCGCCGCTGATGGCGGTGCCGACGGTGATCCCCCCGGTCGTCGCGGTGACGTCGAGCGTGCCGCCAACGTTGAGATTATCCCAATGAACGACCGTGCCGCTGAGGACTGCGTTCCCGGTCGCGGCCGTGAGGTTATGGCCGGTGTTGGTACCCGCCGCGATCAGCCTCGCCGAGCCGTGGGCCGAGACCAAGCCGAGTGTCGGCACGCCGCCAGAAATCACGGTCTGCGCGAGGATGAAACCGTTGTCCGCGGTGACGTTGATGCTGCCGGCATCACCGTTGATGCCCGTCGCCGTCAACGCGTTGAAGGTGACGTTGTCGTGGGCGCGAATGGTCTGCGTGCCGCCACTCTGCGCGGTCTGGAAGGTGATGCTGCCCTGGCTCGCGGTCGCGCCCAGCGTCGTCCCGACGTTGAGCGTGTTCCAGTTGATCGGGCCTGTGGCCATCAGCAGCCCCGAGCCGGTCGTGGCGGCGAGCGTGTTGCCGGTGATGGTCGTTGCGGCGAGCAAGCTCGCCGAGCCGTGGGCCGAGACCGAGCCGAGCGTGGTCATGCCGCCCGAGGTCACGGTCTGCGCCAGGATGAAGCCGGTGTCGGCGGTGACGTTGATGTTGCCGGCATCGCCATTGATCCCCGTCGCCGTCAGCGCGTTGAACGTCACGTTGTCGCGTGCGCGGAGGGTCTGCGTGCCCCCGCTCTGCGCGGTCTGGAAGGTGATGCTGCCCTGGCTCACCGTCGCGCCCAGCGTCGTGCCGGTGTTGAGCGTGTTCCAATTGATCGGCCCGGTCGCGGTCAGCAGGCCGGAGCCGGTCGTTGCGGCGAGCGTGTTGCCGGTGATGGTCGTGGCGGCGAGCAAGCTCGCCGAACCGTGGGCCGAGACCGAGCCGAGCGTGGTCATGCCGCCCGAGGTCACGGTCTGCGCCAGGATGAACCCGGTGTCGGCGGTGACGATGATATTGCCGGCATCGCCGCTATTGCCGGTGGCCGTGAGCGACTTGAACGTCACGTTCTGGGTCGCGTGGATCGTCTGCGAACCGCTGCTGTCGGCGGTGCCGATGAGAATGCTGCCATTGTTCGCGACCGCGCGGAAAGATCCGCTCGCGCCCGTCGCCGTGCCCGCCAGCACCTGGTCGAGCGTCAATCCGCCGGTGCCGATGATGTCCACACTGCCCTTCACCGCGGACAGCAGGCTCACCTCAGTGTCGGTGAGAACCTTGACGTAGACGTCGCCGGCACTCGCGCTCGCCGACAGCCGCGCGGCACTGAGGGTGAACCGGCCGGTCGCGCTGCCGATGCCGTTCGATGCGCCCAGCGCGAGTTCGGCGCCCGCACCGGAGGCGATGAACTTGGTCTGGCCGTCGCCATTGTCGATGATCGCGCCGAGCGAGGCGACGCCGCCGGCGGTGACGATGATCGACGGGGTGTTCGAGGCGGCCGCATAGGACAGCGACGAATTCAGCTGGCCGATCGTCGCATCGCCCGTGGTCGTCACCGAGATCAGCCCGGCCGCGTTGATGGCGGAGTAAGCGCCCATCGACAGGGTGGAAGCCACCAGCGTCACGCCGTCCGCGCTGCTGGTCGCAACCACCGGCGCCGCGCTGGTGCCGGCCGCGAAGGTCATGCCGCGGTTGGCGAGCAGCTGCATCAGGCCGTCGCTGGTGATGCCAGTATTGATGGTGAGCGCGCCGCGCGCCGCGTTCAGCGTCAACGCGCCGCCTGCTGTCAGCGCCCCATAGGGACCGCTGGTGCCGACCGCGAGATCGCCGGTCACCGCGAGGATGCTGAGATCGCCGACCGCCGAGCCGGTTACCGCGCCGGAGATGTTCACCTGCAGCGGCTGGAAGGTCGAGCCGTTGAAGCCGATGCTGCCGCCGGCGCGCAGATCGAGGTCGGTGCCGAGGATGTGGATCGCGGAGCGGTCCGTGAAGCCGGCTTCGGCGTAGATGCTGCCGGTCGCGGCGAGCTGGATCGCATTGCCGGCGGCGATGTTGCCGAGGATGAGATCGCCGGTGGTCTGCTTCACATAGATGCCCTGCGCCGACGAGACCTGGTCGAGCTGGTCGTTGCCCGGGTCGGCAAACGCGATCTGAAGCGCGTTCGCGTTGGTCGCGGGATTGCTTCCGGCCGCGCCGGGCGCGCCGACATTGCCGCGCTCGGCGATCAGGGTCAGGTTGGCAATATCGCCTGAAATCACGGCGCCGGCCACATTGGCGGAGATGTTGCTGACGGCGTCGAGCTTGACGTCGCCGCGGCCGGTCACCTGGATGCCGTTGGCCTGGGCGGCCGTGATCGGGCCGTAATTGGCGGTGACGCCGCCGAGCGCGAGGCTGTTCTTGCTGCCGAGATAGACATTGGTCAGCGCCTTGGCCGAGATCGCGATCGGGTTGTCGACGACGACGAGGTTCTGCTGCGACAGGCTGACCGTATAGGTCGTGACATGGGTCGTCGGGTCCGTCACCGCGCCGACGGTGAGCTGGCCGGGACCGGCCGAGGACAGCAATGCCCGCTGCTCCGTCGTCAGCGAGGAGGCATCGACGCTGGTGAAGGTGAAGGTCTGAGGCGCCGCCGAATTGCCGACCGAGCCGCGCGGCGCGTAGAGCATGATCTGGTTGGCGCTGACATTGGCGACGACGTTCTCGTCGATCGGCGGCGGCGCCGCGCCGATCGAGGACGACGAGACGGTGTAGGCCAGCTGGCTCTGGGTCCACTGCGCACCCGCGGTGATGATGCCATAGACCCGCTCGGTCGATGCCAGCGTGTAGCTGTAGCTCGCATTGTACGTGTTCAGCGCGGTCTGCAGCGCGGTGTTGGTCGGCATGCGCTGGTTGGCGGTCGAGACGCCGTCAAACAGCTTCGTGAACAACGTCGTCGACAGCGAGCTGCCGAACAGCGTGCCCAGCGGATCCGAAGGTGCGGTGCCGAGCAGGCTCGTCAGCGAGGACTTGAGCTCGTCGGTGGTGATCTTGCCGAGCAGGAACTGATCCCGCAGGAACCGCGTCGTGGCCTCGGTCTTCATCTGCGTCGTCGTAACATTCGCGGGGTCGATACCGAGCTTGGCCGCCACCTGCGCCCGCAGCACCGTCTGCCCCACCGAGGTCGGGGCGTAGGTGCTGCCGTTCGGGAAGGCGATGTTCTTGAGCTGGAAATAGTCGTTGTAGGCTGACGTCACCATCGACTGATAGCTGTTGACGGCGTTGGTGGCGGCGTTGCCGCTGAGCAGGTCGAGGCTGGTCCAGACGTCCTGCAGATGCTGGCTCTGCGCCTGGGTGAGACCGACCGCCGCCCGGCCGTTCAGGATGCTGGCCTGGTTGCCGTCGGAGCCGGCGGCCTCCAGGAAGACCGGGCCGCCGGTCGACTGGATCGTGCCGAGCCGCAGATCACCCTTGGACTGGATGATGTAGGTACCGGTGGCCGAGGCACTGTCGAGCACGCCGCCATCGACGGCGCCGCCCGCCTGCACCGTCCCCGTCGCCTGGATCACCAGCGGATTGATGTTGGTCAGGGTGGAGGCGTTGTTGACGACGGCGCTCGTCGCGCCGATCGCACCGGAGGTGGAGTTGATCTCGATGTTCTTGCCGATCACGACGGGTGTCGCGACGTTGTAGGCGGAGGCCGAGTTGATGTCGCCCGTCGCCGAGAGGAAGACGCTGCCCTGCGGCGTGGCGCCCGCCGAATTCACCTTCACCTGGTTGATCGACAGCGCGCCGACGGCCGAGATCGCGATGTCGCGGTCGATCGAGCTGGCGGTCAGGCTGCCGCCATAGAGCTGCACCTGGACGGGAGCCTTGGTGGTGCCGAGCGTGCCGATGCCGCCGTCACCCCGGAGCGAGACGCTCGTGCCCGAGATCACCGGGCTATTGGCATTGGCGCCGACCGTGATCGACGAGTTGACGCCGGTGGCGGCCAGCGTCGTCGTTCCCTGCTGGTTGTTGATCGACCCGTTGATGACGATGCCGGAGGTCGAATTGACCACGACGTCGCTGCTGCTGCCACCGGTGAACTTGATGTTGATCGGGTTCGACGCCTTGACCGTGTTGGTCAGCGAGAGCGTCAGGTGATCATAGATCGCCTGGTACCAGTTGTACTGGGCATCCGCGCCGCAGCACGCGTTGGAGTGGGTGTTGAGTCCAACGGGGCTCCCGTCCGGGTTCACGCCCCCCGCCCAGTGATAGCTGCCGGTGGCGGTCGTGACCTTCTGGTAGTTGGTGCTCTGCACGCCCGAAACCAGGCTGGTCGTGGTGGTCCAGTTTGCCCCGGTGGCCTGATTGGGTGTGAACTGCCAGCTGTAGTCGAACTGCGTGCTCGTGGTCGGACGATCGAGGGTCGCAGTGTCGACCCATTGATAGAGCATGTTCTCCTGCGTCGCGTACTGGATGCCTGCCGTACCGGTCCTGGCTGTAAGCATCGACGGGTCGATCGCGGCCGCGTTGACGCTATTGACCTCGTACTTTGAGACCTGCTGGTTGCTCGCCGCCTTGGGATCGTAGACCCACCACGTCGTTTTCCCTTTCAGCTGATCGACGATCTCGACCACGCTTTGGGCGGTGGCGCTGGTATTGATGGTATTGGTGACCAGTTGGAGCCCGCTGGTGTTGTTGACCGTGACCGTGCCGGCGCCGCCCTTGATCTCGATGTTTCCCTGGGTCTGGGTGCTGTCGGTCGAGGTCGAGATGATCTTGCCGTTCAGATAGACGTAGCCGCCGGCGCCCTGCGCCACGCCGTTCAGGATGAGCTGGTCGGTGAGAGCGTTGTACCTGACCCCGATCTTGGCGTCGCCGCTGGCCGACGCCGTCACGGAGCCGGAGACGTCGTAGTAGACGCCGTTCCGCGCATTGGCCTGGGCCGCGGCAAAGTCCGCGCCGCCGTTGCGGTTCTTGAGGCCGTTGCTGCCATAGATGGCATCGTACGCCGCGGCGCCGATGTTAACCGAGTAATTGCTGCTCGAGCCGGCCTGGATGGTGCCGTTGATGTTGATCACCGACGCCGAGATGATGACCGCCTGGCCGGTGATGGTCCGGGAGGCTGTCGCGGTGGCCGGCGAATTCGCGGTCTTCGGCGTGATCGCATCCGGCTGGATGTTGATCACCTGGAAGAAGCCCGAGCTGTCGCAGGCTGACGCACAGTTGAATGGCGTCTTGTACGGACCGCTATCGGTGTAAACGTTTCGGCCGTCATAAGTCGTTTTCTTCCACTGCGCGAGCACGACATTGGTCGAGTCCTGCGACTGCCCCTCGATGATCTTGAGGGTCGCGACGTCAGGCACGCTGCCGGCATCGGGAGTGCTGGTGTTCCCAGGCGTACCCCTGCCCACCGGCAGGAAGATCGACGAATAGAGCGAGGTGCCGTCGTAATACGTCATCAGCATGCGCGCGGTGAAGATCGTGCTGGCATCGGCGTTGCCGACGGGTTGATAAATGCCGTGGCTGCCGTCGGCGCAGCAGTAGTAGAAGTATGGATGATCGGCTCCGGAGCCGATATGTGGAGCGGTATAGTAGTCACCGTAGGCGCCGAGATAGGTCGCCGCCGTCATCACCGCCGTCAGCGCGTCTTCCGGCCTGTTCTCGGTGCTGGCCCATTGCGAGGTGACCGCGCTGCCGCTGTCGTAGAAGCTGCCGATGCCGCCGAGGAAGGTGAAGGTGCCCTTGGGCACGACGATCTGCACGGTCGCGGCGCTGAGCGACTGCGATGCGACGACGCTGCCGAGATTGTTGATGATCTTGAGCAGACCGTTCGCGTTGCTGACCGCGCCATTGAAATAGATGTCCGGCGTGCGGGTCAGCACGTTGCCGTTCTGGTCGATGCCCTGGCCGCTGTCAGGATCGAGGCGGTTGTAGGTGGCCGAGATGTCGATGGTCGGCGAGGCGCTCGGCATCGCGGTGAAGGTCACGTTGGAGTGCGAATCCGGGTCGACATGGTCGGTCTGGCGATAGGTGATGTTGCCTCCGGTCACGTCGGTGACCGTGAGGTTGCCGAGGCTCATGAAGTCGAGCCCCTTGTTCTCGATCTTGATCAACGGCGAGCTGCGCGCGATGACCGCGGGCGCGGCCGGGTTCGTGCCGCTGTTGCCGGTGAGCTTCTGCGCCAGGATCGAGACGTTGCCGGCCGACACCAGCATGTCGCCGAACGCGAAGGCGTTGCCGGGCGCGTCGGAGGTGAACGGCGCCTGCTTGATCAGCGTGTCGATCTGGCGCTGGATGTCGCCGGTCGGATCGGTGCCGGACGGCGACATGCTGGCGGGCGACGTCGGCGTCGCCGCTGCAAGCTGGGAGCGGACCTGCGCCTCGGTCAGGCCGGTCAGCGACGCCAGCTGGTTGACCACCAGCTGGTAGGGATTGAAGTTGCCGACGATGGCGTACTGGACCGTCTGGTGGTTCCAGCTCATCGCCGGGCTGAAGTGGTTGACGTCGGCGACCGACTCGAGGGTCAGCGCGGAGTAAGGGCTCGTCGTGCTCAGCGTCGGCGTGCTCGCGCCGAGCTGGATCGTGATCGTCACGTCGTTGTTGATGCCCGCCACCACCAGGCCGTTGAGCGCGACATCGCCGGTTCCGCTGGTATGGCTGTGGTTGTCGCTGTTCTTGGCGCTGAAGATGTCCAGGTACGGGTTGTAGTTGCTGCCGTTGCCGACGGCCGTGACCTGCCCCTGCGTGGCGCCGAGATAGATGTCGCGCGCCCCGAGGATGCTCGAGGTGGACGCGAGCGTCAGGCTCGTGGTGTCGTCGGCATTGGCCGTGCCGCGGTACAGGGTCGAGATCGGAATGGCAGTGTTGTTGTAGACGACCGTCGTCGCCGTCGCCTGCACGCTGCTGAAGACGCTGCCGTCGCCGGCAAGGCCGGCATAGATGTTGATGTCGCGCCAGGCCACGATCTTCGCGTCGGCGCCGACGTTGACGGACTGGTTGGCGTGAACCCAGCTGTTGGTGCTGGCGCCGACGCCCGCGATCGCGCCATAGAGGCTGGCATTGGCGTTGTTCGCCGCCGCCATCTTGGCCGCCGTGCCGACATAGATCTTGCCGGCGCTGAACAGCTCACGGGCGTTGATGTTGACCGCGAGTGTGGCATTCGCCGTCATGTTGGATTCAGCACCACCGCCGGCGAAGAAGCTGGCTGTGGCGAGACTCGCGGTGTCGTTGGTGTTCAGTGTGTTGTAGGCCTCGATGTTGATCACGGCCGTCGAGGTCCTGGGATCGTCGTTGAGGCTCAGCACCGTGCCGGCGCCGATATTAGTGGTGACGTTCTGCGTCACATAGGACTCGCTGAGCGCGGCCGCTCCCGAGAACGAGCCGCCCGAGCCTGAACGCGCACCGCCGCCAGCCTGATTGACGACGTCGTTGGCGATAACGACCATGTCGCCGGCCGCCGAGTTGATGATCAGATGCGTCCCGACTTCCGCCGTGGTGGTGGAATCGACGTCATTCCTCGTCTTTCCGGCAGACACGCCGGCCGTGGAGGCCTGATAGGCGTCGCCGCTCGCGAGGTAATTCGTGGTGTGCTTGGCATCGATGCGGAAGCCGCCGAAATAGAGCGTGTCGTCGGTCGAGCCGCCATCGAACCGCGCATTGGTTACCGCGGTCGAGCCGGTGGTGGCGACCGCCGCCGCGCCGGCATAGGTGCCGCCCGCGCCGACCTTCGCGTTGGAGACATTGGTGTCCGTGCCGGTGGCCTTGATCCAGAGGACGCCCGTGTAATTGCCGTGGCTGAGGACGTCCATGTCCGCGGGCGCACCCAGATAGGCATAAGTGTGCGCGCTGGACGAGGTCTGCGCGACGGTAGCGCCGAGCGCGAGGAAGCCGCTCGAAAGGCCGGTTGCCTCGGCGTATTGGGCACTGTCGTTTTCAGCTTCGATGGTCACGTTGGCGTTGGGCAGCCTGATCCCCGTTCCGCCATAGGCGTTGACGGTCGCGTTCTGCGAGGCCTTGGCGTAGCTGCCCTGCGCGCCGATCAGCGAGCCGCCGCCGCCGGCGAGCGCCTTGGCCCAGGTCGTCGTCCCGCTGGTCGGAACCAGCGCCTTGGCGCTCACGTCGAGCGCGCCGCCCGAGAAGCTGACGGCGTCGCCGACATCGGCGGTCACCGTGGCCCCGACCGTCGACTGGGCGATGGCGACGCCGACGGCACCGCCGCCGACCGAAACGCCGATCGCCTCGCTCGACAGGTTGGGCGCGATCGCCGCTGCCACCAGCGTGCCGATCCCGGTCGCGGACGTCGTGATCGAGGCGCTGGCGCCGATCTCGGCCAGCACCGAGGAGTTCTCGGTGGCCTCCGCGTCCGCACCTGTACCGGCGATAATGCCGCCACCGAGGGCGGTTGCCGTTGTGCTCAAGGTGCCTGCGCCGGCTGCGCCAATCAGCAATTGCGAGGTGTTGATGGTGGCGCCGTCAAGAACCCGCGCCGCGACCGAGCTGTGCCGGCTTGCCGTCGCCACCGAAGCGCCGACGGCCGCGGCACCGGCGGAGACGCCGCCCGTGAAGACCACCTGGGTCGTGGAATCCTGCGCCATGACGGCAGCACCGGTCCCGCCGGTGCCGTTAACATTGCCGCCGAGCAGCGCCGTGACGGTGTTGGTGACATTGCCGACCGCCACGGCGGCCTGGGCGCCGAAGTAGAGAGCTGCCCCGCCGGCGATCGCCTCGGTGTCGATGGTCTTGCCGCTATAGGGACCGGTGTTGGCGTCCTGGACGACCGCGGCGACGGAGATTGACGGCGCCACGACAGCCAAAGGCGTATCCGCGGCGACCAGCACGCCGGAGCCGTTGCGTCCGTAGTCACTGAGATTGGCGAGCACGGTGCTGTTGACGCTGGTGTAGCCGATGCCGGCACCAATGCCGACATTCTTGGCAAAGCCCGCGCCCAGCAGATACATCTTGGCCGCATTGGCGCTGGTCGCCCCGACATTGACCTGCGAGCCCCTGATGTTGCCGCCCGCAATCTGCGCGACCACGACGTCGCTGCCGCCGCTCAGCACATTGCTGACGTCGTAGGTCGAGCTGACATTGGCGCTGTTCGGATTGCCGGCGGTGCCGCTCGCGACGGCGCCACTGCCATGCGTGGTGCTGGTGCCGCTGTTCACGGACGCGATGGTGCCGCTGCCGCCCTGATTAAGTTGGCCGGTCTGCTGGCCCTGGGTGTCGGCGTCGGCGGTGTTGGTGCCGATGATGATGACGCCGACGGTCGCGCCGATGCCGACGCTGCCGCCGATGCCGGCGGTGACCGCGTAGGACAGCACCTCCTTGGTGCTGAGCGCATTGACGTTGATCGCGCCTGACGAGTTCAGATTGCTGTTCCAGCTCTCGGCGACGGTCCGGCTCTTGAACACGATGACGTTTGCGGCTGCGCCGACGCCGACGCCTCCCCCGCTGGCGCCGACCGCGAGCGCACCCGCGATCTCCTTGATCGCCACGTCCTCGTTCGCATTGATCGTCACCGCGCCGGCTGTGCCGCCCGTCACCCCTTGCAGCGTGGTGTCATAGACGCCAGCGATGGTGGTGTTGTTGGCGACCTCGATGTTGGCCATGCCGGCGATCGCAGCCGTGCCGGTCGAGAGCGCGCCGCCGATCGCATAGGCCTCGAAGCGGTTCTTGGTCTTGGCCTCGACGTCGAGCGCGCCGCTCAAATTGAGCGCGGTGGTGTGTGCGGCGCTGTTGCCTTGATAGTGGAACTCGTCGCCGACATAGGCCAGAGTCCGGTTCGAGGAGACCTGGACCAGGAACGCCGCGCCGATCGCGGCCTGGCTGCCATAGGCGCCCGAGCCGTTCGCGGAGAAAATACCGGTGTTGTTGGTGGCATTCACCGTCAGTGACGCGGCCGTCAGCGCGCCGCCGTCGACATAGGCCTCCGTGGTCGCCTGGAAGACGTTCAGCCCGACCGAGCCGGTGTTGAAGCCGACGGCGATCGACGAGGCATCCTGCTCGGCATTGGCCTTCACGGTCACGGCGCCGACGGTCGCGCTCGACGACTGCACGCCGCCGACCGTGGCATTGGTGATATAGGCCAAGGTCTCGCGTGACATCGTCGTCGAGATGATCGTCGCGCCACCGCCGCCGCTGCTGCCGTAGGCGATGCCGGCACCGAACGCGCCGGAATAGGAGAAACTGGACGCGGCGACCTCGATCTGCGGCGCCAGCGTCGACGAGGCCAGGCGCGTGTCAATGGCCGCGCTATCGATATAGGCCCTCGTTGCTCCGCTCATCACGTTGGTGATGGGATTGATCATGATGGCGATGCTGGAGCTCGCAGCAAGCGAGGCGACGTTAGTCACGACCGCCTGGTGCGAGCTCGCGACCACGGCAAGGCCGCGCACGGTGTCCTGGTTCTCGGAGAGGTCGGGCGTGGTGTCGGTCGGCGCGTGGGCGGTGCCGAGATCGAACGCGTGGACGAGCGTGCCGTTGTTGACCGACAGCGTATCGGACGAACTGGTTCCGAGCGCATCGACCTTGGTGTTCGCCCCGCTGATATAGGCCGCGGTGGTTCCCGTGATCTGGTTGGTCACCAGCGAACCTGCGCCGCCGGCCGCGCCCTTGCTGATCGACAAGGCGCCGGCGAACACGGCCGCCTTGTCGTTGTTGCCGGCGATCACGCCGACATTGTTGGCGGCGGTGACGTCGGCACCGTTGATGCCGTTGCTACCGGCAGCGGTGATGCTGGCCGTGACGTTGGTCCCCATCAGATTGGTGGCGACCGAGCCGGCCAGCCCAACCTGCGAGGATATCGCAATACCGACGGCGACGGTCGAGATGCTGGCATTCGAGTTCGCATTGACCCCGACATTGCCCGAGGCGGTCAGCTTCGAGCCGGTGACGCCGGCACTGACATTATTGGCAATGCTGCTGTAGACCAGCGCGAGGCCCGCGGCGCTGCCTTGCGTCGAGGCGCCGGCGATCGCGGCGGTTCCGGTGATGCTGGAATTGTCGGTCGCGTTGACGGAAATGTTCTTGGCCGTGACGCTCGACTGCGTCGTGCTGGACAAATTGTTTCCGATCGCCGCCGAGACGGTGTTGGCGATCGAGCTGATCGTCGTGCCGCCGACACCCGCAAACTGTCCGGTCGCAAGACCGAAGCCAATCGTGACCGCCTGGATCTTGGAGGAATCGACCGCGCTCACGCTGACAGTGCCGTTACTGCCGGCCGTCATCAGCACGTTGGCGATAGAGGCCGAATGCGTCGTCGCGATCGTGTTGTAGACGATCGAGGCGCCGACATTGTTCTTGCCGGCCTGGATCAGGCCCGCAACGGAAACGATGCTCGCGCCCGGACCGTTGCCCGTGCCGTCGTTGAGCGCAGCCGCGCTGAAGTCGATGCAATTCTGCCCGCCCGTGCCGCCGGCGACCGTGCAGGTGTCGGTGGCGAGATGATTGTTGTTCGACTTCTTGACGAGATTGCCGAGCGCAGTGTCCAGCGCCGACACCGCGCCGCTGTCCGCCAGCACCGTCACGCGGCCGACATTGGTGCTCACCGTCGAGCCGCTGTTGATATAGGCCGTCGTGGTGGGCGTGATCTCGCTGACGACGACCGCGCCGGCAAGACCGTTGGACCCCGCCCCGCCCGAAGCCGCGCCGGCCGCAATCACGCTGGCGCTGTCGGCCAGCACCAGCAGCGTGTCGTAGTTCGAGATCGAGGTGCTGCGGATATGCGCGTCGGTCGCGTTGCCGCCCGTGGGATCGGCGATCGACGCATAGGTCAGCCCGATGCCGACGCCGGCCTGGCCGCCCGAGATATAGAGCGAGCCGCCGCCGATCGCGATGTTCGTGGTCTGATAGGCGTCCACCTCGAGCGCGCGGTTGACGCCGCTCGCCTGCCCCGTGATCGTCGAGCTCTCGATATAGGCGTTGGCGCTGTCCGTGATGATGGCGACGGACGCCGACAGCGACGCCGCATTGGATTTCGATCCCGCCACGCCGATGGCGACGACGGTCTCCGAGCCGCCGTTGAGCGCCTGCACCGTCACCGAACTCTGGTTGTTCAGGGTGGTGCCGTAGATGTAGGCGAGCGTCGCGTTGTTCGACATCGCCGCCGCGATCGCGCCGCCGATTGCGGCGCCCTGGGCGGATGCCCCGGCCAGATTGAGCGCCGCCGAACCGGAACCACTATTGAGCATGGTGTCGTTCAGTGCCTGAACGATCGTGTTGGTCGTGACGGTGCCCGCCGTCGTGTACTTGTTGACCGTCGTGTTCCTGATATAGGCGCTGGTGCCGAGCGCGACGTCGCCGATCGCCGAACTCCCGGCGAGATCGATACTGAAGCCGTCAGTGCTCGATCCCGAGGTCGAGCCGATCTTGCTCGCGGCCGTCGCCACGCCGGCGGCCCCGCCGGTCGCACCTGCACCGGCGGCTCCCGCCTTGTCCGAGAAACTGGAGGCCTGCGGCTCGGAGATCGAAGCCGCGACCGCGGCGGTCGTGATGCGTCCGGAGGTGGTCGCGCTGAGCGTGAGATTGTCGACGTTGACGGCCCCGCTGCCGCCGCCATTGCCGGCGAATGGATCATCGGCGCTGAAGGGACCGGGCCGGATATCGGAATGATTGTCGCCGATATAGGCCGACGTGTCGGTGTTCGCACCGAGATAGGCGACCGCCAACCCGACTGCCGAACCGCCGCTGGTGTTCCGGCTCATTGCGCCGGCCAGCGTGATGACCGATAGGTCCTGCTGCGCCAGGATTCCGACCGTCGGAGCGTACACGGTTGCCTGGCTCGATATCGACGCATGGGTCGTGTTGTTGAGGAAACCGAGCGCGGTGATGCCGTTGAGCGCCAGTGCGCCCGCAGCCTTGCCGGACGTCGGGGCGACGGCAATGAACTGATCAGCGGTGATGGCGTTGACGGCGATATCGTCCGCCGCTCGCACCGTTGCGCCGTCCGAAATGCCGGCGATGGTCTTGGTGTTGAACTGAACGAGATTGAGCGCGCCGCCGACCGCGGAGCCGCCCGACGTGTTGCCGGACAGGAAGCCGAGCGTACCGACATTGCCTGCCGCGTCGATCGACGCCATGGTCGTCGTCGCTGCGACCTGCAGGCTGGCGTTGTAGGTGTGGACGTCGCCATTATCCATGCCCACCGACCAGCCGGTGCCGCTGCCGCAAGCCGCGGCCGCGCAGGTCGTGGTCAGGTTCGCACCGCCCGCGACCCAGGCCGTCGTGTTGTTGTTCACGACGAAATGGTTCAACGAGCCGGCGATGCCGATGGTATCGCCGGCATCCGCAGTGGCGTTGGCGTAACTGGTTAGAATGTTGCCGCCGACACCGAGATTGCCGTTCAGGTGGCTCAGCACGGCGCCCAGGCCGTCCCATTTCAGCCAGGAGTTGGTGATCGGCATCTCGGTGGTGGCATCGACAGCGATATTCGCCGCGTTGATCAGCGTTCCGCCGCCGATATAGGCGTTCGAATTATGCGTGAAATTGCCCCAGGCGACGGCCGCGCTGATCGCCGTGCTCTCACCCGACACCGGGTCCTTCGTGATCGCGCTGGACGTTGCATTGCTGCGAACGCCGCGATCGATGACGTTGCTGGCGACAGCGACGTTGCCGCTGGCATAGATGCTCGGCGCGCCGCCACTCGGATTCTGCGCGATCGCAGCGGTCGCGCTCTGGGCACTGTTGGCCAGCGACAGCGCGCCTGCGACCTTGAAATCGAAGCTTAGCGGCACCAGCGATCCCATGTGGTCCCTGATGATCGACGTCGGCGAGGTGACGGAGCGCAGTCCTCGTTCGATCGCCGCAATCAGCGCGGGCAGACCGGCGATGGACGAAGCCATCGTGGAATTGCTTGTGGTGTCGGACGTCGCTTCGACCAGAACGGAGCCGTTCATCCGGTTGTTGACGTCGGTTCCGAGCGATGCGCCGAGCGTCGCGGTCGCAGACGTCGTGATGTCGCTAATGGCGAACGCCCCGCCGACGGCGCCGCTCGCGCCCGTCCCGGGCGCCGCTACCGACGTTGCGCTGGTCGAGAACGAGTTGTTGTTGATCGCGCGCACCTTCAGGGTGCTGCCGCTCGTATTCACCAGACCCGCCGCAAGATGCGCGCCCGTCTCGACGTTGGCGGTCGTCGTCACCGAGCCCTTCGAATAGGCCACCGTCGGGACGATCTGCGCGCTCGTCGATGCCGCGAGGGCGGAGACGGCAATGGTCGCATCGTTGAGCGCCTTGATCTCGAGGTTGCCGCCGGCGTTGATCGTCGCGCCCGAGGCCACATTGGTCGTGACGTTGCCGTCGATCTTGCCGACGACCACACCGGCCGCGACCGGCGTGAGGCTGCCGAGCAAGGTGCTGGCGACCGCCGGATCCGACGCGGTCTCGGTGGCATGCGCGGAAATGGTGACATCGCCGCGACCGTTGATGTCGGCATGGCTGTTGATGTTGATGGTCGCCGTGGCGCTTGCCGCGACATAGCCGCCGTTGAGCCCGAGCAGCGAGGCGGCAAGTGTCGAGCCGACAAGGGCGAAATCACCGGCCACCGAACCGTTCAGGAAACTCGATACCGCCGTCGAGGTCGCGGAGATCGAGATGATGCCGCCGGTGATCTTGCCGTCGACCGTGATCGACGTCGCGGCGGTGGCTTGGCCGGACAGCTTGATGTCGCTCGCCGTTGCCGTCAGCGTGACGTTGCCGTCGGTGTAGCTGGTCCCACCGAAATTGACCGACTGCGCCAGGATCTGCGCACCATTCTTGATGTCGATGTTCGGCGCGTCGATGATGACGTTGTTGGCGTTGCCGGTGGAATGGCCGGAGCCATCGAGGCGGCGGGCATCGATCAGCGCATGTACGGCGAGTGTGATCGAATGATCGGCTTGGATGAGGTAGTTGGCACCGGCGCTGAGCCCGGCGAGCGCGGCCGCGACGGAGCTGTTCGAAAGCGTCACGCCGGTGTCGCCCTGGGCGGCATCGCCGACGACCAGGTCGGTCGGATCGATCAGCAGCGTGCCGGCCTTGCCGTTCTCCGCGCTGAGCTTGACCTTGATGCCCTGACCGACGTCGATGATTCCGTTCGCGCTGAAATCGATCAGGCCCGCATTGCCGGTCTTGGCGCTGGCGTTGAACCTGGCCCCGCCCGCCACGGTCAGGTTCTGCGCCGCCTTCAGGCGGATCTCGCCGGCATCGCCGGTCTTGCTGGCGATGTTCAGCCTGGCGTTCTTGCCGATATCGATGTTGTTGCCCGCCTGCACCGTGATGTTGCTCGGCGTCGAGGTCTTGCTGTGCGCGGTCAGGCGGCCGTTGACGCGAGCGTTGTTGACGGCGCCGATATGGATCGAACCGTTGCTGACGGTGATCGAGCTGGCGCTGCGCAGGCCCTTGGAATTGACCGATGCCGCGAACTTTGCGGCGTGGTCGAGATTGGCGATGTCGCGCTGGGTCGCGCCGCCGACGAAGACGTTCTGCCCGGTCAGGCGCACGCCGTCCTGGGCATTGACGCGGCCGTAGATGCGGATGTTGCCGTCCGGCGAGACCGGGAACGAGCCCGCCATGAGATTGCCGACCGCCGTGCCGTTGATCGCGCCGCCGGGACCGATCAGGCTGTCGGTGAACTCGCGCGTCGGGGTCGAGACGTTGAGGCTGCCGACATTGACCACGCCGCTGCGGCCGACCACGAACCCCTTGGGGTCGGCGAAATAGACGTTACCGCCGATCGAGCCGTTCATGTAGGAGTTCAGCGTGCCGTTGACGTAGACCGGCGCGTCGCGAACGATGTTGACGAGGTTTCGCGTCCCGGTCGGCAGTTGCAGGTTGACCGTATTGCCCTGCCCGACGCTGAACTGCGAGAACGAGTTGAAGGCGTTGTTGCCCGAGACCGTCGACGTCGTGACGTTGGTGACGCTGCCGGAGGTCTGAAGGCTGGTCCCGGTCCGTCCATCGGGGACGATGACGTTCGCCGTCTGCGCCTGAACGCGGACGCTGAACACCGGCAGGAAGACCATCTGCATCGCGCAGAGCAGCGACATCGAACGAAACCGCGCCAGCCGGCGCAGCGTCGTCAGTTCGTCATTGTCTCGCGCCGCAGATGGTCCGCGCATTTCAGATCCTCGTCATCGGCATTGGCGCCGATCCACAACCGGGTGGGAGAATGTCGTGCGATCCCGGCATCAGAACTGGCCGGGCGGCAGCTTGAAGATGTCGGGGCTCTTGGCGTCGGCCACGTAGAACAGCAGCAGGCTGGTCGGCGTCAGCACACGCTGGTTGTTCTCCTTGTTCTCGAACGTGCCCTGGAGCAGCAGGATGACCGAGCGATCCTTGGCGTCGCTGCCGCGGAACATCACGATGCCGCCGGCGACGGGCATGTTGACGGCGATGGAGTCCGGCTTGAAGCCCTCGCCCATGAAATGGGCGCGCAGGATGTTGGCGTTGGAGAACAGCTTCTCCGGCGTGATCGCGGCATCAGTCCCCTTCGACCAGACCGCGCCGACCTGGATCAGCGACTTCGACTTGTAGCCGAACACGTAGGAGAGCTCGGCGGTGCCGCCGTTCGGCAGCAACTCCGGAACGGACAGCAGAATGCTGTGCGTCAGCTCGGACGCGTTGTCCTGCGCCTTGATGGCGTCGGGCTTGGCGTTGAAATCCTTCGTCATCGCCGCGCGCACATCGGCCTCGTTCATGCCGAACTTGGCGGAGCGGAAACCGTCGATCGCCTTGATCTTGTCGTCCGCGGCCGGTGTCTCGGCTGAATTCGCCCCGGCGGCGACGGACGTGCCGGCTGCAGCGGGAGCGCCGGCCGCGGCGGCCCTGGGTGCCGGCGCAGCCTTCTGCTTCGGTATGGCGCCCTGGGCCGCGAGCGGTCCGGCTGCAAGGGAGGTGAGCAGGCCGACGACGGCCGGAATGAGATAGATTTTGCGCATCGAGAACCTTCGAAACAACTTGAAACAACGCTTCAAAAATCGGCAGCTGCGAAATCGCCTTCCGCGGACCGTCGTCGCAACCGAGACGGAAAATGTTGCAACGCGACAAGGCGTTACAAGGCGTCACGAAGGAGACAACGCTCGAAACAGCGACTCTTTGGCAGCGTAGGAATACGGTATCGGGCTGCCAAACGCTGCGAATGAGCATTCATAAGCGCTTTTTTTCATCAATTGTGGATGCCGGCCGTTCGCGCTAAGCATCCGCTCCGGGGCAAGCCATCATGCAAAGAGTTTCATGACCGAACGGCCTTCCGCTCTCGCGGTCGATCGCCGCGGGTTCATTCGCCTTGCGGGCGCAACTGCCGCGGCATGGGTCGCGCTCGGCGCAACGTCGGATCGCGTGCGGATCGTCGCATCGTTGACCGCATTGCCGCTCGACGACGAACTGACCCGGCGGAGCCTGATCGACAGCACGACCTCCCGCCTCGGTGGCCTCGTCGCCGGCTTGAGGCAGCGCGGCTGGGTCGAAGGCGTCAACTTCCGCCTTGAGCTCCGTTCGACCTTCGGCGGACCGGACCGGCTGAAGGCCGCGATTCAGGAATTGCTGGAGCTGAAGCCGGACGTGATCCTGACGGGGTCGACGGTCGAAACCGCTGCGGTCCTTGCCGCCACCAGGACCATCCCGATCGTCTTCGCGACCGCCAACGATCCCGTCGGCAATGGCTTCGTCGAAAGCCTTGCACATCCCGGCGGCAACGTCACCGGCTTCACCAACAGCACCGCCGAGATGGGCGGCAAATGGCTGCAGCTGATCCGTGAGGCCGTGCCCGACCTCGCGCGCGTCGGTATCCTGTTCAACCCGGCGACCACCCCTCGCGGCGGGCGTTTCTTCCTCGACTCGATCGAGCAAGAGGCGGCCGGGTCCGGAGTGTCCGCAATCCCCGCCCCCGTCAACACGCCGACGGACATCGACGAAGCCGTCAAGCGCTTCTCCGAGCCGCCCAAGGCGGCGTTGATTGCGCTGGTCGACAGCTTCCTGGTCGTCAACCGGAAGGCGGTCGTCGAGGCGGCCGCCAAGTATCGCGTGCCCACGGTCTATCCATTCCATTACTTCATGGACGCCGGCGGATTGATGAGCTACGGGCCGACGCTGGAAGTGCGTTCGGCCGACTATGTCGATCTCATCCTGCGCGGCACCAAGGCCGGCGACCTGCCGGTGCAATCGCCGCGGAAATACGAGCTGCTGATCAACCGCACGGTCGCCCGCACGCTGGGATTGACCATACCATTCACACTGCTCGCGCGCGCCGACGAGATCCGCGAGTGAACGAAACGGTCGACCAGGGACATTTGCGAACGCCTCCCGGCCGGCTGTTCCGCAAATATCTCTACTCGATCGTCGCCCTCGCCTTTGCCGCGCTCGCCATCAACACCGGCTTCGACGTCTGGTTCTCCTATCGCGAGCAGAAGCAGCTTCTGGCAGCGACCCAGCGCGAGCAGGCGGCGTCCGCGGCGATTCAGATCGGCCAATTCATCGGCCAGATCGAAAACCAGATCAGATGGCTCTCGCGCCTGCCGCCGGAGCTGTCGACCAATGAAGACGAGCGCCTGAACGCCATCCGTCTCCTGCGCCTCTCTCCGGCGATCGCGGAAATCGCCGAACTCGACTCGCACGGTCTTGAACAGATGCGCGTGTCCCGCCGTGTGGCGGACAGGATCGGCAGTAAAGCCGACCTCTCCGCCTCGCCCGCCTTTCGCGGTGCCAATGAAAGCCGTGCCTATTACGGGCCGGTCTACTTCTTCGGCGACACCGAACCCTTCATGACGCTCGCCACCCGCGGAACTGGCCGCAATCCCAATGTGATCGTCGCCGAGGTCAATCTGCGTTTCATCTGGGACCTCGTCGCCGGGATCAGGGTCGGCAACACCGGCAAGGCCTACGTGGTGGACCGCACGGGAGTCCTGATCGCGCATCCCGATTTGTGGCGGGCCCTGCAGCGCAGCGATCTCTCCGGCTATGCCGACGTCCGCGCCGCACTCGACGGCGTGGGGCCGCCCTCCGGCGGCCTGGTCAAGGAGGACCTGTCCGGTCAGCGCGTGCTGTCGACCTATGCAACGGTCCCCTCGCTCGGCCTGCTGGTGTTCGTCGAGCTGCCGCTCAGCGAAGCCTATGCGCCGATCTACGCGTCGATTGGCCGTTCCACCTTTCTCCTCGTCGTCCTGCTGGCCGGTGCGGTGCTGGTCTCTCTCTTTCTCAGCCGCCGCATGACGGGGCCGATCCAGCTCCTGACGCAGGGCGCACGGCGGATCGGGAGCGGCGATCTCGGCCTGCGGCTCGCGATCAAGACCGGTGACGAACTGGAAGCGCTCGGCGACCAGTTCAACCGGATGGCCGCGCATCTGCGCGATTCCTACGCGACGCTGGAGCGCAAGGTGATCGAGCGCACCTCCGAGCTGGAGAAAGCGCGCGATCAGGCCCTTGCCGAGCACGATGCCGCCGAGCGCGCGCGCAGCGCGGCGGTGGCGGCCAACGAGACCAAATCGCGCTTCCTCGCCGTCGTCAGCCACGAACTGCGCACGCCGCTGAACGGCGTCATGGGCGTGCTGCAGCTGCTCGACGACGGCAAACTCGGCGAGGCGCAGCGGCGCCACCTCACGACCGCGGCCGCATCGGGTGAGACGCTGATCGCGCTGGTCGATGCCATCCTGGAATATGCGCGCCTGGAGGCCAGCGCCGAAACCCTGGAGCCGCGTAATTTCCACCTCGACCAGCTGATCGAAACGGCCGCCGACCTGATGCGGCCCCAGGCCTTCGGCAAGGGACTGACCTTCGACCTTGCCTGCGATGCCTCGGTCAGGACCTCGGTGCACGGCGATCCCGTCAGGCTCAATCGCATCCTGCTCAATTTGATCGGCAACGCCATCAAGTTCACGCCGTCAGGCGCGGTCGCCGTCAACGCAGCGGCCGAGCGCCGTGACGGTCATGTCCTGCTGCGCGTGACCGTTCGCGACACCGGCATCGGCATCGCCCCCGGCATGCATGAGCGGATTTTTGAGGATTTCGTCCAGGCGGACGACAGCATTGCGCGGCGGTTCGGCGGCACCGGCCTCGGACTTGCAATCGCGCGGCGCCTCAGCCGTTTGATGCGCGGCGAGCTGACGGTGGAGAGCACGCCGGGCGCAGGCAGCACGTTCACACTTGAAGTACCGCTCGATCCGGCCGCCAGCGGCATCGCCCAAGGTGCAGTACAGCCGCCATCGCGACGGCTTCGCGTGCTGCTGGTCGACGACGACCCCGTCAATTGCGAGGTCGGCGAAGCCATGCTGAACCGGCTCGGCCATCATGCCACGATCGCCAGAAACGGCGCCTCGGCCATAGAGCTCGCCCGCGATCAGGCGTTCGACGTCATCCTGATGGACCTGCACATGCCCGACATGGACGGCGTGGAGGCGGCGTCGCGGATCGGCAAGCTCGGCCTGCCGAGAATGCCGCGCATCATCGCCGTCACCGCCGACGTGTCCTCCAGCGCGCGCGAACGGCTCGCCGAGGCAGGCATTGTCCAACTCGTCAGCAAGCCGATCCTGATCAACTCGCTGCGCGAGGCGATCGAGGACGACCCGGAGGTGGAGCCGGCCGCGGCGCAACTCGCTGCAGGTGCGTTGATCGACCGGCATTTCCTCGATGACCAGAAAGAACTCCTGGGCGCGACCCAAATCGCGAAACTCAACCAGCTTCTCCAGCAGACGAGCGAGCAACTGATCGGCGATATCGTCAAGGCCGCGGACATTGGCGATCACGAGAAGCTCGCGCGGTCCACCCATCAGCTCGGCAGCGCCGCGAGCGCGCTCGGCCTCGTTAGCATGTTCGAGCGCTGTCGCGAGATCGAGCTGGCGGCAGCCACGATGTCTCCACCCGAGTGCCAGAGTGCAGCGCGTGAGCTCGCCGAACTTCAACGGGCATCCATGCAGGCGCTGGATGATCTACTTCAACCTACCGAGCAGCGATCGGTCAGCTAGATTTGCTCAGAACGGAGCTCCCAAGCGTTCTCTCCTACGGGACCCAGTCAGCTGGCCAAGCGGAAACATCAATCTCACGACTCGAGCCGGCTCTACAGCAGGTCGCCCCGCCAGCGATGTGTTTCCGACCGGGCCAACTTGCCACCCAGGGGATCAACTACCTTTGTGCGGGACCTGTTAGCATCGTCACGAACCGGACGTTTTAACGACGAGCTTTATGTTCAGCAGGTTGACGCCTTTGAACGGGTTCGGCGCGCTTTCGATCGTTCCCGTACCCGTGGCGTTCGCATAGGCACCTGTGCCCGACAAGATTGTGTATTCGCCCGTTGATTTGCCGTCCTTGGCCGAACCGGTGTAGCGCGCGGTAATCGAGCCTTCCTCGAACGTGTACGTGCTGTAGCCGAAGAAGGGGCCCGATCCTTTGAGCAAGTCCGAAGTATTGACGAACTCTTTCACTCCGATACGGCCATCGGTGAAGACAGCGACCCCAAAGAATTTCCCAGACACAACCGTCTGTCCTTCGACGTTTGCGGCCTCTATGACCTTGAGGTCGATCGGCTTCGTGATCAGCTTGAACTCGAGCACCCGCTCACCGGCTACGGCTGTTGACGCCGCGACGGCCAATGCCACGCCAGAAAGGAAAAAGGTGAGAGACTTCCGCATAGCTTCCTCCTGCGCTTGTTGAAATCAAGTCGAGAAGTGTGAGCTACTCATCGTGCCCGGCTCTCCGCGGTGGCACGGAAGAGAGCCCTCGGAACGCCCTGACAGCGGCTGAACTCTCTCTGTCCTGAGACGCGAAGTCGGGACGCAAATATGAGTCCAAGGCACGGGAAGAAAGTTCAACTTTCCGGTCTGGTATAATCGTATCCAGCCACTGCGCGACTCTCAGCAAAGGCACAATCATCATGGCTTTTGCTGGTCGCCGGACTTCATCCAATCGTTCGCGGGAGAGTAATTCCGAGGAATCACTGTCAGCAACATTGACAATAGGAGCACCCTTGCCGCTCACCCTTTCAAAGGCAAATCCCCTGAGTGTCCGCCGTGTAGCTCGCCTTCTTGACTCATCGCGATAGTTCGCTGCGAGCCGTTGCCCGGGCAGAGTCATGGCCTCCCGACCCAGCCTCAGCCCGCCTGCGCGCCGGCTTCTTCATCGCGCCCAAACCGCTCGACGAGAAAGTCGATGAACAGCCGCACCTTCACCGACAAATGCCGCGTCGGCGGATAGACCGCATAGAGCGCGAGCGGCGGCGCAAAATAGTCTTGCAGGACGGCGCGCAGCTTGCCTGTCCGCAACGCGTCAGCGGCGATGAACTCCGGCAGCAGCGCGAGCCCCCTGCCCTTGATCGCGACGTCGCGCAGCACCTCGGCATTGTTGACGCAGAGCGACCAGGCCGGCTGGATCCAGTGATCGCCATCGGCGCCTGTTAGCTTCCACTGATTGCCGGTGAGCAGGAAGCCATAGGTCAGCGAGGCGTGCTCGCGCAGATCCTGCGGGTGCTTTGGCGTGCCGTGACGTGCGAGATAATCCGGCGAAGCGCAGATCATGCGCGCCACCGGCGTGATTTTCCGCGCGATCAAGCTCGAAGATTCCAGTTCCGCGATCCGCAAGGTCACATCAAAGCCGTCCTGGACGGGATCGAGCAGGTCGTCGCTGAGCACGATCTGGAGCTGAAGCTCGCCATAGCGCGCCATGAAATCGGCCAGCACCGGCCCGAGCCGCATCGTGCCGAACGACATCGGCGCGTTGACGCGAAGCAGGCCGCGCGGCGCCGACTGGGCCTGCGTCACCGCCTGGTCGGCGGCCTCGATCTCCGAGAGGATGACGAGTGCGCGCTCGAAATAGCGCTGGCCGTTCTCGGTCGGGCTGGCATGCCGCGTGGTCCGGTTCAGGAGCTGCACGCCGAGGCTCTCCTCTAAGTCGGCGACATATTTGCTGATCGCCGAGCGCGACAGCCGCAACTGCCGCCCCGCTTCGGCAAAACTGCCGCTTTCGACCACTTTCACGAATGCGCGGAGGCTGGCGACCTTATCCAAGGGCCGGCCTCGGCGATTGTTTCCAAATCGTAGACATAGCCGTCATATTTGCATGGATTGTCTCCAATACAAAGCGGAACGATATTTCCGGCCAGTGCAAGACGCTCCCCGAACTCTGGAGGACGAAAATGTCTGGACTGCACCATGTGACCGCGATTGCCGGCGACCCCATCAGGAATTTCCGCTTCTACACGCGGGATCTCGGCCTGCGCTTCGTCAAGAAGACGGTCAATTTCGACGATCCCGGCACCTATCACTTCTACTACGGCGACGAGACCGGCCGCCCCGGCACCATCCTGACCTTCTTTCCGTGGGCGGGCGTTTCGGCTGGGCGGCGCGGCGTCGGCGAGACCCATCAGACCGCCTTCCGCGTGCCGCAGCGCTCGCTCGGCTACTGGACCCAGCGTTTCACCGAGAAGGGCATTGCCTACGAGGCGCTGGAGAAGCGCTTCGGCGAATCCGTGCTGCCGTTCACCGATCCCGATGGCATGGCGCTCGCGCTGGTCGGCGTGCCGGGTGCGGAGAACGAGCCCGGCTGGAGCAATGGCGACGTGCCGGCCGAGCACGCGATCCGCGGTTTCCATGGCGTGACCTTGCTGCTCGACAGCGCGGCGAAGACGGCAGCCGTCCTCACCGACGTGTTCGGCTTCAAGGAGACCGGCCGTGAAGGCTCGGTGATCCGCTTCAAGGCGCCCGGCAATGTCGAGGGCAGCGTCGTCGACATCTACGAGGCCAAGGGCTTCCTGCGCGGGCATCAGGGCGGCGGCTCGGTGCATCACATCGCGTTCCGCGCGGCTGACGATGCCGAGCAGGGCAAGATGGCGCAAAGGCTCGTGAGCAATCACGGCCTGCATCCGACCGAGCAAAGGGATCGCAATTACTTCCGCTCGATCTACTTCCGCGAGCCCGGCGGCGTGCTGTTCGAGATTGCGACCGACATCCCCGGCTTCGCCGTCGACGAACCTGTCGCGACGCTGGGGAAAGACCTCAAGCTGCCTGCTTTCCTCGAAGCACAGCGCAAGCAGATCGAAGGCGTTCTGCCGAATCTGGAAGAGACCGTGTCATGACCGAGACTGAATTCATCCATCGCTTCGAGCCCGCGGCCAGCGCGGGCTCCCCTCCGCTGCTGCTGCTGCACGGCACCGGCGGCGACGAGAACGACCTGCTCGGGCTCGGCAAGATGATCTCGCCGGGGTCAGCCCTGCTCTCGCCGCGTGGCCGCGTGCTCGAGCACGGCATGCCGCGCTTCTTCCGCCGCCTCGCCGAAGGTGTGTTCGACGAGGACGACGTCCGCCGCCGCGCGAACGAGCTCGGCGACTTCGTCAACGAGGCTCGGCAGCGCTACGGCATCGCCGCGCCGGTCGCGGTCGGCTTCTCCAACGGCGCCAACATCGCAGCCGCGCTGTTGCTGCTGAAGCCGGAGGTGCTGGCCGGCGCGATCCTGCTGCGCGCGATGGTGCCGCTGTCGGATCCGCCCACGGCCGATCTTGCCGGCAAGCCGGTCCTGCTGCTGTCCGGGCAGGCCGATCCGATCGTGCCGGCCGGCAATTCGGCCAAGCTTGCGGCCCTGCTTTCGCAAGCAGGCGCAAGCGTGACCCATAGGGTCGTGCCGGCGGGCCATCAATTGTCGCAAGCCGATTTGACACTCGCCCGCGACTGGATCGGCAACGTCCACGCCAGGGCAGCATGACCTAACTAGCGGCGCATCGTTTCCAAACGGTGCGCCGCCGCCTTCACTCGAACCGCCCGTCGTGGGTCGCACCCATACGGCCTTGATCGCGCCGAAGGGATGCTCGACTGTCTCACGTCGCGTCCGCATAGCGTCTGGAGCGGAATCGAGCAGTCTCTCAACTCTCAAGAAGCGAGCGTCTCGCTACTAGCAAACGTATTGCCTACGCGGTGGGCGTCGCGCCGAGCGCTGAGTGCGATGGTACACCCCTTACGAAGTCTATGAATGCGCGCAACGGCGCCGGCACGAGACGTCTGCCAGGATAGTATAGAAAGGGACCCGAAAAGCTTTGCCACCAGGGTTCGAGGACCGGCTCGAGCTGACCACTGGCGAGATGGGGACGAAGCCAGTCCTCGAAGAGGGTGACAATGCCGGTACCGGCGATGGCGGCGGCAACGGCGAGATCTGTCGCCGCCCCGACGCTGACCAGCAGCGGCCCTTTGGGTTCGACGCGAACCATTTCGCCCTCCCGTTCAAACTCCCACGGAGCCACCATCGCGCCGGACGAAAGACGACTGCCAAGGCAAGCGTGGTTGACAAGCTCGCGAGGATGATTGGGCCGGCCGTAGCGATCCAGGTAGTTTGGAGAGGCAGCGGTTGCAAAGCGCTGAACGCGAGGACCGATTGGAATCGCCATCATGTCCTGCTCCAGGCGCTCGTCGTACCGGATGCCAGCATCACAACCAGCGGCCAGAACGTCGATAAAGTTATTCTCCGCAATCACTTCAAGCCGGATGTCAGGATAAGCGGCGAGAAAGGGCGGCGCGATGGTGGGCAGCACGAGGCGTGCCGCACTGACCGGTACGTTCAGACGCAGCGTACCTGCTGGCCTGTTGCGGGAGCTGTTGACAACATCGACGGCAGCTTCCACCTCGGCGAATGCTGGCCCGAGCCGCTCGAGGAGACGTTGACCTACCTCAGTGGGCACCACGGTTCGCGTCGTCCGGTTCAACAATCTGACGCCGAGTTGCGCTTCCAGCCTGGTTACCGCCTCGCTGAGTCCTGACGCACTCGCCCCGCTCGACCGAGCTCCGTCCCGAAAGCCTCCAGCCCGCGCGACGGTCACAAAAGCGTTCAGTTCTCCCAGATCGACTTTCACTGTTCGTTTCTCCGAACAACCCGTTCGGATTGTACCCGGTTATCGAGCGCGCGGGCAACGTCTACCTACCGGCCATTGGTTCTTATGGAGATGACCTATGCCCAACACCGCCCTAACTGCCAGCTTTGACCTCGGAGACCGCCGCGTGAAGCGGCTTGGCTACGGTGCCATGCAGCTTGCTGGCCCGCACGTGTTCGGTCCGCCCAGGGATCGCACCGCCGCATTGGCTGTGCTGCGAGCGGCCATCGCGTCCGGCGTGAACCATATCGACACAGCCGACTTCTACGGCCCACATGTCACAAACCAGTTGATCCGTGAGGCGCTGCACCCCTACCCCAGGGATCTCGTTATCGATACCAAAATCGGGGCTCGGCGTGGCGCGGACGCCTCATGGAATCCGGCCTTCTCGCGCGAAGAGCTCACCCAGGCGGTCCACGACAATCTGAAAAATCTCGGGGTCGACGCACTCGATGTCGTCAACTTTCGCGTCATGATCGACCGCCATGGCCCCGCCGAAGGCTCGATCGAAGCCCCGCTGAACGTCTTGGCCGATCTCCAACGTCAGGGCCTGATAAGGCATATTGGGCTGAGCAACGTGACCGCGACGCAGGTCGCGGAAGGACGCAAGATTTGCAAGATCGTCTGCGTTCAGAACCAATACAATCTGGCCCACAGGTCTGACGACTCCTTGATCGACGACCTTGCCCGGGACGGCACTGCCTACGTGCCGTTCTTCCCGCTCGGCGGGTTCACCCCCCTGCAATCGTCTACTCTAACCGATGTCGCCGCTCGCCTCGGCGCAACGCCCATGCAGGTCGCGCTTGCTTGGCTCCTTCGTCGCTCACCTAACATCCTGCTTATCCCCGGCACTTCGTCCGTCGCGCATCTGCGCGAGAATCTCGCCGCGGCCGAACTCGATTTGCCGGATGATGCGATCGATAAGCTGAATGGCCTTGCCGGGAGCCCCGGTTGAGGCGGTTTCCGGGCGCAGCATGGTGACAGTGCTGCCTCGTGCCAAATTGGGCCGACAGTATGAAAATGGAAACGCTCAAGGACATCGGACGTCGCCATGCCCTCAAGACCCTGGCCGGCGCCGAGGTTGGGGGTATGGCGCTGCGGCGGTTGGCGCAGCCGCTGCAGCCGGTGCTTACGGCTACTACAACTCCGGCTGCGACTATGACAGCTACGGACAGTATATTTGTCCGGGGCAGTATACTTACCGGTATTTGATCAGCCAAAGTTTAGGTCGGCGGTTCGAAGCCGCCGTACTCATGCCTCGGCCAGGGCGCCGCTTCGTCAGCGGCCATCGTGAGTTTGTAAGATGGCCAAGATGCCCACCCGTGGCGGCGTCTACAATCTGAGACTGGGACCTGAGTTGCAGCTTTTGCAGCAGCCGCTTCCGCTGTTTGCCAACTTGATCAGCTCTTCCGCCGATCTGAACCGCAATGGTGCGCTGAACCCGGGGAGCAACAGCCGATAATGCTCCTTCCGTCACCGTGAGACTGTTCACTTTTGGCCACAGCCGCCATTGCTGATGCAATTCGCTTATGCGCAGCAAGCGCGGGACGAACCGATCATAATTCGATAGAAACGGTCATATGACCGACCAAACTGCTGACGTCCAGGCTGCTATGCAGTATTTGACCTGGGCACTGGAAAAGATCGAAACGGTGGGCAACCAGAAAGCAGCCCACCACGCCCGTATAGCCTTAGAGGCGCTGCGCAAGGGTTCAGCTGATAAGACTGAATAATCAGCTTCGGCCTGGCACAGCAAGCCCGCTTCGGGTCAGAAGCGGTCGTCCAAGCGCCGAAGTGGTAGCGCTGCTGGGCGGCCAAGATGCAACCCGAGTCTCGCCCCGCCGCAGGCGGGGCGAGATCGTTGCTTCCAGAGCAACTCGCTCAGATGAGGAAGTCGGTCTGGTGCAGGCTCGCCGCGTGGACGCCGTCGAGCGTGATGCTGTCGCTCGCCGACAGATGAATCACGGCGTCGCCGGCGGCATTGTCGCTGATCAGGCTCGACAGCGCCGTCCAGTCCGCAAACCCGTAATCGTGCACATTGATCAGGTCGTGCTCGGTCACCGTGCTGCCGACCGCCTTGTTGCCCTGATCGAAATCGGTGATCAGGTCATTGCCGGAGCCGGTGTTGAAGACGAAGGTATCGCTGTTTCCGCCGCCGGAAAGCTGGTCATCGCCGGTGCCGCCGTTGAGAATATCCCTGCCGCCGGTGATCGAGCCCGGCGTCGCGGGGGCATAGTTCGCGGCATCACCATAGAGGTGATCGTTGGTTGCTCCGCCGGTGAGAATATCGTTACCGCCTTGGGCATTGCCGGACATGGTCCGCGCATCGCCGAAGAGCTCCGGGTTCGTATAATGGAGGCTGTCGATGCCATCGAACTCGATTGTGAGAATATCATCTCCCCCTTGGGCATTGTCGGTCAGCGAGGTCGCCGAATCTCCGTAGCCGAATCCAGCGGTCCAGACGACGTCGGTGCCGAAGGTGAAGGTGATGTTGTCGTTGCCACCATGCGCATCGCCGCCGATGGAGCCGATGGAATCGCCGCTAGCTGTCGCAAAGCCCTGCATGGTGTTCACAGTGATGTCGAGCGTGTCATTGCCGCCCTGCGCCGTGCCGCTCATGGAACCGCCGGCATCGCCGGCGTACACATGGTCGTAGCTTCGCCAGCCCACCGCGCTCGTGATGGTGTCACTGCCGCCGTGCGAATTGCCCGACATGTCGCCGGCGACATCACCGAAAACATGCACGTCGGTGTAAAGCGAATCGGCCCCGACACTGATCGTGTCGTTGCCGCCCCTGGCGTCGTCGGTCATTGCCCGGGCGTCGCCGACCACGAGGAAGGCATTCCAGCCGTAGCTCCCAGTAACGGTCAGGGTGTCGTTGCCGCCGCGGGAGTGGCCATGCAACGTCGTGTCGTCCTCGCCGAAGATCGTGACGTCAACTTCCGGCTGGGTGACGGTGACCGTCACGGTGTCGTTGCCGCCCCAGGCATCCGTGGTGGTCGGAAAATTCGGATCACCGTAGAGGGTTTCGATCTGACCAAACTGGTCGAGCAGGACGTCGATGGTGTCGTTCGGCAGATATTGCATGGCGTAACTCCCATTTCATTGTCGGAAGCGGGGCTCATGTCGCTGGAATTTTTGCGCGACGTGCTGTGACCACGCTTCACGGAGACGAATTTAGTTCTGGTCGATGGCGGAGGTTTGCTGGAATTCGGGACAGAGTTTGATGGCGACGGGTTCGTTGCGCCGTGCGGCGAAACTCGTCATTGCGCAGCCGCGATGGCGCTCCGCGTCGCGGGGCGACACCGCCGCTCTTGCTCTGCGCCTTCAGATGATGAAGTCGGTTGGATGCAGGTTCGCCGTGTGAACCCCGTCCAGCGTGATTGAATCATTGGCGGAAAGATGGATCACGGCATCCCCGGCGGAGTTGTCGCTGATCAGTTTCGACAGCGCCGTCCAGTCTGCAAAGCCGTAGTCCTGCACGTCGACCAGATCCTGTTCCACCGCGGTGCTGCCGACGGCCTTGTTGCCCTGACCGAAGTCGACGATCGTGTCGTTGCCCGAGCCGGTGTTGAAGACGAACAAGTCGCTGTTTCCCCCGCCCCACATCCGGTCGTCGCCAGCCCCGCCGTTCAGCGTGTCGACGCCGCCGGTGATCGAGCCTGGTGTCGCCGGTTCGTAGATTCGCGCGTCGCCATACATGAAATCTCGGCCCGCGCCGCCGTTGAGGACGTCGTTGCCGCCATGGGAATTGCCCACCATGGTCGGCGCATCGCCGTACATCTGCGCGCCGGCTTCCGCATACTGGCCGTCGAGCTTGACGGTGAGCACATCGTCGCCGCCTTGGGCGAAGTCCATCAGGGTTTCAGCCGAATCCCCGAACAAGGCTCCGCTCGAGATGGGGCTGCCACCGTTCAAGGTGACGGTCAGGTTGTCGTTGCCGCCCTGCGCGAGCCCCCTCAGGGAACCGATGGCGTCTCCGCTGACGGTCGCCCCGCCATCCGTCGTGAGCACGCTGACATCGAGTGTGTCGTTGCCGCCGTGCGAAGTGTCCATCATGGAACCGCCGGCATCGCCGGCGAACAGATTGGCGCCGCCGCGCCACGCGATTGAGCCGGTGATGTCGTCATGGCCGCCCTGCGCATTGCCCGACATGTCGCCGGCGACATCCCCGAACGCTGAGATCGTCGTGTAGATGGTGCGGCCGGCATCCGCGACGATGGTGTCGTTGCCGCCCTTGGCATCATCGATCATCGACTGGGTATCGCCAATCACGACGGCGGTGTCCCAGCCGCCGTCGATGTCGGCGATCAGTGTGTCGTTTCCGCCTTGGGAATGACCAAGCAACATCGTGTGGTCGTCACCGAAGATCGTGAGTTTTGCATTGAGCGCGGCGACACTGGCGGTCACGGTGTCGTTGCCGCCCACGACGTCGGTGGATGCCGGAAAGCCGGGGTCTCCATACACGGTCGCGATTTGGCCAAATTGGTCAAGCGTGACGTCGTAGGTGTCGTTCGGCAGATGCTGCATGGCGTAACTCCCATTTTCATTGTCGGAAGCGGACCTGACGCCTGCAGAGCTTTCTTTTTTGCAAGACGCGTTGTTGACCACGCTTCACCGGGAGCGAATCTACCTTTGGTAGATGGCAGAGATTTGCAGGAATTCGGGAGAGAGTTTGATCGCGCGCATGGAACCGCGGCGGCGTCGTGCGGATCGTCACCTCAGATTGCGCATCCGTGAAGGTTTGATGACCTGCCGGCAAAAGCAGCCGAGCGAACGCCGGCGCATCTGCTTGCGACTCCACCAGGCGGCATCGGCATCTTCACGGCGTGCCTTGCCCGACAGCGGCCCGAACCACGAGACCGCGATGATGGAATATTGCCGGTGTTTTGCCCGACGGGTCAATATTCCGGCGTATCGACCATTGAACGACGCAACGCACAAGCCATTGCGACGCAACGTGCAAGCCATTGAAATGACTATGCCCGGCTACTGTGCATGGGGTTGTTTTTCAGTTTTTGTTTGGACGCGCCAAACGAATGGCCTCTCCCCGATGGGAGAGGCCAAGATTGACGCGATACGCTCGACTTGATGGAGCGCCCTACTCCCAGGACCATGTCGAGAAATCATTCTCGTATTGCGGGACGTCCTTCCAGACGCCCTTCAGCTTCTTGGCTGTAATGGTGATCAGCTGCGGCTGATAGAGGTAGACGGAGACGGCGTCGGTGGCCAGCATGCGCTGGGCGTCGCCGAGCAGCTTGGCGCGAGCGGCCTCCTCGGGCGTCGACACGATCTGCTTGTAGAGTGCGTTGAACTTCTCGTTGTTGTAGCCGAGGTAGTAATCCGGCTCGGTGATCTTCACGAGATCGAACGGTTCGACATGGCTGACGATGGTGAGGTCGAAATTGTGCGGCCCGTTGCCGGCGAACACCTGCGACAGCCATTGCGCCCATTCGACGTTCTCGATCTTGGCGACGATGCCGACCTTGGCGAGCTGGGCTGCGGCGATCTCGCCGCCCTGCCGCGCATAGGACGGCGGCGGCAGCTTGAGCGACAATTCGAGCGGCGTGGTGACGCCGGCTTCAGTGAGCAGCTTCTTGGCCTTCTCGGGGTCGTAGGGATTGATGCCGGTGGTGTCGACATAGCCGAGCGCCCCCGGCACATAGAAGCTACCGATCGGCGTGCCGAAGCCGTCGACGGCGCCGTCGATCATGGCCTTGCGGTCGATCGCGGCGAGGATGGCGCGGCGGACGCGGACGTCGTCCAGCGGCTTCTTGCGATGGTTGATCGCGACGATGGTCTTGGCCCTGGAGCCGCCGACCAGCACCGTGAAACGCGGATCGGCTTTGAACTGGGCCAGGGCGCGCGCCGCGGCGACGCGCGGGAACGCATCGACGTCGCCCGACAGCAGCGCCGCCACCTGCGCGGCCGGATCGGAGATGAAGCGGATCGTCACCTTCGAAAGCTTGATCGCCGAGGCGTTGCGATAATCGGCCCACTTATTCAGCGTGATCGAGGAGCCTTTGGCCCAGGCGCCGAGCTGATAGGGCCCGGTGCCGACCGGCTGCGTCACGTTGGTCGGCGCGCTCTTCGGCTCGACGATCGAGCCGCCCGCCTGGCCGAGCAAGAACGGCAGGTTCGGTTCGGAATATTTCACCGTGATCACGACCGTGTCGGCATCGGGCGCCTCGACCTTCTCGAAGGCCTGGTACAGGCTCTTATCCTTGTTGGTGCTGGTCGGCGCGGCGTTGCGCTCGAACGAGAACTTCACCGCGGCGGAATCGAATGCCTCGCCGTTGTGGAATTTGACGCCCTTGCGCAGCTTGAACGTATAGGTCTTCAGGTCCGGCGAAGCGGTCCAGCTCTCCGCCAGCAAGGGCGAAACGGAGCCGTCCTCGTTGATCTTGGTCAGGGTCTCGTAGATGTTGTAGAGCGTGACCTCGGCGATCGCGGCGGCGGCGGCGTTGGTCGGATCGAGCCCCGGCGGCTCCAGCGCCATGGCCATGACGACGCTGTCCTTCTTGCTCTGCGCCAGCACCGGCAGAGGCGCCGCGACCAGCGCGGCGGCAAATGCGACGATGGATAGTTTCCTGAACATCTCGTAACTCCCCGGCCTGCTGTCTTCGTGAGCCTACGCCAATCCTGCTCCGGACACTAACCTTCCATGGCCGCCTGCGGCAACGCCATCACGGCCTCGGCCTTGTGGCAGGCGGCAAGGTGCCCTTCGCCCACCTTGCGTAACGCAGGCAGGGCCTCGCGGCAATGCTGGTCGGCGAGCGGACAGCGCGCGACATAGGGGCATCCGGTCGCCGCCGCCGATTGCGAGGCGATCGCCTGGCCACCGCGCCGCCGCCGGCCGCCGCCGGCGCGGGCCCGCGGCACCGCCTCCAGCAGCGCCCGCGTATAGGGATGGGCGCAGCGCTCGAACAGATCTTCGGGCCGTCCCTGCTCGACGATCCGGCCGAGATACATCACCGCGACCTCGTCGCAGAGATAGTCGACGACAGCGAGGTCATGGCTGATCAGGATGTAGCTCAGCCCGAACTGCTCCTGCAGATCCTGCATCAGGTTCAGCACCTGCGCCTGCACGGAGACGTCGAGCGCGGAGACCGGCTCGTCGGCGACAATCAGCTTCGGCTGGGTGATCAGCGCGCGCGCAATGGCGATGCGCTGGCGCTGGCCGCCGGAGAATTCGTGCGGATATTTCTCCATGTCGGCATCGCGCAAGCCGACCTGGCGCAGCACTGCGGCGACGCGCGCACGAAAAGTGGTGCGGTCGGCGTCTTCCAGCACGGTGAGCGGCTCGGCGACGATGCGGGCTATGGTCTGGCGCGGATCGAGCGAGCCGTAAGGATCCTGGAACACCATCTGGAAATCGCGCCGCGCGCGGCGCAGTTCGTCGGCCGAGATGCGGTTGAGATCGCGGCCGAGCAGCGCGACCTGGCCCGACGTCGGCCGCTCCAACGCCATCACCAGCCGCGCAAACGTGGATTTGCCGGAGCCGGACTCGCCGACGACGCCGAGGCTCTTGCCGGCGGCGACCTGCACGCTGACGCCATTGAGCGCGCGCACCTGGCCCGGCGGACGGAACAGGCTTTCCCGCGGCAGGGCGTAGCGCTGTTCGAGATCCTTCACGTCGAGAAGAGGCGCAGCGGTCATGCGGACAGCGCTCCGACGTTCTCAGCCATAGAGACATCCGTCCTGATGCAACGCACGACGTGCCGGGGTCCGACGTCGACCATCTGCGGAAGCGCGGCGCGGCATTGATCGATCACGAGCGGACATCGGTCGGAGAACGTGCACCCCGCCGCCAGATCCGCAAGCTCCGGTACGGTGCCCGATATCGTCTTCAGCCGCGTCCCCTTGCGCGCGCCGAGCTTCGGCCGGGCGCGGAACAGGCCCTGCGTATAGGGATGCCCCATGCGGCGGAACACCTCGTCGGTCGGCCCGCTCTCGACGACGGTGCCGCCATACATCACCATCATGCGCTGCACGTTCTCGGCGATGACGCCGAGATCGTGCGAGATCAGGATCATCGACATGCCGCGCTCCTCGACGAGATCAGCGATGAGGTCGAGGATCTGGCCCTGGATGGTGACGTCGAGCGCGGTGGTCGGCTCGTCCGCGATCAACAGGTCGGGCTCGCAGGCGAGCGCCATGGCGATGGTGATGCGTTGGCGCTGGCCGCCGGAGAACTGGTGCGGATAGGCGTCGACCCGCCGCGCCGGATCGGGCAGTCCGACGCGATCGAGCAAGGCGATGGCTTCTTTGCGCGCCTGCGCCGCCGAGTGCTTCTTGTGACGTCGCAGCGGCTCGGCCACCTGATGCCCGATCGTGTGCATCGGATTGAGCGCGGTCATCGGCTCCTGGAAGATCATGCTGATGCGGTTGCCGCGCAGGCGGCAATAATCGGCATCCGATAAGCCCGCGAGCTCGTTGCCGTCGAGCTTGATGCTGCCGGTGACGCGTGCGCTATCAGGCAGCAGGCCCATCAGCGACATCGCGGTGACCGACTTGCCGCAGCCGGACTCGCCGACCAGCCCGAGCGTCTCGCCGCGCTTGAGGGAGAAGCTGACGCCGCGCACGGCCTGTGCCGGCCCGCGGCTGGTGTTGAGGCGGACACCGAGATTGTCGACCTCGATCAGCGGCATGGTGGAGCGCTCGCCCATCGTCATCGCTCCCGTGCCAGTCGGGGATCGAGCAGGTCGCGCAATCCGTCACCGAGAAGATTGAGGCCCAGCACCGCGATCGCGATCGCAGCGCCCGGATAGACCGCGAGCATCGGCGACTGGAACAGCAGCGTCTGCGCATCGTTCAGCATCCGTCCCCAGGACGGCTGTGGCGGCTGCGTGCCGAGACCGAGATAGGACAAAGCGGCTTCAGCCAGGATAGCGAGCGCGAACTGGATGGTGACCTGCACGATCAGGATCGACAGAATATTCGGCAGTACATGCTCGATGGTGATGCGGAAGGCGCCCTTGCCTGCGGCGCGCGCGGCCAGCACGAATTCGCGCGCCCAGATCGCGTTGGCGGAGCCGCGCGTCAGCCGGGTCAGCGTCGGGATCTGGAAGATGCCGATCGCGACGATCGAGGTGACCATCCCCGGCCCCACCACCGCGGCGAGCATGATCGCGGACAGCACCGCCGGAAAGGCGAAGGTGAAGTCGGAGAAGCGCATGATGATCTCTTCGGTCCAGCCGCGCCGGGCCGAGGCGATCAGGCCGAGCGTGACCCCGAAGCTGAGACCGATGCTGACGGCGATGACGCCGACCATGATGGTGGCGCGGGCGCCGGCGAGCAGCAGCGAGACGATGTCGCGGCCGAAGGAATCGGTGCCGAGCCAGTGCGCCGCCGATGGCGGCCGCAGCTTCGAGGCGATGTCGATCTCGTAAGGAGACCATGGCGTCCACACCAGCGAGAGCAGCGCCGAGGCGAGCACCAGAAGGCTCAGCGAACCGCCGAGCACGAAGCTGCGATGGCGCAGCGCGCGGCCCCAGAAGGTCTTGGCCGGTACGCGGCGCGCCGCGACCGGCGCGTCAACCGGAGTGGTCAGGGGCGCGCTCACAGGTCGTGGACCTTGATGCGGGGATCGATGAAGGCATAGAGCACGTCGACCACGAAATTGACGATGACGACCATGGTCGCCAGCAGCATCACGCAATTGCGCACCACGATCAGGTCGCGGTTGGCGATCGACTGGAAGATCAGGCGGCCGAGGCCCGGCAGATAGAACACGTTCTCGATCACGATGGTGCCGGCGAGCAGGTTGGCGAATTGCAGCCCCATCACCGTCATGACGGGGATCATGGCATTGCGCAGCACGTGGCTCCACAGCACCTCGCGCTTGCCGAGCCCCTTCGCGCGCGCCGTTCGAACAAAATCCTCGCGCAGCACTTCCAGCACGGCCGAGCGCGTGACGCGCGCAAGGATCGCAGCCTGCACCACCGCGAGCGAGATGGCCGGCAGCAGCAGCGACTTGACGCCGAGCCAGATGCCATCCTCCCAGCCGGAAAATCCCCCTGCCGAGAGCCATTGCAGCCGCACCGCGAACAGGAGCACCAAGAGGATCGCAAACCAGAAATTCGGCAGCGCGATGCCAACCTGCGTCAGCGACATCACGCCGACGTCGCCGAGCTTGTTGTGATTGGCGGCGGTATAGATGCCGGCCGAGAGTGCCAGCGTCACCGTGATCGTCATGGCCATGATCGCGAGCGGAATGGTCAGCACCAGCCGCTCAGCGATCAGGCTGGCGACCGGCGTGCCGTAGACATAGGAGTTGCCGAGATCGCCGACGAGGAGGCCCTTGATCCATTGCAAATAGCGAACCGCCAGCGGCTGGTCGAGCCCGAGCTTGACGGTGAGCGCGCGGACCGCGTCCGGCGAGGCATCCGCGCCCATCAGCATCTGCGCGGCGTTGCCGGGAAGCGCGTCCAGCACCAGGAAAATGATCAGGGATGCGCCGACCAGGGTCGCCAGCAAGGTCAACAGACGTCGGAGGACAAATACGCTCATGCGCGCTCGGCTTCAGGGCTCAGCTGCGGCACGATCAACATGTCCGGACGCCGGAGGCAAGCCCTTTGCAGCATGCCCATCTCCTCAAGCCGGCCAGCGGGACAGAAGGTCGTGCGAGGCTTCGAACAGCGCGCTGACGCGCAGCAACTCCGCATCGGCGCGGAAGCGGCCGACGAGCTGAAGCCCGATCGGCAGGCCGTCGCGGCCGAAGCCAGAGGGCAGGCTGAGGGCGGGATGGCCCGTCATGTTGAACGGCATGGTCCAGGGGAACCAGTGCGGCCGGACGCTGTCGAAATGCGCTCCGTCGATCTCGATGGAGCCGAACAAATCCTGCTTGATCGGCAGCGCGGTGCGCGTGAGCGTCGGCATCGCCAGGAAGTGTCCGCGCGCAAGCAGCGATTGCACGCGGCGGAACAGCGCGGTACGCGCGAACATCGCCTCCTGATAGTCGACGCCGCTGACCTCGGTCGCAAGCGCGAGCTGCTTGAGGAAGGCCTCGCTCAGCTCGTCCTTGTGGTCGGCTGCGAGTTTTGCAAAGCGCGTGCGCCAGACCGTGTGGTTGATGGCGCGCCAGATCGGCTCGATGTCGAAACCATCGCCGGAAAATTCCTCGAGCTCGGCGCCGAGCCCCGCCAGCCGGTCGAGGCTCGCCTTGAAGCTGGCTGCGACCTCGGCGGACACCGGACGGCCCGGCGGCGTCAGGCAATACAGGATCCGCTGCCCGCGCAGATCGCCGCGCGGCGCGGCCGTGCCGATGAAATCGGGCACGGGGACGCCGATCGACCAGGGGTCGCAAGCATCCTCGCCTGCCATCGCCTGCATCATCAACGCGGTGTCGGCGACGGTCCGCGTGGTCGGCGTGACATAGGTCTGGTTGCCGAACGCATCGAGCGCCTGACTATGGGGGATGACTCCGTTGCTCTGCTTCAAGCCGACCACGCCATTGCAGGCGGCGGGAATTCGCGTCGAGCCGCCGCCGTCGGTCGCGATCGCGAGCGGCGCGATGCCGCTGGCGACGGCGACGGCCGCGCCGCCGCTGGAGCCGCCGGAGGACCGGCACCGATCCCACGCATTGCGGGTGCGGCCGAACAAAGGTGAATCGGTCAGGCACTTGCTGCCGAATTCCGGCGTCGTGGTCTTGCCGATCAGGATCGCGCCTTCGGCGCGCAGCCGCGCCACCGCGACGGCATCCTCGTTCGGCACATTGTCCTTGTAGGGAACGGCGCCGAAGGTGGTCTTGACGCCCTTGGTGTTGACGATGTCCTTGACGGTGACGGGGATGCCGTGGAGCAGGCCGAGCGGCTCGCCGGCCATCATTTTGCGCTCGGCGACGCGCGCCTGCGCCATCGCCTCGTCGCCGCAGAGCGTGATGAAGCAGTTCAACTCGGGCTGGAGCGCCTCGGCGCGCGCGAGCACGGCACTGACGATCTCGACGGGCGAAATCCGCTTTTCGGCGATGAGGCCGCGCAGCTCGGTTGCGGACAGGAGACAGGGATCGCCGTTCATCGTCGTCACATCACGCTCCGAAGCGGGCCGCCGTTGGCCCAAAGCATTGACAGCGAGAATGACAGTTTTGTTAACTCGCCGTCCAATACGATTTTGATGGCCAACCCATACGTTTTCGGTATGCCAATGGATCTTCGCCGCCTCCGCTATTTCGTCGCCGTCGCCGAGACACGCAGCGTCGGCAAGGCCGCCGAGCGGCTGCGGATGGCTCAGCCTCCGCTGTCCGTCCAGATCCGCAAGCTCGAGGCCGAGATCGGCGCGCCGCTGTTCCGCCGAGGCACCCGCGGCATGGACCTGACCGAGGCAGGCATGGCGCTGCTGGCGCGTGCGAGCGAAGCTCTGGCGCTGGCCGTCGACGGCGCCGAAGCTGCGCGCGCGGTCGCCGCCGGCAAGCGCGGGCGGCTCTCGGTCGGCTACATGTTCGTGCTGGCGAATGCGATGCTGCCGCGACTCATCCCTGAGCTGCGCCGCTCGGTTCCGGGCGTCGACCTCGACTTCGCCGAGCTCAGCGCATCGACCCGCGAGGCCAGGCTGCTTGACCGCAGCGTCACGGTTGCGCTGTGCATGCCGGCCATCAACCATCCTGAGATCCAGGTAGCTCGGATCGGTGCGCAGCCATTCATGCTGGCTGTACCGATCCGCTCGCCGCTCGCACGTCTCGGCGCCGTGCCGATGGCGCGGTTGCAGGGCCGTCCGCTGATCGCGTTGCCGCCTCCGGAGCAAGATCCCGCCTCCTCCGCGGTCGCAGCCCTGCTGCGACGACATCAGATCGTGATGCCGATCGCGAGTCGTGTGGAGACGGTGCATTCGGCGATGAGCCTGGTTCTCGCCGGCGAAGGTCTTGCGATCGTGCCGGCCTGCGCCCAGCTCGGCGCCCCACGCGGCATCGTGTTCAGGCCGCTGCGCGATGCCGCCGATTCCATCGACATCGCGGTGTGCTGGCGGAGGGATTCCCAGAGCCCGCTGATCTCAAGGTTCATAAAATGCGCCGAGAAGGCCGTTGCGCGGATGTGACTCGGTGCCTTCCCCTCTCCCCTTGTGGGCCTGTTGCGTAATTCGCCAGTTGTGATTCCCTAGGGCAAAGCCTTGGGGGAATGACGATGGCGGTGAAGCGGACAGGACAGCCGAGCTTTGT
>NZ_JACIHD010000016.1:0-153023 GCF_014198235.1 Bradyrhizobium sp. ERR14 | reverse complement strand
TCCGGGAGTCGTCTTCAGAATCCGTCTTGCCTTCCAATGCAATAGCTAGACAAAACCCATATGCGATTCCCCTGCCCACAAGGGGGGAGGGAACGCACCGCCGTCGCGGCGCTACGCGAGTCTCGTCCAATCAAGCTTCGGGCAACTACCGCCCCTCGCGGACCCAGGTCGCGGCAAACGCGCCGAGCAGCAGCAACAGGCCGATCAGGCCGGCGAAGATCGGCAGCACGCCGACGCCCTTGACGACGCTGGCGTCGCGCATCCGCACCCCCATCCAGCCGTCGCCGGCGAAGACGCTGGCCGAACGCACCGGCAGGATGCGCGGCAGCTCGACGTCGGCGCCGCTGGCCACGCGCACGGCGTTGCCGCCGGTCGCCTGCGTCAGCGGCTTCAATGTCTCGACGGTCGAGGTGACCTCCGAAAACTCCTTCGGATTGGTCGGGCCGACATTGATCAGCGCCTTCAGCGTGCCGTCGGTGGCCTGCCACAGGCCGAGCTCGCTCGCGGGAAGGCTGGCGCGCCACTCGCCGGGATCGCCGGGGCTCAGCGTCAGATCCTGCGACGCGCCGGACGGCGAGGTCACGCTCACCGGCTGGACGCTGTCGGCCATGGTCTGACGCACCACGACGAGGTTCTTGCCCTGCACCTGCAGACGAAGCGCCTCCTCGTCGAGGTCCGGCTGCTTCATCAGCCAGTGCGACATCCGCCTGAGCAGGTCCAGATGCGGGCCGCCGCCCTCATAGCCGCGCGCCCACAGCCAGATGTGGTCGGAAAGCAGAAGCGCGACGCGGCCCTCGCCGAAGCGCGACAGGAACAGAAGCGGCTTGCCGTCGGCCCCCGTCATCACCGGCGGGTTGACGGAATTGCGGGTGTCGACGGTGCGGAAGAAACGGCTCCAGCGCGGCGGCTCGCTCGCGGAGCCCTCCAGGGCGCGCGTGACGGGGTGGCGCTTGCCGAGGTCGGACAGGTGCGCATAGAACGGCTTTTCCGTCACGCCCACGGGCTCTGCCGGCAGCACCGAATCCAGCGGCGTGCGCCAGATGCTGGTGTTGGAGGCGTAGTCGGGGCCGGCCGAGACCAGCACCGCGCCGCCGCCGCGCACATAGCGCGCGATGTTGTCGAAATAGGCGATCGGCAGCACGCCCTGGCGGGCGTAGCGATCGAAGATGATCAGCTGGAATTCGTTGATCTTCTGCTGGAACAGCTCGCGGGTCGGAAACGCAATCAGCGACAATTCGTTGATCGGCGTGCCGTCCTGCTTCTCCGGGGGACGCAGAATGGTGAAGTGGACGAGGTCGACGCTGGCGTCGGACTTGAGCAGATTGCGCCAGGTGCGCTCGCCCGAATGCGGCTCGCCCGAGACCAGCAGCACGCGCAGCTTGTCGCGCACGCCGTCAATGGCAACGACGGCGCGGTTGTTCACCGGCGTCAGCTCTCTCTCGAGCGGCGAGGCCTCGATCTCGACGATGTTCGGGCCGGCATGCTTGATGTCGACGTCGACGCTCGCGGCCTGGCCGCTCGAGAGCGTGCGCTCGTTGATGACCTCGCCGTCCCTGCGGATCGTGACCTTGGCGCGCTCGCCGGAGACGCCCTGGTCGTCGAGGCGATAGCTGATGGTCTGGGTCTGGCCGACGATGCCGAAGCGCGGCGCCGCCGTGATCGCGATGCGGCGGTCGCGCTCGTCCTTCTGGCCGGTGATCAGCGCATGCACCGGCGCCTGGAAGCCGAGCGCCGTGGCGCTGGCCGGAATGTCGTGGACGCGGCCGTCGGTGATCAGGAACGCGCCGGCGACACGGTCGACCGGCACGTCCGACAAGGCCGAGGCGAGGGCGCCGAACAGCTTGGTGCCGTCGGTCTCGCCGTCGGCCTGTCCGGCCTCGACGACACGGACCTCCAGCCCCTTGACCTTCTTCAGGCCATCGACCAGCGCCTCCTGCGCTTGCGCAGCCTCGCGATTGCGGTTGCCGAAATTCTGGCTCGGGCTCTTGTCGACGACGACGGCCGCGACCGAGGTGAGGGGATCGCGGTCCTCGCGGGTGAAGGAGGGATTGGCGAGCGCGAGCAGGAACAGCGCCAGCGCGGCCACGCGCACGGCGGCGCCGCGCGCGCGCGCAACCAGCAGCAGAAGCGCGATGACGACGATCGCGGCTAGCGCGAGCCACAGCACGATCGCGGGAACAAGCGGCGTGAATGCGATGCCGTAATTCATATCGGTCCTATTGCCCCAGCCGTTCGATCAGGGCCGGTGCGTGCACCTGGTCGGCCTTGTAGTTGCCGGTCAGCGTGTACATCACGATGTTGGCGCCGGCGCGGTAGGCGAATTCGCGCTGGCGGGTGTCGCCGCCGGTCACCGGCAGCATGGCCTGGCCGTCGGGCCGTACCGCCCAGGCGCCGGCAAGATCGTTCGAGGTGATGATGATCGGCGATACGCCGTCACCGCCGCGCGCCGGCCGCTGCGCGCTGTCCTCGTCCTCGTCGCGCGGCAGGGTCTCGACCCAGGTCTGGCCGGTGACGAAGCGGCCGGGGAAGTCGCGCAACAGGTAGAAGGTCTTGGTCAGCACGTGCTCGCGCGGCACCGGCTCGAGCTCGGGCACGTCGAGCGAGGACAGGATCTCGCGCAGCGTCCGCATGCCCGGGGTCTGCGCCGCGCCGTTGGCGCCGGGCGGGGCTTCGATCGCGTCGCGGGTGTCGAACAGCACGGTGCCGCCCTGCTTCATGTAGGCGTCGATCTTGTTGATGGCGTCCTGCGGCGGCTTGGGCGCGCCCGGCACGATCGGCCAGTAGATCAGCGGGAAGAAGGCGAGCTCGTCGCGCGCGGGGTCGATGCCGACGGGATCGCCAGCCTCGAGCGCAGTGCGCTGCGCCAGGAACAGCGTCAGTCCGTTCATCCCCGCCTTTACGATGGAATCGACGTCGGCATTGCCCGTCACGACATAGGCGAGGCGGGTCTGCGACGTCGCCTTCATCGCGAAATCGTCCGCGGCGCTGTCGGCGCGTGACGGCGCGGGCGAGAGCGAGGCGAACAGCAGGCCAAGCACGATCATCGCGGGCGCGGCGCGGCGGCGCAGCAGCGCGGCGATCCCGCCGCCGAGCACCGCGACGATGATGGCATCGACCAGGAACAGCGCGAGCGCGGTCGACAGCAGCCAGCCGCGCAGGTCCCGCGGCTCGGCATTGGTGTAGGTGGCATGCCGGGCGCGCAGGCTCGCGGTGTTCAGCGCGGCGATGCGGTCGGCGCTGGCAAGCGTGTTCACGGCGAGCGGTCCTTCGGCCGGACCATAGAAGCCCGGCGGATGATCGGATGTGGCGCGGTCGCGGTAATCCGCGGGCAACGGCTTTGCGGTGGCCGGCGGCGGCCCGAAGGCGCCGAAGCCGTCGAGGATGTGCAGCGGGGCCACCGTCTCGGTGGTGGCTTCGCCGGCAACGCCTGCGCCGGGCTTGGACGTGTAGCCGGACATGTCGACCACCCGCCGCAGCATTTCGACGAAGGTGCCCGACATCGGTAGATCAGACCAGCGCATGTCGGCGCTGACGTGGAACAGGCTGACGAGGCCCTTGCCGCGATGCTCGCCGGTGACCAGCGGCGTGCCGTCTTCCAGCGAGGCCCAGCTCTTGGTGGCGAGCACCGCATCGGGCTCGGCCAGCACCTGGCGGCTCACGGTGACGTCCTTGGGGACGGCGACGCCGGCAAACGGGCCGTCGGCCGCGAAGGTCGCAAGATGCTGCGGCTTCTCCCAGGTCAGGCTGCCGCCGAGCGTGCGGCCGCCCTTGCGCAGCTTGACCGGCACGAGATCGTCCTCGGCCTGCGCCAGCCGGGGACCGGCGAAGCGCACCAGCACGCCGCCCTGGTCGACCCAGGCATTGAGGCGCTCGCGCAGCTCCGGCGCGATGGTGCCGACATCGGCGAGGATGATCATCGGCAGCTTCTGGTCCAGGAATTGTGTGATGCCCTGCTGCGGCGAACCCTTGTCGGCGAGCCTGACGTCGGCGAACGGCGCCAGGGCGCGGGTGAGATAGAAGGTCGGCGCCAGCAGCGGCTGCGCGGTCTCGCTGGTCGCACCCGAAACGATGCCGATGGCACGGCGGCGCCAGCGCTTGTCGAGCAGCTGCACCGCGCCGGCGGAGCGCTCGCCCGATATCTCGAGCCGCGTGATGTCGTTGCGCAGCTCGACCGGCAGATCGAACGCGGCGTCGGTCTCCTTGTCCTGCGGGCCGAACGCATAGCGGGCCTCTCCGATCGGCGAGGCCTTCTGGTCCAGCGCGCGCACGGTGCCCATGGCGATGCCGCTGTCGGTGCGCAGCACCTTCACCGTCATTTTCGCCGCGGCGTTCTCGGCCGCGACCAGCGCCAGCGGCGAGGAGGTACCGCCTTCGAACACGGTCAGGCTGCGATCTCCGATGGTCTTGCCGAGGCCAGCCACGAAGTCCTCGCCGCGGCCGGTATCGACGCCGTCGGACAGCCAGGCGATCTCGCAGTCGCCGGTGGCCTTCAGGAAGCGGTCGACCGCGGTCAGCGTCTCGACGCGGTCGATCGAATAGGGCTTTGGCGCGAGCTGCCGCAGCGCGACGCGCGCGGCGCCCGCCGGCATCAGGGTGATGTCGCGGTTCGGCTCGGACAGCGGCACGAGCGCGATGGCGCGACGGTCGTTGTCGGCATTGGCGATCAGCTCGTCGGCGGCCCTGATCCTGATGTCCCAGTGCGACGCCGCGCTCCAGCCGTCGTCGAGCATGATCATCAGCGGCGCCTTGCTGTCGGCTGCGCCTGATTGCGGATTCCAGATCGGGCCGGCGGCCGCGAAAATGACGAGAGCCGCAGCGAGGAGACGCAACGCGGTCAGCCACCAAGGCGTCCGCGAGGGCGTCTCCTCCCGCGGGGCGATGTCGAACAGCAGGCGCGTCGGCGGAAACTCGATGCGGCGCGGCCGCGGCGGCATCACGCGCAAGAGCCACCACAGCACGGGCAGGCTGACGAGGCCGATCAGAAGCAGCGGTTCGGTGAAGGCGAGCGGCAATCCCATCATGCGGCCGGCCCCGCCTTGATTGTCGTGGTGCGGGCGCCTGATTTGCTCACCTGCATGCCGGCATGCAGGAACAGCAGCAGCTCGGCGGCGGAACGGTCGGTGGCGTGCGTGGTGAACAGCCAGTCCAGCTTGTTGGTTTCGGCGCGGATCTGGTCGCGGTGCAGCGCGAGCCGCGTGGTGTAATCCTGCGCCCAGCTCTCGGCACGGCCGGCGGTGATCATGCCGAAGCCCTCGGGCTCGACGAACTCGACGCGGCCGGAATAGGGGAACGACTCCTCGGCGGGATCGACGATTTGCACCAGGGTGCCATGCGCGCCCGAGCCTGAGAGGCCTGCGAGTGTCGTCTTGATCTCCGTGATCGGCGACCAGAAATCGGACAGCACGATGATCTCGGCCAGCGCTGCGGGCACGAATGACGGCGGCAGGCTGAGGCGGTCGGCATCGTCATGCAGCATCGCCTGCGCCATCTTGTCGATCACACTGCGGCTCGCGGTCGGCGCCATCAGGCCGGGAATGCCGACGCGCTCGCCGCCGGACACCAGCAGCTCGGCCAGCGCGAAGGCGACGATCAGCGTGCGCTCGAGCTTGGACTCCCGCGCGGTCTTGGAGGCGAACGCCATCGACGGCGAGCGGTCGGGCCAGATCCACACCGTATGCGAGGCTTCCCATTCGAGCTCGCGGACATAGAGATGGTCGTCGCGCGCCGAGCGGCGCCAGTCGACGTTCTGCGCCGGCTCGCCGGAGACGAAGCGGCGGTATTGCCAGAAGTTCTCGCCGGAGCCGGCGCGGCGGCGGCCGTGAAGGCCGTGGATGACGTTGGCGGCGATGCGGCGGGCTTCGAGCACCAGGCGCGGCAAGGAAGCAGCGAGCGTGCGGCTTTCGCCATCGGCACGTCGGATCGCAATGATCTCCTTCGCTGTGTGCCCGTTCTCCGCTGCCATCAACCGATCCGTGTCTTCAATTGCCGGATCACGTCCGGAATCGTGCGGCCTTCGGCGCGCGCCTGGAACGTCAGCGCCATGCGGTGCTTCAGCACGGGCTCGGCGAGGTCGAGCACGTCGTCGACCGAGGGCGCCAGCCGTCCGTCGATCAGCGCACGCGCACGCACCGCCAGCATCAGCGATTGGCTGGCGCGCGGGCCGGGGCCCCAGGCGATGAACTTGCCGGCTTCGCCGGCGTCGGGACCGGGACGGGCCGAGCGCACCAGCGACAGGATCGCCTCCACCACGGAATCTCCGACCGGCAGGCGCCGGATCAGCCGCTGCGCGGTGATCAGCGCGTCGGCGGTCATCGAACCCCTCGCCAGCGTTTCCTCGGCGCCGGTGGTTTCGAACAGGATACGGCGTTCGGCGTCGCGATCGGGATAGTCGACGTCGATCTCCATCAGGAAGCGGTCGAGCTGCGCTTCGGGCAGCGGATAGGTGCCTTCCTGCTCCAGCGGGTTCTGCGTCGCGAGCACGTGGAACGGCTTCGGCAGATCGTGGCGCGCGCCGGCCACGGTGATGTGCTGCTCCTGCATCGCCTGCAGCAGCGCTGATTGCGTGCGCGGGCTGGCGCGGTTGATCTCGTCGGCCATCAACAGTTGCGCGAACACCGGACCTGCGATGAAGCGGAAGGCGCGCCTCCCCGCGGTGCTCTCATCCAGCACCTCGGCGCCGAGAATGTCCGACGGCATCAGGTCCGGCGTGAACTGGATGCGCTTGGCATCGAGGCCGAGCGTCACGCCGAGCGTCTCGACCAGCTTGGTCTTGGCAAGGCCGGGCACGCCGATCAGCAGTGCGTGGCCGCCGGAGAGGATGGTGACCAGCGTGTTCTCGATCACGCGATCCTGGCCGAAGATGACGGACGCGATCGCATCCTTCGCCGCGCGAATCTGGCTCGACACCTGCTCGGCCGAACGAACGATCCCGTCCTCGAGTTTCTCGACACTCTCCGCCATTCGTTTAGCTCCTTCAGCGCGCCATGCGGCTTGCGTCGCGATGTCATCGCATCACGCCAGGCCATCACGCTAGATCATGGGCCTATGCTAGACTTGCAGGAAGGCCATGTATTCGTTGAATTAACCTATCCCCACCTTATCGGCTTCGGGTTATGTACGGCATCACGAAGTGGCGACCTCCCCCACCGGACTAATCCGGGGTGGAACCGTGCACCCGAGAACAACGTAGACCTGCACCAATCGTGCCAAGGACAAAGTCAGGGCAAACCATGGCGAACCAAGGGCAGAGCGCGGATCGCGGTCTCGAGGGACTGACTGCCGCCGCCAAAAGTGCTGCCAATGCCGAAGGCGCCAAGAAAGGCCTGCCTCCGGTGCATCTGTGGAATCCGCCGTTTTGCGGCGATCTCGACATCCGAATCGCCTCCGATGGTACTTGGTTCTACTTGGGGACGCCAATCGGGCGCCCCGCGCTGGTGCGGCTGTTCTCGACCATCCTCAAGCGCGAGGGCGACAAGCATTTCCTGGTCACGCCGGTGGAGAAGGTCGGCATCCGCGTCGACGACGCGCCCTTCATGGCGGTCGAGATGCAGAAGGACGGCGAGAGCAACCATCGCGTGCTGCGCTTCCGCACCAATGTCGATGACTGGGTCACCTGCGATGCCGCGCACCGGCTGCGTTTCGAGCAGGCCAGGGACGGCGGGCTGACGCCATATCTGCACGTCCGCGCCGATCTCTGGGCCAAGGTCACAAGGGCGCTCTATTACGATCTGGTTGACATGGGTGAGGAGCGGATGGTCGATGGCCAGCCGATGTTCGGCGTCGAATCATCAGGCGAATTCTTCCCCATGGCCGATGCGGAGCAGGTGAGGGCCGCGCTTTGAACAAGCCTATTCTAACGACCGATCCGGTCCCGCTCGGCGCGGCGGATTTCTTCGCCCGTTCCAGGGCGAAGCTCGGCTTCGACGTTCCGCTCGGCCTCTACGATCCGAACATCATTCCCGCCTCGGGCGATCCCGGCACCGACAAGATGCTCGAGATCGTCGCGCGCGAGCAGCCGGTGCGCCCCGCGGCGGTCCTGATCGCGGTGGTCGATCATCCCGAGCCGACCATCTTGCTGACGCAGCGCTCGGCGCATCTCAACGACCATGCCGGCCAGATCGCTTTCCCCGGCGGCAAGATCGACGCCACCGACGCCTCGCCGCTGGATGCGGCGCTGCGCGAGGCCGAGGAGGAGGTCGGGCTGTCCAGAGATTTCGTCGAGCCGATCGGCTATCTCGATCTCTACGGCACCGCCTTCGGCTTCCGCATCCTGCCGACGGTCGCCAGGGTCAGGCCCGGCTTCGAGCTCACCATCAACCATTCCGAGGTTGATGACGCGTTCGAGGTGCCGCTATCCTTCCTGATGAACCCGGTGAACCATCAGGTGCACAGCAAGGAATTCCGCGGCATGGAGCGGTTCTACTACGCGATGCCGTTCGCGGAACGCTACATCTGGGGTGCGACGGCGGGCATGCTGCGTGTGCTGTATGAGCGGATCTATTCATCATGATCCGGACGGTTCTGACCGAGATCGGAATCTTCCTCATTCCCTTTGCCGTCTACGCGTTGTTCCTGGCCGCGACGCGGTCCGGCCTGTTCGCGCGTTCCTCCTGGCCGGTCGCGGTCGTCGCGCGCCTTGCGCTGGCGGCGATCGTGCTGGTGATCGCGGGCCTGATCGGACTTGCGCATTTCTCCGGCGCCGCCCCGGATTCGACCTACGTTCCCGCCCATATCGAGAATGGCCGGCTGGTGCCGGGCGTGGAAAAATAGGGGCCGCACGATGAGCGCGGAGCCGATACTTGCGCCAATTCTCGCCGATGCGCCCTGGCTGACCGCAGGCGGGACCGCGTGCGTCCTGCAATTGCTCAACTCTGGTGGCGAGGAAGCGCGCGTGGTCGGCGGCGCCGTACGCAACGCTCTGCTCGGTCTTCAGCCCGGCGACATCGACATCGCGACCACCGCGCGGCCGGAGGAGGTGATCCGGCGCGCCAAGGCTGCCGGCATCAAGAGCGTACCGACCGGCATCGACCACGGCACCGTCACGCTGGTGATCGACAGCCACCCCTATGAAGTCACGACCCTGCGCGAGGACACCGAAACCTTCGGCCGCAAGGCCAAGGTCGCGTTCGGCCGCGACTGGGTCAAGGACGCCGAGCGGCGCGACTTCACCATGAACGGCCTGTCGGTCGATGCGGCAGGCGTGGTCTACGACCATGTCGGCGGCATCGCGGATGCCAAGGCGCGTCGCGTGCGCTTCATCGGCGATCCCGACCAGCGCATTGCCGAGGATTATTTGCGCATCCTGCGCTTCTTCCGCATCCACGCCGCCTTTGGTGCCGGCGATCCCGACCGCGACGGCTATCTCGCCTGCATCCGCGGACGCGCGGGTCTTGCCAGCCTCTCGGCCGAGCGCGTGCGCATGGAGATGCTGAAGCTGCTGGTGGCAGCTCGCGCCTCCGCGGCCGTGCTGGCCATGGCCGATGGCGGATTGCTGCAGGCGCTGATCGGCGGCGTCGCCTATACCGGGCCGCTGTCGGCGATGATCGCGATCGAGCGCGAGCTTGGCCTTGCTGCAAGCAGCACGCGGCGCCTCGCGGCGCTGACCGTCGCGGTGACCGAAGATGCCAAGCGCGTCGCCGCGCGCTTGCGGCTCTCCAATGCCGAGACCAAGGCACTGGATTCGATGGGCCACCGCTGGTGGCGCTTCGCCACCAAGGACGAGGCCAATGCGCGGCGTCTGCTCTATCGGCTCGGCCCCGAGCGTTATCACGATCGTGTGTTGCTCGGCTGGGCGCGGGCCGGCGGCGACGTCACCTCGATGCGCTGGCGCGCTCTCGCCGAACTGCCGCAGCGCTGGACTGCGCCGAAATTTCCGCTGAAGGCCGCCGACTTCATCGCCCGCGGTCTGGCCGAAGGACCCGCGCTCGGACATGTGTTGACGCTCGCCGAGGACGCTTGGCTTGCGGCGGATTTTCCCCTAGAGGAAGCCGCACTCGCTTCCATCGCCGATCAAGCTGCGGCACGAATCAGCCGCGACGAGAGAACGTGACCATCGTCTCAGGCTTCGCCGACATCTCGATCTTTCAGCTCCTGCTGGTCGCGTTGATGGCGTTGTTTGCTTCGATCATCGGTGGTCTCGCCGGCTACGGCACCGGCGCCCTGATGCCGCTGGTGCTGGTGCCGCTGGTCGGCGCCGAGCCCGTGGTGCCGATCATCGCGATCTCCGCACTCTTCACCAATTCCAGTCGAGCGATTGCTTACTTGCGCTACGCCGACCGCCGCCGCGCGCTGATCGTGCTCGCCTGCGCCGCGCTGACGACCGCACTCGGCGCCTACGGTTACACGCGTCTCACCAATGCCGGCGCGGCGCTCGTGATCGGCTCCATGCTGATCCTGAGCGTGCCGCTGCGCCGCGTGCTCCGCCGCCGAAAGGTCAAGATCGGCGACAGCGGCCTTGCCGCCGGCTCAGTCGGCTACGGCGTGCTGGTCGGCGGCACCTCGGGCTCCGGCGTGATCCTGCTATCGCTGCTGATGGCCGCCGGCCTCGAAGGCGCCGCCGTGATCGCGACAGACGCGATGATCTCGCTCGGCACCGGCCTCATCAAGATCTCGGTGTTCGGCCTCGCCGGCGCCGTGACCGCGCAGGTGCTCGCCTTCGCGCTGCTGATCGGCGCGATCGCCATCCCCGGCGCGTTCCTCGCAAAGGCCTTCGTCGAGCGTATGCCGCTGCACATCCACACCGCGATCCTTGATGTCGCGGTGATCACCGGCGGGCTGGTGATGATCTCGGCGGCGGCGAAGCAGCTCGTCGGGTAGATCGGCGGGAGCAGCATCAGCAACGCAAACAGCAGCACCCAGAGGGCAGCACACAGATCGAGATTGCATAGATCGGCTGGCAATCGCGAAGGCCGAATTGATCGCGCGCCCGCTTCCGAGCTGAAGCGCAGACGGCCCCGACCCTGACGTTTAATCCATACCGGCAAACGAACGCGGGAAGGATTCCGATCCCCGCAGTTCGCGCGGCAATGCGTCATCGAATCGCAACCGGGTTGTGAAGCACTTCACAACACAGCTTCAGCGCGTGGCGTAAGCTCAGCGTCATTGAGGCGTGTTGCGGATGCGGCGGGCTCCTCGGCGTGGTCGGCGCTGGCCGGTTCACGACCATGCGAGAGCTATGAAAGCCGCCAGAAGCTGCGCCGCCTAACATTACATATTGCAGAGGCCTTGCATGAGCACGTCGGCGGATCGTCACCGGATGGCAGCCTCCATTCTCAGCTTCGAAGCCCGGCGCGATAAACAGGGACGCCTGACGATCTACAGGCTGCCGGCTGACGACGGTGGAGGAGCATATGAAGTCGCGGGCATCAACGAACGTTTCCATCCCGAAGAAGCACGGATGCTGGCCGATTTGATCGAGGGGGGCCACTTTCAAGAGGCGGAACGGGCGGCCTGCGAAATCATAGCCACTTACACCGATGGTGTGTCGAGTTGGTCGAGAAAGCCGGCGATCGAATGTTACTTGCGAGATTGCTGCTTCAACCGCGGTCCTCGCGGTGCTGCGCGAATACTCCAAAGAGCATTGCATGTTCCTGACAGTGGCGTGATCGATGACGCCGGACGAGCGCTCGTAGCCGCCCGCGAGGACGACACGTTGGAGCTCCTGCAAGACCTGCGCGCTGCGCGCGAACAGTACGAGCGGGATGTCGCGAAACGCAGTGAGACGAGCAAGTTTTGGAAGGGCCTGGTCAACCGGTGGAATAACGCATTGAACGTCGCAAAGAGTTTTATCACCAGCTCAGAGGAGGTTGCATTGACCGATACACAGATCGAAAGCCCCAGGATTCAGCCTCAATCTCGCGGCTTCAGCGCATCACGGGCCGCGACCAATGCAATGCTGTCGAGTGGCGTTGCGGACGCTTCTGCGGAGATCGCGCCAATCGCAGAGATATCCGCTCCATTGACGAGTGAGTCGACCAGGCCCGTTGCTTTGCGTGCGCTTCGGCTCGGTTCGCAGGGACCACTCGTGAAAGCTTGGCAAAGCTTCCTGCAGGGACAGCATTTCGATCCGGGTGGCCTCGACGGAGAGTTCGGCGACAAGTCCCAGGCGGCGACGAGTGCGTTTCAGGCGGCAAACGGACTGACGAGCGACGGCGTGGCAGGTCGCGAAACGATGATGAAAGCCATGCAGCTCGGATTTGAGCTCATTGAAGAGCCGGCCGCTGACATGACGGGTTCAAACTTCCCGCCACGGCCGGATTTTCCGCCGCTCGAAAATACGGCCGCGAGACGGGCGGTTTTTGGCGCGTTCAACTTCGTCTCGGAGCCTCGTCCGGATAACCGCGAGAACATCCGGATCCTCGGGACTTGGACCAGGGACAACATCGTGAGCGTTCCCATTCCCCAACTGCGGAAGGCTTTGGGACCGCATGCTCCTGCCTCCATGCAATTCCATAAGCTCGCGGCGGCACAGCTCAAGGCGCTTTGGGAGGAGTGGGAGAGCGCGAGTCTGCTGGATAGGATCCTGTCATTTGACGGAGCTTTCGTGCCTCGCTTCATCAGGGGATCGACGACGCAATTGAGCAACCACGCTTTCGGAAGCGCGTTCGACGTCAACGCCGACGAGAATCCGTTGGGGGCTCGGCCCAAGCTCGTGGGCACGCGCGGAGCGGTCCGGGAGTTGGTCCCGATCGCCAACAAACATGGATTTTATTGGGGCGGGCACTTTGGAAGCCGGCCCGATGGCATGCATTTCGAAATCGCCTTTATCCAGTAGGGCGAACGAAATCGCATCGTGCGCAAGTCGCCATCGAACGCGACCTGATAGATCGGGGCCGAGTCCTCGGCCCGATCCTTCATTTCTGTTCTGAGAGGGAGATCCGACGTGCTGGAGCTGAGGCGCACCCGATCCAGATAGGATGCGGTGTAGGCGGGCCTACTCTTCGTCCTCGTCGTCGTCCTCTTCCTCCTCTTCCACCTGCACGAGCACGGCCAGCGGCAGCGTTTCGCGGAACAGGTCGCCTTCCATGCCCATCCAGAGGCAGAGCACCTCGTCCTGCTTCACTTCCGCGACCGTCAGCGGTTGGCCGCCGGATTTCAGCATCACGACATCACCGGCTTTCAAGTCCATGGATTGTCCTTTCTCGCGATCGATCCGGACGGGAGCCTAGCAAGCGGTCATGACAGGCCGATCACGCCGGCCGGCCGTGCCGGGAAATTCCAGCGGCGGGTGGCGATCCCGGTCGACACGCTGGGCAATCGCATATGGCAGCGGCTTCCTCCGTGGCCATCCTTCGAGACGCCGCCGTTGGCGAGCCCTCAGGATGAGGATCGCGTGCGACGCCCGCAGTCGCCAATCGGCCATGATGAAGCTAGCGGTTCGTCAGCAGCAGGAGATGCGGCAGGGCCTCGGAGTCGACGGTCGCGCCCAGGCGCGCGTAGAACTGCATCGCTGACGCGTTGTGTTTCCAGACATCCCAGCCGAGCTTCGTGACGCCGTGATCGGCAGCCCATTCCTTGGCCTTCGTCATCAGCGCTCTGCCGACGCCCTTCCTGCGCGCCTCGGCATGCACCGCGATGTCACTGATGTACATGCCCGCCTGGGCGCTATAGAGCTCGTGGGTCAGGATCCAGGCGATCAGGCCCGCAACGCGATCTTCCAGCAGCGCGACGAAGAGGTGCACGGGCGCATGCTCGCGGACATAGAAGGCGAGATAGCGCTCGAGCGTCAGAGGCGGCGGCGGCTCTTCGATATGGGCCGCCAACGCTTCCGCAAGGCTCCGAACCGCAGCGTAATCGCCCGCCTCAGCTCTACGGATGCTCAATTCCCCACTCACGATGCCGCGCCCTCCCTCGGGGCAAAAGCGCCCGCAGGGGACATCTACGTGCTGGCTTGACGGGGCGTTACGTCAGCAGGCGAAGAAATTTCCCGCACCCGAGCTGCCGTAGGGCGGTGATCTTCTCGCGACGAACGCGGAAACGCGGGCGGGGAAACCAGTCCATCGCAAGTTTCGACGATGACATCATACCCCTGTTTTGGCCGACGGATCAAAGTCGCTTCGAAAAATCCGTAAGCCATTGATCTTGCAGGGGGCCGCTACTGTGCATGGGGTTGTTTTTCGATATTTTGTTATGTGCCCTGCTCAGGGCTAGCCCGGCACCAGCTCGGTCAGCGAGCGGATGATGCGGTCGGGCCTGACCGTCGAGCCTTCGGGCAGGCCGTCGCCGTGCACGTCGATCCAGATCGAATAGATGCCGAGGCGCTGTGGCGTCACCACTTCCCATTCCAGATTGTCGCCGATCATCCAGGTATCCTCCGCGGAAACGCCCAGCGCCTCCATCGCGTGCAGATAGGCGCGCTCCTCCGGCTTGCCGAAGCCGTGCTCGCCTTCGATCTGGATGTGGTCGAAGCGATGGGTCAGCTCGAACCGCTCGACCTTGGCGCGCTGCATGTCGGCGGCGCCGTTGGTGACCAGCGCGAGCTTGATGCCGCGTGCCCTGAACGCGTCGATGGCATCGTGCGCGCCGGGGAAGACGAAGATGGCTTCCTCGCGATAGGTGGTGAAGCGGTCGGCGATGCGATCGGCGAGATCGTCGGGCAGGGCGCGATGGCCGTTTGCGGCGAGCGCGGCGAAGCCGCCGCGCACCGTGAGCCGCCGCGCCTCGCCGAGCTTCATCCGCCAGATCGGCTCCGCAGTCGACCAGAACTGCCGCGCAAAGGCGAGCACTGCGGTTGCGACCTGCGGCGGCGGCAGCGGCGCCAGCTCCTCGGCAAACTCGTTCGCGATCGTGTTCCAGGCGATCTCGGGCCGGCCATAGGCCGACAGGATGGTGTCGTCCATATCGATCAGCATGGCGCGCGGCAGCGGCCTCGAGACAGTCATGGCCACTTCACCTCCGGCGGCATCGATGACAGGATGGAATCCACATTGCCGCCGGTCTTCAGCCCGAAGATGGTGCCGCGATCGTAGAGCAGGTTGAATTCGACATAGCGGCCGCGCCGGATCAATTGCTCCTCGCGGTCCGCGGCGGTCCAGCCCGCCGCGAAATTGCGCCTGACGATGTCAGGATAGATCTTCAGGAAAGCGCGGCCGACGTCTTTGGTGAAGGCGAGGTCGGCGTCCCAGTCGCCGCTGTCGTGCCAGTCGTAGAAGATGCCGCCGATGCCGCGCGCCTCTTTGCGGTGCGGCAGGTAGAAATATTCGTCGCACCATTTCTTGTATTTGTCGTAGTCGGCAACGCCGTTCGGCTGGTTGCAGGCTTGCTTCATCGCGGCGTGGAAAGCGATGCTGTCGGCATCGTCCTGGGTGCGCCGTCGGTCGAGCACCGGTGTGAGATCGGCGCCGCCGCCGAACCAGGCCTTGGTGGTGACCACGAAGCGGGTGTTCATGTGCACGGCGGGCACGTTCGGATTGCGCATATGCGCGATCAGCGAAATGCCGGAGGCCCAGAATTTTGGATCGTCCGCGGCGCCGGGAATCTGCGCGCGAAACTCGGGCGCGAATTCGCCGTGCACGGTCGAGCAGTGCACGCCGACCTTCTCGAACAGGCGGCCATGCATCATCGACATCACGCCACCGCCACCGGCCGCGCCGGTATGGTCGGTGCGTTGCCAGGGCGTGCGCTTGAAGCGGCCGGCTTCGCCCGGATAGAGGCTTTGCGGGGCGTCGTCCTCGAGCCGCTCGAAGCTCGCGCAGATGTCGTCACGCAAGGCCTCGAACCAGGCGCGGGCGCGGCCCTTGCGGTCTTCGATCGTCGACATGTCCATCTTCATTCCCGGTCGCTTACCACGCGGAGTGTGCCGTAGGGTGGGCAAAAGGCGCCCTTGCGCCGTGCCCACGTCTTCTACCGTCATCTTGAATGGTGGGCACGCTCCGCTTTGCCCACCCTACAAATCTGTCCCTATCGGATGCCGAGCGACTTGTGCGTCTGCACGCTGAGCCGCCATTGCGGATGACGCAGGCAGTAGTCGATCGCGCGCGCGGTGTTCTCGATGACCTCGGGTCCGTCCATCGGCTGCAGCGAGAAGCGCTCGAAGGCGAGGTGCTCGAAGGTCTCGGGTGCGGCGAGGGCCTGCGGATAGACCAGCTTCAGCTCGTGGCCCTGGCGCAGCACCAATTCGCTGCCGCCCTTAGGGCTGACGCAGATCCAGTCGAGCCCGTCCGGCGCTGCGATGGTGCCGTTGGTCTCGACGCCGATCTCGAAGCCGCGGGCGTGGAGCGCCTCGATCAGCGCGGCGTCGACCTGGAGCAGCGGCTCGCCGCCGGTCAGCACCACGTAGCGGTTGGCTGCGGCCGCAGTCCATTGCGCGGCGATGGTGTCGGCGAGCTCCGCGGCCGAGCCGTAGCGGCCGCCGAGGGTGCCGTCGGTTCCGACGAAATCCGTGTCGCAGAACTTGCAGGTGGCCTCAAGACGGTCCGCCTCGCGGCCGCTCCAGAGGTTGCAGCCGGCAAAACGGCAGAACACGGACGCGCGCCCGGCATGGGCGCCTTCGCCTTGCAAGGTCAGGAAGATCTCCTTGACCGCGTAACTCAATCGTCTCTCCTCAATCTGTCAGGCTTGCGGGTTCCGGATCTGCCGCAGCGCCTCGCCGGCGGCCATGGCCGCGGTCATGGCGACATTGAGCGACCGCAGCCCCGCTTTGATAGGGATCACCAGCCGCGCATCCGCGGCCTCGACCACCGCGTCGGTGACACCGGCGCTCTCGCGCCCGAATAGCAGGATGTCCGACGTCTGGTAACGGAAATCGCGGTAGTCGGTGGCAGCTTTCGTGGTGAACAGCAGCAGGCGGTAGCCATGGGCGGCGCGCCAGTCCTCGAATTTGGCCCAGGAGTCGTGCCTGATAAGGCTGACATGATCGAGGTAGTCCATTCCCGCCCGGCGGAACAGGCGGTCGGAAACGGGGAAGCCCGCCGGTTCGATGATATGGGCGGCGATGCCCAGGCAGGCGCAAAGCCTGAGAATCGTGCCGGTGTTCTGGGCGATGTCGGGTTGGAAAAGCGCTATCTGCATGGGCTGTGCGAGGGCTGTCTCGGGGGCGATGCGGGGCGGAAATGTCTCAATAAAACATCGCCTGCCCGGGAATTCGTGCATTGCACGCTCCCGCGCCGATAGCGGGCTTGCGCTCGCCCGGCAAGGGTGCCAATAGAACGATTCTGGACTGCTGTTTTGCCCGTCTAGAGGTGAACATGCGAAGTTCTGCCGCCGCGGGGGGCCGCGGGCGCCGGCAGCCTTTCCGGGGACCTCATGGGCGCCCCCTGGAGCGGTTCCACCGGTTGCACAAGAAGAAAGGGTTGGAATCGTGACGACAGCGTCTTCGGCGGACCATCCGACACGCCGTGATTTCTTATTCGTTGCAACGGGGGCAGCTGCAGCAGTAGGGGGCGCAGCTGCGCTCTGGCCCTTCATCTCCCAAATGAATCCTGATGCTTCGACCATCGCCGCCGGTGCGCCGATCGAGGTCGATCTCAGTCCGGTCGCCGAAGGCCAGGACATCAAGGTGTTCTGGCGCGGCAAGCCGATCTACATCAGCCACCGCACCAAGAAGCAGATCGACGAGGCGCGCGCCGTCAACGTGGCGAGCCTGCCCGATCCGCAGTCCGACGAGGCCCGGGTCAAGTCCGGCCACGAGCAATGGCTGGTCGTGATCGGCATCTGCACCCATCTCGGCTGCATCCCGATCGCTCATGAAGGCAGCTACGACGGCTTCTTCTGCCCCTGCCATGGTTCGCAGTACGATTCGTCCGGCCGCATCCGCCAGGGGCCCGCGCCCGCGAACCTGCCGGTGCCGCCGTACCAGTTCGTTTCCGACACCAAAATCCAGATCGGCTGAGCCTCGGATCCTCGTCCGAAGCTTCGCGCCGTCTCGTCGTACTATTTCCTCAGGATCGCATCATGAGCGGACCATCCGACTACCAGCCGAGCAATCCGGCCCTGCAATGGATCGAGCGGCGCCTGCCGATCCTCGGCCTCATGCACTCCTCGTTCGTTGCCTATCCCACCCCGCGTAACCTGAACTATTGGTGGACCTTCGGCGCCATCCTCTCCTTCATGCTGGGGATGCAGATCCTGACCGGCGTGATCCTGGCGATGCATTATACGCCGCATGCCGATCTCGCCTTCAAATCGGTCGAGCTGATCGTCCGTGACGTGAACTACGGCTGGCTGCTGCGCAACATGCATGCGGTCGGCGCATCGATGTTCTTTGTCGCCGTCTACGTTCACATGTTCCGCGGCCTCTATTACGGGTCCTACAAGGAGCCGCGCGAGGTGCTGTGGATCCTCGGCGTCATCATCTACCTCTTGATGATGGCGACCGGCTTCATGGGCTACGTGCTGCCCTGGGGCCAGATGAGTTTCTGGGGCGCCACGGTCATCACCAACCTGTTCTCCGCCATACCCTATGTCGGCGAGAGCATCGTGACGCTGCTGTGGGGCGGTTATTCGGTCGGCAATCCGACGCTCAACCGCTTCTTCTCGCTGCATTACCTGCTGCCGTTCCTGATCGCGGGCGTCGTCGTGCTCCACGTCTGGGCGCTGCACGTCGCCGGCCAGAACAATCCTGACGGCGTCGAGCCGAAGACGGAAAAGGACACGGTGCCGTTCACGCCGCATGCGACCATCAAGGACATGTTCGGCGTCGCCTGCTTCCTGCTGCTCTACGCCTGGTTCATCTTCTACATGCCGAACTATCTCGGCGACGCCGACAACTACATTCCGGCGAACCCGGGTGTGACGCCGCCGCACATCGTGCCGGAGTGGTATTACCTGCCGTTCTACGCGATCCTGCGCTCGATCCCGAACAAGCTCGCCGGCGTCATCGGGATGTTCGGTGCGATCATCATCCTGTGCTTCCTGCCCTGGCTGGACGCCGCGAAGACGAGGTCGTCGAAGTATCGCCCGCTGGCCAAGCAGTTCTTCTGGATCTTCGTCGTGGTCTGCATCCTGCTCGGCTATCTCGGGGCGCAGCCGCCGGAAGGCATCTACGTCATTGCCGGCCGGGTCCTGACGGTCTGCTACTTCGCCTACTTCCTGATCGTGCTGCCACTGCTCTCGCGCATCGAGAAGCCGCGGCCCGTGCCGAACTCGATCTCGGATGCGGTGCTGGCCAAGACCGGCAGCCGATCGACGCCGATGGTTTCGACCGCGATCATGCTGGCGCTCGCCGGTTCGTTGTTCGCAGGCTCGGTCGACAGCGCGAAGGCGTCTGAAGGCAGCGATACGCCCCCGGGCAACAAATGGTCGTTCTCCGGCCCTTTCGGTAAGTTCGACCGCGGCGCGCTGCAGCGCGGCCTGAAGGTCTACAAGGAGGTCTGCGCCAGCTGCCACGGCCTGTCCTATGTCGCCTTCCGGAACCTCGCCGAGCCCGGTGGGCCCGGCTATTCGGTGGCGCAGGCGGCGGCCTTCGCGTCGGACTACAAGGTCAAGGACGGTCCGAACGATGCCGGCGACATGTTCGAGCGTGCGGGGCGTCCGGCGGACTATTTCCCCTCGCCATTCCCGAACGAGCAGGCCGCTCGCGCGGCGAACGGTGGCGCGGCGCCGCCCGACCTCTCCCTGATCACCAAGGCGCGCTCCTATAAGCGCGGCTTCCCCTGGTTCATCTTCGACTTCTTCACCCAGTTCCAGGAGCAGGGCCCGGACTACGTCTCGGCATTGCTGCAGGGCTTTGAGGACAAGGTGCCGGAAGGCGTGACCATTCCGGAGGGCTCGTACTACAACAAGTACTTCCCGGGCCACGCCATCAAGATGCCGAAGCCGCTCAGCGACGGCCAGGTGACCTATGACGACGGCTCGCCAACCACGGTCGCGCAGTACTCCAAGGACGTCACCACCTTCCTGATGTGGACCGCGGAGCCGCACATGGAAGCGCGCAAGCGCCTCGGATTCCAGGTCTTCGTGTTCCTGATCCTGTTCGCGGGCCTGATGTACTTCACCAAGAAGAAGGTCTGGGCCAGCTCGCACTGAGCGCTCTGATGCGACGAGAAAATGAAGAAGCCCCCGCAAGGGGGCTTTTTTGTTGGGTCCGTGTCCCGGACGCGCGAAGCGCGAGCCGGGACCCAGAATGCTCGTAGCTGGGCCCCGGATCGGCAGCGCATCACGCCGCAAGGGGCAACGCGCTGCGCAGCGTCCGGGGCACGAGAGTTTGTTTGCGCGGTGATTGCGTCATTCGCATGCACCCGCCAAGATGCCGCCAACCGCTCCCCCAAGAACTCATCGGAGGACACCATGGGAACCGCCATCACCTTCAAGCGTCCGGACGGCAAGGAGGCCTCGGGCTATCTCGCCAATGCCGCGCGCGGCAACGCGCCGGGCGTGGTCGTGATCCAGGAATGGTGGGGCCTGTCGGACCAGATCAAGGGCCTGTGCGACCGCTTCGCGCTGGCCGGTTTCGACGCGCTGGCGCCCGATCTCTACAAGGGCAAGGTGGTGCCGTATCACGACACGGACAGCGCCAACAAGGAGATGAACTCGCTCGACTTCATGGACGCCACCACGCAGACGGTACGCGGCGCCGCGCAATATCTGTCGCGTAACGGTGCCAAGGTCGGGCTGACCGGCTTCTGTCTCGGCGGCGCCGTCACCATTATCGGCTCGGTGCATGTGCCGGAGCTCGCGGCCGGCGTCGTGTTCTACGGCATCCCGCCGGAACAGGCGGCCAAGCCCGCCGACGTCAAGATCCCGCTCCAGGCCCATTTCGCCAACAAGGACGATTGGTGCACGCCGGAGCTGGTGGGCGGCTTCGAGAAGGCCATGAAGGCCGCCGGCAAGTCGCTGGAGCTGTACCGCTATGACGCCGAACACGCGTTCGTCAACGAGCAGCGCCAGGCCGTGCACGACCGCGAGGCCGCCGAGCTCGCCTGGGGCAGGGCAATCAAGTTCTTCGCCAATCATCTCGGCGGTAACAGCGCAGCCTGACCCAGCCTGTAGCCCGGATGGAGCGCAGCGTAATCCGGGGACTTTCCCTTGTGGCACGAACCCCGGATTGCGCTGCGCTCCATCCGGGCTACTGCCCGGCCACCCTTGACGCCGCCCCCGCGCCATGGTGAGTATCCGCCCATGAGCACCGCCGTCCGCCCAGCCCGTCTTTGGTGGCGCACCTCCTAACGAGGTGGCCGGTGCGATTTTCCTTTCCCAAATCGTCTGAGGTCGCTAACGCAGTGCGGCGGCCTGATCGTTTGTCCTGTGTGGCGTTTCCTCGGCAAGTCTCGTAAGAGGACCCCAAGAGGATCACATGAACAGGACAGTCTTTGCCCTCCCGGCCAGAAGTGAGTACGCGACCCGCGCGGGTCTCGCGATCACGCGCGTGGCGGAGCAGTTCACCGGCGGCGCCAACAGGCTCGACGATCTCGTCAGCCTGCTCGACCGCCGTCGCGGCGTGGTGCTGTCCTCGGGCACGACCGTGCCCGGCCGCTATGAGAGCTTTGACCTCGGCTTCTCCGATCCGCCGCTCAAGCTCGAGACCACTGGCGTCAATTTCAAGCTGGAAGCGCTGAACGAGCGTGGGCAGGTGCTGATCGCCTTCCTGGTCGATGTGCTGCGCGAGCCCTGCGTCGTCATCTCCGAGAAGACGGCGACGCGGCTTGCCGGCCACATCATCCGCGGCGATGCGCCGGTCGAGGAAGACCAGCGCACGCGGCGAGCCAGCGTGATGTCGCTGGTGCGCGATCTCGTCGCCGCCTTCTCCGCCAATGACGACGGCCTGCTCGGCCTGTTCGGCGCCTTCGCCTACGACCTGGTGTTCCAGATCGAGGACCTCGTGCAGAAGCGCGCGCGCGAGCAGGACCAGCGCGACATCGTGCTCTACGTCCCCGATCGCCTGCTGGCCTATGACCGCGCCACCGGCCGCGGCGTGGTGCTCTCGTACGACTTTGCCTGGAAGGGCAAGTCCACCGAGGGCCTGCCGCGCGAGACCGCCGAGAGTCCTTACCTGAAGACGCCGCGGCAGGGTTTTGCCGATCACGCGCCCGGCGAATATCAGGCAACGGTCGAGACCGCGCGTGCGGCCTTCGCCCGCGGTGATCTCTTTGAAGCGGTGCCTGGGCAGCTGTTCGCCGAGCCTTGCGATCGTTCGCCGGCTGAAGTCTTCCAGCGCCTCTGCGTCATCAACCCGTCGCCCTACGGCGCGCTGATGAATCTGGGTGAGGGCGAATTTCTGGTGTCGGCCTCGCCGGAAATGTTCGTGCGGTCGGACGGGCGCCGGGTCGAGACCTGCCCGATCTCGGGCACGATCGCGCGCGGCACCGATGCGATCGGCGATGCCGAGCAGATCCGCCAGCTCCTGAACTCGGAGAAGGACGAGTTCGAGCTCAACATGTGCACCGACGTCGACCGCAACGACAAGGCGCGCGTCTGCGTGCCCGGCACGATCAAGGTGCTGGCGCGGCGCCAGATCGAGACCTACTCGAAGCTCTTCCACACCGTCGATCATGTCGAGGGCATGCTGCGTCCCGGCTTCGACGCGCTCGACGCCTTCCTCACCCACGCCTGGGCGGTGACGGTGACCGGCGCACCCAAGCTCTGGGCGATGCAATTCGTCGAGGATCACGAGCGCTCGCCGCGCCGCTGGTATGCCGGCGCGATCGGTGCGGTGAATTTCGACGGCAGCATCAATACCGGCCTGACCATCCGCACCATCCGCATGAAGGATGGTCTCGCCGAAGTGCGCGTCGGCGCCACATGCCTGTTCGATTCCGATCCGGCCGCCGAAGACCGCGAATGCCAGGTCAAGGCCGCCGCGCTGTTCCAGGCGCTGCGCGGCGATCCGCCGAAGCCGCTGTCGACCTTTGCGCCCGATGCGACCGGCTCGGGCAAGCGGGTGCTGTTGATCGATCACGACGACAGCTTCGTGCACATGCTCGCTGATTATTTCCGCCAGGTCGGCGCCGACGTTACCGTGGTCCGCCATGTGCATGCGCTCGACATGCTCAAGCGGAAGACATGGGATTTGCTGGTGCTGTCACCGGGTCCCGGCAGGCCGGAAGATTTCGGGATCAAGAAGACGATCGACGCGGCGCTGGAGAGGAAGCTGCCGGTGTTCGGCGTCTGCTTGGGCGTGCAGGCGATCGGCGAATATTTCGGCGGCGAGCTCGGCCAGCTCACCCATCCCGCCCATGGCCGGCCCTCGCGGGTGCAGGTGCACGGCGGGCGCTTGATGCGCAATCTGCCGAACGAGATCGTCATCGGCCGCTATCACTCGCTTTTCGTCGAGCGCGACAGCATGCCGGAGGTGTTGTCCGTCACAGCCAGCACCGAGGACGGTGTCGCCATGGCGCTGGAGCACAAGACGCTGCCGGTCGCCGGCGTGCAATTCCACCCGGAATCGCTGATGTCGCTCAGCAATGAGGTGGGCTTGCGTATTGTTGAAAACGCGTTCCGGTTGGATGCGCGTGTCGATTGAGAGGCACCAATGACCTTTGACCACGATATCAAGGCGAGCGTCCGGACCATCCCCGACTATCCCAAGCCGGGGATCATGTTCCGCGATATCACGACCCTGCTCGCGGACGCGCGCGCGTTCCGCCGCGCGGTGGACGAGCTCGTCAATCCCTGGGCCGGCAACAAGATCGACAAGGTCGCCGGCATGGAGGCACGCGGCTTCATCATCGGCGGTGCGGTGGCGCACCAGCTCTCTGCCGGCTTCGTGCCGATCCGCAAGAAAGGCAAGCTGCCGCACACCACCGTGCGCATCGCTTACTCGCTCGAATACGGCATCGACGAGATGGAGATGCATGTCGACGCCATCCAGCCCGGCGAGCGCGTCATCCTGGTCGACGACCTCATCGCCACCGGCGGCACCGCGGAAGGCGCGGTGAAGCTGCTGCGCCAGATCGGCGCCAACGTCGTCGCCGCCTGCTTCATCATCGACTTGCCCGAGCTCGGCGGCGCCGCCAAGCTGCGCGCCATGGACGTGCCAGTGCGCACGCTGATGACGTTCGAGGGACACTGAGAGGTCGCCGCGATCTTCAGATCGCCTCGGCCTTCAGTTCATCCCGCCAATGCAGCAGGCGCTCCTTCAGGAGTGCGTTCCTGACATAGGCGGTTTCCTCATCCTCCAGGCGCTCGCATTCGCCAAAGGTCAGGCCGGCCTCGCCATGCGCATTCCAGGCAGCCTGGAGGCTGCGGCAGGTGTGGCTGCCTTGGCGTAGCGAGAACCAGATGCGGTTCTGGATCGTCTCGAGGTTCGGCGCCTGGCCGACCCAGGCCTCGCCGGAGGCCGCACAGCGGACGACATAGACGCCCGCGATGGTCTTTCGCTCCTTGTAGGCGGCGATCGCTGCTTTCCGGTCGATGCTCACGGTGACAGGCCTTGCGGAGGGGATACCGATGTCCGCCTCAATAAGCCCGCTTCAACCCGCAGTCAATATTATCCGGGTGAAATTATCTAGGATCGCTGCAGGATCAGACTGAGCTCGAGCTCGCGGAAGGCAAAGTAATTCCGCCGGGTCCATTGGTGCAGCTCGGTCGACGCGTCCTTCTCCTGGCGCAGATAGCCGGTGAAGGAGAAGTTCAGCCGGTCGACATAGGTCTTGAGGAAGCCGGGCAAGGCAGGCAGGCGGAACAGGCGGCCGCCGGCCATCGCGGCCGGCAGCTCGCCGCGCACGACATATTCATTGTCCACGGTGATCAGGTTCATCCGCGGGATCTGCCCGCGCAGCATCTCGTGGGCGCGGGCCGAGGCGCGGTCGGTGTCGGCGACGAACAGGATCTGTGGTGCGACGTGGCGGCGGGCGGCCTCCTTCAAGAGGCCGATTTCGTCGGTCATCTTGAAGAACTCGTCGAAGGCGTGGAAGCCGAGGTCGATCACCTTGGCCATGCCGTCATCGACGATGACGCGGTCCATCAGCTGCATCTTGCCGTAGGTATCGATTACGTCGGCGGTCTCCGTGATCTTTGGCAAGTAGTCGAGCAACGACGGTTCCTTCAGATTGACGTCGAAGGCCGCGACATTGCCGTTCTTGAGCAGCAGAAATTCCGCAAGCAGCCGCGCCAGCAGCGTCTTGCCGACCTGCGGGCGGGGCGAGCAGATGATGTAGACGGGCGTGGCGGGCATCGGCAGCTATATCAGTCGAACCTGGCGACCAATCCAGCCGTATCAGCCCTGCTTGCGCAACTATTTTTCGCTGTTGCGGGTGACGGGCTTCGAGCCGACGATATCGGTCAGCCGGATCCGGTCGAACTCGCTCCAGACATTCGCCAGCCAGTGCCGGACATAGCCGCGCAGCACGAAGGAATAGTTCGCGGCCTCGTCGCTGATGCCCTTGTTGGCGACGAATTTCAGGAACGGGACGGAGGACACCTCGACCTGCTCATAGGCCATTTCGTTGAGCTTGGGGATGGTCAGCTCGGTCGCGTCCTTGATGCGGTGGAAGTAGGAATTGTAGGTCGCCTGGTCCCATTGGAAGAACTGGGTGTCGTTGATGAAGTTCTTCACCAGGAAATATTTTGCGCCGGTCATGAACCCGGCAGTCTCGGCGATCTCCTCCAGCGAGGCGATCGAGGGTCCGAGGATGTGGAACACCGCGAAGGTGATCTGGCCGGCCTTGGCGGCGTCGAGGAAGCCGATGTCGCGGAGCGAAGCCAGCGCGGGCGAGAGCAGGCCGGCGCGAACGTCGATGACAGTGACCGAAGGGCTCACCGCGTTGAGCGTGTCGAAGATCTTCATCTGGTCCGATGTCGTCGTCATGTCGACGATCTCGGTGATGTCGGGGTGGAAGCGCTTCAGGGTTCCGCGCGGCGATTCCGTGTCGAAGGCGCGCGTCGGCACGTTGTTGGCGGAAAAATAATCGAGCAAGGTGCGCGACACCGTGGTCTTGCCGACCCCGCCCTTGTCCGCGCCCACCACAACCACTGCCGGCTTTGCCATTGCTGTCCCCTAACGCGCGCCCCCGATCGCGAGGTCGCAATCGGCCGGGCCCCAAATCGATGTCCGAAGGATGTCCCAAGTCTGCTGTTGGGCGCGAACATGGCAGAAACAAGGGAGAATTCAAATCCTCGGCATGTCGATACGGCTATTCCCGGAGTTTTTCCCAATCGCGGCGAAACCCGCCGCGCATGGCAGGACATCGCGTGCTTAATGACGGCCCCAGGGACCCATGAGATTGCCCACCGGCTTGCTGTTCGCGGTCCTGGAAGGGCCGGGTGCGGGCAGGGGCTGCGGAGCGGCCGGCCCACTCGCATCGTCCCACGGACCATGACGCAGCGGCGGTGGGGTGTCCTGCTGGTCGGCTTGCGCCTCAGGCTCGTCCGTTTCCTCGGCCAGCGGCCGCGGGCCAGGATCGTGGCCGCCGGCAAACTTGACCAGCGCGTCGACCCGGGACTGCACGGATGGGTGGGTCGCGAACAGATCGGCAAAGCCCTCGCGGGGATTGTCGACGCAGAGCTCCATCACGGCCGAGGTCGCGCCGGGCAGCTCGCCGCGATTCTCGATCTTGCGCAGCGCCGAGATCATCGCATCAGGGTCTTTCGTCAGCTCGACGGAGCCGGCGTCGGCGAGATATTCGCGCGAACGTGACAGTGCGAGCTTGACCACCTGGGACAGCAGCCAGGCCACCACGATCAGCACGATCGCGATGATGATCACGATTACCGCGCCGCCGCCGGAACTCTTGTTGTCGCTCGATGAAGAGGACGACCGCGACGAGGAGGAAGAGCCCGAGGACCATGAGCCGCCGGAGCCGGAGCTCCAATTGAAATTGGTGAACAGGCGGAAGAACAATTCGCCGAAGAAGCCGACCACGCCGGCGATGATGACGGCGACCACCATCAGCTGCACATCGCCGTTCTTGATGTGGGTCAGCTCGTGGCCCAGCACCGCCTCGATCTCCTTGTCGTTCAGGGCATCGAGGAGACCCGTGGTGACGGTGATCGAATATTGCCGCGGATTGAGGCCGGTCGCGAACGCGTTCAGCGCCGGGCTCTCCATGATCTTCAGCTTCGGCATGGTGATGCCGCGCGAGATGCAGAGGTTTTCCAGCAGATTGTAAAGCCGCGGCTCCTCCTGCCTCGTGACGTCGTGGCCGCCGGTCACCGCGTCGATCATCGACTGGTGGAAGAAATAGGCGATCACGACCCAGACCGCCGCCACGATCGTCGCAACCGGCGCGGCCACGATCAGATCGTGGAGGGCGCGCCTCAGGTAATAGACGACGGTCTCATTGCCGTTGATGACGACTTCGGCGACCAACGCGCCAGCATAGACCAGCACGTAGACCAGCATGAACAGGCCGGCGAGCAGCAGCATCGAACGAAACTTGTTCGAGGCGATGTGCGTGTAGAGACCATACGCGGCCATGACGCGGGTGCCCTGCCGGCCTATCGGCTCAAGATCAGAACTTCACCTGCGGCGCGACCTCGACCTCGGTGCGGCTGGCGCCGAGATCGAAGAAGTCCTTCCTGGTGAAGCCGAACATGCCGGCGAACAAGGCGGCGGGCAGCTGCTGGATGCCGGTGTTGTATTCCTGGACCGCGTTGTTGAAGAAGCGGCGGCTCGCCGCGATCTTGTTCTCGAGGTCGGAAAGCTCGGATGCGAGTTGCTGGAAATTGGCGTTGGCCTTGAGGTCGGGATAGGCCTCCGATAGCGCGATCAGCCGGCCAAGCGCGCCGGACAGCTGGTTCTCGGCCGCGGACACCTGCGCGGGACCCTGCGCCGACATTGCCGAGTTGCGCGCCTTGATGACATCGTCGAGCGTGCCGCGCTCATGCGAGGCATAGCCCTTCACCGTCTCGACCAGGTTCGGGATCAGGTCGTGGCGCTGCTTGAGCTGCACGTCGATATCGGCGAAGGCCTGGCCGACGCGCTGGCTCAGCGCCACCAGGCGGTTGTAGGCGCTGAAGGCGAACAGCGCGAGGACGACGATGACGCCGAGAACGATCCAGCCGGTCGACATGGAGAACTCCTGAAGGGGAAGAAGGCAGGCGCTAGCCTAGACCAAATTGGCGCAGGGTGAGAGCCCGGCGCAGAGGGGAGGTAAGACTTAGTCGAATGTGGAGCCGCCCGCGTTCAAGGCAAAAGTCCGGAACAAGGTTAACTTTCGGACAGAATAGCGTCGCCCCAGCGCCAGCGGCGTGCCCCAGCATAGGCGGCCTTGTCCCGACGAGGCACCCTTGTGATGGCGACGCCATCCTCGGTGCAGAGGTTGGCCGTGATCTCGGCCTTGGCGACATCCGGCGGGGCCAGCACGCGCGCGGCGCGGGTAGTCGGCGGCGCGCGGGTCAGCGCGACGTAAATGAAACGTTCGTCCTCGAACGGCACGTCGGCGCCCTTGATCTGGCGGTGCGCCTGCGAGCGCGGCAGGCGCTGGCTGAAATGGCACCAGTCCGGCGCGGTGAGTGGGCAGGGCCTTTCGTGCGGGCAGGGGGCGGCGACGTAAGCGCCAGCCGCGATCAGCTGCTGCCGCAGGGCGAGGATGCGCGCGGTGCCGGCGGGCGTGCCGGGCTCGATCACGACCAGCGCGTGGCGCGCTTTTGCCCACATCGCTTCCGCGAGCTTGCGCTGGTCGCTTTCGCCCAGCTCGCCGATGATGTAGCTGGCGACGACGAGATCGGCTGGCGAGACTTCAGTGAGGTTGCCGCCGGCATCGCCGGGCAGATAGCGGCACTCCGCCAGGCGTGAGCTGTCGCGCGCCAGTTCGAGCGCAAGCCGGCTCAAGGTGGCGTTGGCGTCGAGCAGGGTAAAATCCTGCAGCGATGGAAAGGCTTCCGCAGCGGCCCAGCTCGCGGTGCCCGGACCTGCGCCGACGTCGAGCAACGTTTCCGGGGCGAGATCGGGCGCAATCTCCGTCAGTGCATTGAGGCTGGCGGCCACCGCCGCGTACGTCGCCGGCATGCGCGCGAGCGCATAGGCGAGCGCATCGGCGTCCGACTTGATCGTGCCGGAGCCGCCGCCGGCGCGATAGGCGGTCGAGATTTTCTGCGACCGTTGTGCAGCGTCGGTGCGGGAGAAGCCCTGCAGCTTGCCGTCGAGGGCGGCCTTGAGTTCGGCGGGGAGGGTGGGGGCTATCATCATCCGCAGTCATGCCCCGCGAAGGCGGGGCATCCAGTACTCCGAGACAGTGCCGTCAACCGAGAAGCCACGGCGTACTGGATCATCCGCCTTCGCGGATGATGACGTCAATGGGTGTGGAACGACCGCAGCGTCACGCCACGTTCTGGTCGAGAATGTCCACCGCCTCTGACAGGCTGACCGACACCAGCTGCGAGACGCCGCGCTCGGCCATGGTGACGCCGAACAGGCGGTTCATCCGCGCCATCGTGATCGGATTGTGGGTGATGATGATGAAGCGCGTGTCGGTCGAGCCGGTCATCTCGTGCAACAGGTTGCAGTACCGTTCGACGTTGTGGTCGTCGAGCGGCGCGTCGACTTCGTCCAGCACGCAGATCGGCGAGGGGTTGGTCAAGAACACCGCGAAGATCAGCGCCATCGCGGTCAGCGCCTGCTCACCGCCCGAGAGCAGCGACAGCGTCTGCGGCTTCTTGCCCGGCGGCTTTGCGATGATTTCGAGGCCGGCTTCCAGCGGGTCGTCGCTCTCGATCAGGTGCAGCGCCGCTTCGCCGCCGCCGAACAGCTCGACGAACAGCCGCTTGAAGTGGTTGTTGACCACCTCGAACGAGGTCAGCAGCCGCTCGCGTGCCTCCTTGTTGAGGCTCTGGATGCCCTGGCGCAGACGCTTGATCGCTTCGACGAGGTCGTCGCGCTCGGTGACGAGGCCGATGTGCTGGGTCTCGACCTCGCGCAGCTCTTCCTCGGCGCGCAGATTGACTGCGCCGAGGCGCTCGCGGTCGCGGCGCATCTTTTCGAGGTCTTCCTCGATGTCGTGCAGCGGCGGCAGCTCCGCGCCGGGCTCGATCTCGGCGAGGCCGGCGACGGCTTGCGGCTCGACTTCCAGCATGTCGCGGATCTCGCGCTCGATGTCCTCGAGCCGGCGCCGCGCGCCTTCCATGCGCTCCTCGGCGCGGGCGGTGGCCTCGCGGGAGCTGGAGAGCGCCTCCAAGGTCAGCTTGGCGACGCGATCCGTCTCGGCCATCGCGGTCTCCGCGGTGGCGAGCGCGTCGGCGGCCATGCGGCGGTCGTTCTCGGCGTATTCGATCTCGGTGATCAGTGCGCTGCGCTTTTCCGCGAACACTTGCGGCGCATTTTCGAGCTCGCTGCGCTCGATCGTGAGTTCGGCAATACGGGCCTGGATGGTATCGATGTGGGAGGCCGCGCTCTCCTTGCGGTTCTGCCACTCGGTGCGCTCGGCCAGGATGGCCTGCACGCGGCGGTCGGCGAGCTCGGCCTCGCGCGCCAGCGCCTGCGCCTCAGCGCGGACCTGGGCGGCCATGCGGCGATGGCCTTCGATGTCGCTGCGGACCGCGGCGAGACGGGTTTCGGTGTCCTCGCTCGACGGCAGCTCGGAAATGCCGGCTTCGGCATATTCATACGCAGCTTCGGCCTCGGCGCGGTCGGCGGCGAGACGGCTGTGCGCTTCCGACAGCGTTGCCTTGCGCGCGGCATGGCGGCTGATCTCGCGCTCGGCGGTGGCATGACGCTCGCGCGCGACGTTGAGCTCGCGCTGCGCGGCGCGCCAGGCTTCGCGGCTGGCGCCTTCGGTGCTGGCCGCCATCTGCAGCTCGGACTCGGCGTTCTCCAGCGCCTGACGCTTGATCTGCGCGTCGATGCGGGCCTGCTCCAGCTCGTTCTCGATGTCGACGAGGCGGGCGCGCTCGGCCAGGCGCCTCGCTGCGCCGGTCGGGGCGTGAGCGGCCGCGACAAAACCGTCCCAGCGCCAGACGTCGCCCTCGGGCGAAACTAGCCGCTGGCCGGTCTTGAGCTGGGAGACCAGCTCTGCGCCGCGCTCACGCGGCACCACGCCGATCTGGGCCAGACGGCGCGTCAGCTCGGCCGGCGCCTGCACATGATTGGCGAGCGGCACGGCGCCTTCGGGCAGCTCCGGATCGCCGTCGGTCTGTCCGACATTGGTCCAGCGCATCGGCGCCGACGGATCGATCGGCGCATCGAGGTCGTCGCCGAGCGCGGCGCCGATGGCCTTCTCAAAACCCTTGTCGACGGTGATGCCGTCGATGATCGGCGGCCACAGATTCTTGGTCTCGCCGTTGAGGATCTTGGAGATCGTGCGCGCCTCGGTTTCGAGCCGCTGCGCGCGCTTGTCGGCCTCGACCAGCGGCGAGCGCGAGGATTCCAGCGTCTGGCGGGCGGCAACGTGGGCGGCTTCGCTCGCCTGCGCTGCGGCTTCCGAGGCGGCCAGTGTTTGCTCCGCGGTCTCAACCGACGCGGTCAGCTCGTCGAGATCGCCGAAGCCGCCGGTCTCGGCGGCAAGCTTCTGCTCTTCGGCGGCGACGTTCGCGATCTCCTGGTCGAGACGGGCCAGCTTGTCGCGGTGGGTGCGGACGTTGGCCTCGAGCTGGTTGCGCTTGGCGGTGAGGTCGGCCAGCGCAGTGGTGAGCTCGGCGAACTGCTGCTCGGTTTCGGTCAGCACCGCCTCGGCTTCGCCGACGCGCTCGTCGACACCCGAGCGCTTCTCGACGCGCGACTTGATCTCTTCCTTCAGCTCGGAATCTTCGGTGTCGAGCCGCTGCAGCGCGACGTCGGCGTCCATGGTCTGCTGCTGAGCACGGGAGATGTCGCCTTCGAACTGGGCGAGGCGGCGCTCGAGCTCGGCGACGCGCTCCTTGGCGCGCTCTTCCTCGCGGTCGAGCAGCTCGCGGGCATTGGTCAGGCGCTGCAAGCCTGCAGCGGCGCGCGCCTCGGCATCGCGCAGCCCCGGCATTTCGGCGGCGCGGATCGCCTGGATGCGGGCGGCTTCGGCCTGGTGCTGGGTGCGCTCGGCCATCTCGCGCACCGCGAGATCGTGGGTCTGGCCGGATTCGTTGACGTCGGCATGGGCGCCGATCCAGCGCAGATGGAACAGTGTGGCTTCCGCCTTGCGGACCTTGGCCGCGACCTCGCGGTAGCGCACGGCCTGGCGGGCCTGCTTCTTCAGGCCTTCCATCTGGCCTGCGAGCTGGCCGATCACGTCCTCGACGCGGGTCAGGTTGGTTTCGGCCGCCTTCAGCCGCAGCTCGGCCTCGTGGCGGCGGGCGTGCAGACCGGCGACGCCGGCAGCGTCTTCCAGCACGCGGCGGCGCTGCTCGGGCTTGGCCTGGATGATCTCGCCGATCTTGCCTTGATGGACGAGAGCCGGCGAACGCGCGCCGGTGGCGGCATCTGCAAACAGGATCTGCACGTCGCGGGCGCGCACATCGCGACCGTTGATGCGGTAGACCGACCCCGCCTCGCGCTCGATGCGGCGGGAGATTTCGAGCAACTGGCTGTCGTTCATCGCCGCCGGCGCAGTGCGATCGGCATTGTCGATCGTCATCGTCACTTCGGCGTGGTTGCGTGCCGGACGGTTGCCGGAGCCGGCGAAGATCACCGCGTCCATGTCGGCGGCGCGCAAGCTCTTGTACGACGTTTCACCCATCGCCCAGCGCAGTGCTTCGACGAGATTCGACTTGCCGCAACCGTTGGGTCCGACCACGCCGGTCAGGCCGGGCTCGATGACGAAGTCCGTGGGCTCAACGAAGGACTTGAAGCCGTGAAGGCGCAGGCGGGTGATTTTCATAAGCACGCATCTCTGTTGGCAGGCGCGAATCCCCTGCCGGGACAATACCATGGAAGGCAGTGTCGCTATCCGGGCGAGTCGCGCGAGGCGCCTCATGCGGCTGGACAATGGCCGCGGTGCGCCGCGAGGGCAACCGGCGAAAGCCGCTTTTCCCAAGGGATTTATGCCGGGAAAGATACGGCTTTCGAGATGCGAATCAGGATCTTGACGAGCGAATCAGCTCTTCAGCAGCGGATTGATCTTCTTGGCGAACTCCTCGAACGAGGTCTCGCCCTTGATCTTCTCGCCGTTGATGAAGAAGGTCGGCGTCGAATCCACCTTCAGAACGTCGCTGGCATATTTCTGGTCGGCGGCGATCTTGTCGAGCAGCGCCTGATCCTTCAGGCAGGCCTCGACCTGCTGCTGGGTAAGGCCAGCCTGCTTGCCGATCCGCGTCAGGGTCTCGGTGGTGTTCTTCACCACCCAGTCGTTCTGCTGGCGGAACAGCATGTCGGTGACCGCGAAGTATTTCGGCCCGTCGCCATTGGCGATGCAGCGGGACAGCATCGAGCCGGCGGCGGCTTTGATGTCGAGCGGGAACTCGCGGAAGATGTACTTCACCTTGCCGGTGTCGATGTATTCCTTCTTGATCTTCGGGAACACCTGCTCGTTGAAGGCGGCGCAATGCGGGCAGGTCATCGAGGCGTATTCGGTGATGGTGACGGCGGCGTCGTTCGGGCCGAGCGCCATGTCGGGCAGCGATACCGGCTTGGCGACGTCGGCGGCCGACTGCGCCATGGCCTCGGAGACGAACTGCAGCGGCGAGAGCCTGGCGAGCGCGGCAAGCCCGGTCAGCGACAGCATCGTAGTGAAGGCGCGGCGGGTGATGATCAAGGTCGGCTCCCGAATTGGCAAAAATCTCGCCCCAGGGGTCCATGAAGTTCCCGCCCGGGCGGCCTGTCGCTAGCTTGAAACGTAGCTTGAGGCAATGGCGAGCGGTAGAGACGGGTCCAGATTGACCGCGAAATAAGGCTCAATTTCGCTTGATGGCGGCCCCCAGCCGCGCCAGCGCCGTCTTCAGTTGTTCATCTTCGATGTCACCAAGGCTCTCCGCCACCTTGGCCACCGATTTGGGATCGGGCGGGCCGGGCCGCACCGGCCGCCGGGGGCGCGACAGCGGAGCCTGGCGGAAGGCGAGCTTGCCGACCGCGCTCCAGCCGAAGAAGCGGTTGACGCGCTCCAGGATCACGTCGGCGGAATGCTGGATCTCCAGCGCCATCGGCCCCTCCACCCGCAGCACCAGGGTCGCCGGCTCCTGCGGCTGGCCCTCCACCGGGCGCGGCCATTGCATCTTCAGCGGCTCGGCATGGGCCGCGATCTCCGGACCTGCAATCTGCGCCCACCGCGTCACCAACTCGCGCGCCGCAAACCCCTGCTTGGCATAGGCCTCGGCAAAGACGTCGTTGAGCAGGATGCCCAGCGGCTTGGCGCTGAGGGGACCGGGTTTGGGAGGGAATTTGGACATGGGTCCTTATAGCACCATGCGCGACGTGTCAGGAACTGACGCCGTCATGACCGGGCTTTGTCCCGGCCATCCACGTCTCGCCACGAAGAAAGACGTGGATGCCCGCGACAGGCGCGGGCATGACGTGGAGAGACTGATGCGTTGCAGCTAGAGTGAAGGCATGAGCCCTAGATCTGCCCTCAAGGCCAAGCCGGAACCAGTTCAGTCGAAAGTCTCATCGCGTCCGACGCTCCTGCTCCAATGGTACGACCGCCACCGGCGCCGGTTGCCGTGGCGGGCCGCGCCCGGCGAGACGTCGGATCCATACCGCGTCTGGCTGTCGGAGATCATGCTGCAGCAGACCACGGTGAAGGCGGTCGGGCCCTATTTCGAAAAATTCGTCGCGCGCTGGCCGGATGTCACTGCGCTCGGACGGGCCTCGCAGGATGATGTGCTGCGGATGTGGGCCGGGCTCGGCTATTACTCGCGCGCGCGCAACCTGTACGCCTGCGCGGTCGCGGTGACACGCGAGAATGGCGGCATCTTTCCCGACACCGAGGAGGGGCTGCGTGCGCTACCGGGCATCGGGCCGTACACGGCGGCGGCGATCGCGGCGATTGCCTTCGATCGCCACACGATGCCGGTCGACGGCAATATCGAGCGGGTGGTGTCGCGGCTCTTTGCAGTTGAAGATGAGTTCCCGCAGGCGAAACCTCTGATCCAGCAATTGGCGGCGACGCTGCTTGCAAACTCCCGCGCCGGCGACAGCGCGCAGGCACTGATGGATCTCGGCGCCTCGATCTGCACGCCGAAAAAGCCGGCCTGCTCGTTGTGTCCGCTGAACGAGGATTGCATCGCGCGCGCGCAAGGCACGCAGGAGACCTTTCCGCGCAAGGCGCCGAAGAAGAGCGGAACGCTGCGGCGCGGAGCGGCCTTCGTCGTCACACGCGGCGAGGAGCTGCTGGTCCGCAGCCGGCCCGAAAAGGGCCTGCTCGGCGGCATGACCGAAGTGCCCGGCTCGGACTGGCTCGTCGGCCAGGACGACGCGGCGGCGAAGCTGCAGGCGCCGGCGCTGAAGGGGCTGTCGCGCTGGCAGCGCAAAATGGGCGTCGTCACCCACGTCTTCACGCATTTTCCGCTGGAGCTGGTGGTCTACACGGCGAAAGCCGCAGCCCGCACCCGCGCGCCCGAGGGCATGCGCTGGGTGCCGCTCGCCACCCTTAGGGACGAGGCGCTGCCCAATGTCATGCGCAAGGTCATCGCGCACGCGCTCAACCTTTCAGCGGGCTCGTCCTCCTGACAGCACGCTGGCAGCAGCGCTAAGCTATCGGGTGCGAAACGGAGGCTGCCAATGGTCAAGACCGCGCTCGACAATTTTCCAAGGCCACCCTGTGCGGAGCTGTTGGGATGGCGCCTGCTCGATGCCCGTCCGCAGGAAGGCTGGATCAGGCTCTCGTTCGAGGGCAGGCCGGAGTTCTGCAATCCGGCGGGCTTCATCCAGGGCGGCATGCTCTCGGCCATGCTCGACGACACCATGGGCCCGGCGGTGCTGGTGATGAGTGAGGGCCGGCTCTACACCACCACCATCAGCATGACCGTGAATTTCCTCAGCCCCGCCAAGCCCGGTCCGATCATCGGGGAGGCGAAGGTGACGCAGCTCGGCAAGACGATTGCGTTCGTCGAGGCCAAGCTGACGGCTGCGGACGGCGCCTTGCTGGCAACGGCAAGCGCGACCGAGCGGTTGCTGGAAGCGGCGAGGGTGGTGCGGTAGTCGTTACCGTCGGGGCCGTGTCGCGGAGTGCTGCGCGCAAGGCTTATACAGCGCCTGAAGTGCTTTGCCGCGCAGCAAGATGAGTTGCGGCCTCAACCCGCCGCGTGCCGCGATCCAACGCTGCACCGGCCCGGGATACATGGAGTATAGGTAGTTGGTGGCGTCATGGTCGGTAATCGTCCTTCCCTTCCGACCGAAATCCCAAGCAGCGTGGAAGCCGAGAGCGGCCTTCGAGGTCACACAGATTTTGTCAGCGGCAACTGCACCGAGAACGATGGTGCACGATGAGGCACAGAGTCCATCGATGATGACGGTCTCTCCGGAAGTGCGCAGGCGCTCATATCTGTCAACATAGGCGTCGATTAGCCCGCCACGATCGCCGGCGATCCGTATCGCCGCATGACTTGCGTGCATTTCGGTCAGCAAGATAGCCGCCGCAAGCAACCCCGCCCGGAACTTCATGATCGCAGCCTCGGTTATTCGCGTCTATCGAATGGACAAATTTCTCTCGCATCCAAGGATTGGCTTAGATCGAAGCGCACCAGCGGGCGGTTGCGGCCGCTCATGGTCTTCAGCCTCGGCCTGAAAGCGCTGGACCAATTCGGGTCTTTGAAACAGACGGGCGTTGATCTAGGTCAATTGGACATGCAGGGCGCGCCAAATGATGGGGCAAGTGCCTGTCCCGTTGACGGCATCACCCTGCGGATAGAACCGGCACTCCAATGACGGGAGGACGCCCATGTTTCGATATGCTCTGATTGGCTTGGCCGCAGCCGCTCTTGTCGGCGCAAGCCTTGTTCCCGATGACGCACTCGCCCGCGGCGGCCGCGGAGGAGGTGGCGCCTATCGGGGAGGGGGATTTCACGGAGGAGGCGCGCACTACAGAGGCGGTGCCGTTCACGCTGGTCGCTACGGCCGCGCTCACGTCTCCCGGCCGATAGCAGGGTACCCCGTAGCACGTACTGCGGCGCGTAGAGGCGTCTACCGGGGAGCCGCATACGGAGCCGCGGCAGTCGGAGTCGGAGCGGCGGCGGCAGGTGCATACGGCTACTACAACAACCGTTGCTACGATGCCTATGGCAATTGGGTGTGTTCCGGACAGTATGGATATTGATGGGCCGTGACGGACGCGGGGCGGTTGGACAACTCTTACCGCCCCGCCTTCAGGCGCTCGCGCTTCGCATCTCCCCTGACGATCGGCGGCTTCGCGTTCAGCGCCTCGACCTGGAAGCCCGCAACGCGCTTGTAGTTGGCGGCGATGTCTTCAAGCTCCTGCTGCGACAGCACGTCGGTGACGACCTCAAAGCCGTCGGGCGCGCGCTCCTCGACCAGTTGCATGACCTGCTCGGGTCCATTCTTGCGGTTGAGCAGGACGAGGTCGGTGGTCGCGGGTCGGCGCTCGGCCTCATAGGCAAGCAGCGCCGCGGTCGTCGGTCCATGCGCGAGAATCTCGCGGGTGATGGTGCGGGCATCGAGGATGGCCTGCGAGGCGCCGTTCGAGCCGATCGGGTACATCGGATGCGCGGCATCGCCCATCAGCGTGACCTTGCCGAAGGTCCATTGCGAGACCGGATCGCGGTCCACCAGCGGATATTCATAGGCGTGCGGGCAGTTCTTGATCAGGCCGGGCACGTCGAGCCAGTCGAACTGCCAGCTCTCGAACCAGGGCAGAAACTCCTCCAGCCGCGCGGTGCGATTATAGTCCTCGCGCCGCCACTGATAGGTCGGCGGCATGTGGCGCTCGGCGACCCAGTTGATCAGATGGTTGCCCGCCGCGTCCGGCGTCTTGCTGATCGGATAGCAGACGAATTTCAGGATCTCGTGGCCGGCCATGATCATGGTGCGGCCGGTCAGGAAGGCCTTGGAAGGCGTGACGCCGCGCCAGAGGATGCGGCCGTTCCAGATCGGCGGGCCTTCATTGGGATAGAGCTTTTCGCGCGCGGCGGAATGAATGCCGTCGGCGGCGATCAGGATCGCGCCGTCGTAACTCCCGGCGGCCTTGCCGGTCGCCCGATCGATGAAGTCGGCGCGCACGCCGTCGGCCGTCTCGGCCCAGCCGGTCAGATGGTGGCTGGTGAGGATGTTGTCACTGCCGAGCCGCTCGATCGCGGTGTCGAGCAGGAGCTGTTGCAGCGTGCCGCGATGGATCGAGAATTGCGGCCATTTGTAGCCGGCCTCCAGCCCGCGCGGCTCGCTCCAGATCGGCTTGCCGTGCTTGGAGAAATAGGCGAGCTCGCGCGTCCGCACTCCGCTGGCGTCCAATCTGTCCATCAGCCCGAGCTCGATCAGCTCGCGCACTGCATGCGGCAGCACGTTGATGCCGACGCCGAGCGGCTTCAGTTCCGCGACGCTTTCGAAGACTTTTGCGGGAACGCCGATCTGGTGCAGGCTGAGCGCAAGCGTCAGCCCGCCGATGCCGCCACCGGCGATGAGTACGGTCATGACAAAATCCCCTCCGATTGACGGCGTCTTCGCACGGCCGGGCGGCCGTGGGCAACTGCGAAGAGGTCCCTATGGACGGGGCCGCGGAGGGCCGTTAACCTCGGGTTTTCCCCCATGAGGTCCGACATGCTCAAGCTCTATTACGCGACCGGCACCTGCGCGCTCGCCACCTACATCACCCTGGAGGAGGCGGGTGCCGACTACACGGCTGAACGGCTGAGCTTCAAGGACAACCAGCAGAACAGCCCGGATTATCTCAAGATCAACCCGAAGGGCCGCGTGCCGGCGCTGGTGACCGATCGCGGCGTCCTCACCGAGACGCCGGCGATGCTGGCCTATCTCGCGCAGACCTTCCCGAAGGCGAAGCTCGCGCCGCTCGATGATCCCTTCGACTTCGCCCAGGTGCAGTCGTTCAACTCCTACCTCTGCTCGACCGTGCACATCAATCATGCCCACAAGATGCGCGGTCCGCGCTGGGCGACGCAGGAGAGCTCGTTCGCCGACATGAAGGCGATGGTCCCGAAGACCATGGGCGCCTGCTTCGCCCTAATCGAGCAGAAGATGTTTCGGGGGCCCTGGGTGATGGGCGATCAGTTCACGATCTGCGATCCCTATCTCTACACGCTCTCGACCTGGCTCGAAGGCGACAGCGTCGACATCAACGCGACGCCGAAGATCGCCGATCATTTCAAGCGCATGTCGGATCGTCCCGCCGTAGCAAAGGTGATGGCCGCGCAGAAGGCGTAAGAGCCCGGCTCTTGTAGGGTGGGCAAAGGCGCAAAGCGCCGTGCCCACGATCTTTTTCCGCCGGCGACATGTGGTGGGCACGCTCCGCTTTGCCCACCCTACGGGAGCTACCCAGCCTTCCGCTTCTCCAATTCCCGCCCCGTCTCCAGCATCAGCCGCCGCAGCCAGATCGAGCCGGGGTCCATCTGCGCGCGGGTCGGGTAGAACATGAACTGCTCGTCGATCCCGGGGTCGAGCGGCGGGGTCACCGCGACGAGGCCGAGCTGCTTCGACAGTGCTGCGATCAGCCGGCGTGGCACGAAGGCGACGAGATCGGTGCGGGCGGCGACGTGCAGCGCTTCGAGATAGCCTGACACGACCAGCGAGATGTGCCGCTCGATGCCCTTGGCCCTGAGCCAGGTGTCGATCAGATCCTCGTTGCTGCCTCGGATGATCACGCCGACATGGCGCGCGGCCAGGAACGTCTCGCGCCGCTTCAGCTTGGCGCCCATCGGATGGCCGCGCCTCACCGCCAGCGCGTCGCTGTCGACGTAGAGCAGCTGGCGGTGAAAGCCCTTGAAGGCGTTGCCGATCGAGATCACAAGGTCGATGGTGCGGGCGAACTCGGCGTGGAAGATCGCCGATCCCCGCCATGGCACGATGTCGATGCGGACGTTGGGCGCGGCCCGCGTCACCTTCTCCATCAGCGGCGGCATCAGCAACTCGACTGCGAGATCCGGCATCATCAGGCGGAATTGCCGTTCGCTGCGTGCGGCATCGAAGTCATCGGGCACGAACAGGCCGCGCACCTGATCGAGCGCCTGCGCCAGCGGCGCGCGCAGGGCCTGTGCCCGCGGCGTCAGCTCCATCCGCGCGCCGGTGCGCACCAGCAGCGGATCGCCAAGTATGTCGCGCAGGCGCTGCAGCGCGTGGCTGGCCGCCGGCTGCGACAGGCCCATCCGGAGCGCGGCGCGGCTGACACTGGCCTCGCGCAGCAGGGCGTCGAGCGCGGTCAGCAGGTTGAGGTCAAGCGAATTCAAATTCATCAAGCGAATAGATATCATATTCTCTATCGATTTGAAGAATTTTGATGCTGCGGCGATGATCTCCGCATTCCCACCAAACGGAGATGCCGCCATGAACGCGAGCGCCAACAAGAAACTGATGCAGGATATTTTCGCCGCCGCCGCCAATCCCGATCCGGCCGCGCGCGATCGCGCCCTGTTCGCCGCAAGCCTTGCCGAAGATGCCAAATGGGTCGTGACCGGCCAGTATTCCTGGTCGCGCACCTTCTCGGGCAAGGAGTCGATCCTCAACGATCTGCACGGCTATGTGCGCACCCGCCTGCGCGACCGCACGCGCACCGTCGCGCACCGCTTCATCTCCGACGGCGATGTGGTCGTCGTGGAGGCCAAGGGCGACAACGTCACGCCCGAAGGCGTGCGCTACGACAATGACTATTGCCTGGTGTTTCGTCTCGAGGACGGCAAGATCAAGGAGATCCGCGAGTACTGCGACTCGATCCTGACCGAGCGGGCGCTCGGTTCTTTTCCCCAAGGGGGCGTCAGAGCCGCGGGCTGACCGACTTGAGCATGATCTGGTCCGCCCGCCGGCGACGTCCGTCACCGTGGGCGATGGTCGCGTCGGTCTGGCAAAGACTGGCGGAGATCGTCCGTATCAGGCGCGAGCGGTCTTCGGCGCGCCGTCAGCTCGTCATGATGAGCGAGCGGGAGCTTCTGGACTGCGGGATGTCTCGTTCGGAGATTGAGTACGAGCTGAAGAAGCCCTTCCGGCGGAATTGAAAATAGAGAGAGAACGGAGGGATTCAGGGCGGCAATTGCAGCAGGCCACCGCGTAGGCAGGCATGCATCCGGGCGCCCCATGCAGGTATCTATCTGCATGGGTCGCACGCCTTGCGCCAAGGGCGTAGCGCAACTGGCTATAAAATCAGCAGATATTGTGCGCGCCGCTTTGGTGCGCGCGAAAAATGGGAAGGTTCAATTAACGAGTGTCCCCCATTGTGTCGCGGTGCAGCGTGGGTCGCAAAGACGCGCGGCTGCCAGGGTGGTCGTGACGATTTGCCGGACTTGTTCGGCCGCTCGAAGTGAAATGCATCTGGGTGGACAGTGGGAATGCCGAAGTTTCGTTTGCGGATCAGGGGACGCCTGTACGCAGGCTTCATGGCCTTGGTGGCGGTCGGTCTCGCGATGGCGGTGGTTGCCGTCTGGAATTTGCGGGCGGTGCAGGATCAGGTCGCGAGACAATCCGCACTTTCGGACAGCACGGCGCGGGTTTTGGAAATATCGACCCATCTTCAGGCGATCCAGCGGGCCAATCTGCGTTACGTCTACGACGCCAACGAGCCCGCGATGAAAGAGGCGCAAGAGCGGGAAACCGCTGCGATCGAGCTGTTGCGGGTCGGCGCCAAGGGGACGCTCTCGGAGGATCGGCGAGCGCTCTACAACGGCCTCATCGACGACATTGCCAAGATGCGACGCTTGCGTGACAACCTCGGCGACGCCGTCAACGAGGCGAGAACGGGCAAGGCCACGTTGCTGCCGAGCGGCGAAGAGCTGGCCGTCAAGATGGGCAAGCTGGTCGATGCGGCGCGCGCAGCCGTCGACGAAGACACCGCGGCCCTCGTCGCCGACCTCGAATCCAGGATCCTCCTTGTTCGGGTCGCAAACTGGCGTTTCCTGGCCTTGCGCGACGCGCAGGGACCCGCGAATTTCAGGGCGAGCGTAGACCGGGCGGCGCAACGGCTCGCGGCTCTCGAAAAGAGCCCGCAGGCAGCGGAATTGCGATCCACGCTCGCGCCGGTGAAGACCTCGCTCGGCATCTACAAATCGGCGTTCGAGACGACGTCCGCCGCGATGCTTCAGGCCGACGAGATCTACCACAAGGACCTCGCGCCTCTCATCGTCGACAGCGTCGGCAGGCTCAAGGCCGCGGAAACGACCCTGAAGAAGGACTATCAGGACTCGCGTGCGACCGCCGAAGCCGTGATCGCCGGCACGACGACCGTTCAGGAGATCGCCGGCGGCCTCGCCATCCTGTTCGGCGGCATCGTCGCCTTCCTGATCGCCCGCAGCATCGTCGGTCCGCTGGCCTCGATGACGAGCGCAATGGGGCGGCTTGCCGGCGGCAATCTCGAGGTCGAGATTCCCGGGCGCGGCAAGGCCGACGAGATCGGCGACATGGCCAAGGCGATCCAGGTGTTCAAGGACAACATGGTCGAGACCGAGCGCCTGCGCGCCGAGCAGACCGAGGTCGAGGCGCGGCAGGCCGAAAGCCGCAAGAAAGACATGGTCAGGCTCGCTGATCAGTTCGAGCAGGCGGTCGGCGAGATCGTGAACACCGTGTCGTCGGCATCGAACGAGCTCGAAGCCTCCGCCGGCACCTTGACCACGACCGCTTCGCGGGCCCAGGATTTGTCGACGGAGGTCGCCAGCGCCTCGCAGGAGGCGTCGGCCAATGTGCAGGCGGTTGCATCGGCGACCGAGGAGCTGTCCTCCTCGGTGTCCGAGATTGCCCGCCAGGTGCAGGAATCCGCCCGCATCGCGGTCGAGGCCGTTGGTCAGGCGAGCAGGACCAATGACCGGGTCGGCGCGCTCTCCAAGGCCGCCGCGCGGATCGGCGACGTGGTCGAACTGATCAGCACCATCGCCGGCCAGACCAATCTGTTGGCGCTGAACGCCACCATCGAGGCGGCGCGCGCAGGTGAAGCCGGCCGCGGCTTTGCCGTCGTCGCCTCCGAGGTCAAGGCGCTCGCCGAGCAGACTGCGAGGGCCACCGGCGAGATCGCCCAGCAGGTGTCCGGCATCCAGGCCGCGACGGAGGAATCGGTCGGCTCCATCAGGGAGATCAGCGGCACGATCGAGCGGCTGTCGGAGATTTCGTCGACGGTCGCGGCCGCCGTGGAGCAGCAGGGCGCGGCGACGCAGGAGATTTCCCGCAACGTCCAGCAGGCGGCTCATGGCACGCAGAGGGTGTCGTCCAACATCGGCGACGTGCAGCGCGGTGCCTCCGAAACCGGGTCGGCCTCATCGCAGGTGCTGTCGGCAGCGCGCTCGCTGTCGGCCGACAGCAACCGCCTCAAGCTCGAAGTGGCCAAGTTCCTGAACTCGGTCCACGCCGCCTGAATCCCAAACGCAAAAGGCCACGCGCATGCGCGTGGCCTCGAAGAGCGGCGCGGTGCGCTCAGGCGACCTTGGTCGCCATGTGCTTGAACATGTTGGCGCGCGCCTCGTCGTCCATCTCGGCCTTGAAGGTGAACTTGTCCTTCAGAGCGATCGCACGCGCAGCCGCCGGGCGCGCCGAGATCTCGTCGACCAGCCGCTTCACATTCGGGTAGCGCGCAAAGGCGTCGTCGCCGAGCTTGAACGGCAGCATCCGCGCCCAGCCCCACAGCGCCATGTCGACGATCGAATAGCTGTCGCCGACCATGTAGCTGCGCCCTTTGAGGTGAGCGTCGAGAATCTTGTAGTGGCGGTCGGTCTCGTACTGGTAGCGGTTATGGGCGTAGTCGTGGTTCTGGTCCTTCGGCGCAAAATGCTTGAAGTGCACGGCCTGACCCGAATATGGCCCGACGCCGGTGGCGATGAACATCAGCCATGACAATGTTTCGCCGCGCACGCTCGCGGCGGGCAGGAACTTGCCGGTCTTCTCGGCGAGATAAAGCAGGATGGCGTTGCTGTCGAACACGATGGTGCCGCCATCGTCGATCGCCGGGACCTTGGCATTCGGATTGATCTTGAGGAATTCCGGCGTGAACTGCTCGCCCTTGCGGGTGTCGACCTTCTCCGGCTCGAAGGGCAGGCCGGACTCTTCGAGATAGAGCGCAACCTTGGTCGGGTTCGGCGATCCGTTGAAATAGAATTTGAGCATCGATCTCCCCAATGTTTGTTGCAAGGCGCGAACGCAGCGTCATGGCCGCGCCGCCCGTCTTGCCTGAACCCGTTGCGGGAGGGCAACCGGCGAGTTTGCCGGGCGGTATCTGCGCGCCACGCAGATCAGCCGGCGTAACAAAGGCCGATTGCCGCCGTAATGACCATCGCGGCGCCGACCGCTTCCAGCCGCAGTCCGAGCCGCGTGGCCAGATGCATGTCGGAGGCCCGCGCCGCGCGCTCCGATCCGCGCGCATAGCCGTGAACGATGACGTCGTGATTGAAATTGTCGTGAGCCTCGTTGCTGCTGGCGAGCCCGACGCAGATCACGAGCACGCCGAGCAGCGCGAGGCCGAAGAATCCCAGCAGGGCGATCAGGAACATCGGAAACATGCCGAGCAGGAAGATCGGCAGCAGCGGCACCAACAGCAATGTCTCGGACTGTCGTCGCATGGGGCCCACCGGTCAGGACGGGAGCTGACCGGGCAAATCTAGTCCCGACTGCCGCCCCATTCAAGGCGCCGCAGGGTGGGCAAAGGCGCGTTTGCGCCGTGCCCACGTCTTCGCGTCAATTGGGAAGGACGTGGGCACGCTTCCGCCGTCGCTCTTCGAGCTATGGCGGACAAGTCGCTTTGCCCACCCTACAAGATCGTGGGAAGCGGCTACTCCGCCGCCATGCCGGCGCGGATTTCGGCGCGCAGCTCGTCGATCAGCTTGAGACCCTTCTTGGTCTCGACGTGCCAGAAGGTCCAGCCGTTGCAGGCTTGCGCGCCCTGCGCCACCGCGCCGATGCGGTGGATCGAGCCGACCTTGTCGCCGAACATGATGGCGCCGTCGGCACGCACCAATGCGCCGAGCTTCTTCTTGGCGTCGAACAGCTTCGTGCCGGGCATGATCATGCCGCGCTCGATCAGCTCGGAGAATGCGACCCGCGGTGCTTCGCGCGCAGTCATGAACGGGGCGAGGCTCTCCTCCGGCAGCGGCTCGACCTTGGCGATGCGGGCTTCCGCGGCCTTCGCATAGGTCTTGTCGCGCTCGAAGCCGATATAGGAGCGGCCGAGGCGTTTTGCGACCGCGCCGGTGGTGCCGGTGCCGTTGAAGGGATCGATCACGAGATCGCCGGGCCTGGATGAGGACAGCAGCACGCGTGCGAGCAGGCCTTCCGGCTTCTGCGTCGGATGCACTTTCTTGCCGTCGGCGCCCTTGAGGCGCTCCTCGCCAGTGCAGAGCGGGATCAGCCAGTCGGAGCGTGCCTGCACGTCCTCGTTCGCGGCCTTCAGCACCTCGTAGTTGAACGTGTAGCCCTTGGCCTTTTCGTCGCGCGCCGCCCAGATCATGGTCTCGTGCGCGTTGGTGAAGCGGCGGCCGCGGAAATTCGGCATCGGGTTCGACTTGCGCCAGACGATGTCGTTCAGGAGCCAGAAGCCGAGGTCCTGCATGATCGCGCCGACGCGGAAGATGTTGTGATAGGAGCCGATCACCCAGATCGTCGCCGACGGCTTCATCGCGCGGCGCGCGGCAAGCAGCCAGGCGCGGGTGAAATCGTCATAGGCGGAGAACGAATCGAACTTGTCCCAGTCGTCGTCGACGGCGTCGACATGGGATTCGTCGGGGCGCTTGAGATCGCCCTTGAGCTGGAGATTGTAGGGCGGATCGGCGAACACGAGATCGACCGAACCAGCCTGAAGCTTCGACATCTCGGCGACGCAATCACCGAGAATGATGCGATGCGAGGCGGACTCAAAATTTGTGCGGGGCGCCCTTGCAGACGCCCCGCGACGCGACTCTACCATGACTCAAGAACTCTGACTCAGGCGACGCTGTCGGCGACGCGGGACCAAACAACCGACTGACCGTTACATTGAAGCGGCAAAGTAAAAATCGACTTAACCCGCCGCTTTCGTGAGCAGTCCCCGCACCGCGTCCGGCGCGCTGGTCGTCGTGCGCATTCGTCGTGTTTTACAGTGTATTTCGCAATTCTTCGCGTTGCGGGAGCAGCCCCGGCGCCAAAAAAGCCCCAAACTTCTCTCGGAAAAAATTGCTCGACCCTCGGAAAAAATTGCTGGCATCGCCATGTTGCCACACTAGGCAATTTTTGCCGGCCACGATATTGATAAAGGCAAGGGAAATTTTACGTGTGTGGCGCGTTGAGCTTTCGCGCTCCTGCGCGCCGACGAAACTGAATCAGGGGTCCCGGGAATCGGGGGCTCCAAAGGGAAGGCCGCCATGCGTTACGATGACTTCCGCCGCAGCGACGACATCGAGGATCGTCGCGACGAGGGTGGCGGCGGTGGAGGCGGCGGGTTCGGCCTGCCGATGGGCGGCGGCGGGCTCGGCATCGGCACCATCATCGTGCTCGGCCTCGTCGGCTATGCCTTCGGCATCGATCCGCGCATCCTGATCGGCGGTGCCGAGATTCTCACCGGCGGCGGCCAGGCGCCGAGCTATCAGACCGATCGCCAGGCCTCGTCAGGCAAGCGTGGCGCGCCGACGGACGAGATGGGCAGCATGATCTCCGGCATTCTCGGCGAGATCGACGATCGCTGGAGCGAAATCTTCCAGGCCTCGGGCCAGTCCTACACCGGTCCGAAGGTCGTGCTGTTCCGCAACGTCACCAATGGCGGCCGCTGCGGCCGGGCAGAGTCGGCGATGGGGCCGTTCTATTGTCCGCCGGATCGCACCATCTTCCTCGACACCTCGTTCTTCCGCGAGGTCGAGACGCGCTTCCGCGGCTGCTCCGGCAAGTCCGCCTGCAATTTCACCACCGCCTACATCATCGCGCACGAAGCCGGCCATCACATCCAGAACCTGCTCGGCATCATTCCGCGCGTGACGCGGCTGCAGCAGCAGGCGGGCTCGAAGGCGGAGGCCAACGCGCTCCAGGTGAAGGTCGAATTGCAGGCCGATTGCCTGTCCGGCGTCTGGGTCAATCGCGAGTCGAAGAAGCGTCCGAACTTCCTCGAGCCCGGCGACATCGACGCCGCGCTGACCACGGCGAGCGCGATCGGCGACGACACGCTGCAGCGCCAGGCCACGGGACGCGTCGTGCCCGATTCCTTCACCCACGGCTCGGCCGCGCAGCGCAAGCAGTGGTTCATGACCGGCTATCAGCAGGGCACGGTCCAGGCCTGCAACACGTTCGGCGGCGGGCAGTAGTAAGCTATTAGTGGCGTCATCCTGAGGTGCTCGCCACTTGGCGAGCCCCGAAGGATGGCGGAGCCTGCGGCCCATCCTTCGAGGCTCGCCCTGCGGTGCCCTTGCACCGCACGGCGCGCACCTCAGGATGACGGCGGTGGGCAGGAAACAGGAGTGAAGTCGTGGCCTCCATCGACGAAGCAAAACAATTCATCCCGCTCGACATCGCGGTGCTCACCGTGTCCGACACCCGTGCGCTCGCGGATGACAAGTCCGGCCAGACGCTCGCCGACCGCCTTGCCGCAGCGGGCCATCGCCTCGCCGCCCGCGAGATCGTCACCGACGATGTCGAGGCGATCCGCGCCGTCGTTCGCCGCTGGATCGCGGATGCGGGCATCGACGTCGTCATCACCACCGGCGGCACGGGCTTCACCGGGCGCGACGTCACGCCGGAGGCGATCGAGCCGCTGTTCGAAAAGCGCATGGACGGTTTCTCGATCGCGTTCCACCTGCTGAGCCACGCCAAGATCGGGACGTCGACGATCCAGAGCCGCGCCACCGCCGGCGTCGCGGGTGCGACCTACATCTTCTGCCTGCCAGGCTCCCCCGGCGCCTGCCGCGACGGCTGGGACGGCATCCTTGCCGCTCAGCTCGACTACCGCACGCGGCCCTGCAATTTCGTCGAGATCATGCCGCGGCTGGACGAGCATCTGCGCCGGCCGAAGGCGCAAGGCGCCACGGTGTGATTGCTTTCTCCCTTCTCCCCTTGTGGGAGAAGGTGGCGCGAAGCGCCGGATGAGGGGTCTCTATCCGCACGGAATACGCTGAGACATACCCCTCACCCAAGTGAGCCTGTGTCTGCCGGCGTCGCTGCCCTCTCCCACAAGGGGCGAGGGCACATTCATGCGCATCGCGCTCGTCGCAAAATCAGAGATCCCGCTCCCAGGTCTCGCCGACCAGATCGGCACCGAAGCTGTGGTGCTTCTCTTCCTTCACGAGCTTGAAGCCTGCACTTTGATAGATGCCGCGCGCGGCAACCAGGATGCTTTGCGTCCACAGCGTCATCCTGCTGTAGCCCCGCTCGCGTGCGCCCTGGATGCACTGCTCGACCAGCGCGCGGCCGACACCGAGCCCGCGCGCCTTCTTCTCCACCTGCAACAGGCGCAGCTTGGCGATCTCGTCCGTGGCCTTGACCAGGAAGATCGAGCCGACCGGCTCGCCGCCCACTTCCGCGATCCAGCAGTGCTCGCGCGCGGCGTCATAGTTCTTGATGAATTGTGCGCAGATCTCGGCGACCAGCGCTTCGTAGCTGATGTCCCAGTTGTAGTCCGCGGCATAGGCGGCGGCCTGCTTGGAGATGACCCAGCCCATGTCGCCGACGCGATGGCTGCGCAGCATGAAGGCCGCAGGCTGGGTTCGACGTTGCTCCAGCACGGCCTCGATGGTCGCCATGGCCTGCGTGAGCCGCGCTGCATCGCTGGCCGAAAGCTGGGCCAGCATTGCGGCGACCTCGTTTTGCGAGCTCAGGTTCAGCTTGGCGTAGGTCTGGCGGCCCTTGGCGGTGAGACTGAGCTGGTATTGCCGGCGATCGGCGGGCAGGGGCCTTCGCGTGATCAGCCCCTTTTCGTCGAAGCTTTGCACGATGCGGCTGAGATAGCCGGGGTCGAGGCCAAGCTCGTTCCCGATCTCCTTTGCCGCCAGCTCGTCGCGATGCGCGAGTTCGTAGAGCACCCGGGCCTCGCTGAGCGAGAACGGGCTCTTTCCAAGATGCTGGTCGAGCACACCGAGCTTGCGGGTATAGAAGCGGTTGAAGGCCCGGACCGCCGCGATGCGATCGTCAGCGACCTGTTCGATCGCAAGAGCTGATGGGGAAGAGCTTGATGGCATGGGGCACCTCGATACTTGCCATTGTCAATTAATTATTTGACTTTGGCAAGTATGTGGTGACTTCAGCCGACCATGACGATCCGGCTGCGCAGCATGGTCCGGGACGAGCGGCCGAGCCGGCGCAGCAGCCGTGCCTCGGAACGGCGGGCCTGCGGCGGGTAACCGCCGATCCGGTCGTAATGATCACGCGCAATCAAAAGGCCCTGATCGCCGAGCGGGCCGATCACCCTGCGCACCACGGCCCGGAGGACGTCGCGCAATCCGGTATCGACGTAAGGCGAGCGCGCATAGCGGAACACGGCAGCACGGTCCCGTCCGCTGGTCGCGACGGCCTGGATGAACTGGGTGGTTTCCTCGATCCAGCCGGTTTCGAGCACGGCGCCTGCGGGCAGGAACATCAGCCACGGCGAGCGGGCCTGGAGCGCGCCGGCCGCGAGCGCGGCGCCTTGCGAAGATCCCTCGAAGCCGACGAAACGGCAGCCTGCGACGTCGGCAACCCGCTCGATGACGCCGTTGCGGGTGCCGTCGACCAGAAGCACCTCGCGGATGACGCCGGCGGCGGCCCCGGGGACCAGCGCGGCCAGAGTCGCCACCGCGGTCTGCTCGACGCCTTCGGTCGGAATGATGACGCTCAGCATGATTGAGGCTTCAATGTCTGCACTTCGGGAGAAGCGTAGCTTGTTATGATGTTGTCATAAACACGTGGCGTTGCCGAGTGCAACTTTCCGGCCGCGCCTCGACGTGCGATGGTAAACTGCAGCCAGTCCTCGCAGCCAAATGTGTCACGCGCGGGTTGGCGATGTTGCCGAATGTTTCGGCACAAGCGCGTCCCGGGGGTATTAACCCGGAGTTTTACGGCGACATTGCGCGGCGCGCGGGTAGCCGGCTCCTGCAGGGAGGGTGCGCCCTGCAAGAAAGGTTCGAACGGGAAATGTGTGACTTTGGTGCCGGTGGAGGCTTCCTGTGAACGCCGATCAACTCGCTGTTGGCACGGCGTCAACGTCGCCGAAGCCGGAGGCTGCGCCGACCTTGCGGATCCGCGCGCTGATGCTGGGCGACCGCATCAATGCCGCCGGTCTCGAGATCGGCACGCTGGTCTCGTCGACGCCCGCCGCCTTCCGTGTCCATGCCGGCCTTGCCGTGATCTTCCGTTACGGCGTCGTGGTGCTGATCGGGCTGCTCCCGTCCGAGGAGAAAGTGCTGATCGACAGCCTGAAGCCGCGGGTGATCGGCGAGCTCAGCCCATATGAGGAAGAGATCGCGCAGGCACAGCTCTGCAAGGATGAAAGCACTGAAGCGATCCAGCCGGGCGGGCCGATCTGCCTCGCAAAGTTCTCCGACGACCGGCTGCTGCTGGTTGCGGACGCGCTTGCCAAAAGCACGTCGCTCGCGCGGGACGAGCGCCGCGTCGCCGCGGTCTTCGATGTGATCGAGCCGTTTGCGCGGGAGCTCGCCGAGCACGGCCGCACGCCGCGCCGTCGCAAGGGCATCCTGCAACTGATCGGCAATGCACTGCTGGTGCAGCAGCGCGTCGCCGGCCGCGTCGCGATCGCCGAGAAGCCCGACGTGCTCTGGGAGAAGCCCGAGCTCGACCGGCTCTATTCCCGCCTCGAGGACGAGTACGAGCTGAAAGAACGCCTCGACACGCTCGAGCGCAAGCTCACCGCGGTGTCGGAGACCGCCAATGCGCTGACCGACATCATCGACACCCAGCGCTCGCTCCGCCTGGAGATCGCGGTCGTGGTGCTGATCGTGATCGAGGTCGCGATCGGATGTTTTCAGATCCTGACCGGCACTCACTGAGTCGCGTCGGCGCGTCTGTCATGTCGGCCAGATTGCGCCTGCCACGCGGCGATCTCGGCAAGCTCGGCTTCGGGCCGTGTCCGGATCGTCTCGCAACGTCCGAGATGGAGCTCTCCGGCATCGCCTTCGATCGTAATCCAATCGCCTTCGGCAAATGCGACATCGCCGAGCTCGGCCCGCCCCGCGACAGGATCGATCTTCAGCGCACGGCAACCGACCACGCAGGGTTTGCCCATCTGCCGCGCCACCAGGGCCGCATGTGAGGTGCGCGCCCCGACCGAGGTGACGATGCCGGCGGCCAGGGCGAAGCCTGCGACGTCGGCGGTGCTGGTGTCGGGACGCAGCAGGATGACCGGCTCGCCGGCGGCCGACAGGCGCTGAGCGCTTTCGGACGAGAACGCCGCCCGTCCGATACCGATGCCGCCGGAGGCGCCGATGCCGGTCGTTGCGGGTCTGCCGGGGGAAACCAGTCTGGTTTCGGTGAGCGAGGCGAGGTCGATCTCCGCAATCCGCCCCAATGCCTCGTCTTTCGAGATCAGGCCTTCATGCACGAGGTCGATCGCGATCCTGGCGGCGGCCCGCGGCGTACGCTTGGCCGCCCGGGTCTGGAGGATCCAGAGCTTGCCGTTGTCGACGGTGAACTCGACATCCTGGACGTCGGCGAACGCGCCCTCCAGTCGCTTCAGCACATCGCCAAGCTCCGATTCGAGTTTCGGCAGCTCGCGGGCGATCGCCTCGGCCGTATCAGGTGCGCGTCTTCCGGAAACGACGTCTTCACCCTGCGCATCGAGGACGAGGTCGATCATCGGGCGCCGCGCGCCCGTCGACGGATCGCGCGAGAATGCCACGCCCGCGCCGGAGGCGAGACCGCCATTGCCGAAGACCATCGCCTGCACGGTCACGGCGGTGCCCTCGAGCGCTTCGAGGTGCTGGAGACCTCGATAGGTCTGCGCACGCTCGCTCATCCAGGAGCGATAGACCGCCTGGGCTGCCGCCTCCAGCTGCGCGAAGGCATCCTCCAGCGAGCCGTCGGCGCGATCCTCGATCAGCGCCTGCTCGCGGCCGGCGAGCCGTTCCAGCGCTTCGCTGTCGAGCTCACGGTCGCTGCCGGCGTGCTCGGTTGCGACGAGCTCCGAAATGCGCGCGGCAAAAGCGGCCTGGTTGAGTTCGAGCACGGTTTCGCCAAAGCTCTCCAGGAAACGGCGCCGGCAATCCCATCCGAGCCGCGGACGGCCGGTCGCGCGGATCAGGCCGTGCACGGCATCGGACGTGCAGCCGACATTGAGAACGGTGTCGAGCATGCCCGGCATTGATCGTGCCGCGCCCGAACGCACCGACACCAGCAGCGGTTGCCTGCGGTCGCCGAAGCGCTTTCCCGTGGCGCTCTCCAGGAACGCGATGCCCTCCTTCAAGCCGTCGCGCAGGTGTCGCGCGGCGTGCGCATGGCCTGCAATGATGTCGGCGCAGAGCTTCACCGGGAGCACGAAGGCAGGCGGCACCGGCAGGCCCAGTGCCGCCATGCGGGCGAGGTTGGCGGCCTTGGCGCCGATTGCTTCGGCGGGCAGCAATTCGGCGGCTTCAGCGCCGATACGCGCGATATGCATGGTGACTTCCTCAAGCTGCGAGATCGATCATGATGTGACGGCGGAGCAGATGCCCGAACGCGGCGAAGCGGTCGGTGGCGCGTTCGACGGCGCGAGCGAGCTCGATCACCGACAGCGAGGTCGCGACGTCGAAGCCGCCGCAGAAGACCAGCGCGGTCGTCGTGCGTTCGCAACTGTCGGCGGCGTGTTCGGCGTCGATCAGGCGGGTCACGGCGGAGAGCGCATCCTCGGAATCGGCGCGCCGTCCTTCCGGCACGTCGATGGCAGCGGCGACGCCGCTCGCGGCCGCTTCGGTGGCGGTCTGTGCCACCGCGCAAAGCTCGGCCAGCGATGCCAGAAGGGATGGATCGGTCATTTCCGGCATCAGCGAGGCGATGAATGCGGCCTGCTCCAGCTCGTCGACGGCTTCCTCTGCGCGATCGATCAGTTGCCCGATCAGCGGGCGCGCATTGAGGCGGTCGACCTCGTTGCGGCTTTCGAGCGCGATCCGGTCGGCCTTCTGCTCGATCGCGCCGCAGCGCTGCGTCAGGAGTTTGCCGTCGGCAGGCTGACCGGTCCGCAACGCGGCGATATGGCGCGAGATCGCGGCGACGAGATCGTGGGCGAGGCCGATCTGACGCAGCACGGCTGCCAGCAGAGCCCCGTCGACGCGATCCAGGTGCCGCATCAGATCGGCCTCGATCTGGTCGCGCACCGTCCTGACCGAGCGGCCCGCAAGCAGCGCCTCGGTGGAGGCACGCAGCGACGCCTTGAGGAAATCGATTGCGGCGGTGCGGCCGAGCGCCTGGTCGAGCCGCTCGCCGAAACCGATCCGCGCGGGGGCGGCGTTCCGGACCGCGGAGCTGAGCAGATCGTTGCCGCCGAGCTCGAGAAAGCCGCGATGGCCGATCCGCTGGCGCGCAGCCCATTCCAGGGTGCGAGCCGCGTCCTCCTTGGCGACCCAGGTCCTCAGCAGCTTGCGCGCCTTGTTCCAGTCGATCAGAAAGACCAGTGCGGCGCCGATCGCGGTGAGGAATTCGTTGCGATCGGAGGCGTGTCCGGTCTCATACTGGCCGGTGACGAGATAGAACGAATTGTCGTCGCCGAGACCTGCGGCGGTGTGACGATCGAGCCCGCTCCAATTCGCCTCGAAATCGGCGAACAGCGAAATGAAGAATTTCGCGCGGGCCAGATGCACATCGGTGTAGGTGACGGTGACCGTGTTCTTCTTCACCGCGATCACGACGACATGGGCGTCCGTGGTGCCGATGTCGTTCTGGATCAGCAGCCGTCCGCCGACGCGCGTGGCCATGGTGTCGAGGCCGGGATGATTGAACTTGAGACCGCGCGTCGCATTCAGGCCCTTCATGAAAGCGGCGACGGCTGCCCGGTCCTCGCTATGCAGGCCGAAGACATGCGCGCCGTCGAGCGCTTCCTCCGAGCAGCTCGCCGCAAGCCTGTTGAGCTGCTTGTGCAGATCCATGACGAGGCGATGCAGGCTGTCGCCGCCACTGTCGGCCACGCCGGTCAGACGCGCGACATGGGACATCTCGATCTCGCCGGCGGCCTCGAGCAGGCCGGCTGCGCGGATGGCGTCGAACCGCGCCTGCGCTCTCTCGCCGTCGCTCGCTGCGCCGGCGCCGACGGCGCGGATCATGGTCGCTGCGTCGTCCGCAATCTCCTGCATCAGTTTAGCAAGGTCGGGGGCCGCGAGCCGGCCCTGTCCGATCAGATGGGCGCCGCCGATCAGCGTCGCGATCCCGGCGGGGGCGATGCCCGCAGTCTGGCTTTCGACGCCAAGGTCGCTGGCGGGCCGGCCCGGCTCCTGCGCATGCTGGGCCGCCGCCTGCAATGCGCTCATCCGCACCTTGATGCGGTCGTTGGCGGCGAGCCCTTCCGCCACCAGCGCGGGCAACAGGATGCCGTCTTGTCCGAGCTCTTCGATGATGTGGGTTTTCATGATCCGTCCGCCCGAGGATTGATGCAGTCTCTATGCCGCGAAACCGCGGCGGCATCATTGCGGCAGATCATTCATAAAAACGTCACGTGGCGTGGCGGTCGCGGATCAGAGCAGCGCAATGGCGCGCGATCGTCAACTCTTCATCGGTCGGGATGACGAGGACGTCGACGGCGCTATCGCTGCTGCTGATGCGTTCGTGCGCGTCGTCATTCGCCGTCGCATCGATCCGCACGCCGAGCCAGCCGAGCCGCTCGCCGATCGCGCTGCGGATCTCCTTGGCGTGCTCGCCGATGCCGCCGGTGAAGACCAGGCAATCGAGGCCGCCAAGCGTGGTCGCCATCATCGCGACCTGCTGCGCCGCGCGGAAGGTGAAGAGATCGACCGCCTCCCGTGCGGCAATCTCGCCGCTCGCCAGCAGCGTGCGCATGTCCGCGGAGATGCCCGAGACGCCTACCAGGCCCGACTGGTGATAGAGCAGGTGCTGGACATCCTCGATCGACATCTTTTCGTGCTGTTGCAGATAGAGCAGCACGCCGGGATCGATCGTGCCGCAGCGTGTGCCCATCACCAGGCCGTCGAGCGGCGTCAGTCCCATGGTGGTGTCGACGCTGCGTCCGTGGTGTAACGCGCACAGGCTGGCGCCGTTGCCGAGATGCGCGATGACGCTGCGCTTGGCGACGAGCTCCGGCGCAATCTCGGCGAGGCGGCGCGCGACATATTCGAAGGAGAGGCCGTGAAATCCGTAGCGTCGGACGCCACGTTCCTCATAGCGCCTCGGAATGGCGAAGCGGCTCGCCGGCGGCGCCAGGCCGTGATGGAACGCCGTGTCGAAGCACGCGATCTGCATCAGCGCTGGCCGGATCGCCGCGAGCGCGCGAATTGGCGCGAGGCACCGCGGCTGGTGCAGCGGCGCAAGCGGCGTCAATGCCTCCAGCTTCGCGACGACGTCGTCGGTCAGCGCGACCGGGCCTGAATAGTCCGGCCCGCCATGAACGATGCGATGGCCGGCGGCGCGCAGATGATGTTCGCCGAACCGGTCCTCGATGAAGGCGAGCACATCGGCGAATAGATGGCCGCCATCGGCGTCCGGCGCCTCTGTCCGCGTCTCGAACAGGTCTTCGCCGGCGGGGCTCTTCACCACCAGCCGGGGCTTTGCCTCGTGCTCGTCGAGCAGCCCCTTGCAGAGCAGGTTGGGTTCAACAGCCGAGATCTCGAACAGGCCGAACTTGATGCTCGACGATCCCGAGTTGAGGACGAGGACCGTGTCCGGCATGGCTAATCGCCGGCCTCAGTCGGGGTGTTGCCGCCGGAGCTGTTGGGCCAGACCCATCCCTGGACATCAGGCATGTCCTCGCCGTGCTCGCGCACATACCGCGAATGCTCGATCAGCTTGTCGCGGAATTGCTGCTTGGCCCGCGCGGCCCTAGCCGCCAGCCCGGGCACGCGTTCGATCGCTTCGATCGCGAGGTGGTAGCGGTCGAGCTCGTTGAGCACGACCATGTCGAACGGCGTCGTCGTGGTGCCTTCCTCGGCAAAGCCGCGCACATGCAGGCCGGCATGGTTGGTGCGGTTATAGGTAAGGCGGTGGATCAGATAGGGGTAGCCGTGATAGGCGAAGATGACAGGCTTGTCGCGCGTGAACAGGCTGTCGAAGTCGCGGTCCGAAAGCCCATGAGGATGCTGATCCCTCGGTTGCAGCGTCATGAGGTCGACGACGTTGACGACGCGGATCTTCAGGTCCGGCAGCGCCTTGCGCAACAGGTCGACGGCGGCGAGCGTCTCCAGCGTCGGCACATCGCCGGCGCAGGCCATCACCACGTCGGGCTCGCCCGTTGCATCTTCCGTCCCCGCCCAGGTCCAGATTCCGATGCCGGCATCGCAATGCGTGGCTGCTTCCTGCATCGACAGCCATTGCGGCGCCGGCTGCTTGCCGGCAACGATCACGTTGATGCGGTTATAGGTCCGCAGGCAATGGTCGGCGATCCACAGCAGCGTGTTGGCATCCGGCGGGAAGTAGATGCGAACGATATCGGCCTTCTTGTTGGCGACGAGATCGACGAAGCCGGGATCCTGATGGCTGAAGCCGTTATGGTCCTGCCGCCAGACATGCGAGGTCAGGAGATAATTGAGCGAGGCGATCGGGCGCCGCCATGGCAGATCGCGCGTGACCTTCAGCCATTTGGCGTGCTGGTTGAACATGGAATCCACGATGTGGATGAAGGCCTCATAGCAGGAGAAGAAACCGTGGCGTCCAGTGAGCAGATAGCCCTCGAGCCAGCCCTGGCAGAGATGCTCGCTCAAGACTTCCATGACGCGGCCGTCCTGCGCCAGATGCACGTCGTAAGGCTCGATCGGCTCCATCCAGACCCGCTCGGTCTCCTCGAACACGGCGTCCAGACGGTTTGACGCGGTCTCGTCCGGGCCCATGATGCGGAAATTGCGCTCCTTCGCGTTGAGGCGGATGACGTCGCGCAGGAATTTGCCGAGCTCGCGCGTCGCTTCGGCTGCGACGCCGCCGGGCTGCGGCACCTCGATGGCGAAGCTGCGGAAGTCTGGCAGCTTCAGCTCCTTCTTGAGCAGGCCGCCATTGGCATGCGGATTGGCGCCCATGCGGCGAATGCCTTCGGGCGCGAGCGCCTGAAGTTCTGGAATGAGCGCCCCGCTCTGGTCGAACAGCTTTTCGGGCTCGTAGCTGCGCATCCAGTTTTCGAGCACTTTGAGGTGCGCCGGGTTCTCGCGACAGCCCGCCACCGGCACCTGATGCGCGCGCCAAAAACCCTCGACCTTCTTGCCGTCGACCTCTTTCGGGCCGGTCCAGCCTTTCGGGCTGCGCAGCACGATCATCGGCCAGCGCGGCCGCTCGACTGCCTTGCGGCCGTCGCGGGCGTGCTGCTGGATCGAGCGGATGCTGGCGAGCGCAACGTCGAGCGCATCCGCCATGGCCTGATGCATCAATTTGGGATCGTCGCCCGCGACGAACAGCGGCTCGTGGCCGAACCCGCGGAACAGGTCGCGGATCTCGCTGTCCCGCATCCGCCCGAGCACGGTCGGGTTGGCGATCTTGTAGCCGTTCAGATGCAGGATCGGCAGCACCGCGCCGTCATGCGCGGGGTTCAGGAACTTGTTGGAGTGCCAGGAGGCCGCGAGCGGGCCGGTTTCCGCTTCGCCGTCACCGACCACGCAAGCCACGATCAAGTCGGGATTGTCCAGCGCCGCACCATAGGCATGCACCAGCGCGTAGCCGAGCTCGCCGCCTTCGTGGATCGAGCCCGGCGTTTCCGGCGCCGCGTGGCTCGGAATGCCGCCGGGAAAGGAGAACTGCCTGAACAGCTTGCGCAATCCGTCCGTGTCGCGCGCGATGTCGGGATAGATCTCGCTATAGCTGCCTTCCAGATAGGTGTTGGCGACCATGCCCGGCCCGCCATGGCCGGGACCGCAGACATAGAGCACGCTGACATCCAGCGCGCGGATGACGCGGTTGAGATGGGCGTAGATGAAGTTCAGGCCGGGCGTCGTGCCCCAATGGCCGAGCAGACGCGGCTTGATGTGCTCGGCCTGCAAGGGCTCGCGCAGCAGCGGATTGTCGAGCAGGTAGATTTGCCCGACGGAGAGGTAGTTCGCGGCGCGCCAGTAGCGATCGAGGAGGTCGAGGTTGCTGCTTGCCGCGGCCGATTGTTGTTGATTTGTCATGTTCCTGCTGACCTTCACCCGGCGATCGTCACCAACATTGTTCCGCGACGATTGATCCCTGGCCGGCATCAAACGAAATCGTTGCGACGGGTGTGTTGCGTGAGGTCAAAGGACCGCGCCCGAAATTTGAGCGGCTACTTTGCATGGGGTTGTTTTCCCATTTTTTGTTTGTGTTCTTGATTTGTTCCGTTGTGGTGCTATCTTGGCTTCATGAGTCCAGCAGCATCCTCTCATGCTCTCAAACACCCGCCGGTCAAGGCGCCCTCCGAGCCGGCGGGTGTGGACTCTGACTTTCCAGAGCTTGGCGTCGCCATCGACCGCGCACGCAGGCGGGGGCGGGGCGCACAGTCGAATGCCAGCGGCCGCTATGAGGCCGAGGCGCGCGTGGCCTTCGACGACGGCTGGCAGAGCCTGGAAGAGCTGCCGCCGTTCAAGACCAGTGTGGGGGTCGACACCTCGCGCAAGGTGATCACCCGCAACGATTCCCCCGATATCGGCTTCGACCGCTCGATCAATCCCTATCGCGGCTGCGAGCATGGCTGCGTCTACTGCTTCGCGCGGCCGACCCATGCCTATCTCGGCCTGTCGCCCGGGCTCGACTTCGAGTCAAAGCTGTTCGTCAAGCCCGAGGTGCCGGCGCTGCTGGAGAAAGAGCTCGCCGCGACCGGCTATGAGCCCCGGATGATCGCGATCGGCACCAACACCGATCCCTATCAGCCGATCGAGCGCGAGCGCAAAATCATGCGCGGCATCCTCGAGGTTCTCGAGGGTGCCGGCCATCCCGTCGGCATCGTCACCAAGTCGGCGCTGGTGGTGCGCGACATCGATATTCTCGCGCGGATGGCCAAGCGCAACCTCGCCAAGGTTGCGATCTCCGTCACCTCGCTCGATCCGAAGCTCGCGCGCACCATGGAGCCGCGCGCCTCGACGCCGCCGAAGCGGCTGGAGGCGCTGAAGCAGCTCTCGGACGCCGGCATTCCCACCACGGTGATGGTTGCGCCTGTAATCCCCGCGCTGAACGATTCCGAGATCGAGCGCATCCTCGATGCTGCCGCCCATGCCGGCGTCAAGGAAGCCTCCTATGTGCTGCTGCGGCTGCCGCTGGAGGTGCGCGATCTCTTCCGCGAATGGCTGATGGCAAACTATCCCGACCGCTATCGCCACGTCTTCACCCTGATCCGCGACATGCGCGGCGGCCGCGACTACGATGCGAAATGGGGCGAGCGGATGAAGGGCACGGGACCAATGGCCTGGACCATCGGCCGCCGCTTCGAGATCGCCTGCGACAGGCTTGGCCTCAACAAGCGGCGCTCCAAGCTGACGACCGATCACTTTGCGCGGCCGAAGCGGAACGGCGATCAGCTCAGCCTGTTCTGATCGGGGAAGTGGAAGAGGCGTCCCGTGGTCAAGGAACTTCACCCGCCGGTGCCGCGGCTCACTGTCATCACGCTCGGCGTCAGCGATATCCGTGCCAGCATCGCTTTTTACGACGCGCTCGGTTTTGCGCGCCGGCTAAAGGCGACCGGCGAGGCCGTCGCTTTCTACGATACCGGTGGCCCGGTGCTCGCACTTTATCCCTGGGATCAGCTCTCGGCCGACGCGATGTTGCCGGACCAGCCGAGGCCATCGACCTTCCGCGGCATCACGGTCGCCTGGAACTGTCGGACCCGAGAGGAGGTCGATGCGGTGCTGGCCTTTGCTCTCGGCAAGGGGGCAAAGCTGGTGAAGGCCGCGCACGAGACCGATTATGGCGGCTATTCCGGTTATTTTGCCGATCCCGACGGCCATCCCTGGGAGGTCGTGGTCGCACCCGGCATCGAGGTCGGCGAGGACCGGCGGGTGCATCTGGCGGAATAGGGCGGCCTGAATAACGGGAATTGCGCGGGGTTCCCGGTTGCGCCGGCCGGGCCGCTTGCGCACGATCCCCGCCATGATTCGGGACAAGTCCGCCAAGACATCCGCCACGACACCGGCCAAAGACGCGCCAAGGAAGGACGTTGCGAAGAAGGCAGCGCCCGCCAAGGCCGGCAAAGCGCCTGCGACCAAAACAACGACCGTTCCCGCAGGCAAGAAAGGCATCATCGCGGTCGCACCGCCGAGCTTCCGGCGCGAGCGCGCGCTGATCAAGCGCGGCGTCTGGCCGGTCGCCGGCTGCGACGAAGCCGGCCGCGGGCCGCTCGCCGGCCCCGTGGTAGCCGCGGCCGTGATTCTCGACCCCGACCGGATTCCGCGCGGCATTGACGATTCCAAGCGCCTGACCGCCGAGGAACGCGAAAAACTGTTCGACAAGATCTGCGCCACCGCCCAGGTCTCGGTCGCCGTCGCCTCGCCCTCGCGAATCGACCGCGACAACATATTGCGCGCCTCATTGTGGGCGCTGAAGCGCGCCGTGGTGGCACTGCCGGAGGCGCCGAGGCACGTCTTCGTCGACGGCCGCGACCGGCTCGACACTCCTTGCGATTGCGAAGCCGTGATCGGCGGCGATGGCATCGTGCTGTCGATCGCGGCGGCCTCCATCATCGCCAAGGTGACGCGCGACCGCCTGATGTGCGCGCTGGCGCAGGACTGCCCAGGCTATGGCTTCGAGCAGCACAAGGGCTACGCCGTCCCCGAGCACCTCGACGCGCTCGACCGTCTCGGCCCCTCGGTCCATCACCGCCGCTTCTTCGCCCCGGTTGCGGCGGCGCGTGCCAAGCACATGCCGTGGACCGTCGAGCCGGTGCCGGATCTGTTTACGGTGACCGAGGTCGAGGTGCCGGTGGAAGCCAGCGTCGAGATCGACGCGTCGGCGGGTCTCTAACGGCTCTCTCCGCTGCCCTCTTCGCCTCTCCCGCGTGCGGGGAGAGGCCGCATCCCATCCGAGATGGGATGCGGGTGAGGGGGAGCCTCCGCGAGTCCATCTGTCACCGTGATTGCCGACGCAGCCCCTCACCCCGACCCTCCCAGCGCGAGCGAAGCTCGTCGCGCCCCGTAAGAACGGGGAGAGGGAGCACACCGTCGTTGCCACGACGCGTGACGCCCCTTATCAAAGTGTTTGTGAGCGAATAGGGCCGGCTGGACGGGTTGGCTGCATCTTTCGGACGTTGCATGCGGTTTACCTCCCTGGTCATCGAGCTCATTCGCGCCCGGCCGCGGCTGATCGTCTGGATCGCCGTGCTGCTGCAGGCCGCGATGTGGCTGTTCGTGGCGCTGGTGTTCTACCGCAGCCCGCCCGGCAGCCTGGCGACGCTCCTGGCTTTTGGACGCGAATACCAGGTCGGCACCGATCTCGGTCCGCCCTTGCCGGTCTGGCTCGCCGACATCGCCTATCGTGCCGCCGGCGGCCACATGTTCGGCGTCTATGTGCTGGCCGAGCTCTGCGAGATCGCGACGTTCATTGCGCTCTATCATCTCTCCCGCGCCGTGGTCGGCTCGCAGCAGGCGGTGCTCGCGGTGCTCTTGACCATGACGGTGCTCGCCTTCTCCTCGTCGGCGCTCGACTTCGGCCCGCTTGTCCTAGCCCGGCCGCTGTGGGCGCTGCTGCTGCTGCACTCCTGGCAGATCATCGGCCAGCGCCGCGGCAATGCCTGGTTCGCCTGGTCGATCGAGGCCGGTCTCCTGCTGCTGACGACGCCCGCGGCGATCTTCCTGTTGCTGCTGCTCGTTGTCTTCGCGGTCTCGACCGCCGGCGGCCGCCGGACGCTGCGCGCGCTCGATCCGCTGTTCGCGCTTGTTGTCGTCGCGGTGCTGGCGCTGCCCTATGCGGTCTGGCTGATGCGTGCCGAGACGCTGGTGATGCCGGCCTTGCCGCAAGTTGCGGAGCTGAATGCCCGCGCCCTGCATGCGGCCTGGCTGTTCGGCGGCCTTGTGCTCGGGGCCGCTGCGATCCCGGCGCTGACCTTCCTCAACGCCGGCCTGTTCGCCGGCAAGGGCGAGGAGCCGCCGATCATCTTTAGGCCGCCGGTCGAGCCGTTGGGGCGCAACTTCGTCTATTTCTTCGCGCTGGCGCCGGCGCTGGGCGCGGTGCTGATCTCCGGCCTGCTCGGGCTCGAGTCCGTCGTCGGGGGCGCCGGTGTCGTGCTGGTTGTGTCCGGGCTTGCCGTGGTGGTCGCAGCCGGCGATCTCATCGCGATGCGCCGTGCGCGGATGCTGCGGACGGTCTGGGCCGCCGCCGTCGTGGCGCCGGCCGTCGGCGTCGTGCTCGCCGTCCTGCTGCTGCCCTGGACCGGCACGAACGAGATCGCGACCTCGATGCCGGCGCGCGCGATCTCGGACTTCTTCGACGAGAGCTTTGCCCGCCGCACCAACCATCGCCTGCGTGCGGTGGCCGGCGAGACGCAGCTTGCGAGCCTGATCACGCTGCATTCCGGCCGGCCGCATCTCTTCATCGACGCCGACCCTGCGCGCACACCGTGGATCAACCAGGCCAAGTTCAGCGAGACCGGCGGCGTCGTGGTCTGGCGCGCCTCCGATACCGCCGGCACGCCGCCGCCGGACATCCTCAAGCGCTTTCCCGGCATCGTCCCGGAGGTGCCGCGCGCCTTCGAATGGCTGGTGACCGGTCGTCAGCAGCTCCTGCGCGTCGGCTGGGCCATCGTGCGGCCGAAGGGGACGTGAGCCGCGCGCGTTGTTGGGTGGTCAAAGGCGCAACGCGCCGTGCCCACGATAGGTGGTGGGCACGCTTCGCTTTGCCCACCCTACGAGAGCTGCGTGCCGCACCGCGTCCGGGACACGAGAGCTCGCTAGCCCGCCAGCACCTTGGCGATCGCGCGCAGATCCTGCCAGGCTAGGCGCTTGTAGGACGGCGAGCGGAGCAGATAGGCCGGATGGAACGTCGGCAGCGCGCGGATGGTGCGCCCGCCGGCGTCGTAGTCGAACCAGCGCCCGCGGGTGCGCATGATGCCTTCGCGCGTTCCGAGCAGCGTCTGCGTCGAGGGATTGCCGAGCGTTACCAGCACGTCGGGATTCACCAGCTCGATCTGGCGCTGGATGAAGGGCAGGCAGATCTGCGTCTCCTGCGGCGTCGGCGTGCGGTTGCCGGGCGGCCGCCACGGAATCACGTTGGCGATGTAGGCCGTGCTGCGGTTGAGCCCGATCGCGCCGATCATGAGATCGAGCAGCTTGCCGCTGCGCCCGACGAAGGGCAGCCCCTCGATGTCCTCATCGCGGCCCGGCGCCTCGCCGACGAACATGATACGCGCCTGCGGATTGCCGTCGGCAAATACCAGCCGCGTCGCAGTGTGTTTCAGCGCGCAGCCCTCGAAGCTCTGCATCAGCTCGCGCAGCGCTTCCAGCGTCGGCGCAGTGCGCGCGGCCTCGCGTGCGGAGGCAATTGCGATGTCCGGCGCCGGTGCGGCCTCGCCGCGCATGGCCGCGGGGGCGGCGACAGGACGAGGTGCCTCGACCGGAGGCGCCACGCGCGGGGCCGGCGGCGGCGCATCCAATTCCGCCAGGCGGTCGATCGGTTCCTCCGCGAGCGCGCAATCGACACCGGCCTCCAGATAGAAGGCGAGAAGCTCGCGGACGGTGGGTGCGGGTTCGGGTATCATGGGAAAGTCTGACTATTATAGCATAGCGTTTTCGAGCGAAGTGGCCACCCGGTTCGCGTGAAGAAAACGCGTCAAAAAAGATGGGACTTCCCCGGTTCTGGCCTACCAGAACCGGGGAGGTCCCGTTTAGGGCGCCTTGCACCCCCCTTGCACCCCGGCGAAACGCATTTCCGAGGTTGTCCTACCCGGAAAAATCGGAAACAAGAGGGCGCAAATGACCAAGGACCGTCTCAAGGGCTGAGATCAGATGAGCACCGAAGAACTTCCCCCGCGCGAATCCATGGAATTCGACGTCGTCATCGTCGGCGCCGGCCCCTCGGGCCTGTCGGCCGCGATCCGGCTGAAGCAGCTCAATGCCGATCTCAACGTCGTCGTGGTGGAGAAGGGCTCCGAGGTCGGCGCGCACATTCTCTCCGGCGCCGTGATCGACCCCGCAGGGCTCGACAGGCTGATCCCGGACTGGCGCGAGGATTCCGACTGCCCGCTGAAGACCCAGGTGAAGGACGACCGCTTCTACTGGATGACGGGCGGCGGCGCGATCAAGCTGCCGAACTTCATGATGCCGCCGCTGATGGACAATCATCACTGCTACATCGGCTCGCTCGGCAATGTCTGCCGCTGGCTGGCGCGCAAGGCTGAAGCGCTTGGCGTCGAGATCTATCCGGGCTTTGCTGCGGCCGAGGTGCTCTATGACGACGCCGGCAACGTCAAGGGCATTGCCACTGGCGACATGGGCATCGGCCGGGACGGCAAGCCGAAGGACTCCTTCACTCGTGGCATGGAGTTGCTCGGCAAGTACACGCTGTTCGCCGAAGGCGCCCGCGGCAGCCTGACCAAGCAGCTCATCGCCAAGTTTGCGCTGGACTCCAAGAGCGAGCCGGCGAAGTTCGGCATCGGCCTCAAGGAAGTCTGGCAGATCGATCCCGCCAAGCACCAGAAGGGCATGATCCAGCATTCCTTCGGCTGGCCGCTCGACCTGAAGACCGGCGGCGGCTCGTTCCTCTATCATTACGACGACAACCTCGTCGCCGTCGGCTTCGTCGTGCATCTCAACTACGACGATCCGTACCTGTCGCCGTTCGACGAATTCCAACGCTTCAAGACCCATCCGTCGATCCGCGGCACCTTTGAAGGCGGCAAGCGTCTCGCCTATGGCGCGCGCGCCATTACCGAGGGCGGTTACCAGTCGGTGCCGAAACTCAGCTTCCCCGGCGGCGCGCTGATTGGCTGCGCGGCCGGCTTCGTCAACGTGCCGCGCATCAAGGGCGTGCACAATGCGATGGGCACCGGCATGCTCGCGGCTGAACATGTCGCGACGGCGCTGGCCGCCGATCGCGCCAATGACGAGCTCGTCGAATACGAGAATGCGTGGCGCTCGTCGTCGGTCGGCAAGGATCTGTTCCTGGTCCGCAACGTCAAGCCGCTGTGGTCGAAGTTCGGCACCGTGCTCGGCGTCGCGCTGGGCGGCTTCGACATGTGGTGCAACACGCTGTTCGGCGCTTCGCTGTTCGGCACCCAGGCGCACGCCAAGCCCGATCGCGCCACGCTCGATCCGGCCAAGAGCCACGCGCCCAAGAACTACCCGAAGCCGGACGGCAAGATCTCGTTCGACAAGCTGTCCTCGGTGTTCCTGTCCAACACCAACCATGAGGAGGACCAGCCGGTCCATCTCAAGGTCACCGACATGAACCTGCAGAAGACCTCCGAGCACGACGTGTTCGCCGGTCCCTCGAATCGTTATTGCCCGGCCGGCGTCTATGAATGGGTCGAGGAAGGCACGAGCCCGCGCTTCCAGATCAACGCCCAGAACTGCGTTCACTGCAAAACCTGCGACGTGAAGGACCCCAACGGTAACATCACCTGGGTTCCCCCCGAGGGCGGCGGCGGTCCGAACTATGAGGCGATGTAAGAGCCGGCCGAGCACAAGGACCTGATCACGAGGGTGATCCGGCGCACGTTCGCGTGAGGACACCGCTGCGGCCACCGGTCGCGGCCACGATAAGGCCATACTGGCAGCGTCTTGGGACCGCTCTTGGCCGATTTAAGGCGTGCGGAGGGGATCGCCCGGCCCGAATCCTTGCGGCGAAGCGCCAAAAGCGGCATTGTCCGCCGGACGGTTCCGGGTCCCGATGCCACCGGCCGCGTTCGCATGCGATACGGCCCTCTGCTGCAAACCCAGGCACTACCAACTCAAGGCGAGCCCTGATGTTCTCAAATCGTTTCAACCGCTGGACTGTTGCCGCCATCGCCCTCATGGGCACAGCGATCGCGACCGTCCCCGGCAGGGTCCTGGCGCAGACGCCGGATCATCCGTCCGACACGGCGGCACAGTTTCCGACCCGAAACGATCTGAAGTCGCTCACCACCGCCGGCAGCTATCTCGCTGCCCGCCACGCCAGCGTCGAGCGCGACGCCGCCTCCGCCGCCGCCTTCTACCGCTCGGCGCTGCGCACCGATCCCAAGAACAACGAGCTGCTCGACCGCGCCTTCATCTCGTCGGTCGCCGACGGCGATATCGACGAAGCCGTCAAGCTCGCCGAGCGCATCCTCACCATCGACAAGACCAACCGCGTCGCGCGTCTCGTCGTCGGCGTGCATGATCTCAAGGTGAAGAAGTACGCGGCCGCGCAGACCAACATCAACCAGTCGATCCGCGGTCCGATCACCGATCTCGTCGCCACGCTGCTGTCGGGGTGGGCCGCCTATGGTGCGGGTGATGCCAAGGGCGGTGTCGCCACCATCGACAAGCTGGCAGGTCCCGAATGGTACCCGCTGTTCAAGGACCTTCACGCCGGCATGATCCTCGAGCTCTCCGGCAAGGAGAAAGACGCCGGCACCCGCTTCGAGCGCGCCTACAAGCTCGACGATTCCATGCTGCGCGTGACCGAGGCCTATGCGCGCTGGCTGTCGCGCAACAAGGATTCCGCCGCCGCGACCACCGTCTACCAGGCCTTCGACAAGAAGCTCGCGCGCCATCCGCTGATCCAGGAAGGCCTGCGCGAGACCAAGGCCGGCAAGAAAATGCCGCCGCTGGTCGATTCCGCCCAGGCCGGCGCCGCCGAAGCGCTCTACGGCATCGGCGCCACGCTGACCCGCCGCGGCGGCGAGGATCTGGCGCTGGTCTATCTCCAGCTCTCGCTCTACCTCCAGCCGACCCATCCGCTGGCGCTGCTCTCGCTGGCCGATCTCTACGAGTCCGTGAAGCGGCCGCAGATGGCGATCAAGGTCTATGAGCGCGTGCCGTCGACCTCGCCGCTCAAGCGCAATGCGCAGATCCAGCTTGCCATCGATCTGGATTCCGCCGACCGCACCGACGAGGCGATCAAGATCCTCAAGGGCGTTACGTCGGAGGATGCCAAGGACCTCGAAGCGATCATGGCGCTCGGCAACATCGAGCGCGGCCGCAAGAGGTTCGGCGACTGCGGCGCGACCTATTCGCTAGGCGTCGACGTGCTGCCGCCCGGCAACGACAAGGCCAACAGCGTCTGGTACTATTATCGTGGTATCTGCGAGGAGCGCTCCAAGCAGTGGGACAAGGCCGAGGCCGACATGAAGAAGGCGCTCGAGCTCCAGCCCGACCAGCCGCATGTTCTCAACTATCTCGGCTATTCCTGGATCGACCAGGGCGTGAACCTCGACGAAGGCATGAAGATGATCAAGCGCGCCGTCGAGCAGCGTCCCGACGACGGCTACATCGTCGACTCCCTCGGCTGGGCCTATTACCGCATCGGCAATTATGAGGAAGCGGTGAAGAACCTCGAGCGCGCGATCGACCTCAAGCCCGAGGATCCCACCATCAACGACCATCTCGGCGATGCCTATTGGCGGGTCGGCCGCACGCTGGAAGCCAAATTCCAGTGGTCGCACGCGCGCGATCTCAAGCCCGAGCCGGAAGAGCTGCCGAAGATCGAGGCCAAGATCGCCAATGGCCTCGCCGACGACAATTCGAACTCTTCGGCCGCGCAGGCGGAAAAGAAGAAGGACGACGGCAAGGGCGGCTAGGCTTGCGCATGATCCGGACCCGAAGGGCCGCGCTAGCGCAAATCGTGTAGCGGTTTTCCGACAAGATCATGCGCGACAAGGAACTGAAGTTGGGGGCGTGTCGCCGATGCCGGCGTTGATTGAAGAAGGACGGGCGAAGGTCAATCTCAGCCTTCGTGTCGTGGGCCGTCGTGCCGACGGCTATCATGATCTCGAAAGTGTGGTCGCGTTTGCCGACTGCGCCGATCGGCTGACGCTGGAGCCGGGCGGCGAGCTGAAGCTCGCCACCACCGGACCGCTTGCCGCAGCCTGCGGCGATACCGCGGACAATCTCGTCTTCAAGGCGGCCAAGCTTCTGGCCGACGCGGTGCCGAACCTGAAGCTCGGCGCCTTCGCGCTCGACAAGGTGCTGCCGGTTGCCGCCGGCATCGGCGGCGGCTCGGCTGATGCTGCAGCGGCGCTGCGGCTCCTGGCGCGCCTCAACAATCTGTCGCTCGACGATCCGCGCCTGCAGAAGGTCGCGCTCGCGACCGGCGCGGACGTGCCGGTGTGCTTGCTCTCGCGCGCCTGCGACATGACCGGCGTCGGCGAGCAGCTGCTGCCGCTCGCACTGCCGAGCATGCCCTGCGTGATGGTCAATCCGCGCGTGCCTGTGGCCACCAAGGATGTTTTCCAGCAGCTGGGCCTGCGCAACGGCGAGCTCCTGGTCGGCGCCACCTCGGTTCTGGGAGCTCCTGCGTGGCCGGAGGAGGGCGGGTCGATCGCCGATTGGGTCGACGTTCTCGAAACCGTCGCCAACGATCTCGAAGCGCCTGCGCTGCGTATCGAACCTGTCATCGGTAACGTGCTGGAGGCCTTGCGTGGCTCCGCCGGCGTCAAGCTCGCCCGCATGTCCGGCTCGGGCGCGACATGCTTTGCGATCTACGGCTCGCCCGCCGACACCCATGCCGCGGCCGAAAAGATCCGGCGCGATCACCCCGGCTGGTGGGTGCATGCGGGGACATTGAGCTGAGTCTCTCTCCGGGGACGGTGCCGTAGGGTGGGCAAAGGCGCTTTTGCGCCGTGCCCACCATCTTTCCGATACGGAGACAGATGCGTGGGCACGCTTCGCTTTGCCCACCCTACGGCACTCGAGCTAGCCGCTGCTCTCGCCGAGCCCAAGAAACCGCCGGATCTCGCTCAGCACCTCTTCCGGCTTGTCATGCTGCAGCCAGTGTCCCGCCCCGCCGATGGTCTCGATGCGCGCGTTCTGGAAATACCGCTCCAGGCCTGCGGCTCTGGCACCGGCAAGAAAACTTTCGCCGGCATTGAGCAGCAGCGTCGGGCAGGCGATGCGCGACCACAGCGCGACGTGATCGTCCGGCCAGAGCCGGTGCGGCGCGCTAGCGCGCTGATAGGGATCGAACTTCCAGCTATAGGTGCCGTCCTCGTTCTGCCGTGCGCCGTGGGTGGCGAGATGCAGCGCGAGGTCACGGGACAGGCGCTTGTTGTGAAGCACCATCTGTGCGGCCGCGTCTTCGAGGGTCGCATAGCGGCGCGGTGTGCGGTCATGCAGCCTGTCGAGCTGGGTCACCCATTTGCCGATGCGCTCATGTGCCGGCGGCTTCGGCGAGTCCGGCAGCATGGTCACGCCGTCGAGCACGACCAGCTTCGAGACCTGCTCGGGAAACGACCCTGTAAAGATCAGGCTCACCATGCCGCCCATCGAATGGCCGATGAGAGTGACCTCCGGCGCTGCGATGGTGCGGATGAGCTGGGTGAGATCGTAGACATATTCGGTCAGCGCGTAGCTGCCGCCGCGGGTCCAGTCGGAATCGCCATGGCCGCGCAGGTCGGGCGCCACCACGTGAAAATGCGGCTGCAGCGATCGGGCGATGACGTCCCAGCTCCGGCAGTGATCGCGGCCGCCATGGACCAGGATCAGAGGCGGCGCGCCCTCATTGCCCCAATCGGCGTAATGCAGCCGCAGGCCATGGGACTCGTAGAAGCGGCTTTGCGGGGTGAGCATCGGAGCCCTATCCATTCGCCGGCCGCCGCACCAGGGCCAGCGACAGGCCGAGGCCTGCAATGAAGACGCCGGAGCCCTGCGTGAGACGCCGCATCAGATGCGGCCGTCCAATCAGCTGGTTGCGTGTCGCGGAGGCCATCAGCACCACGATGACGTCGGCGAGGGTGTTCAACGCCACCGAGATCGCGCCGAGCAGGATGAATTGCAGCGTGGGGCTCGACCCCGCGGGATCGAGGAATTGCGGAATGAAGGCGAGGAAGAACGCGGCGGTCTTCGGGTTCAGCGCCTCGACCAGCACTCCGTCGCGGAACGCGCGCTTGTCGCCGAAGGCTTCTCCCTCGAGCGACAGTGTGCGGCCGGCGCTGCGGAAAGTCTTGATGCCGAGCCAGACCAGATAGAGCGCGCCGACGAATTTGACGGCGGCGAACAATTCGGCGCTGGCGAGAATGATTGCGGAGATGCCGAGGCTGCCCGCGACGACATGAACCAGCCCGCCCAGCGCCGTGCCCGCGGTCGATGCGAAGCCGCTGGCGCGTCCCTCCGACAAGGTCCGTGCCGCGACGTAGAAGATGCCGGGGCCGGGAACGGCGGCAATGAGACAGGCTGCGGCCAGGAACAGCCAGAAATTCGTTTCGATCATCCTGTTTTGGTAACGGAGCGGGCCGCGATTGCAAGTCTTCTGGGCGCGGGGGGCTCTCGTTTAGCCCGTGCGGCGGAAGATCACGCTGGCATTGACCCCGCCGAAGCCGAAGCCATTGGAGATCGCGTGTTGCATCGGCATCGGCCGCGCGCTGCCGGCGACGATGTCGATGCCATCAGCGCCCGCATCAGGGTTTTCGAGATTGAGCGTCGGCGGCGCGATTTGGTCGCGCAAAGCGAGCACGGTGAAGATCGCCTCGAGGCCGCCGGCGGCACCGAGCAGATGGCCGGTGGCCGATTTGGTCGCGCTGACGGCGATGCCGCGGTTGCGGCCGAACAGCGCCGCGATCGCGCCAAGCTCGCTCTCATCGCCGGCGGGCGTCGATGTCGCGTGGGCGTTGAGGTGCTGCAGATCCGCCGGCGCAAGGCTCGCCTGCCGGAGCGCAATCTCCATGGCGCGGCGGGCGCCGTCGCCGTCGGGCGGACCTGATGTCATGTGGTAGGCGTCCGCCGTCGTGCCGTATCCGATCACTTCTGCGATCGGCGTGGCGCCGCGCGCGAGCGCATGTTCCAGTTCCTCGATCACAAGAATGCCGGCGCCTTCGCCCATGACAAAGCCGTCGCGGTCGCGATCGAACGGGCGCGAGGCCCGCGCCGGCTCCTCGTTGAACCCGCTCGACAACGCGCGTGCCGCCGCAAAGCCGCCGAGGCTGACGATGTCGATGCAGGCCTCCGCGCCGCCGCAGATCGCGATGTCGACTTCGCCTGATCGAATCATGCGCGCGGCATCGCCGATCGCCTGCACGCCGGCGGCGCACGCGGTGACCGGTGTGCCCAGCGCGCCCTTGTAGCCATATTTGATCGAGACGTGGCCGGCGGCGAGATTGGCCAGGAACGAGGGGATCGTGAACGGCGACAGCCGGCGCGCGCCGCGCTGCTCGGTGATGCGCACCGCCTCCGCCATCGCCGGGAAACCGCCGACGCCGGAGGCGATGATCGTCGCGGTGCGCTCCAGCGCGGCAGCGTCCTGCGGCGTCCATTTCGCCTGCGCGATCGCCTCGGCGGCCGCGAGCAGCGCGAACAGGATGAACCGATCCATCTTGCGCTGGTCTTTTGGCGCGGCGGCCTGCGCGGGATCGAAGCCGCCCTCGGCATCGTCGGCCTTGTCGGGCACGAGTCCGGCAATGCGCGCCGGCAGCGCCTGCGCCCATTCGGGCAGAGGGCGCAGTCCGCTGTGGCCGGCGAGCAGCCGGCGCCATGAGGTTTCGACACCGCAGCCGAGCGGCGATACCGCGCCCATTCCCGTCACGACGATCCGACGCATATTACTCTCCAGCCGGCGCGACGGCCGGGTTCATGGCCTTGAGTGAAGCGATCCGCTTGCGCATGCCGCGGCTGGCGCGGGGACCGGCGACGACGATCGTATTGGCGAGCGTGATCGGCTGCATGTCGGCAGCGTCGACCACGACCGGATTGAACGGGCGAGCGTCGCTTCGGTTCGCCAGCACGATGGATTCGCCTTTGGGCGCGAGATGCTTGTTGCCGAAGGCGAGCAGCGTAGCGATCACCGGGAAGAAATCCCGCGCCTTGTCGGTCAGAACGTATTCGTAACGCGGCGGCCGCTCCTGATAACGGCGGCGCACGAACATGCCTGATGCGGTGAGATGGGCAAGCCGCCGCGACAGGATGTTCGGCGCGATGCCGAGGCTTTGCGAGAACTCGTCGAATTTCGTCGCGCCCTGAAACGCATCTCGCAGGATCAGGATGCTCCACCATTCACCGACCGTCTCCACGGCACGGCCGACCGGGCATTCCAGGATCGAGGGGGATTTGGGCTGCATGGCGGGAAAGTAGGAGAGTCACTTGCAAAAAGCAAGTGACCGGGGTGGACCACATGAGCGCTGACGGAGGCGGGCCGCACATCCGCAAAAAGTTGTCACTGTAATTTGAAATGCGAATTGGCGAATGCCGGCTGCGCTCGCAATGACAGTGTTGACGCAGCTGGGACCTATCTCACCGGTGTCGTCCCGGCGAACGCCGGGACCCATAACCACAGGGAGTGGTTTGGCGAAGATTGGTTATTATGGGTATTCGCACCGACACTGTGTCGATAGATCACGTGGTGGGTCCCGGCGTTCGCCGGGACGACACCGAGTGTTTCGCTAGCGGTGCGCCGAAACTCAAAAAGCCTAATGCGACCGCGCCAGACAGAACGCCACCACCTGCTCCAGCGCGCTCTTCATCGGGGAGGACGGGAACAGCGCCAGCGCGTCCACGGCCATGGCGCCGTAGTGCTGGGCGCGGCTGAGCGTATCTTCCAGCGCGCGGTGCTTGTTCATCAGCCCGATGGCGTGATCGAGATCGCTGTCGCCGATCTCGCCGCGCTCCAGCGCGCGGATCCAGAACGCGCGCTCGGTGTCGTTGCCGCGGCGGAAGGCGAGCACGACGGGCAGGGTGATCTTGCCCTCGCGGAAATCATCGCCGGTGTTCTTGCCGAGCTTTGCGCTCTTGCCGCCATAGTCGAGCACGTCGTCGACGAGCTGGAAGGCGATGCCGAGATTCATGCCGACCGAGCGGCAGGCGGTCTGCTCGGCCTTGGGACGGTTGGCGATGACGGGGCCGACCTCGCAGGCCGCCGCGAACAGCTCGGCGGTCTTGCCGCGGATCACGGCGAGATATTCGTCCTCGGTGGTCGCGGTGTTCTTGGCGGCGGCCAGCTGCATCACCTCGCCCTCGGCGATGGTGGCGGCGGCCGCAGAGAGGATGTCGAGCGCGCGGAGCGAGCCGACCTCGACCATCATGCGGAAGGCCTGGCCAAGCAGGAAGTCGCCGACCAGCACGCTCGCCTCGTTGCCCCAGAGCATGCGCGCCGACAGCTTGCCGCGGCGCATCTCGCTCTCGTCGACGACGTCGTCGTGCAGCAGCGTGGCGGTATGCATGAACTCGACCGAGGCGGCGAGCTTGATATGGCCGTCGCCGGTGTAGCCGGCGAGGTTGGCCATGGCGAGCGTCAGCATCGGCCGCAGCCGCTTGCCGCCGGAGGAGATCAGATGGTTGGCGACCTCCGGGATCATGGTCACGTCCGAACCGGTCCGCGACAGGATCGTGGCGTTGACGCGCTCCATGTCAGGGGCGACAAGGGCAACCAGCTCTTCGATCGACGCGCCGGGAGTTTCGAAAGGTACGATGACGGCCACGCCGGTCTCCAATATTTGCCCCGGAGGGGCTATTCTGACGGAAAGACAATAGAAACTGGCGGCGGATGCGGCAAGGCCCGCGGAACCATTGACATTTGCCGCTTTAGCCCCCTTTCAGGCAAGGAACCTGCGTTTTGCGTGAACTGGTTCGGACCAACGATATGGTGCTGGTGTCGGCGATCGGCGCGCTGCTCGACGGCGCCAACATCCATCATCTGGTGCTGGACCAGAACATGAGCATCATCGAGGGCTCGCTCGGCATTTTGCCGCGGCGGATCCTGGTTCATGAGGACGACGCCCAGGAGGCGAGGGAGCTCCTCACCGAGGCCGGCCTCAGCCACGAACTGCGCGGCGATGAGTGAGGCCGCAGATATTACCGAGGACGCTTTTCTCGGCGGGCAGTTGCGCCTGAGGCAGAAGCGGAGTGGCCACAGAGCCGGGCACGACGCCATTCTGCTTGCGGCGGCGACGGAGGCCCGTCCCGGAGACCGCGTGGTCGATTTCGGCGCCGGGATCGGCACGGCCGGGCTGGCGCTGGCCCGGCGCGTCGCTGGTATCGGGCTAAGCCTGGTCGAGATCGATCCGGAGCTGGCCGAGCTCGCGCGCGCCAATGCAGCCGCGAATGCGCTTGCCGCCGAGACCGTCGTGCTCGATGTCACCGCCGACGCCACGGCCTTTGCGGCAAACGGGCTGTCTCCCGACAGCGTCGACGCGGTGCTGATGAATCCGCCCTTCAACGATCCGGCCCGGCATCGCGGCTCGCCGGATCAGGCGCGTCACACCGCGCATGTGGCGACCGAGGAGACCCTGCATGCCTGGGTGCATGCAGCGCGGCGCATCCTCCGATCGAATGGTGTGCTGACATTGATCTGGCGCGCAGATGGCATCGCCGATGTCCTGGCGGCGCTGTCACGCGGCTTCGGCAGCCTTTCGATCCTGCCGGTTCACGGGGAGGCGGGGCGGCCTGCGATCCGCGTGCTGGTGCGTGCGGTCAAAGGCGGCCGGGCTCCGACGCGATTGCTGCCGGGCCTCATGCTCAACGACGAGTCGGGCGCGTCCAAAAAAGAGGTGACGGAGATTCTGGAGGGGAGAGCGGCCTTGCCGCTGGTGGAACCGTGACGGCTTACTGCGGAAGCGATTCCGGCTGCTGCTCTTGCGGGGACGTCAAGCGGATCGCCATGAACAGCGCACCGACCAGCAGCATCAGCAGATAGATTTTCATGGTGTTCTCCGCTGCCCCATTGCAGCCTCCCGACGGAAAATCTGCAAAACACGTTCCAGGCACTTCCAATGACAGTCGCGTGATAAGAAATGGTTAATCAGAGGTAACGGCATGGCCGAACAATTGAAAGATCGTGAGAGTTCCGGCCTGGCCGACAAGCTCATGCAATATCTGCCGGCGCGTTTCCGCCCGGGCACGGCTGTCGTGCCGGTGGTGCGGCTGTCCGGCGTGATCGGCGCGGTGACGCCGCTGCGCCCGGGCATGACGCTGGCGGGCGTCGCGCGGGTGCTGGAGCGTGCGTTCTCATATCGGCACGCCAAGGCGGTGGCGCTGGTGATCAACTCGCCCGGCGGCTCACCGGTGCAGTCGCGCCAGATCTATCTGCGCATCAAGCAGCTCGCGGCGGAGAAGAAGCTGCCGGTGCTCGTGTTCGTCGAGGACGTTGCGGCCTCCGGCGGCTACATGATCGCCTGCGCCGGCGACGAGATCATCTGCGATCCCTCGTCGATCCTCGGCTCGATCGGCGTGGTCGGCGGCAGCTTCGGTTTCCAGGAGGCGATCAAGCGGCTCGGCATCGAGCGGCGCCTCTATACGGCCGGCGCGCACAAGGCGATGCTCGATCCTTTCCTCCCCGAGAACCCCGACGATGTCGCCAAGCTGAAGGCGCTCCAGCGCGAGATCCATCAGATCTTCATTTCCCTGGTGAAGGAGAGCCGCGGCGCGCGCCTCAAGGGCGCGGACGACGCCCTGTTCACGGGCGAATACTGGGCCGGCGAGAGTTCGATCGCTCTGGGGCTCGCCGACAGCATCGGCGATCTCCGCTCAACTCTTCGTGCCCGCTACGGCGAGAAGGTTCTCACCCCCGTGATCGCGCAGCCGACCGGGCTGCTCTCCGGCATTCTGGGCCGCAAATCGCCCGGCGCGGGGCAGCTTTCGGCCATGGAATCAATGGCCGGCCTGCCGGACGATCTGATCTCGGCGCTTGAGACGCGAGCGATCTGGGCGAAATTCGGGTTCTAGGCCGAGCCCTCCCGCGCCATTTGGCCTCTTGGCGTGCCGATTGCGGCGCAGCCCCGACTGCGCAACAATATGCGTGGGGGCTGAGCACTAGACGAGGATCGACAGATGCCGCCGTTCGTCGCTTTCGCGGGCGTCCTGGGTGGGCTTGCCGTGGTCCGCTGGGCCTACAAGACCGCTGTCCGGATCAATCAGGAGCTGGAGGAGATGCGCCTGTCGCGTGTCGCCGAGGCCGCCCATATGGGGAACATCCAGACGCTGAAACGTGATCCCGTGACTGGAGCTTACCGGCCGGGGTAGCGCTCTCAACACGTAAGGTGCCGTAGGGTGGGCAAAGCGAAGCGTGCCCACGACAGCACCTCAATCCTGGAAAGATGGTGGGCACGGCGCAAGCGCGCCTTTGCCCACCCTACGGCACCTCCCGGGATGAGGCCTGATTGGCCCGAATCCGCCCCGTTTGCCTTGATTCCCACCCCCGCCGTCGATACGGTCCCGCGCGATTCAAAACCCCCCGCGAGAGCCTGATCTGACGATGGACGCCTCATTGCCCGCCCATATGCGCCCGGAACGCTCGTTCCAGGGCTTCATCCTCGCGCTCCAGCGGTTCTGGGCCGAGCAGGGCTGCGTGATCCTGCAGCCCTACGACATGGAGATGGGCGCGGGCACCTTCCATCCGGCGACCACGCTGCGCGCGCTTGGGCCAAAGCCCTGGAACGCGGCCTATGTGCAGCCCTCGCGCCGTCCCAAGGACGGCCGCTACGGCGAGAACCCGAACCGGATGCAGCACTATTACCAGTTCCAGGTGATCATGAAGCCGTCGCCGCCGAACCTTCAGGAGCTGTACCTGAAGTCGCTCGCCGCAATCGGCATCGATTCCGCCGTGCACGACATCCGCTTCGTCGAGGACGATTGGGAGAGCCCGACGCTGGGCGCCTGGGGCCTTGGCTGGGAGTGCTGGTGCGACGGCATGGAAGTCAGCCAGTTCACTTACTTCCAGCAGGTCGCGGGCTTCGAATGCGCCCCGGTCGCGGGCGAGCTCACCTACGGGCTCGAGCGTCTCGCGATGTATGTGCAGGGCGTCGACCGCGTCTACGACCTCAACTTCAACGGCCGCGACGGCGATGCCAAGGTCACCTATGGCGACGTCTTCCTGCAGGCCGAGCGGGAATATTCGAAGCACAACTTCGAAGTCGCCGACACCGCGATGCTGTTCGAGCAGTTCAAGATGGCGGAAGCGGCCTGCCGGAAATATCTCGACGCCGGCTGGAAGGACGACAAGCGCGAGGCGCATCTGATGGCGCTGCCGGCCTACGACCAGTGCATCAAGGCCAGCCACGTCTTCAACCTCTTGGACGCGCGCGGCGTGATTTCGGTGACGGAGCGGCAGAGCTACATTCTGCGCGTGCGCGAATTGGCAAAAGCCTGCGGCGAGGCCTGGATCCATACTGAAGCGGGCGGAGCGGCCTGATGCCCGAACTTTTGCTTGAACTGTTCTCGGAAGAGATTCCCGCGCGCATGCAGGCTAAGGCGGCGGACGATCTGCGCCGTCTCGTCACCGATAAGCTCGTTGCCGAAGGCCTGGTGTACGAGGGCGCGAAAGCGTTCGCGACGCCGCGCCGGCTCGCGCTCACCGTGCACGGAATCCCCGCGCGCCAGCCTGACCTCAAGACCGAACGCCGCGGGCCCAAAGTCGGCGCGCCCGACGCGGCTGTGCAGGGCTTCCTGAAGGCGACGGATCTGAAGTCGCTGGACGAAGCCAAGATCCAGCGCGACCCCAAGGGTGATTTTTACATCGGCTTGATCGAGAAGCCCGGCCGCGACGCGATCGACGTGCTCGCGGAAATCCTGCCCGTCATCATCCGCACCTTCCCCTGGCCGAAATCGATGCGCTGGGGCGCGCGATCGGGCAAGCCGGGATCGCTGAGCTGGGTGCGCCCGCTGCACGCGATCACCGCGACGTTCGGGCTTGAGACCGAAGAGCCTGATGTCGTGAAGTTCGAGGTCGACGGCATCGAGACCGGCCAGACCACCTACGGCCATCGCTTCATGGCACCGGACGCGATTTCCGTGCGCCGTTTTGAAGACTACGAAGCGAAGTTGAAAGCCGCAAAGGTCATCCTCGATCCGCAGGCGCGCAAGGACATCATCTTCGCCGACGCCAAGGAGCTGACCTTCGCACAAGGCTTCGAGCTGGTTGAGGATCAGGTGCTGCTCGACGAGGTCTCGGGCCTCGTCGAATGGCCCGTTGTCATGATGGGATCGTTCGAAGCGGAATATCTCGCCATCCCGGACGAAGTGATCCGCGCCACCATCCGCAACAACCAGAAGTGCTTTGTGGTCAAGGATACCAAGACCGGGAAGCTGACCAACAAGTTCGTCCTCACCGCCAATATCGAGGCGACCGACGGCGGCAAGGTCATCGTATCAGGCAACGAACGCGTGATCCGTCCGCGCCTGTCGGATGCGAAGTTTTTCTACGAGACCGATCTGAAGACGAAGCTCGAGGATCGTCTGCCGAAATTCGAGCAGATCGTGTTCCACGAGAAGCTTGGCACCCAGGCCGCGCGCATCAAGCGGATCGAGAGCCTTGCTGCCGAGATCGCGCCGCTGGTCGGTGCCGACGTGGCCAAGGCGATGCGCGCCGCGCATCTGGCGAAGGCGGACTTGCTGACCGAAGTCGTCGGCGAATTCCCTGAAGTGCAGGGCCTGATGGGCAAGTACTACGCGCTGGCGCAGGGCGAGGATGGCTCCGTCGCCGCGGCGTGCGAGGAGCACTACAAGCCGCAAGGGCCTGCAGATCGCGTGCCGACCGATCCGGTGAGCGTCGCGGTGGCTTTGGCGGACAAGATTGATACGCTTGTTGGCTTCTGGGCGATCGACGAAAAGCCGACGGGGAGCAAGGACCCGTATGCGCTGCGTCGTGCAGCGCTGGGCGTGATCAGGCTGATCGCCGAAAACGGCCTGCGGCTCTCGCTCACGAAGGTTGCGGCTTCCGCACTTGCTGGCTTGTTGGTGAAGCCTGCCGATGCCACGAGGCTTCCGAGCGATCTGCTCGCCTTCTTCGCCGACCGCCTCAAGGTCCAGCTCCGCGAGCAGGGCGCGCGGCATGATCTTGTCGACGCCGTGTTCGCGCTCGGCGGTCAGGACGATCTCCTGATGATCGTCCGCCGGGTCGAGGCGCTGGGAAAATTCCTGGAGAGCGACGACGGCAAGAACCTGCTCGCCGGCACCAAGCGCGCCAGCAACATCCTCTCGATCGAGGAGAAGAAGGACAAGCGCAGCTTCGACGGTGCGCCCGATGCTGCACTTTATGGTCTGGCCGAGGAGAAGGCGCTGGCAAAGGCGATCGGCGAAGTGCAGGCGGAGGCCAGCGCCGCCGTTGCCAAGGAGGATTTTGCCGCCGCGATGAGCGCGATGGCCAAGCTGCGCCCGCCGGTCGATGCGTTCTTCGACAAGGTTCGCGTCAACGACGACGATGCGAAGGTGCGCGAGAACCGCCTCAAGCTGCTGAACGAGATCCGCAGCGCCACGCGCGCGGTGGCGGATTTCTCGAAGATCCAGGATTGAAGCCGCGGTCGCGCGGCGAACACCGCTGTCATTCCGGGGCGCGCGTAGCGCGAACTATGGTGCGCAATTGCGCACCTGAGAATCTCGAGGTTCCGGGTTCGGTCCTCCGGACCGCCCCAGAACGACAGAGAAGAAAAAGCCCCGCCCGGCGGGGGGAAGACCGGGCGGGGCCTGATGTCCGATTTAACACTGCTCGCGCCAGCCTGATGTGACGCGCCGGACATCTAGTCGATGTCAGCCAGTCGATGTCAGTCCAGCACCTCGACGATGCGGCGCGAGCGCGGCTCGACCAGCACGGTTTCGCCGTTCACGACGGTGTAGCGATAGGTGGTGGCACCGAAGCGTTGCGGCACGTCATAATAAGTGACGCCGCTTTCGGGTAGGGTGGCGCCGACCACGATGCGATCCGGAATGCGGAAGGCTGGCACACGTTGCTCGACGACATAGTCGCGGAAGGCGGGCCGCTGGTCGGCCGCAATGGTCGGAGCGCTGTCGACCACGGCGGGCGCGCGTCCGACGGTGACACCGCTTTGCGCCTGCGCCGCAACGGGCGAGCCGATCGCGGTCGCGAGCGCTGCAAGAGCGAGAATCCTGTTCCGCATGGACAACTCCTTCGACGTGATTTTATTTTCGGACGCGTCATTGGCGCGACCGGTTGGCCAATGCATGCACCCTTCGCAATGTTCCGGGAAAAGGCCTGCCGCATTCGCGGCAATTTCAGGCAGTTTTCGTGGGTGCCGGAACTCGCATCGCCTCTTGCGCGTCTCTACTCGCGGAACCGGGAGGACTATGATCCGCCCGCGATTCGCCCCACCTCCACAGAAAGATAATTCATGCACATCACCGTCGCCCACATTTCGCCGATCCTGTCGTTGATTGCGGGCGTGCTCATCCTGATCATGCCGCGACTCCTCAACCTGATCGTCGCGATCTTCCTCATTGTGAACGGTGCGATCGGGCTCGGGCTCCTGAAATGGCTCCGCTTCTAGGCGTTCATTTTCCGGAACTGTCCGACTTGCGCGGGCCCGCCCAAAATGGTGTAAGGCCCGCGAATTCCCATTCCTCTCGCAGGTTGTGTGCAAGCTATGGCCAAAGCCGCCTCGAAGCCCAATAAAACTCCAGCGAAATCAAAGTCTTCCGCCAAGGCGAAAGCCGCGCCGGCAGCCCGCAAGACGCTTGCCAAGAGCGCGCCCAAGCCGGTCGCCAAAGCTGCCGCAAAGCCGGTCGCCAAAACGGCCGCAAAGGCTGCTGTCAAGCCGGCGGCGAAGGCTGTGACCAAGGCGGCTCTGCCGAAGGTCGCCGCGAAGCCTGCACCGAAGAAGACTGTACCGGCCAAGGCCGCGCCAGCCGCGGGCAAGGCCGGCAAATGGGTGTACACGTTCGGTGACGGCAAGGCCGAAGGCCGCACGGAGATGCGCGACCTGCTCGGCGGCAAGGGCGCGAACCTTGCCGAGATGGCCAATCTCGGCCTGCCGGTGCCTCCGGGCTTCACCATCCCGACCTCGGTCTGCACTTACTTCTACGCGCACGACAAATCCTATCCGAAGGAGTTGCAGTCGCAGGTTGAGAAGGCGCTCGACTATGTCGGCAAGTTGACCGGCAAGGTCTTCGGCGATGCCAAGAACCCGCTGCTCGTCTCCGTGCGCTCCGGCGCGCGCGCCTCGATGCCGGGCATGATGGATACCGTGCTCAATCTCGGCCTCAACGACCAGACCGTGGAAGCGCTGTCGGAATTGTCGGGCGACCGCCGCTTCGCCTATGACAGCTATCGCCGTTTCATCACCATGTATTCGGACGTGGTGCTCGGCTTCGAGCACCATCACTTCGAGGAAATCCTCGACACCTTCAAGGACGGCCAGGGCTACACCCTCGATACCGACCTCGCCGCCGAGGATTGGGTCGAGCTGGTCGGCAAGTACAAGGACGCCGTCGCACGCGAGACCGGCAAGGACTTCCCGCAAGACCCGCACGATCAGCTCTGGGGCGCGATCGGCGCCGTGTTCTCATCCTGGATGAACGCGCGCGCGGTGACCTACCGCAAGCTGCACGACATTCCGGAATCCTGGGGCACCGCGGTCAACGTGCAGGCCATGGTGTTCGGCAACATGGGCGAGACCTCGGCGACCGGCGTTGCCTTCACCCGCAACCCCTCGACCGGCGAGAGCAAGCTCTACGGCGAGTTCCTGATCAACGCGCAAGGCGAGGACGTGGTGGCGGGCATCCGCACGCCGCAGGACATCACCGAGGAGGCGCGCCAGGAATCGGGCTCCGACAAGGCGTCGATGGAAGCGGCGATGCCGGAGGCCTTCAAGGAGCTGACGCGGATCTACACGCAGCTCGAGAAGCACTACCGCGACATGCAGGACATGGAGTTCACCGTCGAGCGCGGCAAGCTCTGGATGCTGCAGACCCGCGGCGGCAAGCGCACCGCCAAGGCAGCGCTGCGCATCGCGGTCGAGCTCGCCAATGAAGGCCTGATCTCGAAGAAGGAAGCGGTGACCCGCATCGATCCGGCTTCGCTCGATCAGCTGCTGCATCCGACCATCGATCCCAACGCCAAGCGCGACGTGATCGCGACCGGCCTGCCGGCATCCCCGGGTGCGGCCTCCGGCGAGATCGTGTTCTCCTCGGACGAAGCGGCCAAGCTTCAGGGCGACGGGCGCAAGGTCATTCTGGTCCGCATCGAGACCAGCCCGGAAGACATCCACGGCATGCACGCCGCCGAAGGCATTTTGACCACCCGCGGCGGCATGACCTCGCACGCGGCGGTGGTCGCGCGCGGTATGGGCAAGCCCTGCGTCTCCGGCTGCGGCACCATCCGCGTCGATTACGGCCGCGGCACCATGAGCATCGGTTCGCGCACCTTCAAGACCGGCGACGTCATCACCATCGACGGCTCGCTCGGCCAGGTGCTCGCCGGCCGCATGCCGATGATCGAGCCGGAGCTGTCCGGTGAGTTCGGCACGCTGATGGCCTGGGCCGATCAGGTCCGCAAGATCGGCGTCCGCGTCAACGGCGACACCCCCGACGACGCGCGCACCGCGATCAAGTTCGGCGCCGAAGGCATCGGCCTGTGCCGCACCGAGCACATGTTCTTCGAGGAGACGCGCATCCGCACGGTGCGCGAGATGATCCTCTCCGAGGACGAGCAGTCCCGCCGCGCGGCGTTGGCAAAACTGCTGCCGATGCAGCGCGCCGACTTCGTCGAGCTGTTCGAGATCATGAAGGGCCTGCCCGTCACGATCCGTCTGCTCGACCCGCCGCTGCACGAGTTCCTGCCGCACACCCACGCCGAGGTCGAGGAAGTGGCACGCGCCATGAATACCGACCCGCGGCGCCTGGCTGACCGCGCGCGCGAGCTCTCGGAGTTCAATCCGATGCTCGGCTTCCGCGGCTGCCGCATCGCGATCGCCTATCCGGAGATCGCCGAGATGCAGGCGCGTGCGATCTTCGAGGCGGCGGTCGAAGCCGAGAAGCGCACCGGCAAGGCCGTCGGCCTCGAGGTGATGGTGCCGTTGATCGCGACCAAGATGGAGCTCGACCTCGTCAAGGCGCGGATCGATGCGACCGCGCAGGCGGTGATGCGCGACACCAACACCAAGCTGACCTATCAGGTCGGCACCATGATCGAGCTGCCGCGCGCCTGTCTGCTCGCGGCCGAGATCGCAGAGTCGGCCGAGTTCTTCTCGTTCGGCACCAACGACCTCACGCAGACCACCTACGGCATCAGCCGCGACGACGCGGCGAGCTTCCTCGGTCCCTATGTCGCAAAGGGCATCCTGTCGGTCGATCCCTTCGTCGCGCTGGACCAGGAAGGCGTCGGCGAGCTCGTCAAGATCGGCGTCGCGCGCGGCCGCAAGACGCGGGCGAAGCTCAAGGTCGGCATCTGCGGCGAGCACGGCGGCGATCCCGCCTCCGTCGCCTTCTGCCACAACATCGGCCTCGACTACGTCTCCTGCTCGCCCTACCGCGTGCCGATCGCCCGGCTCGCAGCGGCGCAAGCCGCACTCGGCAAGGCGATCGCCAGCCAGGCGTAAGCAGAGCTAAATGCTGGAATGAGAGAGGCGGGGCCAAAACCCCGCCTCTTTTTCGTTTTCGCGATGCTCTCGCCAACCCGTCATTGCGAGCGCAGCGAAGCAATCCTGAATCTCTCCACGGCGGCAGCCTGGATTGCTTCGTCGCAAGAGCTCCTCGCAATGACGAGGTGGAAGCTCGGACAACTAGGAACCACGCGCGCGTCCCGTAATGATACGCGCCAGCAAGAGTTCCTTCACCATTCGCGTTGACCGGTTGTTTACCGCTTCGCGTGACGACGCATTTACCACCGTGCGCGATCACCCCGTGAAAACACCTGCAATCGCTTGAGTGTGCTGCACGCGCAACGCCGATTAACGCCCCGGCAACCTAAATTGGATACTTACGATAAAGATCGAATTGCACGGATGTACTGCGTTTCGATTTTTCTGGCGTAAGCGTAGCGTGAGCGTATCGATGTCTGTGTTGCGTAACCATCCGAAGGGCGCGCGGTTCGCGTCCTTCGGCATCGGTCTCTGCATCTTCGCATTGATGCCGAGAGAGACCGGCTATCAGGATATTGCCTCTCTGCTGGCGCGCCAACCCGGCGTCGCCGAGCGTTGGCAGAAGCAGGTGTTCTCCGCGGCGTCCTCGATCCAGCTCGCCACCTACAGCTTTTCCCGCCCCATCGGCACCTCGGTTCCGCAGAGCGCGATGGTTCGCCTGGCGAGCCTCGATGGCCGCGACGTCACCGGCGCGATCAGCCGCAATCCGGCGCTGCAGGCTGCGCCGCGCTACCAGGCTTCCGACTTTCCCAAGGTCGATCGCTCCATGAAGGGTGATCGCCTCGCAACCGTGACCCCGACCGAGACCCCCGAAGCGCCCGCTGCGGCGCCGGCGCAGCAAGATCCCGCGACGTCCAACAGCTCGGTGTTCGGCGCCAAGACTGCCGCGCTGCCGCAGGCGATGTCGCCGGAATCCGCGGCCGCGCTCGATCCCGAGCTGCAGGAGGCGCTCCGCGCGCCACCGCTGCCGCAATATACTAATGCCCCGCGGGCCAGCGACGCCGCGCGCGCTTTCGCGGTGCAGCCGCTCGAGGCGCTGAAGCGGACCACTGCGCCGACGACGCCGGTGCGGGATCCCTTCAGCGTCAAGACCTCCAATCTCTTCTTTGGCAGTTCCTCGCTCGGCGGCAATCTCGAAAGCATCGAGAGCTGGCAACCCGGCGCCGAGCCGCTGATCGTGATGCCCGATCCCGACATGAAGGTGACGGCCTCGCTATCGCCGCCCACAGTGGACATCGCCAAGGATATCGAGAGCGGCGAGAGCGTCGCGCCGAAAGGCGAGGTCAACGCCGACAACCAGCGCGCCAGATCGCCGGCGGAGCGTCTCGCGCTCGACGACAAGTCGCGGGCAAAATCCGAGAAGTGCCTTGCGGAAGCGGTCTATTTCGAGTCGCGCGGCGAGGCCGTTCGCGGCCAGATGGCCGTCGCGCAAGTCGTGATGAACCGCGTGTTCTCCGGAAAATATCCCGACACCGTGTGCGGAGCGGTCTATCAGAACAAGCACCGCCATCTCGCCTGCCAGTTCACCTTCGCCTGCGACAACAATGCCGACGTGATCCGCGAGCCCGAGATGTGGGAGCGCGCCAAGAAGATCGCGAAGGCGATGCTCGACGGCCAGATCTGGCTGCCCGAGGTGGGCAAGTCCACGCACTATCATGCCTACTGGGTGCGCCCGTCCTGGGTCGCCGAGATGAAGAAGATGTACAAGACCGGCGTGCACACCTTCTATCGGCCACGCGCCTGGGGCGACGGCAGCGAGGAACCGAGTTGGGGCACGCCGGCCCAGACCGCCGCGCTGTCGGCCGAGCTCGCGCAGGAAGCGAAGAGTTCTGCGGAAATGGGTGCGAGCGAGCGGCGCTGAGGCAATCAATCGTCGCGGCAGTGAAGGTGCGCTCCCTCTCCCGCTCGCGGGGGAGGGTCGGGGAGGGGGTGTTTCCACAGGCGAGAACCCCAGTGTGGAGAGAGCCCCCACCCGGCGCTTCGCGCTGACCCCCCGCAAGCGGGAGAGGTGCAGCCAGCCCCGGGCTCAGAGCGGTGATCTCACATCTCAATATCCAGCGCGCAATCAAAGTTCGGCGCCGAATGCGTCAGCGCGCCCGCCGAAGCGTAGTCGACGCCGGTCGCCGCGATGGCCGCGATCGAGTCCAGGGTCATGCCGCCGGACGCCTCCAGCTCGAGACGACCCTCGTTGATCCGCACCGCCTCGCGCAGCGTCGCAAGGTTCATGTTGTCGAGCAGCACGGCGTCGGCCATCCCGGTATCGAGCACCTCGCGCAATTGCGCCAGCGTATCGACCTCGATCTCGATCTTGACGAGATGGCCGGCGTGGGCGCGGGCGCGCTCCAGCACCGCACCGATGCCGCCGGCGACCGCGATGTGGTTGTCCTTGATCAGGATCGCATCGTCGAGGCCGAAGCGGTGGTTGAAGCCGCCGCCGCAGCGCACCGCGTACTTCTCCAGCGCGCGCAGCCCCGGCGTGGTCTTGCGCGTGCAGCAGATGCGCATTTTCGTGCCTTCGGTGCGGGCGACATAGTCGGCCGTGAGCGTCGCGACGCCCGACAGGCGGCCGACGAAATTCAGCGCGGTCCGCTCCGCCGTAAGAATGGCACGCGCCGGCCCCGAGATCGTCAGCACCTGCTGTCCGCGGACAACGCGTGCGGCGTCACGGACGTGCGCACGCACGTCGATGTCGGGTGAGAGCTTCTGCAACGTCGCCAGCGCCAGCGGCAGGCCCGCGATCACGCCCGACTGGCGCGCGACCAGAATGGCTTGCGCCCTGGTCGCTTCCGGGATCGTCGTCAGCGAGGTGATGTCGCCGGCGCGGCCGAGGTCCTCGTCGAGCGCGCGCTGCACCGCTTCGTCGATCGCAAGCGGCGAGAGAAAGGCGTCGGGATAGAGCAGGGAGGTGGGGGTAATCATGGCAAACTCCATCAGGCGATCATGGGTTGCGCAACGCGCGGCCGGGAACTCAGGCTCTCCGCGATCTCGCGCACCGCGGCGAGTGTCGTCATCGTTCGCCGCGCCTGCGCAGGGACGTCAGCGGGATGGTCGGAGCGGAAATGCGCGCCGCGACTCTCGCGCCGGCTCCACGCCGAGGCGGCAACGAGCAGGGCGGACGTCGCCATATTGCGCAGCGCGAGGCTGGTTGCCTCGCGTTCGAGCGCGGCGAAGTGGTGCACGGCCTCGGTGAGGCCGTCGCCCTTGCGGATCACGCCGACATGGGCGCTCATCATCGCGCGCAGCCGCTTCCCGGCCAGAGCATCCGGCGTGCCGCCGCGCGGTGTCACCAATGCGTCGGGGAGGCGGTCGGGCGCGGGGATCGAGCGGCCGGCGATGTCGTCGGCGATGCGCGCGGCGTAGACCACCGCCTCCAGCAGCGAGTTCGAGGCGAGCCGGTTGGCGCCGTGCGCGCCGGTCGACGACACCTCGCCGCCGGCCCAGAGTCCGTCGATCGAGCTGCGGCCGCGCGCATCCACGGCGATGCCGCCCATGTGGTAGTGCGCGGCGGGCGCAATCGGGATGGCTTGCGTGGCCGGATCGATACCGGCGGCAATGCAGCTCGCATGCACGGTTGGAAATTTGTCAGCGAAGCGCGCGCCCAGCGCCTGCCGCGCATCGAGGAAGGCGCCGCGACCGGCCGCGATCTCGGCGAATACGCCGCGGGCCACGATGTCGCGCGGCGCCAGCTCCGCGAGCGGGTGACGCGCTGGCATGAAGCGCTCGCCATTGCCGTTGATCAGCGTTGCCCCTTCACCACGCAGTGCTTCGGTCGCGAGTGGTGCGGGATCGCGGCCGACCATGATGGCGGTCGGGTGGAACTGCACGAATTCCGGATCGGCGATCACGGCACCGGCACGCGCGGCGATGGCGAGGCCGGAGCCGCTGGCTTCCATTGGATTGGTCGTGACGGCGTAGAGATGTCCGATGCCGCCTGTGGCAAGCACCACCGCGCGCGCAGCGAGCAGGAACGGTCGAGCCGTGGGATTGCCGGCTTCGCGCAGTTGAAGGCCGGCGACGGCACCGTTCTCGGCCAAGAGGGCTTCGGCGACGAGCCCTTCGATGACACGGATCGACGGCGTGCGGCGCACCGCGTCGCTCAAGGCCGCGATGATCGCGGCACCGGCACCGTCGCCTCGCACATGCACGATGCGCCGGGCCGAATGTGCCGCTTCGCGTCCCACGGCGAGCCTGCCTTCGAGATCGCGATCGAAGGGGACGCCATAGGTCAGGAGATCGTGGATGCGCGGCGCGGCCTCGCGCGCGATCCCAAGTGCAACCGCCTCGTCGACGAGGCCGCCGCCGACCGCGATGGTGTCGGCGGCGTGGGCTTCGGGCGTGTCACCCTCGGCCACCGCCGCGGCGATGCCGCCTTGCGCCCATGCGGATGATGCGCCCTGTCCGAGCGGCGCGGCCGAGATCAACGTCACCGGCCGCGGCGCGAGCTTCAGCGCGCAGAATAGTCCGGCAAGGCCGCCGCCGACGATGACGATATCGTCGGTGCGGGTGAGGTTGTGAATGTTGTTGGTCATTGTTCTCTCCATTCACTCTGCCGTCGTCCCTGCGAACGCAGGGACCCATACGCCGCGGCGGAAGTTGTTGTGCGAAGCTGCGCGTTGCCTCTCTTCGCCAAACATCTTCCTGTGGTCAGCGCGACGAGCGCGAGCGCTCGCGCGGGGGTCCCGGATCTGCGCTACGCTTGTCCGGGACGACAGCTGTGTGTGACGCTGCATGTGTTGTTAATTCTTCAGATTGATCATCCGCTCGACCGAGCGCCTTGCGCGATCCGCAAGTGCGGGATCGATCGTCACCTCTTCGCGGAGCGTCAGCAGGCTGTCCAAAATGTTGGCGAGCGTGATGCGCTTCATGTGCGGGCAGAGATTGCAGGGGCGCAGCATTTCGACGTCAGGCAGCTCGGCGCGCACATTGTCGGCCATCGAGCATTCCGTGATCATCACCAGCCGCCGCGGCCGCTTTTCGCGCACCCAGTTGATCATGTGCGCGGTCGAGCCGGTGAAGTCGGCTTCCGCCAGCACGTCCGGCGGACATTCGGGATGTGCGATGATCTGCACGGACGGATCGGCCTCGCGAAAGGCGCGCAGCTCTTCGCCCTTGAAGCGCTCGTGCACCTCGCAGGCGCCCTTCCAGGCGATGATCTTCACGTCGGTCTTCGAGGCCACGTAAGTGGCGAGATAGCGATCGGGCAGGAAGATCACGCTTGGCGCGTTCAGGCTCTCGACCACCTGCACCGCGTTCGAGGAGGTGCAGCAGATGTCGACCTCGGCCTTCACCTCCGCCGAGGTGTTGACATAGGCGACGACAGGGACGCCCGGAAACTTTTCGCGGAGCAGGCGCACGTCGGCGCCGGTGATGCTGGCGGCCAGCGAGCAGCCGGCGCGCGAATCCGGGATCAGCACCGTCTTGTCCGGGTTGAGCAGTTTTGAGGTCTCCGCCATGAAGTGCACGCCGCACTGGACGATGACATTGGCCTCCACCTTGGTGGCCTCGACCGCGAGCTGCAGCGAGTCGCCACCGATGTCGGCGACGCAGTGGAAGATCTCCGGCGCCTGGTAGTTGTGGGCGAGGATCACCGCGCCCCGCGCTTTCTTCAGGTCGTTGATCGCCTTGATCGTCGGCGCCATCAGCGGCCACTCGATCGGGGGGATGACGTGCTTCACGCGCTCATAGAGCGGGGCGGTGGCGCGTTCGACCTCCGCCGTCCATCCCAGCGAAGGCGTCGGCAGCGCGCGCGCTGTGGGAGCCGGTGCGGGGCGGGGAGAGGAGGCGAGATGGCCCTGCGGCCGGTTGGCAAAATCGTCTGGACCGTAGATTTCAGTGATCGGCATTAAAGCCTCCCTCGCATGTCATTTATACTCAATATGAGTATATGTAGGGCCTGAGTAATCCGGCCGAGGGGCCGGAGCGGGTTTCATCGATCCTCATATATGCTCAATATGAGTAAATCAGAAATAGCACGCTCTGCCGAGGACGGCTAGGTCTTGCCGCACACAATCTCGTCAGGTCGTCGTCCGACGCGTCTGGCGAGGCCAGATTGAAACGCAATGCTCCCGCGGCAGCCCCTCGTGGAATGCAACCGTTTTTGATTTGGGATTTTCATGCAAATGCATTAAATGACGCATTCGCGGCCGCCTCTTTGCGAATCCGCCAATGACAGACGGGGAATACCATGTCGACATCAGTGGGCGAACTCGCTCCGGCCTCACGTTCCTCCAGCTGGCGTACCCCCGCCGTCATCATTTTGTGCGGCTGCGCGATCGGCATGCTCGGCTTTGGCCCGCGCTCGGCGCTCGGTTTCTTCGTGCAGCCGATGAGCCATGAATTCTCCTGGGGCCGCGACGTGTTTGGCCTCGCCATCGCCTTTCAGAATTTGCTGTGGGGACTGGGTCAGCCCATCGCCGGCGCGGTCGCCGATCGCTTCGGCCTGTTCCGGGTGATGTGCGTCGGGGCGCTGCTCTATGCCGGCGGCCTCCTGCTGATGCGCTATTCCTCGACGCCGCTGTCGCTCAACATCGGTGCCGGCGTCATGGTCGGCTTCGGACTCGCCGGCTGCTCGTTCAATCTGGTGCTGTCGGCATTCACCAAGCTGCTGCCGGCCGAAAAGCGCGGCCTCGCGCTCGGTGCCGGCACGGCCGCGGGATCATTCGGGCAGTTCCTGTTCGCACCGATCGGCGTCGCGTTGATCGACAATTTCGGCTGGCAGCAGGCCCTCTCCGTGTTCGGCTTCCTGATGCTGCTGATCATCCCGCTGTCACTGGCGCTCTCGACGCCGCCGGCTGCAACTACGGCCAGTGCGACGCCGGCGGATGAGCAGACCATCACCAGGGCGCTCGCCGAAGCCTTCGGTCACCGCTCCTATGTGCTGCTGGTGCTCGGCTTCTTCACCTGCGGATTCCAGCTCGCCTTCATCACCGTGCATCTGCCGGCCTTCCTGGTCGATCGCGGCATCTCGACGCAAACCGGAGGCTGGGTGATCGCGGCGATCGGCCTGTTCAACATCATCGGCTCGCTCAGCGTCGGCTATCTCCAGAACTCGCTACCCAAGCGCTACATCCTCTCGGCCATCTACTTCACGCGTGCGCTCGCAACCCTCGCCTTCATTTCGTTCCCGATCACGCCGTTCTCGGCGATCGCGTTCGGTGCGGTCTCCGGCCTGACCTGGCTGTCCACGGTGCCCCCGACCTCGGCGCTGGTGGCGCTGATGTTCGGCACGCGCTGGCTTGCGACGCTGTACGGCTTTGCCTTCGTCAGCCATCAGGTCGGCGGCTTCCTCGGCGTCTGGTTAGGGGGCATCGTCTTCGAACGCTTCGGTTCCTATACGCCGATCTGGTGGCTCTCGATCCTGTTCGGCGTGCTTTCCGCGCTGATCAATCTTCCGATCGTGGAGAAACCTGTCGTTCGGGCGGTTGCGCAGCCTGCCTGATCGGCTAAACATCCCGGTCAAACCAGTCAGGGAGTTCAGCTGTGGCCACATTCAAGGCGATCCGGATCGACAAGGCGGACAAGGGCACCACCGCCGCGCTGACGCAGTTCGATGAAGCCGAGCTGATGGACGGCGACGTCACCGTCCGCGTGGAATGGTCGACGCTGAACTACAAGGACGGCCTCGCGCTCACCGGCAAGGCGCCGGTGGTGCGCCGCTTCCCGATGATCGCCGGCATCGACTTCGCCGGCACGGTCGAGCAATCCTCGCATCCGCAATGGAAAGCGGGCGACAAGGTCGTCTGCACCGGCTGGGGCATGGGCGAGACCCATCTCGGCGCCTATGCCGAGCTGGCACGGGTGAAGGGCGACTGGCTGGTCGCCTTGCCGCAAGGCCTGTCGGCACGCGATGCCATGGCAATCGGCACCGCCGGCTTCACTGCGATGCTCTCGGTGCTGGCACTGGAGAAGCACGGTCTCTCGCCGAAGAGCGGCCCTGTGGTGGTGACGGGTGCTGCCGGCGGCGTCGGCTCGATCGCCACCGCCGTGCTCTCGAAGCTCGGCTACCACGTCATCGCTTCAACCGGCCGCGCCTCGGAGGCCGACTATCTGAAGCATCTCGGAGCAGCCGAAATCATCGACCGCAACGAATTGTCGGCGCCGGCTAAGCCGATCGCAAAGGAGCGCTGGGCGGGTGGCGTCGACAGCGTCGGCTCGACCACGCTGGCGAATCTGCTCTCGATGACGAAATACGGCGGGGCCATCGCGGCCTGCGGCCTGGCCGCCGGCATGGACCTGCCGTCATCCGTCGCGCCCTTCATTTTGCGCGGGGTGTGCCTTCTCGGCATCGATTCCGTGATGTGCCCGATCGAGCCGCGGAAAGCCGCCTGGCAGCGCCTGGCGTCAGATCTTGATCGGACTAAACTATCTGAAATCACTCATGAAATTTCCCTCGATCAGGTTTCGGAGTGGGGCGCAAAAATCCTGGCCGGCCAGGTCCGCGGCCGCATCGTGGTAAAAATTGTCTAACGGCGTTCAGACTTTACCAACCAAGCTGCTTCAATGTCGCCATGGTTAGTATGGTAAGCAGCGGGTAAAGAGATAAGGCATCGCCCGCCGCGGGGGTTAGTTCGGAGTTGAGCATGCTTGCGCGTATTGTGTTGGGGGCTGTCACGGCGGCAGCAACGTTTGCGCCGGCCCTTGCCGGAAGCATGAACGCCGACGAGGCGCGTCGCTTCGTGGCAGGCAAAGTGTTTGCCTTCACCTGTTTCGACGGCACCCGCGGCGCGGGCCGCATCCTGGACGATCTCGGCGCCGCCGGTGCGGTGCAGTTCTCCGGCGCTGGCCCGGTCAAGCATCTCCGCCTGCCCGGCAATACGCTCCAGATCCGTGGCCAGAATGTCTGCGCCTCGATCAAGGGCATTCCATTCGAGCCTTGTTTCAACCTGGAAAAGACCGACGATCGCAGCTTCCGCGGCTCGGTATCGGGGATGGGCTTCGCCTATTGCGACTTCCATCACCAGGGCGGCAACCAGATGCTGATGGCGCGCGCTGCGGCGCGTCCGCGCTCGCTGCACAGGACAGAGCACACCGGTTCCGTCGGCGCGTCCAACACCGAAGTTGCCGCGCGCGTGGAGACGCCGCGTGTCGAGAGCAGCCGGCTCGAGCCGGTGAAGTCGGAGCCCGCCAGGAACGAGGGCCCGCTGGAGCTGCGCCGTTCCACCCAGTGAGTCGGCTGCACGGGATAGCCCGCGCACTTTGTCGTTGAAGACGTTCATCGAACGCCAAGCCGCCGCGCCGTAGTCATACGGACGGCGGCTTTCATGCGTTGGTAGCTGTTCGCGCGCCAGTTTGCGGACGGCCGGGGGGCGCGGCCCGATAAAAGGGTTCAACGATGTCGCTGTACTTTTTCCGCATCAGCACCGGTCGCTATTCCGGCGCCGCCGACCAGCCGTACGAGTTCGACGATCGCACAGCCGCCTGGACCGAGATGACCGAGGTCTGCGCCAATCTGCTCGGCGGCATCGCGCGCAGCCTGAAGCCGAACGCCGAATGGTGCATGGAGCTGCTCGACGAGGACAAGAAGCCGGTCTTCCGCATCAGTCTCGTCGGTGAGAGCGTAACGGGTCCTATCACTGCGTGTGATTAACCTGTTAAGCGCGCATACCGTGCTGAAATTCAAGGGGTTTTCCTACCGATCCCGTATTTGCCGGGAGGCCGCGTTAACCAAATTGGAATGGTGAACGCATACTTTTTGGACAAGGGCGATCAACGCCGAGGGCGGCTGGCAATGACTCGGCCGCGCATTCCCTAGGGGAAGCATGCCCATGTTGAGCCTCGTTCAGAATTTGCGGATTGGGACCAAGCTGGCGATCTCATCGGCGGTCGGCATCCTCCTGGTCCTCGCGATGATAGCAGGTCAGGTGATCGGAAACGGCAACGTGCGCCGGTCCAGCCAGACGGCGTCCGAGCAGCAGGAGCTCGCACGCGAGGCAGTCGAATCCAAGCTCGCGGCGCGCGCCATGCAGCTCGCCGCACGCGACATCCGCCTCGCCAATAATTCAGATGAACTGCAGAAGGCGCGCGACGCGCTGGTCGAACGCGCCGGTCATTTGGTGAAGCTTGCCGACGCAATGCTCACGCTCTCGCACGTGCCGGAAAACCGCGCGAGGATAGAGAAGCTCAAGGTCCTCACGGCGAACTACCTCAAGGGAGCTCAGCAGCTCGCATCCGTGCGCGGTGCCGCCGTGGCTCTCACGGGCGAGGATGCCGCTACTCGCCTCGCCAAGCTCGTCGATGAGGGGACGCGTCTCGCCCGCGAGGTCACGTTGCCGATCGCAGGCGAAATAGACCAGGCTGCCAATCAGATTGCCGACGTCGCCAGGCACAGAAGCGAAGAGGAGATTGCGGCCTCCGCGCGGGAGATGGCGTCCAGCGAGCATATCGCAATAGTCATCGGCGCTTTCACGGCGCTCGTCCTCCTCGGCTCCTGGCTCACGTCGTTCCTGACCATCGCACGGCCGATCCGCGCGCTCACGGTGGCCATGGACAAGCTCGCCGGCGGCGACTTTTCCGTGGTGCTGCCCGGTCTCGGCCGCAAGGACGAGGTCGGCGGTGTCGCGGCGGCTGTCGAGAAGTTCAAGATCGTGTCCGAACAGAAGGCGCGCGAGGAGGCCGAGGCCAAGATCAGGCAGGATCAGGCTGCAGCCGTGCAACGCAAGGCCGAGATGTCCAGGCTGGCCGATGGCTTCGAGGCGGCGATCGGCGAGATCGTCGATACCGTGTCATCGGCCGCGACTGAACTGGAAGCGTCTGCGTCGACGCTCACGTCGACTGCGGCGCGCGGACAGGAACTCACCACCATGGTTGCTGCCGCCTCCGAAGAGGCGTCCACCAACGTGCAGTCGGTGGCGTCGGCGACCGAAGAGCTGTCGTCGTCGATCACGGAGATCAGCCGCCAGGTGCAGGAATCCGCGCGCGTCGCCAGCGAAGCGGTCAGCCAGGCCCGCACCACGACCGACCGCGTCGGCGAATTGTCGAAGGCGGCGGCGCGGATCGGCGACGTGGTCGAGCTGATCAACACCATCGCCGGCCAGACCAATCTCCTGGCGCTCAATGCGACCATCGAGGCCGCGCGCGCCGGCGAGGCGGGCCGCGGCTTTGCCGTCGTCGCCTCCGAGGTCAAGGCGCTCGCCGAGCAGACTGCGAAAGCGACCGGCGAGATCGGCCAGCAGATCGCCAGCATCCAGACCGCGACCGAGCATTCGGTCGGCGCCATCAGGGACATCAGCAACACCATCGAGAAGCTGTCGGAGATTTCCTCGACCATCGCGGCTGCCGTCGAAGAGCAGGGCGCGGCGACGCAGGAGATCTCCCGCAACGTGCAGCAAGCGGCAGAAGGCACTCACCAGGTCTCCTCCAACATCACCGACGTGCAGCACGGCGCGAGCGAAACCGGCTCGGCATCCTCGCAGGTACTGGCGGCGGCGCAATCGCTGTCCGGCGACAGCAACCGCCTCAAGCTCGAGGTCGGCAAGTTTCTCGGCACCGTGCGCGCCGCCTGAACCGCGACATTCCTCGGCAGATCTGCTTGCAACCGCCGCGTGACCGCGCGGCGGTTGCGCGCGTTCGTAATTCGACGCCGCGACCCTCGGCGCGCGGGGTTAACTTTCCGGAAAAGCGACGCAGTCATGATTGCCGCAATTTCCCGGATGCTGAGTCGTCCTTCGCGTATTGCGTCTCAATCGTTGGAGCACATTCATGAGTGGCATTTCCATTCGCCTCACTCACAAGGTCATGGCGATCGGACTGTTCGGCCTCATCGGGCTCGTCGCCTTCGGCACGATCTACCAGATTGGCAGCCTCTCCCAGGACACGTCTCGCAACGCCGCCGAAGAGGCGCGCAGGCTGTCCGATCTGAACCAGCGGATCACCCATCAATTGCTCGAAGCGCGCCGGGCCGAGAAGGATTTCCAGCTTCGCCGCGATCAGTCCTATGCGAAGCGTCACGCCGAACTTGCTTCCAACATTACCCACAATCTTGATCGTCTCGGCAGCGCGACGCGTGCGGCAGGGTACGCGGCAGTCGGGGAAAAGGCGTCACTGGTCCGCGCCGGGTTCGAGAGATATGTGAGCGAATTCGCGGCCGTCGAACGGGCCGAGGTCAAGCTTGGATTGAACGAGACCCTCGGGTTGTCAGGCTCGTTGCGCACGGCGGTGCACGACATCGAGACCAAGCTCAAGGACGTCGACGATCCGAGGCTCACCAGCGGCATGCTGACGATGCGTCGTCACGAGAAAGATTTCATGTTGCGCCGCGACCCGAAATACCTCGACGCCCTGAAGAAGACGGCGACGGAATTCTCCGGGCAAATCGAGGCTTCGGCGATCCCGCCGGCCGTCAAGGCCGATATCGGCAAGAAGCTCTCCAAATACCAGGACGACTTCGTGGCGTGGGTAGCCGGCGCGCAGGATCTGGCCGCGCACGGCTCGGCGATGTCCAAGGAATTCCGCACCATCGAGCCCGTGCTCGACGAGATCGAAAAGACCGTCAGTCAGCGATATGACGCGGCGAAGGCCGCCGAAGAGTCGATGCGGGCCTCGATCAAGCTGTGGATGTGGGTCGCACTCGGATGCTCCATCCTGCTGGTGGGAAGCGTGTCCTTCTTCACTGGCCGCTCGATCTCGACCGCGCTGATCGCCATGGTGCGGTCGATGACCGGTCTGGCAAACGGTGACACCTCCGTCGTGATCCCCGGCGTCGGCCGCAACGACGAGATCGGCGAGATGGCCGGCGCGGTCGCGGTCTTCAAGACCAACATGGCGGAAGCCGATCGGCTGCGCGCCGAGCAGGCCGAAGCGGACGCGCGTGGGCGAGAGCAGCGCAAGCTCGATATGCAACGGCTCGCCGATACGTTCGAAGGCGCCGTCGGCGAGATCATCGAGACGGTGTCGTCGGCGGCCACCGAGCTCGAGGCGTCGTCGAACACGCTGACCCACGCCGCCGAGCGCGGCAACGGGCTTGCCATCGCCGTGGCGGCGGCCTCGGAGGAGGCGTCCGCCAACGTGCAGTCGGTGTCGTCCGCGAGCGAGGAATTGACCTCCTCGGTCTCCGAGATCAGCCGCCAGGTGCAGGAATCGGCGCGTGTCGCCGACGTCGCCGTCGGGCAGGCCCAGCGCACCAATGCGCGCGTCGCCGAGCTGACCAAGGCCGCTTCCCGCATCGGCGACGTGGTCGAGCTGATCAACACCATCGCCGCGCAGACCAACCTCCTGGCACTCAACGCGACGATCGAAGCGGCGCGGGCGGGCGAAGCCGGCAAGGGTTTTGCGGTGGTCGCGACCGAAGTGAAGGCGCTTGCCGAGCAGACCGCGAAAGCCACCGGCGAGATCGGTCAGCACATCGGTGCGATCCAGACTGCGACAGACGAATCCGTCGGCGCGATCAAGGAGATCGGTGACACCATCGCGAAGATGTCGGAGATCTCGTCGACCATTGCCGCTGCGGTGGAGGAACAGGGTGCCGCCACGCAGGAGATCTCCCGCAACATCCAGCACGCCGCGCAAGGCACTTCCTCAGTGTCGTCGAACATCGCCGACGTCCAGCGCGGCTCCGGCGAGACCGGGGCTGCCTCGGCGCAGGTGCATTCGGCCGCGCAGTCGCTGTCGCAGGAGAGCAACCGGCTGAAGAGCGAGGTCGCGCGCTTTCTGGACTCGGTACGGGCGGCCTGAGGCGGTCGTCCGGTGCATGTGGTGGTGCGTCGTGTTTCGCGTCGCAGCACGAGGTGTCCGTGCAGCAGCACGAGACGGTTGCGGAGAAAATAACGCCCGACGAGACCGACCCGTAGTTTTACGTAGGCTCCTGTTAACGCCTGCTTGCAATTATGGGGCGCAATCTTACGGGATAAGAACCAGCCAGCATTGTTGAACTGACCTTCGCCCGGCCGTCCGTCGTGACGCCTGTGGCGCGGGTGACGTGCGCGCTGCCAGGGTATCATCGGGATTTGTGTGATGTCGAAGTTGTCGATCGTTTTCAAGCTTCTGACCGTGCTGTCGGTCCTCGTTCTGTCGCTCGCCGGTGTCGGCGTGACGGCGATCGGCACCATGCAGAATATCAACGCTCACACGGTCGAGATTGCACAGAGCTGGCTGCCGAGCGTGCGAGCGCTCGGGTCCATGCGCGCCGACATCAACGAGCTGCGCGTCGCGCTCCGTTTGCACCTGATGCAGGACACCGCCGAAGGCAAGGAAGCCGCCGAGAAGCGGCTGGCCGGCTTGCGTGAGCGCATCGAGAAGACACGCAAGGTCTACGAGCCGCTGATCACGGTCGCCGAAGAGCGCGCGCTCTATGAGCAATGGAGCAAGGCGTGGGGCGAATATCTGAACGGCGTGCAGGAGACGATGGCGCTGTCGCGCAAGAGCGTCGGCCGCTTCCCGACCGACGCCAACGAGATGTTGCAGACCAAGGTCGCCAAGATGGCCCAGGCCGCCGATCCCCTGCTTCAGAAGGGGATCGAGCTCAATAACCAGGGCGCCGAGCTGGAGACCAAGCAGGCGGCCGACAGCTACGCCACGATCTTCCGCGTCCTGGTCGGCATCATCGTGCTGTCGGTCGTGATCGCGATCGGCGCCGCCTATTATCTCGTGCGCGACGTCTCTCGCGGCATCGCCTCGATCATTCGTCCGATGCAGTCGCTCGGCGAAGGAGACCTCTCGGCCGAAGTGCCGCATCGCGGCGAGAAGACCGAGATCGGCTCGATGGCGGATGCGCTCCAGATCTTCAAGGAAGCACTGGTTGCCAAGAAAGCCGCCGATGAGGCGGCCGCACGCGACGCCGAAGCCAAGATCGAACGTGGTCGCCGCGTCGATGCCATCACGCGCAATTTCGAGGCCATGATCGGCGAGGTCGTCGAGACCGTGTCTTCGGCCTCGACCGAGCTTGAGGCCTCCGCGGCCACGCTGAGCGGCACGGCGCAGCGCGGCCAGCAACTCGCAACCGTCGTTGCGGCAGCGTCCGAGGAAGCTTCCACCAACGTCCAGGCGGTGGCGTCCGCCTCGGAGGAGCTGTCGTCCTCGATCACCGAGATCAGCCGCCGCGTGCAGGATTCGGCGCGGATGGCCGCGGAAGCCGTCGAGCAGGCGGCGCGGACCAACGATCGCGTCAACGCGCTGTCGCAGGCGGCCTCCCGCATCGGCGACGTCGTCGAGCTCATCAACACCATCGCCGGCCAGACCAACCTCCTGGCGCTGAATGCGACCATCGAAGCGGCGCGCGCCGGCGAAGCCGGTCGCGGCTTTGCCGTCGTCGCCTCCGAGGTCAAGGCATTGGCCGAGCAGACCGCGAAAGCGACCGGCGAGATCGGGGCGCAGGTTGCAGGCATTCAGTCCGCGACGCAGGAATCCGTCAGCGCCATCCAGGAGATCGGCGGCACCATCGAGCGGTTGTCCGAGGTGTCCTCGGCCATCGCCGCCGCCGTCGAGGAGCAGGGCGCCGCGACGCAGGAGATTTCGCGCAACGTCCAGCAGGCCGCGCTCGGCACGCAGGAAGTCTCGTCCAACATCACCGACGTGCAGCGCGGCGCGATCGACACCGGCTCGGCCTCGGGCGAAGTGCTCTCGGCGGCGAAATCGCTGGCGACCGACAGCACCCGCCTGAAGGTCGAGGTCGCGCAGTTCCTGGAATCGGTCCGCGCGGCCTGATCTTTACGCGCTCGCCTGCGGGGCCGGCGGCGGTGCGACCTGCCGCCGGAACAGGATGCGCTGGTACAGCCAGCCGATCGCGACCAGCACGACGCCGAGGCACATGAACGACAGCGCGCGGTAGACGCCGGTCAGCGTCGACATGTCGATGACGAAGGCCTTCAGGATCGTCAGCGCGATGACGGCAGCCGAGGCCAGCCGTGCGCGCTCCGAGTTGACGAGAATGCCGACCCCCAGCAACGCCACGCCGAAGGCGAGCCAGCCGATCGAGTAGGTGTATTGTTCGGCGCCCGTCGTCGCGCCGGTGGAGAGGATCGGGCCGTGATAGAAGCGGCGGATCTCCAGCGTGACATAGGCGAGCGCGAACACCAGCGCGCCGCCCGCAATCGTGTTGGCGTAGACCTTGCCGCGCATCCCGACCACTGCGTAGGACAGCAGCAGCATCAGCACGGCCGGCAGCGCATAGCCGAGCAGCAGCAGGTTGAACACGGCGCCGCCGACGTCGATGCGCCAGATCAGCGGGTTCTCCAGGATCAGGAGGCCGAACACGCTGATGAGCCCGCCGATCGCCGTCAGCACCACCGCGCCGACATTGTGCACGATGCTGCGGCTGCGCAGCCGCAAGCGCTCCAGCCCGATCGCCATCGCCAGCGTGACGCAGACCTGTAGCGCGAATTCGAGCAGCGACGGCGGCGAGGTCATCCGGCCATTGGTCGCAAAGTGCCGGATCTCCATGAAGGCGAGCAGCGCGGTGAACAGGATCGCCGCAGTCTCGACCATGCGCAGCGGCGGATCGTCGGCGCGGCGGCGCAGGAAGATGCTCGCGGCCCAGAACGAGGCCGCCGGCAGGCCATAGCCCCAGAGCAGCCAGTTGAAGATCGGCGTGGTGCCGACGGCATCGCCGACGATGCGCGGATCGTAGCCGATGCGCGCGGTGACGATGCCGGCGAAGATGGCGGCGAGCCAGCGCAGGAACGGGATTGGCCGCTGCATCGAGATCCAGGCGGTGCCGAGCGACATCAGCGCCAGCGCAATTGTGAGCCAGCCCTTCTCCAGCGCGAAGGTCAACGCCAGCGCCAGCGCCCCGAGCGTGCCGGTCGCGAACAGGGCGGTGGAGACGGCGACGCCCGGCCGGGTTTCGCGCCGTGTAAGCGCTTCGGTCGCAGCACCAAAGGCGGCGGCGAGCAGCACCGCGAGGATCGCGAACGGGATCGAGCGGTCGAGATGGGCGATGCGGGCGTAGAGCGCGATGAGGATCGCGATCGGCGTGGCGACGGCTGCGGCCGACCATACCACGGGAATGATTGCAGAGTTGGAGCGGCCCTGCGCGAGGAAGCCCGCAACGCCGAAGCCGACGGCGAAGATCGCGGCCATCACCAGATGCAGCGTCACCGAGCTGTCGATCGCGGCCGGTCCAACACCTGCGATGGGGCCGCCCGGCAGCACCAGCATGTCGGGATTGGCGCGCACCGCCCATTCGGCGAACACGATGAAGACGGTCGCTGCGGCCGCACCGAGCGCGCCGGTCGCCGCCGGCGCACGCCAGGCGACGAGAAGCGTCGCGCCGACGAGAAGCGTGAACGCGATCAGCGCCAGATCCGCATGTGCGCTCGACAGCACGATCAGCATGGCGCCGAACAGGTAGGCGCCGAGCGAGCTCGATGAGACCGGCTCGATCTCGCCGTCCTCGATGCTGGGGCCGAACATGAAGCCGCAGACGACGAGCAGCGCGGCGAGCACGAAGCCTGCGATGACATGGAAGGCGTGCGGCGCGACCTGCAACTCTTCGGTATCCAGACCCGGGAAGATCCAGAGCACGGCAAAGGCGATCGTCGTGACCGCCAGCCAGCGCCACAGCCGGATGCGCGCGAGGCCGAAGCTCGCGGCGGTGACGATGGCGAGATAGATGTAGAGGGCCCAATAATCCGGCTTGCCGCTGGAGACGAGCAGCGGCGTCACGAAGGCGCCGACCACGCCGAGGCCGGCCAGCGCCGGCCCGTGCAGCAGCGCCGCGGCAAGCGTGCACATGGCCACGATGCCGAGCAACACGAAGGCGGTGGCGGGCACGAGGAAGCCGTAGAGCGCATAGGCGGCATAGATGGTCGCAAACGCCACCGCGGTACCTGCTGCGGTGAGGATCGCCGGGATATTGGCGATCGGCAGCGCCTGGATGTTGGAAATGCTTTCCTTGCGCCGCGACCACTCGCCGGCCCCGAGCAGCGCAGCTGCGAACATGCCGCCCAGGAACACGCGCACGCCGGGGCCGAGCAGACCAGCCTCGATCGAATAGCGCACCATGAAGAAGCCGCCGAGCGCCAGTGCCAGGCCGCCGATCCACACCACCCAGCGGGTGCCGAGCTGCTCCTCGAAGCCGGGCGCAGCTGTCGGCACTGGAGGTGGTGCGGCAGCCGCGGGGCTCGCTTCGAGCGGCGGCGGTGAAAGCTCTTCGGTGACGAGTGGCGGCGGCGCCGGTTCGGCTTCGGGCGCAAGCGGCGGCGGCTCGGCGGCCGTTGTTGCGGGCGCAGGCGCCGGCTCCTGCGCGGGCATGAGCGGCGGCGGCTGCACCTGCCGTTGCGCGTAGAACATCTCTTCGAGCGAATTCAGTCGCCGGCGCAGCTCGGCCGCCTGGCTGGAGGCCTTGATCGCGATCAGGAAGGCGGCGATCGCAATGATCCACGCAAAGACGTCAAACGGGCCGTCGAACATAAAGCCTCCAGGCGACCGGCGGGCAGGGGCCGGTCACATAGTATGTCGGGTCAACGCCGGGAGCGCACGCGCAAGCCCGGCGCGGGCCGCTCCTGGAGCACGTCGCGCCGGAAGCGATAGAGCGCCGCCGGCCGTCCGCCCGTCTGTGTCGACATCACCCCGGTCGGTTCGACCAAGGCTTCCATTTCGACCAGGCGGCGGAAATTCTGCTTGTGCAGGTGCCGGCCGGAGATTGCCTCGACCGTATGCTGCAGTTCGGTAAGTGTGAATTCGGGCGGCAAAAGTTCAAAGACGACAGGACGATACTTCAGTTTTGCACGCAGCCGCGCGATCGCCGTGGCGAGAATCCGGCGGTGATCGAACTGCATCGAGGTCCCGAGCGGGGGAAGCGTCTTGCGCGCTAATGCCGCAGGGCGGCCGTCGCGCCGCGCCTCCTCGACCAGCCCGGCCTCGTACAAGAGCTCGTAGCGGTCGAGCACCCGCTCCTCGTCCCAGGCCGCCCCGTCGAGGCCGAAATAGAACCGCACGCGATCCCTGCGCGGCAGCGCGCGCGTCGTCTCCGGCGTCTCCTCCGCGGCCCATTCGGTCAGCGCGGGAATGATGTCGCGGGCGATGATCGCCGGCGGCTCCTCGCGCCGGTCTTCCCACGGGAAGAAGCGATACCATGGCGCGAAGCTCGCCGCATTGGCTGCAAGCTCGCCGTCCACCGCGCGCGTCAATGCGAGATAGCCGATCGACACCATATGCGCGCCGGTGTCGCCAGCCTCGGCATGGCGGCCGCGATCGCCGAAGGTGTAGAGCTGCTCGACATAGCCGAGCCGCAAGCCCGCCTGTTCCTCGACCCAGGCGCGCAGGCCGATGTCGAAGGTGCGATGCGCGAGCGCGTCGAACGGGCCGAACGGCAGGCCGGCAAGCCCGTCATTGCCGCGCGCGGTGAGGATCAGCGGCTCATGCCCCTCGATCGCGACGATCGCCGCGGTCAGGCCGATCTCGATCGGCGTCAGCAGCGTCTCGCTCATGCGGCTGATATCGCGGGCGGTGAGAGAAAAATATGCCGATTGATTGAGCCGGCCTCTCTACGAACTCGCTGCACCTCTCCCGCTTGCGGGGGAGGTCGACGCGCTCCAAGAGCGCGGCGGGTGGGGGCTCTCTCCCCACGGGAGTCCTCGCTTGCGGATATACCCCCACCCCAACCCTCTCCCGCAAGCGGGAGACGGGGCGCACCTGCGATGTGGCGCGCAGCTGTCATTCGAGCTCGATCACGAAGGGGCGGCCCTCGACCATCATCGCGCCGGGGCCGATCTCGTCGAGCGCGCGCAGCATGCGGCCGTCGCGTCCCAGCGCACGATCGGCAAGGCCGACGATGCGCCGGTTCGGCGAGGCGATCGGCGAAGCCGAGCGGATCTTCCTGGCGATCTCGAGCTCGTCGCGGTTCGGATTGAGCGCGCACACCGCCGCAAACGCGCTCGCGGTGGAGCGGCTGATGCCGGCATAGCAATGCACCACCAGCGGCGCACTGCGGTCCCAGCCGCGGACGAAGTTCAGCACCTGATCGATATGGGTCTCGGACGGTGCGACGAAACCGTCCATCTCCTCGGTGATGTCGTCCATCGAGACCTTGAGATGGTTGGCGGGCAGCACGGACACCGGCCGTGCCACCTGCTCGACATTGGCCATCACAGTCAGCACGTGGCTGGCCCTGGTAAGGCGGACGGTTTCGGGAAGCGCGGCGAGGGAACAGACGTGGATCATGGGGGACCTTTTTGCCGCCGAGTATAGCCGGTGCCGTAGGGTGGGCAAAGCGGAGCGTGCCCACCACCTTTGTCGCAAACGCGAAAGGACGTGGGCACGGCGCAAGTGCACCTTTGCCCACCCTACGGCACCTACGCGAACACCGCGCCAAACCGCTCCAGAAACTGCTTCTCGGCCCGGGCCGCCGTCCACGGCGTCAGATAGTCGCGCCGGACGCTGTCGGAGAGGCCGGGATCCTTGCCGAACAGGCGCCGCGCCTCGCTTTCGCTGAAGCCGGCAAGCTCGGTCGCTTCCAGATAGGCCGCCCCGCGATCGGCGGCCTTGATCGCCAGCGTGACCTCCTCGGGCAGCACCGGCGGCAGGCCGAAGCGGACATGGATGGCGCCGAGCAGGCGTTTCTCCACCGCCTTGTAATGGCCGTCGAGCACCGCCTTGAACGGAGAGATCATGTCGCCGATGACATATTCGGGCGCATCATGCAGCAGCGCTGCGAGCCGCATGCGCTGGTCGACCCGCGGCATCTCGTGCCGCATCACGGTCTCCACCAGCAGCGTGTGCTGCGCGACCGAGAAGATGTGCGTGCCAACGGTCTGCCCGTTCCAGCGCGCGACGCGCGCCAGCCCATGCGCGATGTCGGCGATCTCGACGTCGAGCGGGGAGGGATCGAGCAGATCGAGCCGCCGTCCCGACAGCATGCGCTGCCAGGCGCGGGACGCCACGTCGCGTGCAGTCTTCTTCGCCGTCATTTGACCTTGAGGCGCGGCTTGCGCTGCGTCTTGCTGCAGTTGGCGTGACAGTGGCAGTCGACGAGGTGGTCGTTGACCATGCCGGTCGCCTGCATGAAGGCATAGACGATGGTCGGGCCGACGAATTTGAAGCCGCGCGAGGACAGATCCTTCGAGATTTGCACCGACAGTGGCGTCGAGGCCGGCACGCTCGCGGTGGTCTTGAAATGATTGACCTTGGGCCGTCCGTCCATGAAGTCCCACAGCAGTTTCGAGAAGCCGGGACCCTTCTCCATGATGTCGAGATACGATCTCGCGCTCGCGATCGTGCCGTCGATCTTGGCGCGGTTGCGCACGATGCCGGCATCGTTCATCAGCGCGTGCACCTTCTTGGCATTGTAGCGCGCGATCTTCTCCGGCTGGAAATCGTCGAAGGCTTTGCGGAAATTGTCGCGCTTGCGCAGGATCGTGATCCAGGACAGGCCGGCCTGGAAGCCGTCGAGGATCAGCTTTTCGTACAGTGCGCGGTCGTCATACTCCGGCACGCCCCATTCGGTGTCGTGATAGGCAACATAGAACGGGTCATCGCCCGGCCAGGGGCAGCGGGTCTTTCCGTCGGTATGCAGGCGGGGAGCGCGGCTCATGCGATGGGTTGCTTGGCTGGAATGCGAACGACGTCCGGTTCCGCAAGCTTCAAGACGAGGCCGCCTGCGGTGAGGGGCTGGCCGGCATCGAGCGCGTCTGCGACACGGTCGATGCGCACCAGCGCAATGCCCTTGCCGCCGGATGTCGAGCCGATGGTGCCGACCGGCTTGTCGCCGGCAAGAATGGTCGCGCCGGCCTCGGGCGAGGGACCATCGAGCAGCACCTTCACGCTGCGGGTACGCGCGGTGCCGCGATGCTGCATGCGCGAGACGACCTCCTGGCCGACATAGCAGCCCTTGTCGAAGTCGACGCCGGCAAGACGGTCCATGTTGGTCTCGTGCGGAAACGCATCGCTGTACATGAAATCAAGCCCGCCCCGCGGCACGCCGAGCGCGATGCGGTGCGCCTCGTATTCGGCGGCGTCGACTAGCTCGGCCCCGATGAGGTCGGAGAGTTTCTGTTTGAGATCCTCAGGGATCAGGATGCGGGTGCCGAGCGCTTCGTTGCGAGGATCAGCGAAGGCGAGGTCCGGCTGCGCCGCAGGCTGGCCGTCCCAGGCGGCGAGCACGCCGAGATCAAGGTTTTCCACCGTGACCTTGGCGCGCAGCTTGTAGAATTTCAGCTTGGTGGCGAAGCTCTCGGCCAGCGCTTTGGGGCAGTCGATCAGGAACCCGCCGCCGTGACCCGCGGGGACTTCCGTGATCAGGAAATCCACGATGATCTTGCCCTGCGGCGTCAGCAGCGCGCCGAATCGCCCCAGCCCCGGCTTCAGCCTGTCGAGGTCGGTCGTGACCAGGCCGTTGAGGAAGTTGCGCGCATCCTCGCCCGCGACCTTGACCACGCCCCGGTCGGGAAGAAACGCTGATTTCATGCGAAAATCTCTTGCGACATGTTGCTCCGGAACGTAAGCCCGCGAGGCATAAACGACAAGACCTCGAGCCCTGCGCTTGGGGATGAGAAGGGCCTTCAGCCATGACCCAGCGTTTCGATGTGATCCTCAAAGGCGGCACCGTCGTCAACCAGGACGGCGAGAATGTTCGCGATATCGGCATCACCGGCGGCCGCATCGCCGAGCTGGGGCCATTGTCGCAGGCCTCGGCCGCGGAGGTCATCGACTGCAAGGGCCTGCACATCCTGCCCGGCGTGATGGACACGCAGGTGCATTTCCGCGAGCCCGGGCTGGAGCAGAAGGAAGACCTCGAGACCGGTTCGCGCAGCGCCGTGATGGGCGGCGTCACCGCCGTGTTCGAGATGCCGAACACCTCTCCATTGACCGTGACTGAAGCCACCTTCACCGACAAGGTGAAGCGCGCCCATCACCGCATGCATTGCGATTTCGCCTTCTTCATCGGCGGCACCCGCGAGAACGTGCAGGACCTGCCGGTGCTCGAACGCGCGCCTGGCTGTGCCGGCGTCAAGGTGTTCATCGGCTCCTCGACCGGCGCGCTGCTGGTGGAGGACGACGAAAGCCTGCGCCGCATCTTCCAGGTGATCCGCCGCCGCGCGGCCTTCCATGCCGAGGACGAATACCGCCTCAACGACCGCAAATCGCTGCGCATCGAGGGCGACCCGCGCTCGCATCCGGTGTGGCGCGATGAGACCGCGGCGCTGATGGCAACGCAGCGCCTGGTCAAGCTCGCGCACGAGACCGGAAAGCGCATCCACGTGCTGCATATCTCGACCAAGGAAGAGATCGAGTTCTTGCGCGACCACAAGGACGTCGCCTCCTGCGAGGCGACGCCGCACCACCTCACGCTGGCTGCGCCGGAATGCTACGAGCGGCTCGGCACGCTCGCGCAGATGAACCCGCCCGTGCGCGGCGCCGATCACCGCGCCGGCATCTGGCGCGGCATCGAGCAGGGCATCATCGACGTGCTCGGCTCCGACCACGCCCCGCATACGCTGGAGGAGAAGCAGAAGACCTATCCGGCTTCGCCCTCCGGCATGACCGGCGTGCAGACGCTGGTCCCCCTGATGCTCGATCACGTCAATGCGGGCCGGCTTTCTCTGGCGCGCTTCGTCGATCTCACCAGCGCCGGCCCCGCGCGCCTCTACAACATGGCCTGCAAGGGCCGCATCGCCGCCGGCTACGACGCCGATTTCACGGTCGTCGATCTGAAGCGCAGCGAGACCATCACCAACAAATGGGTGGCGTCGAAAGCTGGCTGGACCCCCTATGACGGGTTGCGCGTCACCGGTTGGCCCGTCGGCACCTTCGTCCGCGGCCGCCGCGTGATGTGGCAGGGCGAGCTGGTCACGCCCGCGCAGGGCGAGCCGGTGCGGTTTCTGGAGACGCTGAAGCAGTAGCTTGCCGCGCTCGTTGTGATCCGTCATCCTGAGGTGCGCGCCATGCAATGCTCTCGCATTGCATGGCAAGCCTCGAAGGATGAGCGGCCCCGCTAGTGGCCGTGCCCTTCGAGGCCTCCGCTACGCTCCGGCACCTCGGGGTGATGGGGATAGTATGCGTATGATGGGAGACTATCCAATGAGCCAAAGTGCCCTCATCGCCACCGAACAACTTGCCGCCATCCTCGGCGATCCCAACCTGCGCCTCTACGATTGCACGACCTACAACGAGCCGGTGCCGCCGGGCAGTGACGTACCGTATCGCGCAGTCCCCGGCGACAAGACCTTTGCCGCCGGCCATATTCCGGGCGCCGATTTCCTCGACCTGCAAGGCGAGTTCGCCGACACCTCCGCGCGCCCCCTCTTCATGATGCCTGCTGTCGGCCAGTTGGAGGCCGCCTTCGGCCGCCATGGCCTCGATGCGAGCAAGACCACCGTGCTCTACAGCATCGGCACGATGATGTGGTCGACGCGGTTCTGGTGGATGCTGCGTTCACTCGGCGTCGATGCGCTCGTGCTCGACGGCGGCTTCGACAAATGGAAAGAGGAGGGACGTCCGGTCGAGACGGGCGCACCGAAAGGCTATCCGGCCACGACCTTCAAGGCCACGCCGCGCGCGGGCTTCTTCGTCGACAAGAATGTCGTGAAGGCACGGATCGGTGATCCCTCGACGGTAATCGTCAACGCTCTCTTGCCGCAATTTCACCAAGGCCTGGAGCCGAGCCGCTACGGCCGGCCGGGCCGCGTGCCGAGCAGTATCAACGTTCCCGCCCCATCGCTCGTCAATGCCGACAAGACGCTGACGAGTCTTGCGGATGCGGAAGCAAAGTTCGTCGCCCAGGGCGTCACGCGCGACAAGACCGTGATCTGTTATTGCGGCGGCGGCATCTCGGCGACAATCAACCTCTTGCTGCTGACGCAGCTCGGCTACGACAAGCTGACGCTCTACGACGGCTCGATGGGCGAATGGGCACGGGACCCTTCGCTCCCGATCGAGACGGATTAGGTGGGCGGCTCTTACCCTCCCCTGGAGGGGGAGGGTCGCTTCACGTCGAGCGAAGCGAGAGGTGAAGCGGGGTGGGGTGATCTCTCCACTCGGGCACCGGCTCTGAGGAGAGACTGTCACCCCACCCGCTCGCGCTGCGCGCGATCGACCCTCCCCCTCCAGGGGAGGGTAAGAAAGTCAGGAACCTTTTTCCTTGGTTTGCATCCAATGTCCGGAACCAATGGAGATAAGGTGCCCGCCATGCCAGGGACCGCAGCCGGCCTGTCCGCCGGCCTCAGGACGTCGGAAGTCGAGCTGATCGAGCGCGCGCGGCGCCGTGACGAGGCTGCGCTCCGCGAGATCATGCAGGCCAACAATCGCAGGCTCTATCGCCTCGCGCGCGGGATATTGCGCAGCGACAGCGAGGCCGAGGACGTGGTGCAGGAAACCTATGTCCGCGCCTTCACGCATCTCGATGGCTTTCTGGGTGAAGCCGCGCTGTCGACCTGGTTGTCGCGCATTGCGATCAACGAGGCGCTCGGGCGCTTGCGCAGTCGGAAGCCGCAGGTCGAGCTGGGATCGGTGCCGGAGGCAACGCTGGAAGCACAGATCATCCAGTTTCCCCTTTCGTCCGCCGCAACCGATCCGGAAAAATCCATGGCCCAACGCGAGATCCAGCGCGTCGTCGAACACGCGGTCGATGAATTGCCCGATGCCTTCCGCATGGTCTTCATCGCGAGGGTGATGGAGGCCATGAGCATGGAGGAGACGGCCGAGCTGCTCGGCATCAGGCCCGAGACCGTCAAGACGCGGTTGCACCGTGCGCGCACCCTGCTGCGCGAGAACGTGGAGAAGAAGATCGGCCCCGTCGTGATGGACGCGTTTCCGTTCGCCGGACAGCGCTGCGAGTGCCTGACGGAGGCGGTGCTCAGGCGCCTTGGCATCGGCTCATGATTTTTCGGGAACGTTCGCGTAAGACACCCATCCAATCCCTGTGAAGCAACGCGCCGGCCAACGTCCGGCACCACAGGAGCATCGAGCCATGTTCACCCGACGGAGCGCGGCGATCGCCGCGGCAATTCTGTTGTCGAGTCCCGCGCTGCTGCAAAGCGCCGGCGCAGCCGACAAGCCCACCGATCCGCAGATCGCCCACATCGCCTACACCGCCGGCGTGCTCGACATCAACGCCGCCAAGCAGGCGCAGAAGAAGGCGAAGAGCAAGGACGTCAAGGCGTTTGCCGAGGATATGCTGCGCGACCACGAGGCCGTCAACAAGCAGGCGCTCGCGCTGGTCAAGAAGCTGAGCGTCACGCCGGAGGATAACGACACCAGCAAGGCGCTGTCGAAGCAGGCGAGCGACAAGCTGGCCGAGCTCGACAAGCTGGACGGCGCCGCCTTCGACAAGGCCTACGTCGCCAACGAGGTCGCCTACCACAAGGCGGTCAACGGCGCGCTGGAGATCCAGCTGATCCCGTCCGCGAACAATGCCGAGCTGAAGAGCCTGCTACAGACGGGCCTGAAGATCTTCCAGGGACACCAGCAGCACGCCGAGCACGTCGCGGCCGAGCTGAAATAGGGGAGTGGCAATGAGGCCGGAGCGACTGGCTTCGATCGCCATAGCACTTGTCCTTGCGGCGACGGTCGCGCCGGCACACGCCGCGACGATCGAGATCACGATGGACAATCTCGTGATTGCTCCGGCCGAGGTATCGGCGAAGATCGGCGATACCATTACCTGGATCAACAAGGACGTCTTCGCCCACACCGCCACGGCGAAGAACGGCGACTTTGACGTGACGCTGCCGCCGAACAAGTCGGCGACATCGGTTCTGAAGAAGGCGGGAGTGATCGACTATTACTGCCGCTATCATCCCAACATGAAAGCGACGCTCAAGGTCGAGCCGTGAGGGGAGGGAGCAGGTTCCTGATCGCCGCGGGAACATCTCCCGGCCGCCGCGAGACTAATGCTTGTCCGCGGCAAGCGGCTTCCGTGCGATAAACGCGGCAGACTTCGCGAAGGCTTTCGCCAAATCCGTTCGCAAAGTCATTCATCCGTTGACTGGCCCCGCCCGCGTGGCGGGGTCATTTTCGCGGAAAGCTCACTGCCTCGCGAGCGTGACCGAGAACTCGCCGTTGCGGATGCGACCCGGAAAACCCTCGACGAACTTTGCGACCGCGTCCTCGCCATAGGTGCCGACGAGCTCGGCGAAGGCCGCAAACAGGCTCGCCTGCGCCAGGCAGTCGCCGTCGACGCCCTCATGGCGCGCTTCGGCCCAGGCCTCGTTGAGATAGCTCAGTGCGGCCTGCTTCTGCTCGTGATCGGGCAGCGGCGCGCGGTCGGGGGCGTAGGAAATCGGCTGGCTCATGAAACTCGATCGGGGCTGGGGCGCGATCCACGGCGATGCGCTGTGCGAGAAGGTGTAGCACGCGCATTAACGACCGCTAGGCCACATCTTTAAGAACGGTTAACGGCTGTGAACAAAGTCGATGACAGGGTTCCACCGGCTGCCCAACCCTCATGGTGAGGAGGCGCGTCAGCGCCGTCTCGAACCATGGAAGGTCCCGCTGCCGCAGCTGGGCCTTCCATCCTTCGAGACGCGCGTTCCGCGCTCCTCAGGATGAGGAGTTACGGCTGAGAGTGCGGTTGGCGAGAGCTCAGTTTGCGTAGCGCGCCGTCAGATCGCGCGAGATCTTCGAGCCTTCTTCGATATAGCGGCGGATCGCCACCGTCGCCGCCGGCGTGCAGCTCCGATAGGTCTGCTGAAAGCCGTTATAGCCGCGGTTGAAGCCGGCGATCATGCGGGTGCGGCGCTCCCCGGAGGGGGTTTCGGCATCGATCAGCGCCTGCATCTCGTTGCGCCATTTGTTGCCCTCGTTGGACCCGCAGATGCCGCGCAGATAGTGCAGCCCGCCGAGGATCTCCGCCAGCCGCTGCAAATCGCCGTCAAACGGCGCCGCCCCGTCCTGGGCCCTCGCGGGTCCGGAGGCGCAGGCGAGAATCAGGGCAAAAATGGCCAGAAATCGCGTGGACATCGGCGGGGTGTATGCCTCTTCGAGGCTGTTGACGCAAGGCGACGCGAGGGCGGTACGCTCCCTCTCGCTTGCGGGGGAGGGCTGGGGAGGGCTGGGGAGGGGGTGTCGCCGCGGGCGAGAACCCCCCAAGAGGAGAAAGGCCCCACCCGCCGCGCTCTTGCAAGCGCGTCGACCTCCCCCGCAAGCGGGAGAGGTGCAGCGGAGCCCGGAGCTGGCTTCAGGTTATTACGAGCCGCGCGGCGGACTGGATGACCTCGTCCAGCCCCCCGGTCAGCTTGAGGTCGCCGAGGCCCGCCAGAGCGTCGGGGGCGATCCAGCGGTAGTCGTCGAGCTCGTCGTTCAGGATCGGCTCCCGGGCCACCCAGCGGGCGGCAAACGACATGATCAGATAATGGCCGGCACCGGGCGCGGCGGGCAGCACCTCGCGCCAGCCGGCGAGGCCGACGATCGCGATGTCGAGCCCGGTCTCCTCGTCGACCTCGCGGCTCAGGGCTTGATGCAGCGATTCGCCGAATTCGACCCGGCCGCCCGGGAGCGAATAGAAGCCCTTGGCGGGCGAGCGGGCGCGGCGGGTCAGCAGCACCTTGCCGTCGCGGAAAATCGCGGCGCTGACGGCGAGCTGGGGATGGGTGGGCTGGACGACCGAAGCCATTTTCTTGAAGGACCTGGTTCTTGAAGGCCTAATTCTAAAGGACCTGGCTCAGTTCGCCATGATGGTGTCGACGTCGGCTTCCGCCCCGCCATTGATGATGCCGCCGCAGGCGGCGATCAGCGGCTTGACCCAGAGCGTGGCCTGCTCGGCGAGGCGGACGCGGGTCGTGTCCTTCTCGACCTCGCGCATGGCCGAGCCGACCGCGGTCAGGATCGAGGTCATGGTATCGGTGATGTGGTCGAACTGGGCGCGCACGTTGGGGTTGGCTTTCTCATAGGCCTCGATAGCCAGATCCCGCGCCTTGAAATTCGACGCCGTGAAATGCTCGGCATAGGACAGCGGCGACCAGGTCAAAAAATCTTCCGCGCATTCCGGCATGTCCGGAACCATTTCCAGCAGCATCACGGCTTCATTGAAATGGTTGAGATAGTCGGTGGCAAGCCCGGTCCGCGGGTTGATATTGGCCACGCGCAGCCGTTCGGCCCAGTCGGCGGCCTCGGGGCCCGTCTGTGCATGCGTCCGCGCGGGTTGGGAGGCCGTTGAGCTCATCTGCCGCAGTGTTAACGTTCGGGGTTAAAAGGACCTGAACGGACCCTATATAGACACCCTGGGATGTGTGGACGCTTCGTCATAACTTCGGCCCCCGCGGCTTTGCGGCAACTGTTCGGCTATGTCGAGCAGCCCAACTTCCCGCCCCGGTACAATGTCGCCCCGACACAACCGATTCCGGTCGTGTTGATGGAGAATGGCGCGCGCCATTTCCGCCTGATGCGCTGGGGATTGCTGCCGGGCTGGGTCAAGGACCCCAAGGGCTTTACGCTCCTGATCAATGCCCGCTCCGAGACGGTGCTGGAGAAGCCCGCCTTCAAACGCGCGATTCGCCGGCGCCGCGGCCTGATCCCGGCCGATGGCTATTACGAATGGAAGGTGGAGGACGGCCGCAAGCAGCCCTTTTTCATCCACCGCGCCGACGGTGCGCCGCTCGGCTTTGCCGCATTGTTCGAGACCTGGGCCGGGCCGAACGGCGAGGAGCTCGACACGGTCGCGATCGTCACGGCCGCGGCGGGCGAGGATCTCGCCGCGCTGCATGACCGCGTGCCCGTCACCATCAGCGAGCGCGATTTCGAGCGCTGGCTCGACATCAGGGGCGACGAGGTCGATGCCATCCTGCCGCTGATGACCGCGCCGCGCATCGGCGAGTTTGCCTGGCATCCGGTCTCCACCCGCGTCAACCGCGTCGCTAATGACGACGATCAGTTGCTGCTGCCGATCAGCGCGGAGGAAATGGCGGCGGAAGCCGAGGCGGCGAAGCCGAAGAAGGCAGCGCGGAAGGCGGCGGCCGGGCCGGCCGATGACGGGCAGGGGTCGTTGTTCTAGCTCTGCCGCCGTAGGGTGGGCAAAGCGAAGCGTGCCCACGATCACTCACCGAAGGAAACGGATGGATTGGTGGGCACGGCGCGTTGCGCCTTTGCCCACCCTACGGCAGCGGAGTTCTAAACAATCTCCCTTGCCCGCAGCCCCGCGATCTCCGCCGCATCAAACCCCAGCTCGTCCAGCACGGCATCGGTATCCGCGCCGAGCTCCGGAGCCATCCGGTCCAGCCTGCCGCCGCCATGGGCGAGCTTGAAGCCGCTGCCGGCAAAGCGCAGGCGGCCGTATTGCGTGTCCAGCTGCTGGATCGCGCCGCGCGCCTTGATCTGCGGATGGTCGATCACCTCCTCGACCTTCCAGATGCTGGCGCAGGGCGCGCCGGCGTCTTCCAGGATCGTCTCCCATTCGCGCGCCGGCTTGGCCGCGAGCGCCGCTTCGATGATGGCCCGCAGCGCCGGCTCGTTCTCGTTGCGCGAAAACCAGTCGGCAAAGCGCGGGTCGCTCAGCGTGTCCTCGCGGCCGAGCGCGCTCATCAGCGCGCGGTACTGCTTCTCGTTGTTGACGGCGAGCAGGATGTGGCCGTCGCCGCACTTGAACAAGTTCGCCGTGGTCCTGCGGCTCACGGCCTGGTTGCCCGAGAGTGTCTGGCGATGGCCGGCGACCGACCAGTCCGCGATCTGTCCCGACAGAAACGCCATCGTCGCCTCCAGCATGGAGACATCAATGAGCTGGCCCTTGCCGGTGCGGTCGCGCTGATACAGCGCGCTCGACACGCCGAACGCGGCCGTGGCGCCCGACAGCACGTCGCACACCGCAAAGCCCGCGCGCGTCGGTCCCGTCTCGGGATGGCCGGTGATGGCCATGATGCCTGACAGCGCCTGCATCTTGCCGTCATAGCCGGGCCGCAGGCGATCCGGGCCGGTCTGGCCGAAGCCGGAGACCGCGCAATAGATCAGTTTTGGATTGATCGCCGACAGTGCCTCGTAGCCGATGCCGAGCTTGTCCATCACGCCCGGACGGAAATTCTCCATGACGACATCGACCGATGCCGCGAGCTTCTTCACGATCGCGATCGCCTCCGGCTTCTGCAGATCGAGCGTCAGGCTGCGCTTGTTGCCGTTGACGGCCTGGAACGCCGGCGCGAGGCCGCGGTCGGCCCATTCGCGGCTGAGCGGGGTGCGGCGCATGTCCTCGCCCTCGCGCCGCTCGACCTTGATGACATCGGCGCCCAGCAGCGCGAGCTGATAGCTCGCATAGGGGCCGGCCAGCACTTGCGTGAAATCCAAAATCTTCACGCCCTCGAACGGTCGCGTCACGTCGCTCTCCCCATCTTGTCTTCGTTATTGGAGGACGTCAGGCGGCGCGGTTGCCGCGCGCGATCTCCTTCTGCTTGTCGAATTCGGCGCGGCGGCGGGCCAGCTCTTCCGGCGACAGCTGCGCGACGTTGTTGTAGTCGAGCTTCCAGGAGGCGTCCTCGCTCCAGCGCAGCGGCGACTGCATCGTCGTCTGCGGGCCGCTCGCGCTCTCCAGCAGCTTGAGCGCCAGTTCCAGCGTCTGCGCCTGCGAGGCGACGTCGTGTGGCTTGCCGGCGGAATTGCCGAGCGGGAAGTCGGAGAACAGGAAGCGCGGCACGGCGGCGTGCTCGATGATGTCCTTGGCGCAGCCCATCACCACGGTCGGAATGCCGTTGGCCTCGAGATGCCGCGCCACCAGCGCCGTGGTCTGGTGGCAGACCGGGCAGTTCGGCACCAGCACCGCGACGTCAACCTTGTCCGCAAGGCAGCGCGCCAGGATGTCCGGCGCGTCGGTGTCGAGCGTGACGCGATGGCTGCGGTTGGTCGGCGCGCCGAAGAACCGCGGGGCGACCTCGCCGATGCGGCCGGCGGCGGACGCCTTCAACAGCTGCGGCAGCGGAAACCAGGTGCCGTTGTCGGTCGCCGAGGTGTGCTTGCGATCGTAGCCGATATGCGAGATGCGCAGATCGTGCTCTTTCGATGTGTCGCCGTCATAGACCTGGTAGAACTTTGCGCTGCCGTTGTACGCCGCGCCCGGTCCCTGGTCGCCCTTGGCGGGATCATACGGCGCAGCGGTCGTGATGATGGTCACGCGCGACTTGGCCAGCGGCTTCTTCAGCGGCTGGAACGGCGCCTCGGTGTAATGCGCCCAGCGATACGCGGTGGTGTAGCCAATCGCCGCGTAATAATCGCGGGTGCGCTGCATGTAGGGGACGGGGGAGTCGTAATCGGGCGCAAAGCCGAATTCGTCGTCGCGCGGCGCGGACATGGCGCGTCTCCTGGTTCTTGGTTGGCGACAGATTAGAGATAGTTTTGGGGTTGCTCAACGGGGGGAGGGGAGATGCAGGCCTGAATTGCAGATGACGATGGTGCGGCACGCGCGGTGCCACTTACCCTCCCCTGGAGGGGGAGGTCGGCTCACATTGAGCGCGGCGAAATGTGAGACGGGGTGGGGTGACGGTCTCACCACATCCAACAGTGCCCGAGTGCAGAGATCATCCCACCCCGCTCGCGCTTCGCGCGATCGACCCTCCCCCTCCAGGGGAGGGTAAGTCACCTGAACACGTGCAGTGCCACATATTGCAGCAGCATGATCGCCTTGGCGTCGATGATGCGGCCGTCGGCGATCATCGCCAGCGCCTCGTCGATCGAGAGCTCCAGCACCTCGATGTCCTCGCCCTCGTGCTCGAGGCCGCCGCCGTCGCTGACGCGCATCTCAGGCTCGTACTCGGCGACGAAGAAATGCAGTTTTTCGGTGATGGCGCCGGGGCTCATGAAGGCCTCGAACACCTTGTGGACGTGGTGCAGGCGATAGCCGGTCTCTTCCTCGGCCTCGGCGCGGATGCGCAGCTCGGGCTCGGCGTTGTCGAGCACGCCGGCGGCGGCCTCGATCAGGAGATCGTCGTAGCCGCGGATGAAGGCCGGCAGGCGGAACTGGCGCACCAGGATCACGGTGCGCCCGGCGCGATTATACGGCAGCACGGCGGCGGCGTTGTCGCGCTCATAGGTCTCGCGGTGCTGCGTCTGCCACTCGCCACTGGCGCGCCGATACTCGAACGTGGTGTTCTTCAGCGTGGTCCAGCCGTCCGAGAGCACGCGGACGTCCTTGATGCGGACGCGGTCGGAAATGGTCATGAAGCCTCTCTGTTTTTCACCTCGCCTCGCAAGCGGGGCGAGGGGGCGCAGCAGCGTTCGCGGGTTGCATCTCAGTTGCTTGGCGTGGTCGCGCGGCCGTCGAGCCACTTCTGGAACATCACGGATGTCGATAGCTCGAAGCCCAGCGAGCCGTAGAACGCATTGGCCTGCGCGTTCTCGCGGCGGACGAGGAGCTGCAGCTTCGAAATTCCCGCCGCGCGCAGCCAGTCCTCGGCCGCGGCCATGATGACGCGGCCATGGCCGCGCTTGCGGCCGTCGGGGTCGACCGCGACGTAATAGACCCAGCCGCGATGGCCGTCATGGCCGACCATGACGGTCGCCACGATCGCGCCAGCGTCGCGCCCGATCAGCACGGTCGAGTTATCGCGCCGCCGCGCCAGCGCGATGTCGGCATGCGGATCGTTCCAGGGCCGCGTCAGGCCGCAGCGCTGCCACAGCGCCACGACCGGCTCGACGTCGGCATCCACGATCGCAGCGATCGCGAGCGGGGCAGGGGACGCGCTCACAGCACCTTCCCCGGATTCATGATGCCGAGCGGATCGAGCATCGCCTTGATCGCACGCATCAGCTCGATCGCGGTCTGGTCCTTGACGTCGGGCAGCTCGTCGCGCTTGAGCACGCCGATGCCGTGCTCGGCCGAGATCGATCCGCCCATGCGCAGCACGATTTCGAACACGACGGCGTTCATGTCGTGCCAGCGAGCCAGAAAATCCGCGGTGTCGGCGCCGATCGGCTGGCTGACATTGTAATGCAGATTGCCGTCGCCGAGATGGCCGAACGGCACCGGACGCGCGCCCGGGATCAGCTTCACCACGGCAGCATTCGCTTCCTCGATGAAATCGGGCACGGCGGCGATCGGCACCGAGATGTCGTGCTTGATCGAGCCGCCCTCCGGCTTCTGTGCCGACGACATCTCCTCGCGCAGCTTCCAGAAGCCGTTGCGTTGGGTAAGGTTGGCCGCGATCACGGCGTCGTCGACGATCTCCTCTTCCATGGCGCGGGCGAGGATCGTCTCCAGCGGCGTGCGGGCGTCGTCGCCGGGGGACGACAATTCCATCAGCACGTACCAGGGATGCTTCTCTGCGAGCGGATCGCGCACGTCGATGCCGTGTCGCACCGAGAAATCGACAGCCATCTCCGACAATAGTTCAAAACTCGTCAGCGCATTTGCGGCCTCGCTCTGCGCGATGGTCAGCAGCTTCAGCGCCGCCGCCGGCGATTTCAGCCCGACATAGGCGGTCTCGACCGCCCGCGGCTTCGGAAACAGCTTGAGGGTCGCCGCCGTGATGATGCCAAGCGTGCCTTCGGCGCCGATGAAGAGATTGTGCAGATTGTAGCCGGTGTTGTCCTTTTTCAGCTTCGACAGCACGTTGAGCACGCGCCCGTCGGCGAGCACGACCTCGAGCCCCAGCGCCATCTCGCGCGCCACGCCATAGGCGAGCGCGGCGGTGCCGCCGGCATTGGTCGAGAGATTGCCGCCGATGGTGCAGCTTCCTTCCGCGCCGAGCGAGAGCGGAAACAGCCGGTCCACCTCAGTCGCCTTCGCTTGCGCGATCTGCAGCACCACGCCGGCCTCGCAGGTCATGGTATTGGAGGCGGTGTCGACCTCGCGGATCTTGTCCAGGCGTCGCAGCGACACCACGACCTCGCCATTGTGCGGGGTCTGGCCACCGACCAGCCCGGTATTGCCGCCCTGCGGCACCAGCGCGATTTTGTGCGCGGAGGCAAGCTTGCAGATTTCGGAGACCTCCGCCGTCGAGCCCGGACGCAACACCAGCGGCGAGCGGCCGTGAAACAGATTGCGCTCCTCGGTGACGTAAGGCTCGATGTCGTTCGCATCGGTGATCGCATGGCGCTCGCCGACGATCTTGCGGAATTGTTCGATCAACTCGGGCGCAAGTGGAGGGATCGCAGGCTTGTTGATATTCATTGTCTCGTCTCTACTTCCACTCTTATCGCACCACCGCAGCCCGGCGCAGCCGGTCGTTGATCGCTTCGCCAAGTCCTTCCTCGGGAATCGCCATCACCGCAATCCCCCGCGGGCTCTTCGCGTCGAGGCTGCGAAGATAGCCGAACAGATTGGCGGCGGCTTCATCGAGATCACCGGTGGGCGACAGATTCATGACGGCGACGGCCGCATCGACGCCGGGCAGGCGCTCAGAGCCGAACGCCAGTAGCGATTCTCCGGGCGCAACGTCCTGCGCGCGAAGCCGCACATGGGCGCGCGGCGCGTAATGCGAGGCCAGCATGCCCGGCGCCAGCGGCTGGCTGTCGTTGCTCTCGGCCTCCACAGGCGGCCGCGCCAGGGGCGCGCCCAGCACCGCCTCGATCCGCTCGCGCGACAGCCCGCCGGGCCGCAGCAGCATCGGCGCATCGAAGCAGCCGACGATGGTCGATTCCACGCCGACCATAACGGGCCCGCCATCGACGATCAGGTCGATCCGCCCTGCAAGGTCGCTCTCGACATGGGCCGCCAGCGTCGGCGAGACATGGCCGGAGATGTTGGCGGACGGCGCCACCACGGCGCCGCCGAAGGCGCGGAGGATCGCTTCCGCCACCGGGTGCGCGGGAATGCGAATCGCAACGGTGTCGAGGCCCGCAGTGGCGAGATCGGCCACCGGGCAGCCCTCCGTCTTCGGTACCACCAGCGTCAGAGGTCCCGGCCAGAACGCTTCCGCGAGCTTCAGGGCGCGCGCGTCGAACCGGCCGATCCGCCGCGCGGCCGCAATGTCCGCGACATGGGCGATCAGCGGATTGAAGGCCGGCCGCCCCTTGGCGGCGTAGAGATGGGCGATCGCGGCGGCATTGGCCGCATCCGCCCCGAGCCCGTAGACGGTCTCGGTCGGAAACGCGACCAGCCCGCCGGCGGCCAGCCTGCGGGCCGCAGCCTCGGCGCCGGCCGCGCCGGCCGGTAAAATCAGCGTTTCAAGACCCGTTTTCACAGGGACAAAATTCCTCATGCCGGCCGCTTGCGGTGCGCCAAACCCGACGCTATAAGCCGCCTTCTTGTCGGAGTGTGGCTCAGCCCGGTAGAGCACTGCGTTCGGGACGCAGGGGTCGCAGGTTCGAATCCTGCCACTCCGACCAGAAATCATTAGGTTTTTCCTTCTGATCGTTGGTCCTTCCCGAGTCAACCACCGTTTCAACCACCGAAACATACCGGGCCTTTTGGCCGATGGCCGTGGCCGCCCCCTGCAGAAAATCGGGGTGGTGGTGGCCGTAGGTGTCCTGCAGGACCTCGGGCGACATGCCCAGGAACCCTGCCGCCTCCCAGATTGGCACGCCACGCTGCATCAGCCATGTCGCAGCGGTATGGCGCAGGGTGTGGGGTGTTACCTTTCCCGGGAGGCCGGCGAGCCCTACGGCGGTCTTAAAGCCCTTTTTCACAGAGGCGACCGGCTTGCCGTTGAACTCCACGAAGCACTCCGCGATCAGCCTACGGTTCCACCAGCGCCGAAGGTGGGCGAGCAGCCGAGGCGGGATGGGGGCTGGCGTCTGCCGCTTCTTGGTCGTGCGCTTGCCAATGGCCTTACGATAAAAAATGCCGCGCTCCAGATCCACATACGAGCGCCCAGTTATCGCATAGGGCGACGCCGATGCGATCGCGCCGGCCCGAGTGCCAGTGTACAGGCCGATCAATATGAAACGGGCGATATGGCGTAACGGTCGGCGGTTCGTAGTTACGGGGGCACCTTTTGATGATCCCGAGTGAATCGTCTGCTTCTCACGATCCCGCCAACAGTGCCAAAGCAACGCTGCGGCCTCCTTACGCGTCAGCCACCGGTCGCGGGCCTCACCTTTGGGCGGTAACGACACGCGCACGAGGCCGCGGTGAAAGCCCTCCTTCGCATGGTGGTTGATCGCAGCGCGCAGTGTCTCAAGGTCGCGGCGGGCTCCTCCGTGGCCACCGCGGTGCTTGGCGTATCCCGCACAAGTTTGGGCGTTGACCTGCGCCAGCATCTTGCCGCCCCAATACTCGTTGAGACGCTCGATCCTGGGTTCAATCTCGTGTTGCTCGCCGGGCTCGCCAATGTCGGTCAGGTAAATTGAGAGTACATCGGCGCAGTCGATGTCCTCTATGTCTCGTCTGCTTCGTTCGGGTTGGTACTTGCGCGCGATGTAGTCCGCGAGTGCCTGCTCCGCTTCTCGAGGCGGCTTTGTTCCAGACGCGTTCGCAACGCATCCCGTGGCGATATGGCGGTCACCGTCTTTGATGATCCAGACCGATTGAGCGACGAGCTTTCCGCCACGGTACCTAGGCTTCCGCTTGTACAGCCGTGCTCCCTTGCTTGGACGCGGCATAGTTCTCTCATCCTTTCGATGTGTCGAAGTGTTGTGAAATCTTTTCCCGCGATCCTCTCGATCACCAATCGCCCGCGAGCGCCTTCGCGACGCAATCCGGAAGCTGTCATCGATCCGTCGGGGAACGCTATTGTAGCAGCAGTGGACAGTCTGATCGGGGCATCTCGGTCGATATTGCCCCGATCAGGAAGAGTCCTCTTCGTCATTTGGCAACTAAGCCGAAGACGTAGCCTTCAAACCTCTGCCGGAAGTGAAAAAGTGTACGACCGCCTACGCTTGCCGTCCGGCCACTCGAATTGATATTTCGGCTCGCCGGATGACGAGCTTGTGTCGATGAGCTTCGATCTGACAAGCCGGTCAAGTATGCCACGCCGGTCAGCTTCTGTTTTGAACAAAGAGTTGAATGCGTCGACTCTCACAACAAATTTCTTCTGACCTAGCCTTGGCACACGATAACCTGGCTCGACGTCGTAGTCATCGATGTCACCTGAGCGCTTTAGCTTATCGACGAATGCAGCCAGAGTGGCTTGAGCCGTGACCTGGTCGCGTTCGGGATCAGGCAGCAAAGTCTTGGCGTCGCCGAAGACGTTTCCGATCGCGGCAAAAAGCTCCTCCCGTTTCCAGGGAACAAGCTTAAACTTGATGGCAAGGCGACCGGCTGCATAGATCAGGCCAAATTTTCGGGCGACGTCTCTTGTGATGCGTTCGTCTTTACGCCTGGTCACCCGCCTTACGAAGCGATCACGATGCCTGCGCGCAAGCTTTGGCACGTCAACAGAACCGTCGCATAACTTATCCACGTAAGCGTTGAAAACGGCCCCGTGGTTTGCCGCGCATGCTCTCACCATGCCTTCAAATTGTTTTTCTTGCCATGAGGCGTCGATATATTCGCCCGACGCTTGCGCGAGATCGAAGATGTGAGTTTTTCCCTGCGACAGCAACGGAACATCGATCATTCTAATCGTCTCGCCCGTCTGTCGCGCCTTGTGGGTGCTACGAGACAGCTCCGTAATCGTCTTTTCCATGGACGTAATCAAGATCACGCGCCACTGGTTGCAAGATAGCTTCGCCGAGGTATGGCGAATTTTCTCGGTACCGCCGGCGATGCCGTACGTCATTCCCCGTATCCGTTCGTACTTTGCGGTATCGGAGCCTTTCATCGTCTCGAAGTCGTCAATTCCCATTGTGCAATCGTTGAACAGTGGAAGTCGTTGTTCGAGTCCGGCCTCGGAAACGTTCCACGTCATCATTTCGCCGACCGATCCCACGCCCACTACAGACGAGCCGACCAGCGTAATAACAGACTTGCCTGTTCGTGATGGCGCCGAAAAGCACACTGAAAACGAGTCCTCGGTGAGCATCCTTAAAAGAGGCCCTGCAAAGGCAGCGCTAATGGAAAATACCCAACTGGAAGACGACATAGCTTGTGCGCCAACAGAGTCCTTCCAGCTTGCGGCGCTTCCGCCGATCTTTGTCGCTCCGTGCGCGTCAGCCCTCATCGCTTGCTTGGGCGGCTCCAAATCGTCTGACGTGTGTCCAATAATGTTCGATTGAGTCGCGAAAGTCGTACAGGTGCTGTCTAGCCAGCCGCATTGAGCGACCCGTCGGATTAGACGAGGGCTGTCCCTTTCGACCGCCCTCATGATAAAGTCTCTGCATTGTTGGCCTTGCGACGGAAGCACTGCTCCGATTTTCAGTAATTGCCTCTTTAGGGATTTGAACTCCGAGATGTCTTCTCGCGGTACTTCGATAGTTTCTTTCGTTCCCTTAACCGTGCGGATCCGTAGTCTGACGTAAGAGGCGTTCTCCGCGTCGTCGTGAACGGTCGCGATATTCTTGATGAATGGCGTCGGCATTTGGTCTCTCCTGTGTGCAAAGCGTGCATCCTCGCGTGCACGGCATGCACACGTGTTTTTCGGCTCTGCGGCTATGTTGATCTAAAGAAAGTGCAGTTCAGTCAGTTTTCAGAGATCGAGTCGTTTTCAGGGATCGAGTCAGTTTCGAGAAATCGAGGAAGAGCTCGACTTCAGTCAGTTTTCAGAGAATGAAGAGATGCAGTCAGAGTTCGACTTCAAATCCCTGCCTGGTCCGGGTCACACCAAATAGGACTAGGCGCCCTTCCAATCCCAGAGAATGAAGGTATTCGTATAGTTCCACGCGCTCTGCCGCTCTCAAGCGATCGGGCTGAGTGTTTTTGCAAGGACGAATTTGGCCGCGAGCGAACCGTTCCGTTGTTGTAGAGATGCGGCGTACAAAGTCCGTCTTCAAAGCGTACCCGAGGGCTTTAATGTTGCCGTCCCATGGAGCGATCCGGACTGGTCGAGGCACGAGTGGGCGAGGTTGAAATGCTTTGCGAGTGAGCCGTTCCCAGCGTGGTCGGTTTGCGTTGTGGATCAAAAGCCAGATTTGGGGCGTCCACCGGCTATAGTCTTGCGTGAGTGGAAACTCGTTAAAGCTGAAATCTATGGCGCCGATAGCCATCCCCGCATGGCCTTCGCGCAAGGCGCGGAGAGCGTGCTGTTTGAACCGCAAAAGCGACAAGGTGTGAAGCTGGCCTCGCCGCCGAGAGGTCCGTCCGATCATCGAAGCAACGTCGTATTCGTGATGAGGTACGAGCAAGTCCGTCGCTTTAGCGGCAAAGACACGCTGGAGAGCACGGCCGCATTCTGGGCAACATCCGGAAAGACAACGTTTGTTTGGTGCACACTCCGCTAGCAAAGAGCCCACGATCACGCTTCCATGCTTTTTGAGTAGCCGGGTCCGCTTAATGCGTTCGATCTTGGTTTGGGCTGAAGTGGGCAGGTGCTCCCACTTGGGTTGGCCGTCGCCAAACCAACGTTCGTTAGCGAGGCTGCTAACAAGCCATTCGCTCCGGGCAGAAATTGGTGACTTCATTGCGTGCTCTCCATTCCGAATGCGCGCAACGTATTGCGGTCGACCGGCCTGCGAAATACCCTATTAAAGCTTAAGACTAGGCCAAACTTAGTTTGGCCTAGTTAGTAGGAAGCGGACTCATCTGTGGACGCCCCGCAAGATGCAAGCGGTTTTTGAAGAAGGTCGGCACGTAGTCGGATGCTGCCATCTGTCCGGCCTCTGATGCAGCGATGGAGCTGCGGGCCTGTATGGGAGTTCGCGTGTTCGCGACAACAGAACGTTGGCGGCTTCATACAACACCGTGCGCACCGTCTCGTCGCCAGCCAGCGTGATTCCGCCCGTGACGTCCTTTTCTCCTGATTGGTATTTCTTTGGCGTAAGCCCGAACAGCGCGCCTGCTGCCTTCGATTTTACGATGCGATGAGGGTCATCAATCGCCGATTTGTAGGTAACAGCCACCAGGGGATCAACGCCCCGCACTGTCATGAGCCGGCGACAACCGCATCGTCACGCACAATTGCCAGCACAGCCTTGTGTAGCCTTCCGTACTCTGCCTTCAAGGCCGATCGTACCGAAAGCATCGCTGTAGCAATGCGCTCCAATGTCGCCTGACCCGCAACTAACTCTCGGATCCGCGCTTCGAAGGTTTTTCGCGTCACAGGGCCAACCTTCGGCCCAAAATCACGCAGTATCCCGCGGATACTCAACTCCACGTCGATCAGCCGCCCCAGCAGCTGTTTGCGTGCGCTCATGAGGGCCCGGATCTCCTGCGCATCGACCGACTTTGCGTGTACCGGCCGGAACCATCCCATCCGGATCAACTGAGCGATCCCGCGCGCATCCTTGCGATCAGTCTTCACCGTCATCGCAGACAATGCGGCCTTCACATGCCGCGTTTCGAGCAGAACCGGTCTCGAACCCTGCTCTTTTCAGCCCCGCATGCAGCCATTGCGACAGCGGCCCAGCCTCCAGCCCGATCCGCTTCACTGCAAAGCCAAGCGTCTCGAAAAATTCAACCAAGGCGTCCGGTTCGCTCGCGACCTTCGCTTCCTTCAGGATTTTACCTTGGGCATCCACAACGCATACGCTCGACAGTTCCAATGACACGTCAATTCCGGCATAGTTCCCCACGGCTGTCCTCTGTCTCCAGATGCTCGGGGCCGACTCAGGTCGTGACCTCGTTTCATCATCTATCGGGGGACAGCCACCATCATGACCCCTTGCTCGGAGCAGGGCCCATTACGGCATCCAGCTAAAAGTTGACTTTCGGTGCTCGGTAGCGGGCAAGGATTTCAAGTTCACGATCGTCAAAGGGGCTGAGATCCGACTCTACTGACAAAAGCCCTTTGGGAAACTTGACGTTAAAGCGAGGCCTGCTCGCAGGATCAACTCTCGATAACAAACACTCTTGAACAAATTTGCTTACGCCGAAATATTGGATCAAGCGCTTCGGGTTACGGAGTATTTTTTCTATGCGTTTAAAGGCCCCCGATTCGTCCGGAAGCATACTATAAATTTCATCAGGAATCGCCGCGCAAGCCCATAGAAAGGGTGCCGTACTCGCGCACCCTTTCCAAGCGACCTTTAGTGTGGCGATGGACCGAGCTGCTTTTTCTCCATCCGGGTCATCAGGGTCGTCGGCGCCGCCCTTGTTTATAAAGAAGAGAGCTTTGTTAAGGCTTGGCTTCTTATCCGCTGGGCAGCGCAAAAAGAAATCGGCAACGCCTATTACTGCGGTCGACCGTGTTAAGGACGAAGTTGAAATGTCCCCGACGGGGCTCCTTAAAGGCGAAGCTAGCAAAGCCACGCTTAGATTTTCAATTGTTGCTAAAGGATTACGCTTGCCGCCCGAGTGGATAAAGCACGCGGCTGCCGCAACGACCCGAGCATGTCGCAGAACATCTTGGTCGGTAGGATAATGAAGCCACGTGGCAAAAGTCATAAGCGCAATATGCCTTTCGAAGGCAAACACTTCTTTTCGCAGACCGGTAAGAAGCGCGATTAGGTCTGTGATGTTTATGTTTGCCGTCATAAGGAGCTTCCGATGACAAGAACTATCAATTCTCCGCCAAGAATCCAATCTTGTAAATGTCTCCTGACCTCCAAGCGTGTTGCGGTTGGGAAGAAAATATTCAGGAGAAGGCAATGAGTAAGAACGACAACGGCAAGTTCGACCGCGATCCAGGCACGGTTGTTTACAGCTGGGGCCGAAAAAGCGGGGAGCGCGTATTCGTCAGCAGGAGCAAAGCTTACGGAAATCGAATCCACATCAGGGAATGGTTGCTCAACGACAAGGGAGCGTACTATCCGACGCGGGCTGGAATAACGCTCTCTCTATCAGAGGTCAGGAAGCTCCGGCGAGCCCTGGAGAAAGCTTGCGAAATGTACGAGCTCGATTAGCCATTTCGGAGTGCAGAAAGGGGTAGGCAATGGGTCGTGTCCCCGGGAGTGGTGTAGCTCGGTAGAGCAAAGCCGCCCGGACGCGCGCTCCCAAATAGCGCCGTAGCGGGCGGGCGGCTTTGCGGTGGTCACCGGCAGTTCTCCGGTAGGATCGGGTTGCGACACGCCAACGCAACCGAGGAACCACCGATGACCGACGACATGATGAACCTGCGCACGCTAGTAGAGAAGACCCCCGATGCTGATCTGTTGCGCGAGATGATCGGCTTTGCGGCCCAGCGCCTGATGGAGCTGGAAGTGGAAGGCCAGACCGGGGCCGCCTTCGGCGAGAAGAACCCCGAGCGTCTGGCGCAGCGCAACGGCTACCGCGACCGGACCTGGGAGACCCGCGCCGGCACAGTCGAACTGCGCATTCCCAAGCTGCGCAAGGGCTCCTACTTCCCCGGCTTTCTGGAGCCGCGCCGGATGGCCGAGAAGGCGCTGACCGCCGTGGTGCAGGAAGCCTATGTGCAGGGCGTCTCGACCCGCTCCGTCGACGATCTGGTGCAGGCGATGGGCATGAGCGGCATCTCCAAAAGCCAGGTGAGCCGGCTGTGCGCGGAGATCGATGACAAGGTGAAGGCGTTCCTCGCTCGCCCGATCGAGGGCGACTGGCCCTACCTGTGGATCGATGCCACCTACGTGAAGGTGCGCCAGCAGGGCCGCATCGTGTCGGTCGCAGTGATCGTCGCGGTCGGCGTCAACAGCGACGGCCGGCGCGAGGTTCTCGGCATGGACATCGGTCCCTCGGAGGCCGAGACATTCTGGACGGCGTTCCTGCGCAAGCTCGCCCGCCGCGGCCTGCGCGGCGTCAAGCTGGTCGTCTCCGACGCCCACGAGGGCATCAAGGCCACTGTCGCCAAGGTGCTCAACGCCTCTTGGCAGCGTTGCCGCGTGCACTTCATGCGCAATGCGCTGGCCCATGCCGGCAAGAGCGGCCGCCGCGTGGTCTCCGCATTCATCGCCACCGCGTTTGCCCAGGACGATGCCGAGGCCGCTAAAATGCAGTGGCGCAAGGTCTCCGACCAGCTCCGTCCCAAGCTGCCCAAGCTTGCCGGCTTCCTCGACGAGGCCGAGACCGATGCTGGCCTACATGACGTTCCCGCCGCAGCATCGGACCAAGCTGCATTCCACGGATGAGATGGACAAGTGGTTTTTTGTGACCGCCGCGATGGCGATTGCGGAAATCGCGTGCGTCCATTCTTTTGTTCGGCCGTCGCGGGCCATTCTTCCGTCCCGGCCACCAATCTCGCAGCCTCCGCGCGCAGGGTCGGTCAAGGCTGGCCGCGTTTGCGGCCACCGCGAGGCTTGGCCTTGACCGGCCCGAGCACGGCGGCATGCTGGCGTGGAACGGGACTGCATTCCTGGCTGGCACTTGCCGTCAGCGGCGGTTATGGTTCTTGGGCGCGGGCGACCTCGTGGCGAAGCGTGATGCGTCGGCTGCAAGCGTCACCGGACTGCCTATTTTGTCCTGCCGAGCTGAGGCGCCCGCGCGCCGGATTTTGGCTGCCGCGGTTTCCATTGCGACACCCATCGTTCGTAGCTTCGCTCCGCCTGCGCAGCGATCAACATCTCGCGGTTGCGTAGTGCCTTGATGTTGTAGGCATAGGCTGGTCCACGTCGGCTACCTTTCTGTTGCGGATGTCCGGCTTGAAGTTGCATCGCGCGGGTCTTGTTGGCGACCAGCGCCGGGCGTGCCCACAGGTAATCCTCGCCCTTCGTCAGCAAATGCCAGCAGAGCACCGTGAGCTTGCGAGCCACGGCCACCGCGGCGACCTGATGGCCACGCCGGGCGCGGATCCGCACGAAAAACGCATGCAGTGGACCGGGCGCCTTGGCCGCGGCCCAGGCCGCCTCCACCAGCATGGCGCGCGCGTGACTACGGCCGATCTTGCTGATGCGACCGTGATGGGCGGCTCCCAGTCCTGACTGCCGCACCCGCGGGTTCAGCCCGAAATAGCTCACCAGCTTCTGCGGGCTGTCGAACCGGCTGATATCGCCGATCGCCGCCACGATGCCGGCGGCGACCGCCAGATTGACGCCAGTGATCGTCATCAATCTGTTGACCGCGAGATCGTCGATGGCATCCTGCGCGATCTCGCGGTCGAGCAGAGCCAGGTCTTCCGCCAGCCGGTCAAGCTCACGGACGTGCCGATCGATGGCCGCGCGCTCATCGTCCGGCAGTTGTTGGGCGGCCAACCAAGCCCGGCCGCGGGCGTTGAAAAGATCGGCATGCGGGCACTTCGGGATCAGGTGGGCGTGCAGGATCGAATGCACCTCGTTCTTGAGCCGCGTGCGATGCCGCACGACCTGGTAGCGCCGCGCCACCAGCCGACGCTTGCGTTCGGTCTCTGCGTCAGGCGTCCAGATCTGCGGCAGGTACCCGGCCGCCTGCAGACTGGCGAGCGTTCCGGCATCGATCTTGTCGGTCTTAACGTGAGCCTGGGCGATCGCCTTTACCTGCAGCGGATTGGCGATAATCACCCGTGCCACGAAGGGCGCCAGAACTCGCGACACCGCCATGCTGTTGGCGGTCGCTTCGACCACCACCTCATGGCTGGGCAGCAGGGTCTTGCCAAATCCCTCTACCGCAGTCCGCGTCATATCGATGCGGCCCGTGTGTCGGAGCCTGCCGTCCTCCCAAAACACCACCTCGCCGAAAGTTCGGTGGACGTCAATGCCAATCACCCGTCGCATTCGCACCTCCTGCCAGATACATGACCATGACGGGAGCTGCGGGCGACACGACAACTACGGATTCGCGCTCTCGGCGCAACCGGGCGAGTCGCAGAGGCGGCCAGCTACTAACTCGAGCTCTCGGCTCATCGAATACATCGGCCTGCCCGCACTTCGTGCTCCCGGTGCCTCTGTCCCGATGGTCGCACCATACGCCACGATGTAGAACACCGCAGCGGGAACGTAGGCACCGAGACACCTCATACCGGTTACCAATCCGATCGAACGCCTCAACGGCGAGATCAAGCGGCGCACCGAGGTGGTCGGCATCTTCCCCAACGAGGATGCCATCGTCCGTCTCATCGGAGCGATCCTGCTCGAACAGAACGACGAATGGGCCGTCCAGCGCGCCCGCTACATGACGCTGGAAACCATCGCGCCGTTGAGCGATGATCCGACCGTCAGCCTCTCCAGGCAATCGCCAGCTGATCGACCCTGCCTAGCCGGCTAACGCGGTGACACACCGCCAGCTACACCACCCCACGGGGCACGATCTAGGCAATGCAGGAAGGGGCGAGATCAGCCTCCTTCCGAGTCGGCTTGCTTACAAAGCAAGAAGCAGTACTGTAATAGGATCAGTAAATCGCACTTGTGCGCAATGCCCATCCGATTGTGGAGGTAACCTTGGCAAAGTCTGGGAAGCGTAAAGCTGGCAGCACGAGCATACGCGCCCGGCAGGGCGACAGAGGGCGACTGGCCAAGTTAGAGGGCCGGATCTTAGCTCTGGAAGCGCGGCTGGTTGAGGTCCAGGACATATTGGTGAAAACGGCCAACCACTACGAAGAAAGGCTTTCAGGGCGGGATCGGGCCATCGCCGAACTCAAGCAGCAAGTTCGATATGCGTCAAAAAATGCAGCTAGAGCTGTTGCGCTCATAAATGGAAACGAAGCCGATAGTGGCCCATTAAGGTCCCCCCTTGGAGCCATGAGTGATCTTCATCCAACGCCTATCGATCATCGCCCATTGAAGGGCGGAAGATAGCCGCGTACTCGCGAAAGTGCGTAGCTTATCGAATACCGGTACTTAGCTATCGCGTAATACGACGTCTGGTTTTGCTAGCCAAGTCTGCACATCCAGCGATCCCATTGTTGGCTCGAATGAAGCGGGACAATTCCTGAGGATCGATGTCTTCCGCTAACACGTGGGCCAAAGCTCTCGTCCAGCGACTCCGCATGCGCAAATCGGGCTGCAGGCAGGTGGCTTCGATAATCACCCTGAGCGGATGCCAGTCCGCACGCACCGGCGTCATCAGCAGACTGGGCGCGGTCTCAAGCAGGTGAGGTAATAGATCGTTGCCCTCAAAATACCTGTAGGCATGTAAGACGGCCCGCAGATACCTGTAATCGGCAAACCGGCGGTCGCTCTCTGACGCCTTTTCCGCTGCTTTCCTTACCTTCCGAATCTGGGCAACGACCTTCTGGGCGGACAGTCCCGACGACGCTACTGACGATTTCATGAGCACCTCCTAAATTGACGATGCTCAAAATTAGTATCGCAAGCGACCTTTCAGGCGATGTTCGAGGCGAAAATATCTCAAACTTCGAGAGGTTTTTCGAGCTCGCGTTTTCCGAGATTTGTTGAGCGAGTTTGTCAGCGAGAGTGCCCACCGATGGCGGGCATACAGTCAGAGACCATATGCCCGCTGAGGCGATTGGGCGAACCGCAGAAAGCGACGGCCGTCTCGGGCGCAAAAAGCACGTTACTCAAGAGCAACTGGCGTTCGGGGCCGAGCTACCTACGTCCGCGCGATGAAAAGCTGAACGCGGAATCCAAGCCTGCTGGTTATGGCTAGGATTGCTGATGCTCCTCTGTTCTGCGACCAGCTTCTCGCTGACGAGGGTCAGTGAAAAACTAGGAGCGAACAGCGCGCGCCCCTTTTCAATACTCTTCGGCAAGCATCAACGTGATCACTCGCGTCGTGACTGCTGGATCAGCAGGATTTGGTGAGTGACCGGTCATTGATGAGTCGTAATAGTCGATCTTGAAGATGACCTGAGCTCCCTCAAAATCGAACATGCCAAAGTCGTGCTCTTCGTGAGGATCGTTGGCATGGCAAAAGTCGTCGAAAACCGAGATGGTGCGGACTAAGCGCCTGACTGCGTCTGATCCAAGCGCAGCGATGCCGGCGGTCATGACGGCGTTGCCGCCGAGCAAATGTTGACGTAGCTCGTCGTTAAGCGCACGTATCCGATCCGTGTCCAAGGACATGGTTGCTCCTGTTGATGATGGATGATGGAAGGGGCGGGAGGTAATTGGAACGGCGCGAGTTCGGCTCGCGCCATTCTAGCTTGCAGCGCGTAGCTTTACTTGCTGCCGCGGCTTAGGAGTGCGACCGCGCGATAGTTCCGGTAGAATTTGGGTAGCTTTGGATAGTCGCGATAGCGGAGGGTCAACAGGCCATCCTTGCGGTCGACAACAATCGCCTCGGCCCAACCGTATTCCGGAGATTCCTGGGCGATGACGAGATGCCCGGTCTCGATGATTTCCCAGCTTTCGGGAGATCCCTTCTGAGGAGGCAGAGGGCCGCCGAGCTTGTCTCGCGGTACTGCGGCCGCGTCGTCTGAAATGCCCACGACGACTTCACTGTACAGGGCTTGGCGGATCTCAGGGACAGAGGCGGAGCCGGTGGTTGGGAGTTTTCCAGCCGGGAGAGCACCCGCCAAGCTGATTGAGTCGGCCGATTTCAGCTCGTACAGATTGAGCGCCGTCTCCTTCGATAATTTGATGAGTTCCTCTTCGTTGGTTGTGCGGTATCGCGCGCCGCGTGGCTTTTGGTTTTCATCGAAGCCGAGGAGGATAAAGACCTTGGACCGGGACTTTGCTGCCTCCATCGCCTTCGCTGGAGGGGCCTTTGTTGCCGCGGCGGCACTCGATCTCGCCGGAAGAACGGCGGCCGCGAGCTCGTCGTACAAGCTGCGTTTGATGTAGGGCAGAAGCGCTCTGCCTTGGTCGTGAACGCGTCCGACCGGAATTTTCGCAACGATCTCGACAAGACTTGGGCGATCGACGTTGCAAACAGCGAGCTTGAGTGAGCGCGCGGCCTTTTTGGCCGCCGCCGCCTGGTGCTCCGGAAACCGGCCGGCCTTCGGCTTGCCGGTCGCGTCGATCCCGTAAACGATGATTGCCGAGGCGGGGAGTGTCTTTTGGTTCGTAAGATTGGGCTTGGCCATTTTGCCCTCCTGAAAAGCCGAAGGGGCCCGATTTGGGCCCCTTTCTGAAACGGCGTTGTCGCTGGTCCTGCGGGATGGGCCCGGCAATGGCGGTCTTGTCATTGGACGCTCCTTTGCTGATGACGAGAAGAGTGTTCAAACCATCTCGTCGTAAGTATAGTAAAGCGTGCCGCCAAAAGCGCAATGATTTCAATACTTTAATCGCCGAGAAACTGCGCAAAAATAGAAGATGATTACTGTAATTTTAGCGCCTTTTTGGCGCAATTACTGTGAACAATACACGACGACAGATCGCATGACTTGCGATCATCAATATTGTTGCCGTTGCAGACGTTCAAACCGTCAGCTGCGCAGTAATGCCAAAGAGCGTGCTGAACAAAGCGCGGAAAATCCGCCGGAAAATCAGGATCAAACTGGTGCGCGTCGATCTGTGCCGAGACGCGCCGCAAGACCTCGGCGCAGCCGCCGGCTGCATAGCAACGGGGACCGTACGGATGAACCATGCCAAGTTGCGCCAAAATCCCGGTTCGGACCAGAAAGTTGTGAACCAGCCGATCCACGACGATCATGGCACTCCCCACTGCATACCAATCAGGACGGGCCTCGCGATCCGCCATCAAAACGGATGAAAGCGTCATCGTCAGAACCTTGTCCGAAACTCCAAAAACATGACGGGTCGGACCGACTAACGCCTCTTGAGCGGACCCATAGCCCAGTTCGCCCGCCGCCGAGAGCTGGTCATCGATCCACCCAAAAAGATCGGAATCGGCGACATCTCTGACAAACAGAAAGAAGCTGAACGCGGTCTGGTTGAGGTGACCATTTCTCAGCGGAGCCTTGGGAACGGGGCACCGGCGGATATAGCGGGGGTGGCTGCACGTGCGCCGAGTCTTGTCGTAGCGGCAGCTCTCGTAGGTCCAATAACTGTCTAACAGGGGGCAAGCGGGATCACGCACCATTTGGCTGATCTCATGCCAGGTGATGCCGCCATGGGCGTGAAGATAAGACGCGGCCACCCTGTCCGAAATCCCCTGGAAGCTGAAGGTCTCCACCATCCAGTCAAATAGCGGCGGTGTCCTTCGAGCGCGCACGATCTGATGGAGGTCCGGATCTGGTGAGCTGACGCTCATCTGAGGCGCCAAAGAGGGCAGGCCAGTGCCATTGCGGCAAATGGCGCCGATCAAGCTGGCCGCGGATCTGACCGCCGCTCCGGTCGGACGGCGGAGTTGCGCTGGCGCTGCCAATGATCGGGACTTCGCTAAATCAAAGATACCAGCCTCCTCTGGGCGTCGCTGTCGCCATCAATATACCGCTCGGTCGTTTGGATCGAACGGTGGCCGGCCAGGAGCTGGACATCCCTTAGGGAGCCGCCGGCCTTGTGAACGAGCCGTGCGGCTCGCGTAATGAAGGTTCGTCGTCCGGAATGAGAGGAGCAGCCGCTGAGGCCAATCGCTTGAAACGCGCGATTGAACCAGACCACGATGCTGAGTGGCGTCATCGGTCCGCCGCGTTCAGATCGCGCGATTGGGCCGTTTCCCGGAGATAGCTTTCGTAACGCGATGAGTGCCTGTCGCAGATCCTGTTGGACCGGGATTCGGCGGCCGTGTCGCCTTTTTGCGACGCTATCCCGTACCTCGATTGTCGCGCCGATCTCGCCTTCGGCGCCTTCAACCATATCCCATGTCAGCTTGGCAATCTCGGCGGCGCGCAAGCCTGCCTTCAGCGACAAGAGGACGATAACGCGATTTCTATCCGGGTGCCGGGTCGTGCCGGCGAAGAAGAGCAAGTCTCGCGCCGCTTGATCAGAAAGGATCTTGGCTTGCTTGCCTGCCATCTCGATCAAACCGAATGCTCGATTCTAGCCGTTCGGCTGATCGCTGCAACACAATAAATGCTTATCAGTTCGTCGAGCGACGAGCTTTCGGAAGAGATCAGCGCATCCGGATGAGAGGTGCTCGGCGACTGATGAGGCTTTGAGAGCTTGCTTATGAGTGCGATCTGGATAGCTCGCGAACTTCCAAGGCAAGATCAGCTATCGCCCGTGAGGGGCTACGCACTCGGCATCCAGATGCGCACGGCCAGTACTTTGTCGCGGCCACTACGTCACCTGGCGAGTGAGGAGGTTGGATCTGAAACCAATCTCATCGAAGATGACGTTAAGGAGCAGCGAGCATGGCTGCGCAAAATGGAACGACGTACGTGGAATTCGATAGTCGAACTGTATTTCCCCCTAAGCAACCTACGATAGGATCTTCTTCGAATTCGGCTAGTAGACACGGAGGTCAAGCTAGGCTTCAAGAAATGAGAGGCCCGCTAGGTAGGGCGCGGACTCATTTATGCGCCCCCACAACCGGATTGACGCGAGTTGAACGAATGCAAGGTAGTGGGCGGCGAGCCTGCCGTAGCCACGCCGACGGCGTTGCTTGATCCCATGTTCACGTCATCAACGGAAACGTGAGCGTCGTTGTTGTGCCCGTGTCGGCACTTTGCTGCTGGACGTCGCCACCGATTTGTTTGGCAAGCGATGCGATCAACTTAAGACCCGATCCATGCTCGTTCGATTTCTGGATGCCACACCCATTGTCGGATACAGTTAGACGGGCCTCGCCGTAGCCGACGCCGCCTACCAAGTGCACCTTGATCCTGCCGCCGTTCCGGTCGAATGCATGTTTAATGCTGTTCATTGCAATCTCATTTAGGATGAGACCGACCGGCAATGCTCGGTCGATGCTCAGTTCGAGCTCGTCGCACTCGACATCGATTTCGACTCCTTCAACCTGCTGACGGATCGCGCTGCAAAGTGCGCGTATGTAAGATGATAGGTTTACATTATGGCCTTCGTGTCGAGGGGCGAGTTGATCATGCGCCAGCGAGATGGCGTTGATACGGCTAGCGACATGATCCAGCTCGCGATGAGCCTCTGTGCTCTGATGCCGGCGCTTTTGGAGGGAGATAGAAGATAAAACGAGCTGAAAGTTATTCTTGACGCGATGTTGCATTTCCCGAAGTAGCACTTCTCGCCTTTGAGCTTCGGCAGCAGCAGCGATCAAACGCGCTTCTTCATCCGGCCGCGCATAGTGGCGAAGTACGGCTCCCTATCAGCGCGGCAGCGGCGGTCAGAAAATCGGTCGTGTCCTCGGTGAACTCTCTCGCCTTGGTGCTGTCCACTTCGAGCACACCCCAGGCTGCACCATCTATAAGCACAGGAACGTTGGTCAACGAGATGATGCCATGCTCCTTCAGAAGATCCGAATGAATGTATTCTTGTTGTTCACCGAGATTTTGGACGGTGACGGGTTCTGCCGTCTGAAACGAGCGCCCGGGTGGAGAGCGTAGGTCGGCCGATAATGTCGCGGTCCCTACGACCCCATCCTTCCATCCCACACCTGCGACTAGGAGGAGATCTGAGGAGTGCGGACGATATTGGAGAATCTTTACGTGGTGTATCTCTACTGCGCGCGCGACTTGAACGACCGCTTGATTTAGAAAGCGATGCAGATCGACCTTTTCACCCCCGAGTCGCCCGATATCGACCAGAATGCGGATGTGGCGCCGGAGCCTATCCAGCGAGCCACCTTCGTTCATTCCGGGCGCCAGTTCTTTCATTTACTTCCAATGCCACGCACTCCGAAAAGTGCCAGGGACAGTTGCTGAAGCCAATCTCTTATCGGTCCAGTTCGCTTATTGCGCTGCCGCACGAATTTGGCCGCTATAGCGGACAAGGCCTACGTCGCAGCTACGGCCCATTGACGGTAAACAGCCTAGCTCTCCCCAAGTCGAAGCCGAGTTCGCTTAGCTGGCTCGCAGCCGCACTTGAGCGCCCTTGCCGTCATTACTGCTCTAGTTCTCTGAGGATGCGGTCTCGATGCTACAGGTGCTGCATTTGCATTCGCTAGCAAGATGTCGCGCACGCGCCGATCAGGGGCACGTGGCTCGGCCGGGATCCCCGCTGGCGTAACGAACCCCACGCGGCGAATCGCCGAAGCGAGCTCGGAACAGGCGATTGAAATGCGAAATATCCGAGAAGCCTACCTCCAGCGCGATATCGGAAATTAGCTGCGCGCTGACGCGCGCCTCGGTTAACAGTGTGAACGCAAGTTGGAGACGTAGCTCATTCACATGCCCGGTGAACGATGATCCTGATGACGCCATCAGGCGCTGCAGATAGCGAGGTGAAATGCCTTGGCGATGAGCGACCTCCTCGACGCTAAGCCCGGGCTTCTGAAAGTGTGCCGCGATGTAGTCGAGTACGGCGCTGTGGCGCGCGGCCACGATCGCACTCGCATCGCTCTCGCCCAAGGGGGCGCACTCGCTGACCGCGAGCGCAACAAGATCACAGGTGTGAGCTACGACCGCATCACGCAGCTTGGGGCGGGCCAGAGGCTCCTCCTTAAATGCTGACTTCAGATAGGCCATGAGGAGGCGGAGTGCTTCATTTCGCTGAGGAATCGGCCGTATTGCGAGGCTCTCGATGTCGGTCACGCGCTGCGCAAGTGCCTCGCGGGGTACCGCCAGACCAAATAGTATTCCCTCGATATAGGTGACAGTCGCGGGCTCCGAATGCAGAATCGAGGTTGCGTCGCCGGCGCAAAGCTCGATGTCCCGGCCGCGCTGCGACAAACGACTTTTGCCGGGTAAGGAGACGATCAGGCCGATCGAGTCATCGCCGTCAGCAACGCTCGTCCGCAAGCGCTCGAAGCGCATGGGCGAGCCTTTCAGTGCGAGCGTGCGTAGACCCCGGAGCGCTTGCAATGTTGCGTCGGCTTGAAACGGCACGTCCGTCAGAGGTTCAATATCGACATGAACTATTCCCCGCACAAACCTCTCGCGCCATAGTGGAAGTCGCATCCGCTCCGGATGCTCGCGCGTCGAGAATCGATGCGATACGAAATTGGCAGCGTCCATAGACATGAGGATCTCCAGCCTTGATAAGCCACAATGTCAAATTGCGGCAGGCCAGCCGCCGGTATCCGTATTTTGCAATTCGCGCACCGACCATCTCCTCAGGTACGCAAGATTCCAAGAAGCTACTTCATTTGTCTGCTAGTCTCATTTACCTGTGGTTGATGCTGATGTGAACTGGCTCACGTGGCGGCCAGAAAATTACGGCAATGTTTGATTGCAAATGTAGCGAGCCAATCTCTCCTTTAAGAGGAAATGATTGCAATAGTTCTATTTCAAATTGCTGCCGTCGGATCCAGTTTGAACATCCCTGGCTGCAAGACTTTATCGCACTGCTCATCGCAGGCGGAAGTTCTGCAGAACAACACTGTCCTCTAATCCGGTCTCCTATCGTGCCTTGATCGCCGCATCACCTTAAGGTTCGTCGGAGCCAATGACTTCCCGGCACCGTTCCTTTTTAGCTGGCGGATGAAATGGTCGAAATCTGTCACATGGGAAGTCAACATGGTGATCAGGAGAGGTTCGATCATGTCCATTATACTCGACATGCTTTACCGCGAGTACTGCCGGGCCCGCCTCACCGAAATGCGAAAGCAACTTTTAATACAGGGCGTTGGCGAAAAAATACCGGAAGCCCCTTGGGAAGACGATGACCCTCCCGACCCTGGCGCTCGAAGGACTAGCTGGGCGACGAACGAGCCCTCATCATCCATCGGATAGCTGGAGCGCGTTATCGACCCTATGAGGCGCGGACGCGGGCCAACAGATGGACGATCGGACTCAAACCTCGAAGCGATTGTTCGGCGAGACTCCGCCGGAGTTCAGAGCGGCCGGCCGCGATCTGCGTATCGACGTCTGTCGCGGGATCGCGTTATGGTGGATCTTTCTCGATCATGTCCCCAATAACATCGGGAGCTGGCTGACACCGCGCAACTACGGTTTCTGCGACGCCGCCGAGATCTTCATGTTCCTCTCGGGCGTGACCTGTGCCTTGGCCTACGGCAAGGCGCGTGAGCGCGAAGGCTGGAGCGGCATGATCGGCCGTTCGCTGCGCCGGGGATGGGACATCTACGCGGCGTTTTTACTGCTTACCCTTGCTTGCGCTATCCTGGTCTATCTTACGGGCAGCGATGATCTCGCCGACGGGAGCAATACGCGAATTCTGCTCGAACGTCCGGGTGCGACCCTCGCGCACGCCGCAATCCTGCAATACCGGCCTGTCAACACTGACGTCCTGCCGGTTTTTGTGATTTTTCACGTCCTGTTCGCGCCGCTGCTGTGGCTGCTGCTGCGAGCGCCGAACGTCACGCTTGGAGTGTCCTTGTCGCTGTACGCGCTAGTGCACGTCCTTGATTGGAGAGTTCCCGCCTGGCCCAATGGCGTCTGGTTCTTCAATCCGCTGGCTTGGCAATTTCTGATCGTGCTGGGCGCATGGTGCGTCATTGAGGGAGAGAAATTCCGGCCGTGGGTGATGGCGCGCTTGACGCTTGTTCTGGCCGTTCTCTATCTAGTGTTCGGCCTGGTCCTTGCACAGAATTGGAGGATCGAGCCGCTGGTCTCGCAAACTTTGATGGACCTGCTATTTCCACTGGACAAATCAAATCTCAGTCCGATACGGCTGCTGCATTTTGTCGCTCTTGCAATTGTGGCGCTACGATTCATTCCGCGGAATTGGGAGGGGCTATCGACGCCGGTGCTGAGCTGCGCGAAGTACTGTGGCGAGAATTCGCTGCCGATCTATTGTCTCGGCGTCCTTCTGGCGCTCGCCAGCCAACTTGCGCTGCTCGACCTCTCGGAGGGCCTTGCGATGCAGATCGTGGTTAGTGTTGCCGGAGTGCTGATGATGATCGGCATCGCGCGGTTACTGAACGCGATGGGCATCCAGCGCGAGCGGAAGTCAGCGGGGACGCAATCGATCGGGCAAGTTCCGCCGGTTCGCTAAACTGGTAAATTGCGGGTGGAGCACGGAGAGCAGCTCTTGGCCTTTCGATGGCATCCACGATCTGTCAAACTCGCTCCATGTCGAGAGCGGACAAGCTCCACATCATTGGACCAACCTAACGCTCAACCATCCTTTCTTTTCAGGGCAGTGCGAACTGAGAAACTCGATAAACTGGTGCATATTGCCGTTCCAGCCGCCTTCCGCAGCAAAGGCCCGACCTTCCTTCGAGAAGGCGAGGCCTGCAGGCGTGGTCACCTCGCTGGAAGCGTCAACCGCGGGCCATTCGACGTCCTCGACGGCTGGCAGTATCGGGGTCGAATACAAGACGGGCGACGAAACCCGTTCGCTGGTGGGGTTTGCCAGAATTATCACCGGGCCGGCGTGGCAGGACACGCCCGCGCAGCGGTTGGTCCGCTCGTGGTATAACGACCCGGCCATCCTCAGCTATAATCAGTTCACGGCTTCGCGGTCGACCACGTCCGCAAGTTTTACAGAGGTGAACAGCGAGATTCGAATCGAGGCGTTGGTCTGGAGCGGCGAAATCTGGGACGTCATGGAAGGCGTTGCCGGCTTCAGCAACAGCACGGTAAGCACCAACAGTTTTTCCGCCATCGGAATCGACAGCACGAGGACACCCGAGCCAAACGGCGTGCTCTTGACCTTGTTGGGGACTGGTGTTGGCGGAATGTCGGTCGGCGCTTCTGCGCGCAGCATAAAAACCGGGCTTTCGGAGGGTATCACTGGGCGACGGGGATAGGCAAAACGGACGGTGGTACGGCATCATGGTCAAGCAGCGGCGACGGCAATCGCACCGCGCTCTCGGCGCGCGCGCAGCGTCTAAGATCTTGACCGAGCAATCATTCGCTAGCGGACGCACCTTACTCGGGTAGTAAGCGGGCGGATCGGCGCCATCTGCTCGAAATCGCCCGAGTCGACGCGCTTGCCTGCAGACTAGACGACCACGCCCCCCGGCTATAGCTTGTTGAAGCCATGGGCGTTGGCGCGCCACTAGGAGCGACCGCGCACCCTAGCTTTGATTTGAAAACGGAGAACTGAAAGTGGCTATTGGTACTGTGAAATGGTTCAACCCGACAAAGGGCTACGGGTTCATTCAACCGGATTCGGGCGGCAATGACGTCTTTGTCCACATCTCCGCGGTTGAGAAGGCTGGTTTTACTTCGCTCGCAGAGGGCGCAAAAGTCAGCTTCGACATCGTGAAAAATCGCGGAAAAGACTCAGCGGAAAATCTGCGGATCGGGTGACGCACCCAGCATTCGATCCAACGGATTCGCGGCGTCCAATGTCCGACGTCGCCCGTGCGTCGCTGCATAAAGCCCTAGCTCGACAGAATGCCGCCGCTTCAGGTAGGTGCCAGGCAGACTTTTCGCCCATACAACTTGAGGCCCGTGGGCTACACTCCCCCACGGGAAGCGCGGTCAGCTTCTTTCGCCGCTGAGGCTGGCCCGAGGTTAGCGGCGCGCGGCAGACGCGCGTTCCCACACTCGTCGAAGCCCGCATGCTCGTTGAAAGCTTTCAGGCCATGGTGCGCAAGAAGCTCGTCGCAGATCTCGATCCATGGATCGCCACCGCCAGCTTGAGCCTGATCGCCTCTTTTGCGAGTGGCGTCATCAGGGACAAAGCCGCCGTCCGTGCTGCCATCACCGAGCCTTGGTCCAATGGCCAGACAGAACGGCAGATCACGAAACTAAAGCTCGTAAAGCGCCAGATGTATGGACGGGCGAAGATCGACCTCCTGCAAGCCCGGCTGATAGGTGCCATCTAGTTGCGACAAACCGTCATCGAAGTTGCGTCAGAGCCCTTATTCCATGCCGAAACACAGTCATAGGCGTGGAGATAAACTTCTTCGTATTTGACCGTTCGCCAGAGCCGCTAGACAAACACGTTGTCGCAAGGCGCCCTTGCCGTCCATACTGATGGCGATCTTCGCGTCCAGCAGCACATCGGTGAACTCGAGGCTGGTTAACTGGCTGCCCTGGTCCGTGTTGAAAATCTCGGGCCTGCCGTGCTTCGCCAGCGCCTCCTGGACCGCTTCGACGCAGAAGGCCGCCTCCATTGTGATCGAGACGCGATGGGCCAGGACCCGTCGGCTGAACACATCGACGACCGCCGCGAGATAGACGAAGCCACGCCGCATCGGAAGTGGAGTAAGAAGCGCGAGCGCGCTTCTCCTCCCCGAACCGTACGTGCACCTTTCAGCGCATACGGCTCTCTATTCAAGCTTGGCCCATGGCCATAGCAACATCCTGATAGTGCGAGGTGACAGTGCTGCGGGCTTCTTTTCGGAGATGTAGGGATTTTCCTCCGGATTGCGCCATCGGAACTGCGCCTTCGGACTTGAGACAAGCCGGTAAAGTGCTTTTCCGTGGGGCCCCGCGTTCATTTCGACCAAACACGAGCCAGGTTTTCGCCTTGCCCGGTTCCGGGGGGCGGTACCATTTCCGCATCAAAGGTTTGATGCGAGACCGGTATTTGTGCCCCAGCCAGTGCGCCATTTTCCAGAATACGACATGGTCGATGCGCCGGAATGCGTGCGCGGTGAAGTCGGTGCACTTATGGAACGCTGCCCATTCCGCCAGTTGACGGTTCAGGCCAGCGATCATGTCGACCGTGCTGACACTATGATTGCCGGAAAGGGCTTCAGTGAGCCTGCGAACAAACCCCTTCGCCTTTTCCTTGGGTATCGTTGTGACGACGGACATGCGCCCGTGCGACCCTCGCTTGCGAATGATCCTGTGCCCCAGAAAGACGAAGCCGTCATTGACGTGAGTGATAGGGGTTTTCTCCATATTCAGCGTCAATTTCAGCTTGCTTTGCAGAAAGGCGCGGCATTCTTCGCGGATTTCCTCTGCTTGAGCTTTGGTCCCTTTTACGCCAACATCATGCTCCACGAGTTTGATGCGTGGCTGGAGGCGAAATACCTGAGCGACAAGGCTCGCAAGGACCGCTGGGCATGGAACTTCGGTATCAAGCTTGGCCGCCCGATCACGGTTCGAGAGAACCGGCAATGGAAGCCGGCGGTTGCTTATTGCCGATACGCTGACGACTTTGTCGTACACCCTCGCTGGAGGCTGTAAACAGGTCACGGTCAATGTGACCTGCCTTCAGGAACCGCCAGAGAAGATCAACAAACTGCCCGTCCTGCATTCGTCGCCGCACACATCTGATAAGCAGCCGGTGATGGACCGTGTCGAAGTAGCTTGCCAGATCACCTTCGATGATCCAGCGGCCCCTCGTCATGTCGGCTCCATCCTGGAGCTGTATCTTCACGGTGCGGACGGCATGGTGCACGCTCCGTTCAGGCCGGAAGCCATAGGATAGGCGATGGAAGTCGCTTTCCCAGATTGGCTCCATGGCCATGAGCATGGCTCGTTGGACGATGCGATCCGTCAGAGTCGGAATACCCAGTGGGCGTAGCTTGCCATTGGTTTTCGGGATATAGATTCGCTTCACCGGCTGGGGGCGATAACTCTCGTCCAGCAGGCTTTTCCGCAGGTCATCCAGATGCTGATCCAATCTGACCTGCAATCGTTGCTTATCTATTCCGTCGATGCCCGGTGTTCGTGCGCCACTTGACGCCAGAACAATCCGAGCGGCCTCGGCAAGCCATTCCCGGTTGGCAATCAGCCGAAGGAGGCGATCGAACCTTCGGTTCGGATCGCTCTCGGCCCATGTCGCGAGCTTGTGCTGCATTTCACTGATTATCAAAGGTCTTCACCTCATTCGGTCAGGTAGTTTGCACTCCAAGCAGTTCGAACTGTTCCCCTTCGCCATGTGGCAGGCTTTCCCTGCCGCGGACTACTACGGAAACTCCGCCAGCATGGTGGACATCAGGGTCAACTCCCTTGCGACGCAAAGCATCGTGGGTATTCCATCATGCCTTCCCTCGTTCATATGCTGGACGTCATCGTATTGGTGAGGCTGCCGGTCGCAGTCTTTTCCCTTGCTTTCCGCAAGTCGATGCCGATGCCATGGTCTGGCTGCGTTCTACCCATGACCCCTCGCGAGCGTCCTTACATCTGGGCTCGCGTTCGGATGCCGGCCGTCATATCCGTCCGGCGACATCATCAGCATTCCACCTGTTAAGCCGTGTAGGCGGAGGCGACATTTCAGCCCTCAGATGCGGGTGAACCGGTTCGTGTTCCTCAACCTTCCAATACTTCAGCCTCGGGGACCATCTCGGCTTAACGGCTTCGCCTCAATCCCCTTTAACTGCGGGCTACGTCACCCTGCCAGTTGACGACAGGTCACCGCCGCTTGGGCTCATGTCCCCTCACAGCAGGGAACAAGTCATTTTTTTTCAGTCCTCCTTTCTCTTTTGCATTCCAGTCATACGCTTCCCCAACTGAGGGGCGAGGCGCACCATAGGTGAAGTCGGAGAGCCAGAGAGCGTTCGGCCTTGGCGCCTTGAACTGGCGGTTGACGTGATCCAGCGGGCATGGCGCGGCCTTGTCGCTGATCGTGGTCTTGACCGGTTTGCCGCGGATCACCCCTTGCAAACCCATATCCCGCATCAGGCGCGATACTGTGCAACGGGCAACATCAAAGCCTTCCCGCTTGAGCTTGCGCCAGACCTTGCGCGCGCCGTAGACGGAGAAGTTCTGATCGAACACCCGCCGAACCTCGATCTTCAGGGTGGCATCCTGCCTGGCGCGTGCCGACAGCCTGGCCGGATCGCGCCGCTTGGCCACATGGGCGTGGTAGGTCGAGGGGGCGATCGGCAAGACCTTGCAGATCGGCTCGACCCCATGCGTCCCACGGTGATCGTCGATGAAGGCGATCATGGCTTGGACCGGCGGTCGAGCTCCGCCATCGCAAAATAAGCGCTTGCCTTGCGCAGGATCTCGTTGGCCTGCCGAAGCTCACGGTTCTCCCGCTCGAGCGCCTTCAGCTTCTCGGCCATGTCGGTCGGGACGCCGGCCCGCTGCCCGCTGTCGACCTCGGCCTTCTTGACCCAGTCATGCAGCGTCTGCGGCGTGCAGCCGATCTTGGCCGCAATCGAGGTCACCGCCGCCCAGCGCGAGGGGTGCTCGCCGGCGTGATCCAGAACCATCCGAACCGCACGGGCCCGGACCTCGGGGGAAAACTTATTCGTCGTCTTGCTTGTCATGGCTCCATCCTCTCAGGAGTTGGAGCCTCCGGCAAACCCGGGGCGGTTCACTGCGAACATTGCTTAGTGGGTTTGGCGCTTCTGGGATGAACCTGGAGAACCAAATTGCCCTCGCCGTATGATGGTAACGAATTACGCTCGGGAGCGTTTGTGAGGTTGACGGATGTCAGCCTAAACTGGGGACTGGCTTCTGAGCTGGTGTGCGCCTACCCGATTCCGCTTCCGATGGTACAGCTCAACGTGATCGGGCTCGCTGGCATGCCTGCGCGTGCCGCGAATAGCAAATGCGAGCATCCGTCCGAGGACACCGCTACCAGCCGCGTTCCGGAGGGAAAAGTGCTTCGGGAGTCGGGCGGATGCTCAGTTGTGAGTACCGTCATATCGTGGTCGGATCGAAATCGCGAGGTGTCCATTCCTCTCCGGGCTCTAGGTCAGCTAGGTCAACTACATGGCCCGTGCCTTCAACCGTCCACCCTCCCATCTTGGCTGCCCCCTCGTAGGTTGCCATGCGTCGAGAGATAACCACTTCATCCGTCGCGATGTTGTAGAGCTTCACTTTGTAAACGGTGGTCCTGGCCATCTCTATTTCCATTTGCTCTTGATCTGCGTCGTGGGCATCTCCGGCCAGATGGATCAGCACTAAGTTGCCCCGCCTGGGCAGTCCCGCAAGCCGGTCGAGGATGTGCTGCGGGGCTCCTTCTTTGATTTCTACGCCGTATGCGTAAACCAGCCCATCGTCGTTGGCGATCTCATTTATCGTATACTCAATCTCGTTTAGTTCGTCGGGCGTGAGGTCAAGGGCCGCGGCAATCGCCTCGGCTTCCTCGCGGTCGCACTCATCGTCAAGCTGCCCGCTGCTCATTGCGCACCCCTGATCCAAATGCCGTTTCCTAAAGATCAACTTCGTCTGCATCGACTGCCAGCATATGCTTCAACGCCTTTACATAATGAGTGAGCGGTGAGATTCGATCGAGTATCCTGGGCGGCGCTCGCGACTTGGGCATTTGGCAAAGCTCGGTATTCTCAGCGAGTGGGAATAAGTTCACGTCTCGAAGGTAATTCAGCATACTGTTGCACGCATTCTCGGCCTCGGCGAAGCTTTGGAGCGGCCAGCCGAGAATCCTGATCGAGCCACGGCTCTGGTCAAGCGGACGCCACGAGGCGACGTAGCCCGACCTTCCGCGGAAGCCACGACCGGTCGGGCTCTGGAAGCTGATCACGAACGAATAGCCGCCGCTGCTCGCACTCCATATTTCCAGGTCTTCGGAAGCGCGATGGAATTGCAGAGGCATCAGGCTCCGTTCGCCTGGTCAACCCGAGGACGAAATGCTTCGGTCGAACGACGTGACGGGTCAATACACGGCAGCTCTCGTCGGAAAATTGCCTTTCCTCGTCAAGCCATGGCATAGATCTGGAATTCCTAGCAGCTCGGCTTAACCGGTCTAGCCAAGGTTTGTAGCGCCAAGAGGGGCATGCCGCGCCTACTAGGATTGGCGGTTGCCCAAACAATTAGCTGCGCCAGGGACACGACCTCGTGCGAAGCAAATGAGCTTCAAAAATGCACTTAACTTCGCGAGTTGTAACAGCAAGCGCGTGCTCACCTACCAGGACTAGTTGTTGATTACGGAGAAGGAGGCATGCCAACTGCTAACGAAGCCGACGCTGGTCAAAGCGTCGGCTTGCCAAAGGCAGGGGGCGTTCGCAAATAGTAGAGGAGAGATATCATGGATCGCTCTCTCGCCGCTATCGCACTAACGTGTTTGGGGATCGCCCTTTCCAGTGTTGCCGTCGCACAGACGGCTAGACAGGATAACAACACCCTTCCAGGGCAGGAGCGCGCTCTCAGTGTTGCGCCCGGCTCAGTGCAGCCGACCAGAGGAGTCGTGTTTTTAACAGCGGCAATCAACTCAGACGGCAGCATAGCGGGCTGCTTCGGTTGCAACACCGCGAACACCAAAAGGTTAGGGGCTAGCATATATCAGATCGATTTCGGGCACAACGTACAAGCAATCAAGGGTTGGAGTCGGTGGGTTCAGGCGGACACCTTGACGATCGGTGCGGAAAACGCTTGGTGTAACACTGCTGATCGGGCCGGCAACGACAATGCAGTTTGGGTGAACTGCCAGACTAGCAGTGCGCCGGTTGATGCATCCTTTTTCTTGTTCGTCGCAGGGTAAAGCGACCGAGCCGCACGACGCTTCATCTCGCGCCGGATGGAAGCCGTGACGCGGCGGACCAGCCCCGAGATCCAGACCCTGAACCGATGCGGGTGGTTGTGGCCGCGGTACCCTTTGTCGACATGGATGCGGTGAGCCTCCACGCCAGTGAGCTTCTCCATGTCGGCGACCACGGGGCCGAGCGTGTGCCCGTCGAAGGGATTGCCGTGCAGTGCCTTGGCATGGAGCACGAACTGTCCACCCTTCGGGCAGGTCACGGGGGTGGCGATACTTGCCTTTGCATCCGAACTCGTAAGGCGCGCGGGCTTTGGCCTTGCCGATGCACTCGACCTCCGCGGCATGTGACGCATAAACCTTTGGACCGCGCTGATGCTGATACTGGCTGCGCACCCGCTGCGCCAGATCGAGCAGCGGGCCGAAGCGAGCTCCCAGCACCGCATCGCCACCAATCTTGCGGTGGATCATCATGATGGGTCAGTTAGGCGCAGGCCGCCTTGTGAGACGGCCGGCCTCTTGTGCATTCCGTATCAGGCCGCGAGTGGATCGCTCAGGAGAACGCCGCCCAGGGATGCCCAGCCGGACCACGGTCCGGAGTGCGGCTTGTCCTGCCAGATGTGCCACAGCGCGTTGTCGGTCCCGCGCGCAAACGCTTCCAGCCGGCCGTCGCTATTGGCGATCGCGGCGGGATCGCTGGTGATCTGGCCGCCAAGCGAGGCCCAACTGGACCACGGACCGGCATGCGGCTCCTCCTGCCAGGTGTGCCACAGCGCATGGTCGGTACCACGGGCGAACACTTCGAGACGGCCATCGGAATTGTCGACCACGGCCGGATCGCTGGTGATGGTGCCGCCGAGCGAGGCCCAGCCTGACCACGGACCGGCGTGCGGCTTCTCCTGCCAGATGTGCCACAGCGCGTTGTCGGTGCCACGGGCGAACACTTCGAGCCGGCCATCGGAGTTGATGAACACCTCGGGGTCGCTGGTGATCTGGCCGCCAAGCGAGGTCCAGGCTGACCACGGACCGGCGTGCGGCTTGTCCTGCCAGATGTGCCAGAGCGCGTTGTCGGGCCCGCGCGCAAAAACCTCGAGCCGGCCGTCGGAATTGATCACGCCCGCCGGATCGCTGGAGATCTTGCCGCCAAGCGAGGCCCAACCGGACCACGGACCGGCATGCGGCTCCTCCTGCCAGATGTGCCAAACGCATCGTCGGTACCACGGGCGAACACTTCGAGACGACCATCGGAATTGTCGACCACGGCCGGATCGCTGGTGATGGTGCCGCCGAGCGAGGCCCAGCTGACCACGGTCCGGCATGCGGCTTGTCCTGCCAAATGTGCCAGAGTGCGTTATCGGTTCCACGCGCAAAGACCTCCAGCCGACCATCGGAGTTATCGACACTGGAGGGCGAGCTGGTGAGAACGCCGCCAAGCGATGCCCAACTCGACCATGGACCTGAATTCGGCTTTTCCTGCCAGATGTGCCAGAGTGCCCTGTCGATTCCGAGACTGAACACCTCCAATCGTCCATCGGAATTCTCTGTCACCGATACCGAGTGGGTAAGCGCCGCTGCTGCATTTGTCACGACAACCTCCAATTGTATGTTTGCAATGAGGAAGAGATCTACCTCACGCAATTTAAAGTAGCATTCTTATTCTGATGCCCACAAGACGGTCTCGCGCGAAAGTGATCTGCGGGCTCAAGTTCCCTGCATTCTCATTCGCGTTTACTGCAGTGAACGAAGCAACACTTTGGTTGCGCTCACACGTCGTCTCTCTCGCCGTTTGCGGTCCTCCAATCTGTGTTTGATTCGCGCCACCGCTCTGCAATGAGTTCGTCGATAAAAATCGGAAACGTCGACACGTGTATTGCTTGATTTGACCAAGTGATGTTTAGCGGCGCGCTGAATCGCGCGTATTCTTCGGCAGCTTGTTTGGTGAGGCCGTTCGAAAGGCAACAGAAAAAGATCGTGATTTCAAACGGCGTTTCTTTCGCGATCGAGCTCGCATTATAGCGGTGGATCGCAATGCCTACCTCTTTGATGAACTCTTGAACTCTTTGATTCGCTTCTTTCGGAACATCATTAAGGTGCTCCAATAGATGCCTTATTCGAGGCAGGTCGGCCAGGTACGTACTATCACCTAACAGGCTGTTGAAAAAGGCGCTCGCCGCCGACCTGCGACCGTGATTCATTGGCTCCGACGGGATTCGGAGATGGTGCGTGCGCGGCGGCGACAATCGAACGGGCGAGCTGTTTAGCTACGTTGATCTGGAGGCGCGGGTGCGGCGTGATCATCCGCTGCGAGCGATCCGGACACTTGTGAACGAGGCGCTGGCGGCGCTGGAGCGGGAGTTTGCCGCGCTCTATTCGCCGATTGGGCGGCCGTCGATCCCGCCGGAGAAGCTGCTGCGGGCAATGTTGCTGCAGGCGTTTTATTCGATCCGCTCCGAGCGGCTTCTGATGGAGCGGCTGGAATACGACCTGCTGTTCCGCTGGTTCGTCGGCATCGGCGTCGACGACGCCGCCTGGGACCATTCGGTGTTCTCCAAGAACCGCGACCGGCTGCTGGAAGGCGACATCGCGGCCAAGTTCCTGGCGGCGGTGCTGGCACAGCCCAAGGTGAAGAAGCTGCTATCGAGCGATCACTTCTCGGTCGATGGCACGCTGATCGAGGCCTGGGCCTCGATGAAGAGTGTCAAGCCGAAGGACGGCTCAGGCGAGCCGCCGGCCCCAGGCGGCGGGCGCAATGCCGATGCGGACTTCCATGGCCAGAAGCGCTCGAATGACACCCATGCTTCGACCACCGATCCGGACGCCAGGCTGTACCGCAAGGGCAAAGGCAAGGAGGCGAAGCTGTGCTTCATCGGGCACGGGCTGATGGAGAACCGCCACGGCCTGCTGGTCGACGCCTGCCTCACGCTGGCGGACGGGCATGCCGAGCGGGTGGCCGCGCTGCACATGATCGAGCCTCGTGCCGACCGACCGACAGCGATCACGCTTGGCGCCGACAAAGCCTACGATGCAGAAGACTTCGTCAACGAGCTGCGCTCCATGAACGTGACGCCGCATGTTGCACAGAACACCAACGGCCGTAGCTCTGCGATCGACGGGCGAACGACCCGGCACGGCGGCTATGCCGTCAGCCAGCGCATCCGCAAGCGGATCGAGGAGGCATTCGGCTGGATCAAGACGGTCGCCGGGCAAGAGAAGACCAGCTTCCGTGGCCGTGATCGTGTCGCATGGGCCTTTACCTTCGCTGCCGCCGCCTACAATCTGGTGCGGCTGCCCAAGCTGATCGCGGAGACCGGCTGATGGCCAAGGTGCCCGGCTTCGCCAAGGCCTTTGTCGGCCGCTGGCGCATCGTCGAGATGGACGTCTGGGATAGCGACTTCCTCGATCTTGTCGAAGAGGCGCATCTCACCTTCCAGGGCAAGTGCGATGGCGAAATCGCCTTCGGGGCTCTCAAGGGCTTCCTGGACGTGCGCTACGGCACCCGCGACGGATCGGCCTGCGCCGAGTTCTCATGGGAAGGGCACGACGAGAATGACCCCGTCTGCGGTCGCGGATGGGTTATGATCGGCACTGCTGGCAGGCTCGTCGGCCACTTCTACATCCACAATGGCGACGATTCAGCCTTCGTTTGCGAACGCGGTTGAGTTCTTCAACAGCCTGCTAAAAGCCCTGAGTTCAGACCAGCCGTGAAATCGTAGCTCTTGAACTGAAATATCGTTGCGGTCTTTTCCTCAAGGATCCAGTAATCTACACCGAAATCACCGCGACCATCGGACCATGTCCCGATCCCGGCTCATAAGCGAGGAGAGGAGCCCATCGATCCCACCCGAAGCGCGGTTGCCGTCGCCGCGCTGGAGGCGGCCGTGTCCGATATTTGAGTTCTTCAATGGTACCAAACAGATGTTGGTGTCTCTATTCCAACGTTCTTAGGAAATGGGGTCCGAAGGAGTGGAAACTGCTACGGGCCGACATCTTGGAGCAGCACGAGCACAATCAAGATGCGGTACTGGCTTCGCTTTTCACAGGCGCGACCGTCACGGCGCCGCACGATTACCCGCCGGTTGGCAGCCAGTGTTGTGGAGCGGCTTTCTGGGCAAAATTCCGGCCTATGCGTCGATCGGCGGCGCCGTCGGCCCGCGCTTCCAGGGAGACGCAAACAGTCTGGCAACGTGGGGTCGCCCGAGCAGGTCGGTGCCCGGGCGACGCCGCTTCATTTTGGCTACTTTGCCTCGGCCCTTGGCGCGTCACTTGTAGCGAACTGTCAATGTGCGCAGCGAGCGCCGCGGCACGCACAGCCACCTCCTCGGTTCCGACAAATTTACGCGTTCGCCGCTGATTCCAGAGTAACTTTCAGGTCGGCTAGGGCTACAAGTTGCCACTGCTGATTGTCTCCGCCGTGTTTCGGAAACAGCTGAATTGTGTTGCCTTCTTTCTTCACACCCCCATGGTTGTCGATGCAGAACCGCTCGTTTAGGGCAGCGAGAATAAGACCTGTGTTGCCGGAAAACTCCCAATGTTGAGTGGCGTCTGAAGCGTTGTAGAACTTTAGCAAAAGCGGAATCTCCTGTGCAATTTTGCCGTCCTTTGGTGCGATTGCAAGTTGCCCTCCCAAGTTCAACCTGATGGCGCCATTGTCAAAGTTGATGTCCCAAAGGATATATTTAAGACTGGAGGTCACCTTGCGGCGATAACGTACAGAGTCTTTCGCACTTTCAGGATTGACGGTAACCGGCATGAGGCCCCCACCTAGCCACCCCTCGGCTTGCGCGCGATACAGCCTGGCATGAGCTGATCGGTGGAGGTGGAACGATGGCAAATGCCATGCTTGATGCCAGGCAGGAAGATGGCTCCTATCGTCGCGTCGAGGTGATCACTGGGGAGCGCCGACGGCGTCGGTGGACGGGCGAGGAGAAGGCCCGGATCGTGGCGGAGAGCTTTGGGGAGGGTGCGAACATCTCCGAGGTTGCGCGGCGCAATGGCGTTTCGCGCGGGCTGCTTACGGTGTGGCGACGCCAAGTTGCGGCGGCGGTGGTGGGCAAGGGGCCGAACTTCGTGCCAATCCAAATTGGTGCTGAGAGCGGTAGAGGGACAGCCGGCGAGCCCGAGCGTATTTCGTGGCTACAGACGAAGCCTTTGGAGATCGCCGCGCCGGCGGCCAAGGTTTGCGGGGTTGTCGAGATCGAGGTGAACGGGGCGCGCATCCGGGTCGAGCCGGGCGTGGAGCTGGCGACGCTGTCGACCGTGCTGGCGGCGCTTCGGGGCATCCGGTGATTGCGCTACGCCCTGACCTCAAGGTGGTGCTGGCGACACAGCCGGTCGATTTCCGCAAGTCGGTGCATACGCTGTCGGCACTGGTGAGCGAAGCGCTGCGTGCGAACCCGTATTGTGGTGACGTCTTCGTGTTCCGCAGCAAACGCATGGACAGAGTGAAGCTTCTGGCGTGGGACGGCAGCGGCATGGTGCTGGTGACGAAGTGGTTGCACCAGGGGCACTTCACCTGGCCGCCGATCCGCGACGGCGTGGTGCATCTCAGTGCGACGCAGCTCGCGATGCTCCTCGACGGACTCGAGTGGACGCGCGTCTCACCCAAGCCTGTGAAGCAGCCGGCCGTTGTCGGCTGAGAGAAGAGGATTTCGCTGGAGCCTGTGGCGCGCGGATGTATGGTCCGTTCATGGCGATTCGCCCGGACGTTCTCCCGACTGATCCAGCCGCTCTAACCGAGATGGTGCTCGCGCTCGACGCCGAGAACGAGAAGCTGCGTGTTGCGATGCAGACCCTCAAGGAGATGATCTTCGGGAAGCGCTCGGAACGGCTTGCCACGCTCGTGGTCGAGCAACTTGCGCTTGAGCTTGACGATCTTGAGACCAGGGTCACGCCGCCTGCAGCTGCCAACGACGATGCGCCTGCGGCGAAGCCATCCGATAAGCCGCGCAAGAAGGCGCGCCGCAACATCGGCGCGTTGCCCAAGCATCTGCCGCGCTGTGAGCAGGTCCTGGAGCCGGAGGTGACGGCCTGCCCGTGCTGCCAGGGCCAGCTTCACAAGATCGGCGAGGACGTCAGCGAGGTGTTGGACGTGGTCCCGGCGCTCCTGCGCGTGCTGCGCACGATCCGTCCCAAATACGGCTGCCGCGGCTGCACTGATGGCGTGGTCCAGGCGAGAGTGCTGCCGCGCCTGATTGAAGGCGGCATGGCGTCGACGGCCCTCGTGACCCACGTGGTGGTCTCGAAGTTCGCCTGGTATTTGCCGCTGTACCGGCAGGTTCAGATCCTTGCCGGCCAGGGCATCCATCTTGACCGCGCGACACTCGCCGGTTGGGTCAAACGTGCCGCCTGGTGGCTCAGGAGCCTTTATGAGCTGCAGCTGCGGATGATTCAGGCCGCGCCGCGCGTGTTCTGCGACGAGACGCCGATGCCGGTGCTCGATCCCGGACGACATCGCCCCCGCATCTGCCAGTTCTGGGCGCATGCTATGGATGACCGGCCATGGGGTGGCCCCTCGCCGCCAGCGGTTGCCTACGTATTCGCCGACGGCCGCGGCACCGAGGAGATCGCCGGACAGTTGACGGGCTTTTCCGGCATTCTGCAGGTGGACGGTTATGCCGCCTACAAGGCGCTGGCCCGCCGTCATGGCGGCGCGATCCAGCTCGCCTTTTGTCTCGCCCATGCCCGACGCAAATTCGTCGAGGTGTACAAGTCCACGCAGTCGCCATTCGCGCGCGAGGTGATTGAACGGCTGCAGGCGGTCTATGCGATCGAGGCAGAGATCCGCGGCAGTAGCGCGGAGCAGCGGCTGGCCGCCCGCCGCTCCAGGAGCGCACCGTTGATGGCGGCGCTCAATGCGCGACTGACCGAGATGGTCGGTCAGCTGTTCTCCCAATCGAAGCTGACAGAGGCGATCAACTATGCGCTCAATCACTGGAACGGACTGACGCTGTTTCTCCGCGACGGCCGCGTCGAGGTCGATTCCAACACGGTCGAGCGTTCTATGCGCCCGATTGCCATGGGAAGACGCAACTCCTTGTTCAGCGGCAGCGACGAGGGTGCTTCATACTACCCATCTGCCTATCTCCCTAGAATTCAAGGCATTTCTGGTTGGCGTCGCAAGACGGCGGACTGCGGCGC
>NZ_JACIHD010000015.1:0-155749 GCF_014198235.1 Bradyrhizobium sp. ERR14 | reverse complement strand
GATGCGCGATCGAATGGTCTCGATCGATACCGGCTCTTGTGGGCTAAAGCCAAACAGACGATCGACCTCGGCGGAGCGATACACGAAATCTAGACCGTAGACGTCCCAGGACCAGCTGCCCGTGTGACTGAGATGCTGGGCTTCGGCCAGATAGGCCTCGCTGCGGCGCAGTTGCTGTTCTGCTCGCCTCGCCGCCGTAATATCCGTAGCTGCCCCAACAAACTCGATGTCACCAGAGGCTGTCCTCGTCGCTCGTGCATGCGCATGAATGTGCTTTACCGAGCCGTCCGGTAGCAGAAGCCGGTATTCGTGCTCGAAATCGCTCGGGTCTCGCATCGCGCGATCGATAATTTCTCTAACCGAAGCCCTATCATCTGGATGCGTGCGCTCAACGACGAGCTGCGGCCCCGGTGGCGCTGTCTGAGGGTCTAATTGGAAAATTCGAAATGTTTCCTTTGACCAGAAGGCCTCGCCCGTAGTGGCGTTCCAGCTGAAGCTGCCTGTGTGACTCAACTCCTGCGCCTGGGCCAGATGTGCTTCGCTCCGCTGCAGGGCAAGTTCGGTCCGCCTTCGCTCCGTGATATCTTCGCAGGCGATAAGGACAATGGGCTGCTCGTCGGCCCAGAGCATGGCTTTAGCGCTTTCACGTACCCACAACACCGAGCCGTCCTTCTTGACTTTCTGGACGTCCCACGTGCGCGTTTGTCCGACATCCTCAAGGCATGCCCGAACGCATTCGCAAACGAACGCGCGATCCTCCTCAAGAAATACGTCCAGCACAGATTGACCGATCAACTCAGCACGAGCATAGCCAAGTTGTGTCGCGCCCAATGTATTCACGTTGAGCACAGTGCCGGCTTCATCGACCATGAAGTACATGGCCGGATTGTGCTCGAAGATGGCGCCCCACCGTTTTTCGCGATCCTCCAAATCGGCCGCGCTCCGCTGAAGCTTGGCCGCAACCACACGCGCAGCCTCTCTTTCCTGGCGGAGCTTTGCGATCAGGTGCGCTCCGACAATCGAGGCAATAAAGAATGCAACAACCACCGGCAGGTCTTGGGGGTCATCGATTCGCAGGCTGAATGCCGGCGGCGCAAAGTAGTAAGCGAGAGCAGCGATGGCTACGATGCAAAGCGCGGACGACGCGATGAAGCTGCCTATCAGGGAAAACAGCAATACCACTAACAAATATGCGAAGGCCGTCACGGCGAAATGCGCGTGAAGGTACAAGCAGGCCAGTGTTACCACGGCCAGCATTATGCTGCCGAAGGTAAACTGAAGGGCTGAACGTTCTAAGCTGTTGATCGGGCTACGCATTTTGACACCGTCGGCCTGTTCTCCGGCGGGAGAGCTATAACATTTTAGGCAAAAATAGGGCAATACTCGGCACCAGCACCCGCTGGCGAGCGCTTCCGAGATCAATTGCTTGTTTCTGAACTGAGCACGCGCCGAGAAAAATTGCATCACAGACGTACGTATAGTTGCCCTAAACCTTTCAATATGGCCGCTGACACGCCTGCAATCGACCCTCAGATGTCTGCTTTCCTCCGCTGCCGATATCCCCGGGCAGGCGCTCGAGGCTGCAGCCGAGGACAACTCCACGCCAGCCGCACGAGGACAGCGGCTGCAGTTCAGTCAAGACGCTGTGCCGGAACAATCAGGCGCGCCTCGCCCAACCGGAAAGAAGCTGCGTGATGCAACGTTGCGTATCAGGTGCTTCTCCAGAAAGACAAGCTGCCGGACCACTCATCTCGCCGGTACGATCGGTCATGCGGAAGAAAGAGCAATGGTCATATGCCGAGATACGAAGGCGAAGTTACGCGACTGCTTTGTATGCCCTAGGGCAATCATGCCTAGGTGCGGAGGACTTGTCTCCGAGTGGTTGGCCGAATCGAGCGCGCGCAGCGACGCCGCCGCCACGGCTCTGTCGAGGTGCCATCTAATCCGTGCTGATCACACCCATCATGATCTAATGCGGCAGCGCGGACCGTAACAAGGGATGATGAGTTGCGTCAGCAAGTTCGCTACTCGTTGGTCGGACGAGGCAAGCGCAGCGACCGCGCACACGGGCAATTGTAGGCGGAGCAACAGCTGGGTCCGTCAACCGGACACGTTCTGTCGCAGTCCTGTTATCTGGCACGGCAAGATGTCGGAGAAGCGTTCAGATGGCCGGGAGCTTGACGGCGAAAGACGCGCTTGAAAATGACTGTTAGAAAAGCCCCGACTCTTTTGCTCGGCTGGCATCTTTTCAGAGCGGCTGCCGGGGGGCGGCGCGGTGCAAGGGCTGCGCACTGGAGATCGCGCGTGAAAGGTCCGGCTCCGTGTCAAGTCGGCTATGTCGATTCAACTATGAGAAATGTGGCTTCGCTTGCATCGACGCGTCTTCGAATGGCGGCGGTTAGGATCCGGAACCTATCTCATCGTGTGTCGATAGTGGTGGAAACGTTGGGCTGGTTGAGCCGAGCTTGCAGCGTCGCGTGCTCGAGCTCGTCCTCCCACCAGGATACGAACACGGCGGCGATGCCATTGCCGGTGATGTTAGTAAGGGCACGCACCTCGCTCATGAACTTATCGATCGAAAATACGATTGCCATGCCCGGCACCAGCGCTGGGTTGACCACCGACAACGTCGCAGCGAGCGTGATGAAGCCCGCGCCGGTGACGCCGCTTGCTCCCTTCGACGTTAGCATTGCCACGAGCAGGATCGTGAGCTGCTGGCCAAAGGTGAGATCGACCCCAAGTGCCTGGGCAATGAACAATGTCGCAAGTGTCATATAGATATTGGTGCCATCGAGGTTGAAGGAGTAGCCAGTTGGCACCACCAGGCCGACCACGGGCTTGGAGCAGCCCAGCCGCTCGAGCTTCTCCATTAATTGAGGCAGCGCGCTTTCAGAGGACGATGTGCCGAGCACGATCAGAATCTCGTCCTTGATATAGACAATGAACTTGAAGATTGAAAAGCCGATGAGGCGCGCGATCAAACCGAGCACGACCACGACAAACAACGCCGCCGTCGCGTAAAACAGCGCGATTAGACCGATCAAATTGCCGAGTGCTGCCGGCCCGAACTTGCCGATAGTGAAGGCCATGGCGCCGAAGGCGCCGATCGGGGCCGCCTTCATAATGATAGCGATCACGCCGAACACCGCGTGCGCGACGTCGTCAATCATGCCTCGCAGCCGCTCCCCACGGCTTCCCAACGCCATCAGCGAAAAGCCGAATAGGATCGCGAACAGGAGAACCTGCAGAACATCGCCGCGGGCGAAGGCGCCGACCACGGTATCGGGAATGATGTTGAGAAAGAAATCGACGGTCTTCGAGGCTTCCGCCTGCTTGACGTAATTGGCGACCGCCGCAGCATCCGGCTTGACCGCAAGACCATGACCGATTTGGACCAGATTGCCCATAAGAAGGCCCAACACCAAGGCAAAGCTGGAGACGATCTCGAAATAGACCAGCGCCTTGACGCCGACGCGCCCGACTTTCTTCGCATCCTGAATATGCGCAATACCAGATGTGACGGTGCAGAAAATAATCGGCGCGATCACCATCTTGATGAGCTTGATAAACCCGTCACCGAGCGCCTTGACCCAGTCATTGGTCGCGACAGACGGCCATAGGCAACCGACCACGGCGCCAAGCAAGATCGCGATCAGCACCTGCACGTAGAGAATCTTATACCAAGCTTGCGACGCGCGTGCGGGCGCCGCTGTTGCCATGGTGGTCATGACGCTTCCTTCCCGAATATACTCGAATGTGAGCCGCCGCGTCGTTGAGAGACGACGGCGTCATACGAGACTCATCATTTTAGCCGTGTCCGATTGAAGGACGGTTCCGAGAGCGGGCGCGTCGTTCCAAAGGCAGGCGTTTAGTTGCGTTATCCCTTCTCGTTAAGCAAGATATGCACCAGATGCCCAAAGTGCGCCCGATTGGGCAGTCTCGGACAAACCGTCTGTCTCCTGGCGGCATCGGCTTGAGTGCTCGGCTCGCGTTCGCAAGGTCGAACAAAAAGTTGCAACGAGACGCGTATCTTGATCGGCTGGGCGCATTAGCGGAGTCCCGTCTCGGGATGGAAGCCCGAGCGTGATCGATATGCGCCGACTGCCGAGATGGATGCAAGAGTAGATGACATTGGTAAAATTGATAGTTTGGATAGCACTCATCCACGCGATGGAAGCCTGTTTAGGAGCTCGATTGCGCGCCAATAATCTTGAATCGATGCACTGCGTTGTCGCGAGCGGCAAGGCTCGTTCGTGCACGGGGCATTTATCTCCAGGCCTGTGCTAGCGATTCGCATTAGGCAGGATACCTTCGCTCTCGGCCCCTCGCGCCTTTTGCCGCGTCGCAGAAGCAGCGTTAAGATGATTACTCAGCTAGATCGTTCGCGAGCTGCCAAAGGGCAGGCTTCCTGCGATCCGTTCCATTACCGGCGCGGCGAGTGCGGCGTTTGAGCTACCGACAGAACCAAATAGGCATCTCTGGCGGCATCAAATTCTGCCGTATCGTTGCGCGGCTGTCGCTGTCTGCTCGGCAACAAAGCTGCCAGAAATCTGACATAGCGTTAGGTCCACGCCACAGCGACGTCGACGTCTATGCGAATTGCTCCCACGTTGCGCATAGAGCGCTCCACAGTTCGCCCGCGGCACAGGAATTGCTGATTTCGAACGAGGAGGTGCCGCCGTCAGATGGATGGAAGCGGCCCTGTCACAGGAGTTGCCGATGAAACTTGCGATGCTGCTCTTGCTCGTAGAAACGACGCGCGTGAATGTGGCGGCCGCCACGAAGTGCTGCGCGACTAGAGGGCGATCCGCGCCACATACCTGCGCGAGCCGGACGTGCAGGCGGTTACTGGGCCCATAAGACGATCCGCTTTCACTTTTGGGCTGACGCACATGGATGTCTTTTCGGCAGAGATTGCGCAATCCGTTGCGCTCACGATTGAGCTCGCCAGCGTAACGACCGTGATCCTCCTCGTGATTGGTGTGCCCCTCGCTTGGTGGCAAGCGCGCTCAAAGACTCTTTTGAGTGAGGCGGTGGCGACGCTGATCGCCCTGCCGCTAGTGCTACCGCCGACGGCTCTCGGTTTTTGCGTACTCGTGTTGCTCGGCCCCAACGGACCGGGTGGCGTTCTCGCCTCTTTGTGGGGCGAGCGCACGCTCGCTTTTACCTTCGCAGGAATCGTGATCGGATCGGTCCTCTCGGCACTGCCCTTGGTGGTGCAGCCGATCCGTAACGCCTTTGTCGGGATAGGGGATCGCTCGTTGGAAACTACGGGGCGCGTTTCGTCGCTGTATGCCTTCATTACCATCAGAGGGCCACTGGCGCGATTGGAGTTTGTTAAGGCCGCCATCGTTGGCTTTTGTCATACGATCGGCACATTCGGCGTCGTGATGATGATCGGCGGTAACATTCCTGGGCGCACCAAGGTGTTGTCAGCCTACGTCGTAGACTACGTCCAAGCATCGCGCTGGCGCGAGGCGAGTGTGCTTGCCGGCGGTATGGTGATGTTCGCCTTTGCGGCCATCTTCACCTTATCCCTCATCGACAGACACTGTGCCAGGAGAGGCACCGAACCGTCTTAGGCTTGCCGGCCGGACATATCCGATCTCGACCGAGCAGCAGTATTGCAAGCCGGATCCATCAATCCTTGCGAGGCTACAATGAACAAGCTTGTTATGACCGCGGCGGCTGCTGTAATTGGCTTCAATTCAGTGCACTCAGTGCACTCCGCGCCTCTGCCCGAAGCGACGGCCGATGACGTCGGCGTTTCTCAGCATCGCCTCGCTAGGCTAGACGAGTTCTTCGCTCGCGAAATCGCGAGTCAACGTGTGCCGGGTGCAGTGATTGCAATCGCCAGAGACGGCAAGCTGATTCACTACAAGGCGTACGGGCAACTCGATCCTGCAAAAGGAAAGTCGATGCGGCTCGACGCGATGTTCGCGCTTGCGTCTATGACCAAGCCGATGGTGGCCGTTGCCGGGCTTATACTCATGGAGCAGGGTCGGCTGCCTCTACAGGCCAGGCTCACGGATTACTACCCGGAATTCGCAAACATGAAGGTGGGAGTGCCACAGCATGACGGTTCATTAGAATTTCAAGCGCAGAGTTCTCCGATCTACATCCACGATCTATATCGCCACACATCCGGGCTCACCTATGGTGTGCCCCTCGACAGCTCAGACCAAGTTTCGCGTCTCTATCCCCATTTCGCCGCTCCGCCACTGAGGGGCGATAAGCAGGAGTTCATCGAAGCCATCACCAAGCTGCCGCTAGCGCACCAACCGGGGACGGAATTCGAATACGGCTTCTCGACCGATGTGCTGGGAGCTGTCCTGGAACAGGTCAGCCAACAGCGATTGGGCGACTATCTTGCCAGCAATCTGTGGAAGCCCATCGAAATGCAGGATGCCACTTTCCATTTGTCGGAATCGCAACGCGAGCGCCTCGCGCATCCATTTCCAGGCGACCCGCTGACGGGAAAGCCACAGGATATCGAGCTCCTCGAAAGTCCGACGAAGTTTGACTGTGGGGGAGCCTGCGCATTTGCGACAGTCGGTGACTACGTGCGTTTCGGACAAATGCTGCTCAACGGTGGGGAGCTCGATGGGCAGCGCATTCTCGGTCCTAAGACGGTGCGCCACATGATTTCCGACCACCTCGGGGCAGAGATCAAAAATAAGGTCGCCAACGTGGAGGCGCACCGTGCCGGCTTCGGCTTCGGGCTCGGAGTAGCTGTACGCGTAAACGAGGGTCTCTCGGCGGTTCCGGGCAATCCAGGTGAGTTTAGCTGGACTGGCGCCTACGGCACACAATTTTTCTGCGACCCAAAGGAGCGTCTCGTCGTGGTGGTCGGAACGGCAGCGCCCGGAGAAATCCGGAAGTATTACCGCGAACAGGTCCAATATATCGTCTATGCTGCAATAATTCGATAGTCCGCTTTCCGCCGAAAGGCTAGGCCAACCGTTTTGGGTAGTCGACAGACAGTGCTGCTACTACGGATCGATGTCGACTGAAAGTCGGGCCCGCTACCTGCTAGCCGCGTTGGCGCGGATCGCGCTAGTGCTTCAACATCGAGATCGCCTCCGCTATCGCGAAGAAACTCTTGGAAGCGGGTTTGGTGTCGCGATGCGCCAAGACGATCGCACATGGCTATCGGTCGGCTTGCGCGATGAACGCTCCTGTGATGGCTGTGAACGTCCAGGCTCTCGCCCACGATCTTGCAGCGATGCCGTAGAGAGAGGCGCTTTGAATCAAAGGTAGATCGGATTGACCAGACCTAGAAAGCGAAGGCAGTGCGCGCATCCCGGCTCACATTGCGGCTTCTCTTCGTCGCTCGACAGCCGCTTTCGTGCGGGCTGCTTGCGCAGTTGCGACTATGACCGGCTTTAACGCCCCATTGGACAGCAATCTGCAATTCTGATTAAGACTGGAGGGCAGTCCGGTGCCCGTCAACTGCACCAATTCTATTCAACAACCGGCATGACACGTGAGTGTCGCGGTCGTGCAAGAGCGAGCATGACGTAGCCGCCATGCAGTGGTGAACCATCGTGCTGCTCTGTCGAAGTGCTCACATGAACGTCCAAAACCGGACACCATTAGCATGACAGATCAATGGCGCAGCTTGTGGCTCGTTGGCTCGTTTCGCCAGTCCGCAACTCCGAAGCGCTTGCTTGGTATCTGTTAGGTGTTTCGCTTCGGTGGCTTGTTTCTTGCTGAATGTCAGTAATTCGTTACGGCCGACGACAACTCACGTGGAAGGCGTCATGGGTGGTGCAACGGAAACGTTCTACAGCGTGATCAGACGTCAGGGTATGACGCGTCGTAGTTTCCACAAATTCTGTAGTTTGACTGCCGCGAGCTTGGGGCTTGGTCCACTCGCCGCAAGCAGTATTGCCAACGCCCTGGAGACCAAACCGCGTGTGCCCGTCATCTGGCTGCACGGGCTCGAGTGTACCTGCTGCTCGGAAAGCTTTATCCGCTCGGCCCATCCCTTGATCAAGGACGCGCTGCTGTCGATGATTTCGCTCGACTATGACGATACGATCATGGCGGCGGCAGGACATCAGGCCGAAGCCATCCTGGAGGAAACTCGCGCCAAGTACAAAGGTATGTATGTGCTCGCCGTCGAAGGCAATCCACCGCTGAACGAGGGTGGCATGTTCTGCATTGACGGCGGCAAGCCGTTCGTCGAAAAGCTAAGGTCCATGGCGGAAGAGTCCATGGCGATCATCGCGTGGGGCACGTGTGCGTCATGGGGATGCGTGCAATCGGCCAAGCCCAATCCGACTGGCGCGGTACCGATCGATAAGGTGATCACCAACAAGCTGATCATCAAGGTGCCCGGGTGCCCGCCTATCGCAGAGGTCATGAGCGGCCTTGTGACTTTCATCACCACGTTCGGAAAGCTTCCGGAGCTCGATAGCCAAGGGCGTCCAAGTATGTTCTATTCCGAGCGCATTCACGACAAGTGCTATCGGCGTTCCCATTTCGACGCTGGTCAATTCGTCGAAGAGTGGGACGATAAGTACGCACGCAAGGGCTATTGCCTGTACAAGATGGGCTGCAAGGGGCCAACCACCTACAATGCCTGTTCGGCCCTGCGGTGGAACGGCGGCGTTTCATTTCCGATTCAATCCGGCCACGGCTGCTTCGGTTGCTCGGAAGACGGCTTCTGGGATAAGGGGTCATTTTACGACCGACTCACAACCATCAGGCAATTCGGCATCGAGGAGAACGCCGACCAGATCGGCATGGCCGCTGCCGGCGTAGTTGGGCTAACCGTCGCTGCCCATGCGGCGGTCACCGCCGTGAAGCGGTTGACCCACAAGCCGGATCGCCCAGCCCAAGAAAGCAAACCGAGTTGAGGAGGGGCGACGGTGGCCGTCCAGACACCGAACGGGTTCAATCTCGATCGTTCAGGCAGGCGAATCGTCATCGATCCGCTGACGCGGGTCGAAGGCCACCTGCGTGTCGAAGCCAATCTCGATTCCGGCAATGTGATCCGCAATGCGGTCTCAAGCGGGACGATGTGGCGTGGCATCGAAGTCATCTTGCGCGGGCGCGATCCGCGCGACGCCTGGGCGTTCACCGAGCGGATTTGCGGGGTCTGCACCGGCACGCATGCGCTCACCTCCGTGCGCGCGGTTGAAAATGCACTAGGAATTGCCATTCCGGAGAATGCCAATTCGATCCGCAACATCATGCAGCTGTGCCTGCTCGTGCATGATCACCTCGTACATTTCTATCACCTGCACGCGCTGGATTGGGTCGACGTGGTCTCCGCGCTCAAGGCCGATCCCAAGTCGACCTCTGCGCTCGCGCAGTCTATCTCGCCCTGGCCGCTGTCGTCCCCTGGCTATTTTAAGGATTTGCAGATCCGGCTCACTAAATTCTTCGGATCAGGACAACTCGGTCCGTTCAAGAATGGCTATTGGGGGCATCCGGCCTACAAGCTGCCACCGGAAGCGAACCTGATGGCTGTAGCGCATTATCTGGAAGCGCTGGACTTCCAGAAGGAGATCGTCAAGATCCAAGCTATCTATGGTGGTAAGAACCCGCATCCGAACTGGCTGGTCGGCGGCGTGCCCTGTGCGATCAACATCGAGGGAACTGGTGCGGTGGGTGCGATCAATATGGAGAGTCTGAACATCGTGTCCTCGATCATCGACCGTTCGATCGAATTTGTCGAGCAGGTCTACCTGCCCGACATTGCCGCGATCTGCTCGTTCTATAAGGACTGGCTTCATGGCGGCGGACTTTCGAGCAAGAGCGTGATGTCCTATGGCGACATCCCCGAAATCGCAAATGACTGTTCCGCCAAAAGTTTGAAGCTGCCGCGTGGGGTCATTCTCGGTGGCAATCTCAAGGAGATACTGCCGATCGACCATGGTGATCCCGAGCAGATCCAGGAATTCGTCACGCATTCATGGTATAAATACCCAAGCGATTGCTGTGGACTGCATCCCTGGGACGGTATCACCGAGCCGCGTTTTGAACTTGGGCCAAAACTCAAAGGCAACAAGACAGATATCAAGGAACTCGACGAAGGCGGCAAGTATTCCTGGATCAAAGCGCCGCGCTGGCGCGGCCACGCCGTGGAGGTCGGGCCATTGGCGCGATACATCATCGGTTATGCACAAGGCAAAGCCGAGTTCAAGGAGCCGGCCGAGAGACTGCTCAACGGGCTCAATCTTCCCCTGACTGCGCTGTTCTCGACGCTTGGCCGTACTGCAGCTCGGGCGCTCGAATGCCAGTGGGCGGCGCATCAGATGCGTTATTTCCAAGATAAGCTGGTAATCCACATCAAGGCAGGCAATACGGCAACTGCCGATGTCAGTAGGTGGAAGCCGGAAAGCTGGCACAAGGAGGCCAAGGGCTTCGGGTTCAGTGAGGCCCCGCGCGGTGCACTTGGGCACTGGATCAAGATCAAGGGCGCCAAGATCGACAATTATCAATGTGTCGTGCCGACGACGTGGAACGGATCTCCTCGCGATCACAAGGGCAATATTGGCGCTTTTGAAGCCTCCCTGATCGGTACCCCGATGGCCGATCCGCAGCGGCCCCTGGAGATCTTGCGCACGATCCATTCCTTTGATCCGTGCTTGGCTTGCTCGACCCACGTGATGAGTCCTGACGGCCAGGAAATGGCCTCAATCAGGGTTCGTTAACGACATGCTGGACAGAGCTCGAAAGCTCCTTGCCGCCGTCGATGCGGAACCCACTGAACGGAGCATCGGCGCTGGTATCGCTTACGCGCCGGTGCGACTGTGGCATTGGGTTAATGCGGCGGCCATTCTGATGCTGAGTTTAACCGGCTATGTCATTGGATCCGGGACACCGGCGATGTCGGGAGAGGAAAGCGGCAATTTCCTGTTCGGCTATATCCGCTTTGCTCATTTCTCGGCGGGATATGTGCTCAGTATCGGCTTTCTTCTGCGGATCTACTGGGCGTTAATCGGAAACGCGCATGCCATGCAGATCTTTTGGGTGCCGCTCTGGCGCAGGTGCTTTTGGCGCGAGGTGTACCACGAGATTCGCTTGTATGCGTTCCTTACAGTTGAGCCCGAGAGGCGCGTCGGGCACAACCGTCTTGCTCAGCTCGCGATGTTCTTCATGTTTACGCAGACGATCACGTTCATGGTCGTCACAGGCTTTGCACTTTATGGGCAAGGTACTGGTACTGACAGCTGGCAGCACAAGCTGTTCGGCTGGGTATTATCAATTTGGCCGAACAGTCAGGACGTCCATACTTGGCATCATCTCGGCCTGTGGGTGATCGTGACCTTCGCGCTGGTCCACATCTACGCGGTGGTCCGGGAAGACTCATGTCGCGCCGGAGCATCTCTTCTGTGATATCGGGTCAGCGCGGGCTCCGCGATTGGCTGGCAAGCGAATGCTGAATCATAAGAAAAGGATCCTGGTGCTCGGCATCGGCAATATCCTGTGGGCCGATGAGGGATTCGGCGTGCGGGTGGTCGAGGAGTTTCATCGCCGCTACGCCATCGATGACAACGTAACCGTCCTCGATGGCGGCACACAGGGTCTCTACCTCGTCAGTTTTCTTGAGCAGGCCGATTGCCTGATCGTGTTCGATGCCATCGACTATGGATTGCTGCCCGGGCAGTTGAAGCTTGTGCGAGATGAGGAAGTGCCAAAATTTACCGCCGCCAAGAAGATGAGCCTGCATCAGACCGGCTTTCAGGAGGTCTTGAGTGCGGCCGACCTGCTTGGCCGCCGCCCGCGAGAGCTCGCTCTCATCGGTTGTCAGCCGCTGGACCTGGAGCATTGGGGCGGTCCGCTGACCGCCCCGGTACGCCTTCAGATTGCGCCCGCGATTGAGCTGGCTTGCAAACTCCTGGCGCAATGGGACTCGCCGGCAAAGCCGCGGACCGCGCCGCTGCCTGCTTCAGAACGGCTGTTGGCGAACAATATCGACCATGCAAACTATGAGATGGGGGCGCAGCCGATCTAGCGGCCTGCGATTGACCATGTGCCTTGGCTTGCCAATGACGATTGTCGAGACCGACGGCATCACGGCGCTGTGCGAGTATGGCAATGAACAGCGCCGCGTCTCGGTCATGCTGCTCTCCGACGCCTCGGCCGGCGCCAAGGTGCTCGTTCATATCGACAGCGCGGTGCGGCTTTTGGACGAAAATGAAGCAAGGCTGATCTCGGAAGCACTTGCCGGGCTTGAGGCAAGCCTCAACGGCCAGGACTGCGATCGCTTCTTTGCGGATTTGATCGGTCATGAGCCGCAATTGCCGGAGCACCTACGCTAGCAGTTCCGCTCGCCGGTTGCGCCGACCAGGCTTGCTCACAAATCGTATCGCAGTCGGACGTAACCTTGCATCGAAGTGTCATGCTTTTCGAGCCCGTTGGTTCGAGCGCGAGTCGCGGCCAGGCGGTGATTGGCATGCGCCTTGCTAATGCCCTGCTAGCAGAACCGAACATGATCAGGAAGGCGTGTGATGAAGTTGCAGCCGACGCAGCATGGTCTGGCGCGGCCCGCTCTGTCCGACGTGGAGGGCGTCAGCGTCGATGCGCGCCCGATCGCGCACGCTCCCTTGAGGGCGGCCGTGATGCCGCTGCCGGCGGTCGATCCCCTATATTCGCTCCAGATCATCCACGTCGCATTCTTACTTCGTGAGATCGTCAAGGCGTTTCGGCGGCGCATGAAAGGTACAGTGCCTGAGCGCGGCGTAGGTGGCGTACTGGTTGAGTGGCTCGGGCTGCGAGGCCCGTCGACGCCGATCCTGTGCCATCGGCACGATACACTCAGCCTGATCGGCAGGAGACCGGTCCGTTTGGTCACGATCAATCGCATCTCGGTACCGATGGTTCGGCCACACGCCGGCTGCGCTTGTGTCGGCACGTGCACTGCATCTCGATACAGCCAACGGAATATCGCATCATGAAAACAGCGATCCGCGTTGTATCCGACGGCGCCGACGGGGCAGCGAGTAACCTTGCCACGGGCTCTGGACGTCTCGATGTATTCTATAGCGGGTTGACGAGTGCGACTGCGCTCGCCAAGCGCGCTTGGCGCGAAGGCGACGAGCTTGCAAGGAACTATCCGAATGCCATGGCGCTGTTATCGAATACCGCTGCTGCCGTTGGCAGCCAGAGAAGCAGCGCTCGGACACAACTGTACGGACTCGCGAATCTCACCGATCCCGAGCGCAAGCTGATAGGCGAAGTGCTCGGAGAAGGCGAGGTCGCCGGCGTGGTTGCGCTGCCAGATGGCTCCTTGGCGCAAGTCCGGGAGTCGGTGCTTGCGGGAATCTGGCGCGTGCGCATCGGGAGCGAGCCGGCGCACGAATATCTTGAGGTCGGAGCGATCCCGCAGATCGTCCGGCGCGCCGCAACTGACCTGACGTCCGCCGATCTTGCGATCGGCGCGGCGCCGGACGGCGCGATGAACGTGCGACCGGTGCTCGCCGAGATACGCGAGCGGGCGCGCGCCTGGTGCTTTGGCATGCGCGCGCATGTCATCAATCTCACCTTGCTGCCGATGAGCGTTATCGACCTGGCATTCCTTCAGAAAAGCGTGGGCAATGGCCCGGTCCAACTCATCTTCCGTGGCTACAGCACGTGCCGAGTGCAGGCGACCGGGATCAGGAACGTCTGGTCGGTGCAGTTCTTCAGTTCTACGGGCAATATCATCCTTGATACGCTGGAGGTCGGCGGCGTTCCGATTGTTGCGTTGGCTGCCGACGAGGATTTCCAGGACTCTGCTGAGCGCATGCAGGAAATTATTAAGGCGTACTTCACATGAAGAGCTTGCAGAACGTTCGGCGTCGGGTGGGACCCCGTAGACGGCGCGGGCGCAGCGATCGCCGGCATAACTCGCGCAGGATGCTGGCGGAGCGGTGCGCATGAGCCTCGCTGCCCAGAACAAAATCGATGTAACCGTATCGGTAGCTGCCGACGTAGTCGCCGCGATCGAGATCCTGCCACGAGTCCGGCCGCCGCTGGAGCGGTTGTTCGCTGGCAAACAGGCCTCGTTGCTGCTCAAGGTGCTGCCGCGGCTCTTCGCGTTGTGTGCCGCTGCGCAGCAAACTGCACTGCTGTCCGCGGTCGAGACGGCGCGCGACGAAGTGATCACCCGTACGACAAAACAGCATCGTATTGCGCTTATCGTTATCGAGCGCATCGCGGAGTTGCTACGGGGCGTGTTTGTCGGACATCTTGCGCAAGACATCGCCAGTGCGGCGGCAATCCGCTCTCTTATGCGGGGAATGTCAGCGCTTGTCGGTAGCGCACAGCCAGCCTGGAGCTCAGCTCAATGCGAGGCAACAGTGCGGATCGTGGCTGCGCTGAACGCGCTCGGCATGTCGAATGAGGGGGGCGCAGTGAGGTCCGGTAGCCCATTGGCGCTTCGCATTGCAAGGCTTGATGAGATCGGCCTGAAGTCAATTCCGGCGGAGCACTCGTTCCTGTCCGTTGCTGACGACCTCAACATCATTAAACGGCTGCTCGTGGATGGCACGACATTTTGCTATTGTCCAGATATTGACGGCCAGGTGCCCGAGACGGGCCCATGGGCGCGCCAAATGACGCGTGATCGGCTCTCGCCGAGCCCCTCCGGTGCGGCCGAGCGGCTGAGGGCCAGAATTGCCGAAGCCCTCCGGTTATGTGCCTGGCTCAAGGCCGGTGCTCAGATTGACTCGGCGGAGCATGGGATTATCGAAAGATATAAGTTAGGGCCCGGCCGTGCGGCGGCCGCGGTCGAATGCGCCAGAGGGCGTCTGTACCACGCGGTTGAGCTTGATCCTCAGGGCCGGATATCGCTCTTCGAATTCCTTGCGCCGACGGAGTGGAATTTCCACCCGCGCGGACCGCTTGTCCGCAGCCTGCAGGGCGCGGTGCTGACGGATAGGCGACGTCGGGATGCAGTCGATGCCGTGATTGCATCGCTCGATCCGTGCGTCGGGTTCACACTCAATTTTCGCGAAGTTGGCGATGCATGAAATGGCGATTTGTCTTGGCATCATTCAAATCGTCGAGGAGGAGGTACGTCACCGATCGCTTTCGCGGGTGCGGAGCGTCTGTCTAGAGATGGGAGCGCTGAGTCATGCCGCGCCTGAAGCGATCAGGTTCTGCTTTGCGGTCATTGCGAGGCGGACAGTTGCCGAGGGTGCAGTCCTTAATATCGTCGAACTGCCAGGCGTTGCCTGGTGCATGAGCTGTTCAAAGAGCGTCGAGATTGCGCGACGTGGTGAATGCTGTCCTTGCTGCGGCAGCTATCAGTTGCAGGTAACCGCGGGCGAACAGATGCGCGTGAAAGAGCTGGAGATCGATTGATGTGTACCGTTTGCGGCTGCACCAAAGAGCCACCGCCGAGCAAACGCGCCAAGGCGCATGATGCGAAGAGCCATGAGCGATCCGATGCCCATGTGCAGAACGATTGCGATCGCTATTGTGCCCATCAGCATGAGGACCAAGGCCCGCAGCGTTCAAACCATGCTGGCGATAGTCATAGTCGCCATCGTCGCTCTGCCCATCACCAGACTCACGGTGGGCAGACGCTTCTGAGCGGCGGCGCCGGGCCGGCTGGCTTGGAGGTCGCGGGCATAGGCAGAAAGCGGGTCATCCAGATTGGGCGCGATATTCTTGGCAAGAATAATGGGATTGCGGCGGACAACCGCGCGCTCTTCGTCGCCGATGACCTGCTTGTATTTAATCTTTTGTCCAGTCCCGGTGCAGGTAAAACGACGCTGCTCGTCCGCGGGGTGTCTGAGCTCAAGCGTAGTCGGCCGGTCGGGGTCATCGAAGGCGACCAGCAGACCTCGAACGATGCCGAACGCATTCGGGCCGCCGGCGTGCCAGCCATTCAAGTCAACACCGGCAAGGGTTGCCATCTCGACGCTGCGATGATTGGCGAGGCTTATCGCCGCTTGCCGCTGCTCACGGGTGGTATTCTCTTCATCGAGAACGTCGGTAATCTGATCTGTCCCGCAGCCTTCGATCTTGGCGAGGCCTGCAAGATCGTAGTGCTGTCGATTACCGAAGGTGAAGACAAGCCGCTCAAATATCCTGACATGTTTGCCGCTTCTTCGCTTATGGTGATCAACAAGATTGATCTGGGCCCGCTGCTTGAGTTCGATTTGGGCAAGACGATCGAATACGCTAGACGAGTCAATCCAAAGATCGACGTGCTTGTAGTTTCGGCTCGTACGGGTGAGGGTTTTGATGCGCTCTACGCCTGGATCGATAGACAGGCGGGGCATCAGAGGCGCGCCCTAGAGGACATAAGGAGATGAGCGCTCCAACCACCTGCGACCAAACGCGGCTGCGCGTGCGCGTGAGTGGGGCCGTGCAAGGGGTCGGCTTTCGTCCTTACGTCTATGGACTCGCCATGCGCTACGGATTGGCGGGATTTGTCATCAATGGCCCCGAAGGCGTTACGATCGAGGTCGAGGGCCAACGTGCGTTGGAGTTTGTCGCCACGTTGCCGCTCGAGGCGCCTCCATTGGCACGCATCGACGATATCTGCGTTCGGGAGACTGCGGCGCTCGCGGCGAAAGGCTTTTCGATCGGCACGAGCGAAGGCGGCAAATTGTCAACGCAGATCGTCGCTGATGCTGCTGCCTGCCAGCAATGCCTCAGCGAGCTGTTCGATCCAGAAAATCGGCATTACCTTTACCCCTTCATCAGTTGCTGCCATTGCGGCCCACGCTACACCATCGCCAAACGGCTGCCGTACGACCGGCGCAACACCGTGATGAGGGCTTTTAGGCTGTGCGCAGCCTGCGCGGCCGAATATGCCGATCCGGCGAGCCGCAGGTTTCATGCGGAGGCGATCGCGTGTCCGACATGCGGGCCTCGGCTCAGCCATGGGATCAGCACCATCGTCGCGGCAATCGCGGGGGGACAAATCGTGGCGATCAAGGGGCTCGGGGGATACCAGCTTCTTTGCGATGCGCGTAACCAGGACGCGGTGCAGCGTTTGCGCAGGAGAAAGCAGCGCCTTCAGAAGCCGTTCGCGGTTATGGTAGATTCCATAGAGCGCGTCAGCGACATCGCGGAGGCGAACGCGCCAGAGCTTGCGCTGCTCGAATCCGTAGCACGCCCCATCGTCCTTCTGCCTTCGCGCAACAATTTAGCGCCCGCCATAGCTCCTGGCTTATCGCGCGTGGGTGTTATGCTGCCAGTAGCGCCGCTGCATCACCTCATCCTTCATGCGCTTCGCTCGGCAGTAGCATGTGAGCGGACCGGCCCGGTTATCGTCGCCACCAGTGCCAATCGTTGCGGCGAACCGCTCCTGATCGACAACGCGCAGGCGCTGGGGCGGCTCAAGGGGATCTCCGACCTTATCGTGACCCATGATCGCGATATAGTGACGCGTGCTGATGACTCCGTGGTGTCGGTCGTGGCTGGCCGGCCGCAATTCATTCGTCGTGCCCGTGGCTATGTTCCCGAACCGATCAGGCTTGTGATGTCTGTGCCGCCCGTACTCGCCGTCGGCGGCGCACTGAAATCGACCGTCACCATCACGCGGGACAACCAAGCGTTCGTCTCTCAGCATATTGGCGATCTGGATACGGCCGAAGGCATCCGTGCGTTCGAGGAGACGGTCCGACACCTCACATCGAGCCTCGATGTGGAGCCTGTCGCCATCGCCCACGATCTGCATCCCGATATGGCTTCTACCCGGTTTGCGGAAGCAAATGGCCGCGCGCTGGTCGCTGTCCAGCATCACCACGCACACGCTGCCGCAGTGATCGCCGAGCATGGCCATACGGGACCTGCGCTTGCCCTGGTGCTCGATGGCCATGGCCTTGGCTCCGAGGGCGGTAATTGGGGTGGCGAGCTATTGTTGTGCGAAGGGACGAGGTGCCGACGCATCGGGCACTTAGCGCCCCTGCAAATGCCTGGTGGAGATCGTGCAGCCCGCGAGCCGTGGCGCATGGCCAGCGCAGTATTACATGAGCTCGGCCGGGGTAACGAAATCGGGCCGCGCTTTGCGGCGCAACGGCAGGCTGGATGTGTGTCGGCCTTGCTCGAACAGCCGGGCGGGGCCACCACGACCAGTGCGGGCCGGTTGTTCGACGCGGCAGCGGCGCTGCTGGGGATTGCGAGTTTGCAGAGCTATGAGGGCGAAGCGGCGATGAAGCTCGAGGCGCTAGCGCGGCGGACCGCGATTCTCGAAGCCGGCTGGACGATCGATGGCGGCGAGCTCTCGCTTCGTCCTCTGTTTGCGCGCTTGATTGCAAATGACATTGACGCGGTGGGCGGAGCCGGGCTGTTTCAGGGCACCTTCGCCGCCGCCTGCGTCGACTGGGTCACGCGGTCCGCGCGGACAACGGGCGTTGATACGGTCGTTCTGAGCGGCGGCTGCTTCCTGAACGCGGTGCTGGCGGACGAAATCCCGCGCGGTTGCAGCGCTGCCGGCCTTACCCCGCTCCTGCCACGGCGGGTGCCGCCCAATGATGGCGGTTTGAGCCTTGGCCAGGCCTGGATTGCCGCCCTGCAGATAGCTCAACACTCGTCCGCCAGGGTAGGAACAGCCTGATATGTGTCTTTCAGTTCCGGCAAAGATTGCGAAAATTCTTCCCAACGACGTGGCCATAGTGTCCATCGATGGCATCAGCCTGGAGATATCGATCGCTCTCGTCGACGAGCTCGAGGTCGGCGATTGCGTCCTTGTCCATGTCGGCTATGCGCTGGCCAAGATCGATCCGATGGAAGCCAAGCGCACGCTGGAGCTGCTGCAGGAGCTAGGCAGCGCAGGGGAACGCCGATCATGAAATATGCCGACGAGTTTCGCGACAAGGCCATCGCGCAGGGAATTGCGCGTGCGATTGGCGCCGAGGTTAGTTCGCAAAGAGCTTATCGGTTCATGGAATTCTGCGGCGGGCACACTCATGCGATCTCCCGTTATGGCCTGGAGGATCTGCTGCCCGCGAACGTCCGCATGATCCATGGGCCCGGTTGTCCCGTCTGCGTTCTGCCCGCCAGTCGAATCGACATGGCGGTCCGGCTTGTCGATCGACCGGAGGTCACTCTGTGCGTCTACGGTGACCTGATGCGCGCGCCTGGGTCGCAAGGACAGTCCCTGTTGCGAGCTAAAGCGCTCGGCGCCGACATTCGGATGGTCTACTCGACCCTCGACGCTATCCGGCTCGCCGAACAGGCGCCGAGCCGCGAGGTGGTCTTCTTTGCCATCGGATTTGAGACCACGACGCCCCCGACCGCGGTGATGATCCGAATTGCTGAGAAGAACCGGCTGAAGGGCCTCAGTGTGTTCTGCAACCACGTGCTTACACCCTCTGCGATGCAGAGCATTCTCGAGAACCCCAAAATTCGCGACACCGGCGGGGTTCCAATTGACGGCTTCATCGGGCCTGCACATGTTAGCACCATTATCGGTACGCAGCCTTACGAGCCCCTGGCAGAACAATTTGGCAAGCCGATCGTGATCGCGGGATTTGAACCGCTCGATGTGATGCAGGCGATTCTGATGCTGGTGCGGCAGGTGAACGAAAACCGCTACGAGGTGGAGAACCAATACAGTCGGGCGGTGACGCGTGAAGGCAATCGGCGCGCCAAGGACGAGGTATCGCAGATATTCGACCTGCGCGAGCAGTTTGAATGGCGTGGGCTCGGACTCGTACCCAACAGCGGACTGAAGCTGAAACGGGCTTACGCGCACTTCGACGCTGAGTCGCGTTTTGCGATCCACGATCTGCGTGTCGCAGACAATCCGGCGTGCGAGTGCTGCGCCATCCTGCGTGGCGCCAAGCGGCCGGTCGAGTGTAAGCTGTTTGGAACCGTCTGCACGCCAGAAACTCCCATAGGGTCCTGCATGGTATCATCGGAAGGCGCTTGTGCGGCCTATTGGACCTATGGCCGAGTTCGCGATGAACCGTTGAGGCGGACGTCATGAGTGTAAAGGGTTACCAACGCAAGCTCGACGTCGAGAACGGACGCGTTGATCTTTCCCACGGATCCGGGGGCCGTGCCATGGCACAGCTGATCTCCGGCCTTTTTCACCAAGCCTTTGGTAATGAATGGCTCGCCCGCTGCAATGATCAGTCGGCCTTTGACGTTGCGGCAGGCAGGATGGTGATGACGACCGACGGCTATGTGGTCTCGCCGCTGTTCTTTCCCGGCGGCAATATCGGGTCACTGGCTGTGCACGGCACGATCAATGATGTCGCCATGTCCGGCGCGCGTCCCCTCTATCTGTCGGCCAGTTTTATCATCGAGGAGGGCTTCCCGTTTTCTGATCTGAAGACGATCTCGGATTCCATGGGCGCGGCAGCGCGCAGTGCCGGCGTTTACATCATTGCCGGAGACACCAAGGTCGTCGAACGCGGCAAGGCGGATGGTCTGTTCATCTCTACGACAGGGATCGGGATTGTGGCCGATGGGCTCGATCTCTCCGCCGACAAGGCTAGGGTCGGGGACCGTGTGCTGGTCTCCGGTAGCGTCGGCGATCATGGGGTGGCGATCATGTCAAAACGCCAGAACGTCGTTTTTCAAACCGAGGTCGTCTCGGATTCCGCAGCGTTGCATAACCTCGTAGAGGTCATGGTTGCCGCCGGCGGTAGCGGCATCCGGGTGATGCGCGACCCCACGCGCGGTGGGCTTGCCGCGACCCTGAACGAGATTGCGCATCAATCCGAGCTCGGGTTCCGTCTGCAGGAAGCATCCATTCCGGTGAAGCCGGCGGTTGCGGCTACCTGCGAACTCCTTGGACTCGATCCGATCCATGTCGCCAACGAAGGCAAGCTCGTTGCGATCATCGCGCCTGATTTGGCCGATGCCGTGCTTGCAGCCATGAAGGCGCACCCGCTCGGGTCCGACGCAGCTGATATCGGCGAAGCAGTGGCTGACAATCGGAAATTTGTGCAGATGGCGACCAGTTTCGGCGGTCGACGAGTCGTCGACTGGTTGTGGGGCGAACAATTGCCTCGGATCTGTTAACTTAACACGCTGCGCATCATCCAGTTTTTGCAAACCAAGTTTATGATCAATCGTCATGAGCCATCACCCATTAGCTCTAAAAGAGATCCCTTCTATGGGCAATCTGCCCAACCGCCAGACTGCGATTTCGCCCTTTAGGCGTGCTGAATTTCGGTTGTTAGCTTTTCCACGGACCGAGAACGCAATTCGAGACAATTCATCGCCATCGCGCAGTTCCGACGGTTAAGCTCAACGAGCATGGTCACACGATCGCTCGGCACCCGTGGGTTTGAAATCCTGCGAAGCTTGTCAAATATCGTTGAATTTCTGCGCCATTTCGACGGCTGCGTCGCAATATCGCTGCTCGCTTCCGATTAGAAAGGCCCTCCAGGCAGGGAGTTTTCAAAATGAAGGTCGGAGTCCCCAAGGAAATCAAGGCGCACGAATATCGCGTGGGCCTTACCCCGGGAGCTGTCCGCGAATACGTGGTAGCGGGCCACCGCGTGATGATCGAGACAAATGCCGGCGCTGGTATTGGTGCAACCGATGACGATTATCGCAATGTTGGCGGAACGATTCTAACTTCCGCAGCCGAGGTATTCGCATCGAGCGAGATGATCGTAAAGGTTAAGGAACCTCAGCCGTCCGAATGGTGTCAGCTGCGGGAAGATCAGATCCTGTTCACTTATCTGCATCTGGCCCCCGACCCGGATCAGGCCAAGGGCCTCCTGAAATCTGGATGCACTGCGATCGCCTACGAGACCGTAACTGATCCGCATGGTGGTCTTCCGCTGCTGGCGCCGATGAGCGAGGTCGCGGGTAGGCTTGCGATCGAAGCGGCGGGCGGCGCCCTGAAGCGGAGTGCAGGCGGACGAGGGCTGTTGATCGGTGGGGTGCCCGGTGTTCAGCCTGCCAGAATCGTGGTGATCGGAGGTGGCGTCGTTGGTACGCACGCGGCACGCATGGCGGTTGGTCTGGGCGCAGAGGTGACCATCATCGACCGTTCGATACTCCGGCTCCGCGAGCTGGACGAGCTATTCGAAGGACGCGCTCGCACCAGGTTTTCGACTATCGGCTCTGTGGAGGAAGAGGTATTTGCGGCGGATGTGGTGATTGGTGCGGTGCTCGTTCCAGGTGCGAGCGCGCCGAAGCTGGTCCGCCGGAGCATGCTGAGCTCGATGCGCAAGAGGGCGGTGCTCGTCGACGTCGCTATCGATCAGGGCGGCTGCTTTGAGACATCGCACCCAACCACTCACGCTGATCCTACTTACGAAGTGGATGGCATCATTCATTATTGCGTGGCCAATATGCCCGGTGCCGTGCCGCTGACCTCGAGCCAGGCACTGAACAACGCGACGCTGCCGTTTGGTTTGGCTCTGGCCGACAAGGGCTTTTCCGCCGTGCTCGACAATCCGCATTTGCGCGCAGGCCTCAACGTCCATCGGGGCCGGCTAACTTACGAAGCGGTCGCCGAAAGCCTCGGGCTGCCCTTCTCACCGATCGAACAGGCTGCGGCCTGATCCCAGAGGCCCTCATGGGCGTTTCCTCCCTGACTTAAGCCACCCTTCGGGGTGGCTTTTTTTCGGCTCCATCGATCTGCTGACCGGCGCCGGCATTTATTTCGAACGTGGAGCGAAGCGGAGGATCACCAGACGAAGGCCTGGCTTCAGTCCCCGCACGATGCGAGACAATGTACTTTCGGTCCATACAGCGCATATGAATGCCGGTTTTGCCAGGTAATCCAACGCAATCGGGAATGCGTCCTGCGGGTCCGCTGGGGACCCGCGACCACCGAAGCGACTTTGTCTGGCCCGATCGCCGCGATTCTGACTAGCTGTGGAGACGCCAACCGGGCCGGTGATGACTGCGCGGGTTGTTTACCGTGGTACTGTCGCCGAAGCCGCCGCTGTCCCGGTGAGTGGAACCACCAAGATGCGGCTCGGGGTCGACCTGACACACCGGCGGAGAAATTTTTGAAGTCGCGCGGCGCATCCATCGCCGCGGCACAGCGGCTTTAGCAAGGATCGGAGATCGTTCCCTGAGGCTGGCGAACGCGGTTCACCTGATCACTGACTGCCGTGAGATCAACCATGCGCAAACCACGGCATCGAGCTCAAGCTATTGTCATGCGCGGTGTAGGATTTGCGACACCGTGTCGAGACGGCGACTTGCGTTCTCGAAAATAGCCCAGACAAAATCAAGTTAAACTGTCTGGCACAAGACTTGAAAGCAAGAAACTGTCCCGCAACTTTCGCTCATGGAATCGCAGTGATGGCCTACAAGATAATCGCATCCCAGTGCACCGTCTGCGGTGCATGCGAGTTCGAATGTCCAAATGCCGCGATCAACCTGAAGAACGACATATATGTGATCAATCCGACCCAGTGTACTCAATGTGAGGGGCACTTTGACGCGCCGCAATGCGCCGTCGTTTGTCCGGTGCCCGATACCTGCGTGCCGGCGTAGGTGGAGTAGCCGATGAGAGGGGCTCCGGCACGAGACATGATCAAAACGCGATCGACCGCCGCCGCCTTTTGGATCCGTCTTCTATTTCTCTCACTCGCTGACCCCGAGTCGGCGGCAATTTGTGCGATCCGCTCAGATAGATTGTGGCGGAATCCTCGCCAGCGGGAGTTGTCGTTGCGCGAGTGGAGCGGGCAATGGTAGCCGTACAAGAGACGGTCGAGCGCGTGAAGCGCATCGACGTCGACCAGTATCGTTATGGGTTTGAGACCCTGATCGACACCGAGAAGGCCCCGAAGGGTCTGTCGGAAGAGATCGTAAAATTCATTTCGCAGAAGAAGAACGAACCCGACTGGATGCTCCAGTGGCGGCTCGAGGCCTATCGGCGCTGGTTGACCATGACCGAGCCGACCTGGGCACGCGTCGATTATCCCAAGATTGACTTCCAGGACCTCTATTACTATGCGGCGCCGAAGCCGAAGAAGACGGTCACCTCGCTGGACGAAATCGATCCGGAGATCCTGAAAACCTACGAGAAGCTCGGCATCCCCTTGCGGGAAGTCGCCATGCTCGAAGGTGTGGAACCCAAGCCGGGCGAGGAAGATCCCGCGCGCCGCAAGATCGCGGTCGATGCTGTCTTCGACTCGGTCTCGGTTGCGACCACCTTCAAGGCGGAGCTGAAGAAGGCCGGCGTGATCTTCATGCCGATCTCGGAAGCGATCCGCGAGCATCCCGAGCTGGTGCAGAAATATCTGGGATCGGTGGTTCCGACCTCGGACAATTTCTATGCGACGCTAAACTCGGCGGTGTTCTCCGACGGCTCGTTCGTCTACGTGCCGCCGGGCGTGCGCTGCCCGATGGAGCTGTCGACCTATTTCCGCATCAACGAGCGCAACACTGGCCAGTTCGAGCGCACGCTGATCATCGCCGACAAGGGCTCCTACGTCTCCTATCTCGAAGGCTGCACCGCGCCGCAGCGCGACGAGAATCAGCTGCATGCCGCCGTGGTCGAGCTCGTCGCGCATGACGACGCCGAGATCAAATATTCGACGGTACAGAACTGGTATCCGGGCAATTCGGAAGGCAAGGGCGGCATCTACAATTTCGTCACCAAGCGTGGCGACTGCCGCGGCAGCCGTTCGAAGATCTCCTGGACCCAGGTCGAAACGGGTTCGGCGATCACCTGGAAGTATCCGAGCTGCATTCTCCGCGGCGACAATTCGCGCGGCGAATTCTACTCGATCGCGATCTCAAACGGCTTCCAGCAGGTCGATAGCGGCACCAAGATGATCCATCTCGGCAAGAACACGTCGAGCCGCATCATCTCGAAGGGTATCGCCGCCGGCAAATCGCAGAACACCTACCGCGGTCTCGTCACCGCGCACCGGAAAGCGACCGGCGCGCGCAACTTCACCGCCTGCGATTCCCTGTTGATCGGCGATAAATGCGGCGCGCACACCGTGCCGTACATCGAGGCAAAGAACTCGTCCGCGACGTTCGAGCACGAGGCGACCACCTCAAAGATCTCCGAGGACGTGCTGTTCTACTGCATCCAGCGCGGTCTTTCGCAGGAGGAGGCAGTCGGCCTCGTCGTCAACGGCTTCGTCAAGCAAGTTCTGCAAAAACTGCCGATGGAGTTCACAGTGGAGGCGCAGAAGCTAATCTCGATCTCGCTCGACGGATCTGTCGGATAACCAAACCTCCCGCGAGCCCCCTCGAATGCAGCTCGCCAGATGACATTTCAGGGATCAGATCAGAATGGCGCTACTCGAAATCCGAGATTTGCATGTTGGTGTCGAAGACCGCGAAGTTATTCGCGGCCTCGATCTTAATGTCGATGCGGGTGAGGTGCACGCGATCATGGGGCCGAACGGGTCCGGCAAGTCGACGCTCTCGCATGTTATCGCCGGCAAGCCCGGTTATGAGATTACCGGCGGACAAATCCTGTTCAGGGGCGAGAACCTGTTGCGGATGGAGCCAAATGAACGCGCCGCCAAGGGCGTGTTCCTGGCATTCCAGTATCCGGTCGAGATCCCCGGCGTGACCACCATGAACTTCCTCCGGGCGGCACTGAACGCCCAGCGCAAGGCGCGCGACCAACAGGAATTCTCTATCCCCGAATTTCTGAAAAGAGTCCGCGAGGTGGCCCGTTCGCTCAACATTCCCCAAGACATGCTCAAGCGCGGCATCAATGTCGGCTTCTCCGGCGGCGAGAAGAAGCGCAACGAAATTTTGCAGATGGCGTTGGTCGAGCCGAGTCTGTGCATCCTTGACGAGATCGATTCCGGCCTCGACATCGACGCGCTGCGTATCGTCGCCAGCGGCATCAACGCCTTGCGTTCGCTAGAACGAGCGATGATCATAATCACGCACTATCGGCGGCTGCTCGACCATATCGTGCCAGACGTTGTGCACGTGATGTCGAAAGGGCGGATCACGAAGAGTGGCGGCAAGGAACTCGCGCTGGAGCTCGAGGCTTCTGGCTACGCACAATTCGAAGACGCGGCCTGACGGCTCTAGGAATTCCCCGATGAAGCAGGTTTTGCACAAAGCCGACGCCGAACGCGCAATCGGCAATGTTTTCGCTGCGGCGCGTGGACGGCTGCCTGGTGCAGGCCTTGTCCCCAAAATCCGGGCGAGCGCATTCGAGGTCTACGAGCGTACCGGCCTTCCGCATCGGGGCATGGAGGACTGGAAATACACAGATCTGAGCGCCCTGATCGGCGAGGTGCTGCCACTCGCTCGGCAACCGGATGCGGAGGCGCTGGTGCGTGCAAGGGTGTCGGCCGAGCAAGTGTCTGCCGAGCAGGCGGTCAAACTGGTTTTGGTGGATGGCATATTCGCGCCGGAGCTATCCGATCTCGGCAGGTTGGAAAATGAAGTTGTTGTGCGGTCGCTGCGAGAGGTTCTGGAGAATTCGACGCCTGGCGACATGGCAGGTCTGGTGCTGTCCACGACGAGCGACTCCGCTATCTCACTCAACGCCGCAATGGCGACAGATGGCCTGGTGATTACGGTCGCCGACGGCAAGGCGGTGAAGCGTCCAATTCAAATCGTTCACGTCGCAACCGGAGTGTCGGTGTCCACCTTTACACGCTCGTATCTACAGCTTGGTAAAGGAGCGCATGCGGCCATCGTGGAAAGTTTCGTCCCGGCTGAAGGCGCGAGCGGCTATCAAGCCAATGATGCGATAATCGTCCTGGTTGGTGACGAGGCGAGCCTTTCGCATATCCGCGTGGCAGCCGATGCCTCTGACGCCGTAAACATCTCGTCGGCGATCATCGCAGTGGGCGCCAGGGCTAAGCTCGACCTCTTCAGCATGACCTGCAGCGGCTCCATCAGCCGCTATCAGGGATTCATCACGCTGGCCGGCGAAGGAACCAAGGTCTCGGCGAATGGGGTTAATCTCATCAGGGACAAGCTGCACGCCGACACAACGATCGTGGTCGACCACGCCGTGCCACATTGCACCAGTCGGGAGAAGTTCCGCGCGGTCGTCGACGATTGCGGCCGCTCGGTGTTTCAGGGCCGGATCGTCATTCGTCCCGCCGCCCGGAAGACGAACGCCACCCTGACGACGCGAGCGTTGCTTCTATCCGACCAGGCCGAGGCCGACAATAAGCCCGAACTTGAAATCTTGGCTGACGACGTGACCTGCGGCCACGGAGCGACATCGGGCGCGCTGGACGACACTCTCGTATTCTATCTGCGCGCTCGGGGGCTATCCGAGAAGGACGCGCAGATGTTGCTGATCAAAGCGTTTTTTGGCGAATCGATTGAGGAGATCACTTCCGAGAAACTGCGCGATTTTGTGACATGGCAAGCTGAACACTGGCTGCAGGCGGGGCGATGAGCGCACATCCCGCCGTGAGCAATGGTAGTTACGAGGTCAACCGTCTGCGTACGGACTTTCCCGCGCTCGCCATGACGGTGTACGGCAAGCCGCTTGTTTACCTCGATAACGCTGCATCCGCGCAAAAGCCCAACGCGGTGCTTGACCGTATGATGCAGGTTTACTCCAGCGAATACGCCAACGTTCATCGCGGCTTGCACTACCTCGCTAACGCGGCGACCGAGGCGTATGAAGGTGCCCGTACCAAAGTGGCGCGGTTCGTGAACGCGCGTTTAAACGAAGAGATCATCTTCACTCGGAGCGCCACGGAGGCAATCAATCTGGTCGCCCAGACTTTTGGCCGGGAGCGCATTACCCCGGGTGATGAGACCGTTCTCTCGATTATGGAACACCACTCCAACATTGTGCCATGGCACCTTCTCAGGGAACGATTCGGTGCAGTGATCAAATGGGCGCCAGTGGATGATGACGGAAACTTCTTACTCGATGATCTTGAGCGACTGCTGACCCCGCGCACCAAGATGGTTGCAATCACACAAATGTCGAACGTGCTCGGCACGGTGTTGCCGGCGAAAGACGTGGTGAGGATCGCGCATGCTCGTGGTATCCCGGTGCTGGTCGACGGCTCGCAAGCTTGCGTCCATCTGGGCGCGGACGTCTGCGATATTGATTGCGATTTCTACGTCATGACGGGCCACAAACTCTATGGTCCGACTGGCATCGGTGTGCTTTACGGCAAGTCTGAGCATCTAGGATCGATGCCGCCCTTCAATGGCGGCGGGGAGATGATCCGCGAGGTCTCGCGTTCCGGCGTCATTTATGGTGATCCGCCACACCGGTTCGAAGCGGGTACGCCGCCGATCGTCGAAGCCATCGGTTTAGGGGCGGCTATCGATTACATCAATTCGATAGGCAAGGTGCAGATCCGCAGGCACGAGAGCGTACTGCTCGCTTACGCGCAGGAGAAGCTGGCGGACATCAACTTCGTGCGCTTGATCGGAAGCCCGGCCGAGAAGGGTCCGATCATTTCCTTTGATATGGAGGGTGCGCATGCGCATGATATTGCCACCGTCGTCGACCGCGCCGGTGTAGCTATGCGGGCGGGGGCCCACTGTGCGATGCCGCTGCTCAAGCGATTTGGCATGCTGGCGACGTGCCGTGCGTCCCTTGGACTTTACAATACACATGAAGAAATTGATGTGCTCGTGCGGGCGCTTATCAAGGCGCGGCAGCTGTTCTCGTAATTCGGCGGGCCTACGACGTCCAGGTGGCGAGATAGCTCGAATTGAGGTCTGGAGGATGAGGTCATGCACCTCATCGACATCACAGCAGGTAAGCACCTGTAGATCTCAGCAAGCATAAATAGCATTGGCAAGCCTTTGTCGGCGAGCCGGCCTTCCTGTACGGCCGCCTTCGGCGAGCGCAGAGTACTGCGATCGGACGCCCTCGAGAATTGGGCGGTCGATTTTACAGGTAGCCAGCCCTTGTTCCATTTCGAACAGGGCCAAACCAAGCGTTCTCTGCTCAAAGCCTGATGTCGGGTTCGTAACAACACCCCCTGTCACCGCACCAGGTGCGCTAAGCGATTTTGATTGCTGTGTTTTTGGTGCTCGCGAGGCGCTGGCATGCTGGTTGCAAAAGTCTTGCTCAAGACGCCGCCCTCGCAACAGCTAACCTTTGAAGGACATCAGATGAGTCTCGCCACGACCCAGAGCATCGCAGAAATCAGGGCTCGCAACAAAGAGCTGATCGAGGAGGTGCTGAAGGTCTATCCGGAGAAAACCGCGAAACGGCGTGCCAAGCACCTCAACGTTCACCAAGCCGGCAAGTCAGATTGCGGGGTGAAGTCCAACATCAAATCCATACCTGGCGTGATGACGATCAGAGGCTGCGCTTATGCAGGGTCAAAGGGGGTGGTCTGGGGACCGATCAAGGACATGGTCCATATCAGCCATGGCCCGGTAGGCTGCGGTCAGTATTCGTGGGGCTCGCGACGCAATTATTACGTTGGCACGACGGGCATCGATAGCTTCGTGACCCTGCAGTTCACCTCCGACTTCCAGGAAAAGGATATCGTATTCGGTGGCGACAAAAAGCTGGTCAAAATTCTTGACGAAATCCAGGAGCTGTTTCCGCTCAACAACGGCATCACGATTCAATCGGAATGCCCGATCGGATTGATCGGTGACGACATCGAGGCCGTGTCGAGAGCGAAGTCCAAGGAATATGGCGGCAAGACCATCGTGCCGGTCCGTTGTGAGGGCTTTCGGGGCGTGTCGCAGTCACTAGGCCATCACATTGCCAACGACGCGGTGCGCGATTGGATTTTCGATCAGCTCGAGTCCGATGGTAAACCGAAGTTTGAGCCGACGCCGTACGATGTGGCGATCATCGGAGACTACAATATCGGCGGCGACGCCTGGTCATCACGAATTCTACTAGAGGAGATGGGCCTGCGGGTGATCGCGCAGTGGTCCGGCGACGGTTCACTGGCTGAGCTCGAGGCAACGCCGAAAGCAAAGCTCAACATTCTGCATTGCTACCGTTCCATGAACTACATCTCACGCCACATGGAAGAGAAGTTCGGTATCCCCTGGTGCGAGTACAACTTCTTCGGACCTTCCAAGATCGCAGAGTCGCTGCGCAAGATTGCGGGCTATTTCGACGACAAGATCAAGGAAGGCGCCGAGCGGGTGATTGAAAAGTACAAACCGCTGGTGAACGCCGTGATTGCGAAATATCGCCCGCGCCTGGAGGGCAAGACGGTGATGCTGTACGTCGGCGGGCTCCGTCCCCGTCATGTGATTGGCGCATACGAGGACCTCGGGATGGAAGTCATTGGCACTGGATACGAGTTCGGTCACAACGACGACTATCAGCGCACAGCTCAGCACTACGTAAAGGACAGCACGCTCATCTACGATGACGTCAATGGCTATGAGTTCGAGCGCTTCGTCGAGCAGCTCCAGCCTGACCTTGTCGGCTCGGGCATCAAGGAAAAATACGTTTTCCAAAAGATGGGTGTGCCGTTCCGGCAGATGCACTCCTGGGACTATTCGGGTCCATATCACGGCTATGACGGCTTTGCGATCTTTGCGCGCGACATGGACATGGCCGTCAACTCGCCGATCTGGAAGAAAACGAGGGCCCCCTGGAAGGAAGCTTCAAGGGCCAAACTTCTGGCTGCAGAATAAAGCAACTCATCTCGCTCTCTGGGAAAGCCGGGGCGATACCAATCTCGATAGTGAAGGATTTCAACAATGGCGCAGAGTGCCGAACACGTGCTCGATCATCTCGAACTTTTCCGCGGTCCAGAATACCAGCAGATGCTGGCCAAGAAGAAGATATTCGAGAATCCTCGCGATCCTGCCGAGGTCGAACGTATCAAGGAATGGACGAAAACGGCCGAATATCGGGAAAAGAACTTTGCGCGGGAGGCGCTAGCGGTAAATCCGGCGAAGGCCTGCCAGCCGCTTGGCGCCGTGTTCGCCTCTGTTGGCTTTGAGGGCACGCTGCCCTTCGTCCACGGCTCGCAAGGCTGCGTGGCTTATTACCGCAGCCATCTGTCGCGGCACTTCAAGGAGCCTTCTTCCTGCGTCTCTTCGTCGATGACGGAGGACGCTGCCGTATTCGGCGGGCTGAACAACATGATCGACGGGCTCGCGAACAGCTATAACATGTACAAGCCCAAGATGATTGCGGTCTCTACGACCTGCATGGCCGAGGTGATCGGCGATGACCTCAACGCCTTCATCAAGACGTCGAAAGAAAAAGGCTCGGTTCCGGCGAACTTCGATGTGCCATTCGCCCATACCCCGGCGTTCGTCGGCAGCCACGTCACCGGTTATGACAATGCGCTCAAGGGCATTCTGGAGCATTTTTGGGACGGTAAAGCCGGAACAGCGCCGAAGCTGAAGCGCAAGCAGAACGGGGCGATCAACATCATCGGTGGGTTCGATGGCTATACCGTCGGAAACCTTCGCGAGATCAAGCGCATCTTGGCGTTGATGGGCATCCAGCACACGATTCTCGCGGATAATTCTGAAGTCTTCGATACTCCGACCGACGGCGAATTCCGGATGTATGACGGCGGCACGACGCTGGAAGATGCGGCCAACGCGGTTCACGCCAAGGCGACAATCTCCATGCAGCAGTGGTGCACCGAAAAAACGCTGCCATTCGTGGCTGGGCATGGGCAGGAGGTCGTCTCCTTCAACTACCCGGTGGGCTTATCCGCAACGGATGACTTTATCGTGGCGCTGTCACGCATCAGCGGCAAGGAGATTCCCGAGCAACTCGCGCGAGAACGTGGCCGCCTAGTCGACGCCATCGCTGACTCCAGTGCGCATATCCATGGCAAGAAGTTCGCGATCTATGGCGATCCGGATCTTTGCTATGGGTTGGCTGCGTTTCTGCTCGAACTCGGCGCCGAACCGACACATGTGCTGTCCACCAACGGCAACAAGGCCTGGCACGAAAAAATGCAGGTGCTGCTTGCAAGCTCGCCATTTGGGCAAGGGTGCCAAGCCTATCCCGGCCGAGACCTCTGGCACATGCGCTCACTCCTGTTCACCGAGCCAGTCGATTTTCTGATTGGCAACACCTATGGCAAGTATCTGGAGCGCGATACAGGAACGCCACTGATCCGCATCGGCTTTCCGGTTTTTGATCGGCATCACCATCACCGCTCCCCTCTATGGGGCTATCAGGGTGGCCTGAATGTGCTGGTGAAGATCCTGGACAAGATCTTCGATGAGATCGACAAGAAGACAAACGTTCTTGGCAAAACTGATTACAGCTTCGACATCATTCGTTGATGAGCGACCGTGCGCGTGCCATCGCCCGAGCACCCGAGGATGGCACAAGCACACGACGGTTGACCATGCAATTAATTTGCGCTGAGAGGAAAAAGGGATGAGTTCACTAGCGGCCACGGTCCAGAATGTTTTCGACGAGCCGGGCTGCGCCAAGAACGGCAGTAAGCCGGAGGCTGAACGCAAGAGGGGCTGCACAAAACAACTGCAGCCGGGTAGCGCTGCCGGGGGCTGTGCTTTCGATGGCGCGAAGGTTGCGCTGCAGCCGTTCACCGATGTCGCTCACTTGGTGCATGGTCCGATCGCGTGCGAAGGTAATTCCTGGGACAATCGCGGCGCGGCGTCGTCAGGCTCGAATCTGTGGCGCACCGCGTTCACAACCGATTTGAGCGAAACCGATATTGTATTCGGAGGCGAGAAGCGGCTCTACAAAGCGATCAAGGAGATCATCGACAAGTGCGACCCGCCCGCCATCTTCGTCTATCAAACCTGCATCCCGGCGATGATCGGCGACGACATCCACGCAGTCTGTAAGGCAGCATCTCAAAGGTTCGCAAAGCCGGTGATCCCGATCAATTCCCCGGGCTTCGTCGGCTCGAAGAACCTCGGTAACAAGCTCGCCGGCGAGGCGTTGCTCGATTATGTGATCGGGACGCAAGAGCCGGACCACACCACCCCGTACGATATCAACCTGATCGGGGAATACAACCTTTCGGGAGAGCTCTGGCAAGTGAAGCCATTGCTGGACGAGCTTGGAGTACGGATTCTTTCCTGTATCTCCGGCGATGGCAAGTATTGCGAAGTCGCTTCATCTCATCGCGCGCGGGCGGCGATGTTGGTGTGCTCAAAGTCCATGATGAACGTCGCACGCAAGATGGAGCAGCGCTACGGGATCCCGTTCTTCGAGGGGTCGTTCTACGGTATTCAAGATTCGAGCGAATCACTGCGTCAGCTTGCCCGCTTATTGGTTGAACGCGGCGCGCCGACAGATCTGCTCGGACGCACCGAAGCGGTGATCGCGCGCGAGGAAGCGTGGGCCTGGGCTGCGATCAAGCCGTACAAGCCCCGATTTGAAGGCAAGAAGGCCTTGTTGATTACCGGCGGCGTCAAGTCATGGTCGGTCGTTGCGGCACTCCAGGAAGCCGGGCTTGAGTTAGTCGGAACCAGCATCAAGAAATCAACCAGGAAAGACAAGGAGCGCATCAAGGAGCTGATGGGGCAGGATGCCCACATGATTGAGGACATGACGCCGCGCGAAATGTATAAGATGTTGAAGGACGCAAAAGCGGACATCATGCTATCGGGCGGCAAGTCGCAGTTCGTCGCGCTGAAAGCGGCGATGCCCTGGCTCGATATCAACCAGGAGCGTTGCCACGCCTATATGGGCTATGTCGGAATGGTCAAGCTGGTGGAGGAAATCGATAAGTCGCTCTCCAGTCCGATGTGGGAGCAGCTACGTCGACCGGCACCATGGCAGGCATTGGCCAAGGCGCTGGAGCAGATGCAATCGCCGGTGGCGGCGATCGCCTGCGATCCGGCGCTTGCCGAAACCGCGCGCCGCGCGAGGAAGATCTGCGTGTGTAACACGGTCGATCTGGGCACGATTGAGGATGCAATATACGCGCACGGCCTGAGGAGCGTCGCAGCGGTGAGAGAGCATACCAATGCGGTCGGTGGCTGCTGCCAGAGTCGCATCGAAGGAATCTTGGTGTCCGAGCCGTCTGCCATGCGACAGGCCGCAGAGTAGGGAGGCGTCATGGCCATCGTCACGGCGCCGACGAAAGCCTGCGCTGTCAACCCGCTGAAGATGAGTCAGCCGATCGGCGGCGCATTAGCCTTCATGGGGCTGCGTGGGGCGATGCCGCTTCTGCACGGCTCCCAGGGATGCACGTCCTTCGGGCTCACGCTTTTCGTCCGGCATTTCAAAGAGGCAGTTCCGCTGCAGACCACCGCGATGAGCGAGGTCGCGACCGTACTTGGCGGTTATGATAATCTCGAGCAGGCGATACTGAACATCTCCAACCGTACCAAGCCAAAGATCATCGGGATCTGCTCAACTGGTGTCACCGAGACCAACGGCGACGATGTGGATGCCTACCTCAAGCTAATCCGGAGCAAGCATCCGCAACTCGCAAAGTTGCCACTGGTGTATGTCTCGACACCTGATTTCAAGGGCGCCTTCCAGGACGGCTGGGAGAAGGCTGTGGCGCGCATTGTGGAGGTGCTGGTGGAAGGGCCCAGCGCCAATGGCCTGCGGGACCCGTCGAAAGTGAATGTTCTGCCGGGATGTCACCTCACGCCCGGCGACCTTGATGAACTCCGTGTCATAGTGGAGGATTTCGGCTTGTGCCCGTCCTTCCTCCCTGACCTGGCGGGATCGCTCGATGGGCATATCCCCGATGAGTTTACGCCCACGACCATCGGCGGCATCGGCGTCGACGAAATCGCGAGCATGGGCCGCGCCGGATGGACGATTGCAATCGGGGCGCAGATGCAGCGTGCGGCAGAGGTCATGCAGGGCAAGACCGGCGTGCCTTTTCGTGTCTTCGAGCGGATGTGTGGTCTCTGTCCGAACGACGAATTCTTGACGTTCTTGAGCGAGATCAGCGGCCGCCCCATACCTTTGAAATATCGGCGCCAGCGCGGTCAGCTCGCCGATGCAATGCTGGACGCGCACTTCCATATTGGCGGTCGCAAAGTTGCTATCGGCGCTGAGCCAGACCTTCTGTTCGATCTGTCCAGCATGCTGCACGACATGGGCGCGCAGGTGACAGCGGCCGTGACGACCACCCAGTCGGAGGTGATCGAGCGGATCAAGACCAAGGAGGTACTCATTGGCGATCTCGAGGATCTGGAAGGGCTTGCCAAAACACACCATTGCGACCTCTTGATCACGCATTCGCATGGCAGGCAAGCGGCGGCTCGGCTGAAATTGCCGTTCTATCGTACGGGTTTTCCTATGTTCGATCGACTTGGTGCGGGACACCAACTATCCGTGGGCTATCGTGGTACCCGGAATCTGATCTTCGAAATCGCCAACCTTGTGATCGCGCACCGTGAGGAAAACGATCAGCCTACGCCCGATAGATGGCGGACTGCGTCCGGACCGCCACGTTGCTCAGGCTATCGCAGCTCCACCGGCGCGGCTGGGGGGGCGATTGGATGAAGGTCGCGTTTGCCACTCAGGACTTGAGTCGAGTCGATGCCCATTTTGGTTGGGCAAAGAATATCGCAATCTACGATGTCACGCCTGGAGGGCACGTATTTCTCAAAGCGATTGAGTTTGAGGGCGATCTTAAGGAAGACGGCAACGACGACAAGTTGGTGCCGAAGATCGAGGCGATCAAGGATTGCGCAATCCTTTACGTCGCCGCCATTGGTGGTGCCGGGGCTGCGCGAGTGGTGGCCAACAAGATCCATCCTATCAAGGTGAACAAGCCAGAAAGCATTCTGGTGTTGCTCGAAAAACTCGAGCGCGTACTGAAGGGCACGCCACCTCCCTGGCTACGCAAGGCCATGGCAAAGGACCGAGCGCGTACGTTCGAGTTCGACGAATGAGGTGATATGACCGCAAAAATAGAGCAGCAGGACAGCGCCGTCGACGCGCCGTTCCTCAAGGAGTTGATCAAGATTTGGCGTGCTCAGGATACCAACGGAGCTTGGGAGGCGAAGAGCGATCTTGAACTGCTCGGACCGTATATCCTGAACAAGCAGAAAAGGCGCGCATTGCCGATTATCGCTGATCCCGATCCCGATACACTGTGGCGGCTTAAGCTGTTCTTCGATGCTGTCGCGCTCTCGATCGAGAGGGAGACCGGCGGGATGATCCAGCCGATTCTGGATCTGCATCATGAAGGCTTCGGCCGCATGGTGCTCATCTCAGGCCGGCTGATCGCCGTGAACAAGCAGCTGCGCGACGTGCATCGCTTCGGATTCGATAATTTCGTAAAGCTTGCGCAGGAGGGCGACAAATATGTCAGTGACGGAATCGACCTCATTCGGAAATTTCCGGACGTGGCGAACTATTGGGGATACTCATGAGCGATCGTGAAACACTGAAGGCCGAACTAAAGAAAGTATCCGCCAAGGCGATACAGGCCAAGATGGATCTGCACGACCTTTCGGAAGAGTTACCCATCAATTGGACATCGATCATGGTGGTGGCGCGAAAGGCGCACGATGCCTATGCTGAATTCGAGCGCAAGAGTCGTGACTTGAAGACGCTCGAAAATAGTTAAAGGAGCCATGCATGTCATTTGCAACGCGCGACGGCCGCGACTGGACGCCACAATACCTGAGCTCGATCGATGCCAAGAAGTGCATCGGCTGTGGTCGCTGTTTCAAGGTGTGCGGTCGAGATGTCATGACGTTGAAAGGAATCAGCGACGAGGGCGAACTTGTCGCGCTCGATGATGACGAGGACGATGAGATCGAGAAGAAGACTATGGTTCTGAATGATCAAGGCGCCTGCATCGGGTGTGGTGCATGCGCCAGGGTTTGTCCGGCCAACTGCCAGACTCACACTTCGGCCGTTTCTGAAGCGGCGTGAGCGAGCACACCTCGTCCTGTCGCGGCACTCATGGTTGGGACGGCGCGCCAGAAGGATCTCAATCAAACATTGAATGGCTAGATCGCGCGAGCTAAGGCGCAAGCATTGCCCGGTGGTGGTTGGGCGACGGCTAGGTTATGCCGATGCAATCGCCGTTGCTCACAAACCGCTCGTCTCCAAGGTCCGCCTATTCGTCAAAGGCGAGCCGTGCCTCCCGCGGCGCTAAGTAGATCGATGTGCCCGTCATGATGAAGTCCGAAGAGCACAGGCCACCACGTGGGGCGATTTGATCGGAGGGGATGCTGTGCATGTCTGCTTGCGATCAGGAGAAGCTTACTTGCCCGCCGCACTGCCGATCGGGGATAATGATGTCTGCCTAGATAATCGATTCTATAGAGAACGTGATGTGCCGGGAACACCTTAGTTGGTCTTTTTGCGCACGCCCGGTTGCGGAGGACATTTCGCTGCCCAGCACACGGTGGTTGCAATTGAGCAGGTGGACATCGATAGCACATCGCAAACCAGGACACGAAGCACTTGGCACGCAGGTCTCTAACTGTCGTTGGCGGGTACCTGGTCGGGCCGCGTACCCATCTGCTGATAGGAACCTGCGAGTCATTATCATTAGACGTCGGTCTTTTTGACGGATCGGCAGCAGGCGATCTTACGTCCGATTCTACCCACAGGATCGCGGCTTGTCGCAGCGACTATCTGTAACTCACGCGCAGAGTGCGTCGGGTAGTCGCGCCGAAGCGCGCCGAGTTGCTTTGGTCAGGTTGTGGTCAGCTAGGAATTCTATCCTAGCCGGCAGAGCTTGCACGGCACGAGCTCAATTGCGTGCAACTTTGCCGATAGGAGAGCGCTCTCATGTATGGCAGAAGCGTTGGCTCATCCAGCCAGTTCACAACCGGTAACCAAACTGACGATTCATCAGAAGCGGGAGATAGTCCCCGGTTTGCGGAAACAGTTGCAAGAATGGAGCGAGGTGGGTCGTCATCCGAACCAGCGGCGTCATACTCTCTCGTTTCCAAAGCGCCCATTAGAGAGATCGACCGAGATTCCTTCTTGCGCGGAGCTGAGAGATTCTTGCGCAGTGATATCAGGCACATTGCCGAGAACCCAGAAGAGTACTCGGACTTCGTCTCCCAGAAGGCTGAGCGCGCAGCGACGGTTGCTGGAAGTTACGCCAACACCTACGACGATCCAAATAAGCCGGCACGATTTTACAGCTACCGGTTGGGCGACGAAGTTGTCGGGCTTCTAAGGGCAGGAGGCCCGGCTCGGATTAAAGGAGACCATTTTCAGCAGCAGTTTGGGCGCAACGATATCACATCCGTCGTAGATCTTAGGGTGACTCATCCGCTTGTCGAGAACGCTGGCGATATCTTGCTAGAACATCAACTGCGAGAGGACGGGGACCATCCGCTGATCTTGTCGCGGCCGGCCCTAGCGGGCATGGAACCTCGTCTAGCGGACATGGGTTTTGTTCAGGTGGGTCGTAACCACTGGGTGCTTGATCCTCACCAGCGCCCCGATGTGTGGGCGAAGAACGAGAACGACGAGTGGCAGCGGGTAGGCAAGCCTACGAAGTATCTTTCCAAAGATGGGGGCAGTGATGTCGGTCCTCAGAGAAGCTACGAAACGGATTCGTCGGACGATGACCCTTCATTTTACTTGGAGCGCGCTCTTAGTGGGATGCACATGGAGTAAATTGGCTGCAATAGCAGCAGCGGGCCTGAAATGACGGACATTTGACCGTTCTATCCCGGGCTCAACGGTCTTGCTTTAAAGGGGGCGCACGCTCGCTGCGTCGCCCCCGCCGGCTGAAACGTCCGTTCAACCTTTCTCCGAAGGCGCTTACGAAGCTGCGGTGGGATGCGCGATCCGAGGGGGCGTAACGGGGGCTCCCTACGGAGTAGCCATCAACGAGCAGCAATGACCAGCCACCGCAGGCAGCTATCCGGCAAATAGTGCAGAGGGCTTGGACCCGAAAGCTGCAGCGGCACGGCCTTCATGGAAACGGCAGCAAGGCCCAAAATTGTCGAACTGATTGGTCTGAATTATGCGTCGGGTAATTGGGTGAGCCAGCAACGGCTGGCTTGCGCGTTGGATCACCACAGACACTATCAGCCCGGCACTTGTACGGTTCTTGCAGGTTGATTGCAAAGCGACAATAAAAAGCGTCTTGCAATAAATGGGCGATAAATGAAGCCAAATCCCATCTACTCGATCTGCAGCTTTAACGACATTCCGAGCCGCCAGGCCATGGGATTCCACCTCATGGTCGTCGATGATCACGGCAATCACCGGCCGTGGTCCATCATTGTGGTGCGCTGGGGCAAAAAGGTGCTTGGCTACGCCAATAAATGCCCACACAACGGCGTCAATTTGGACTGGGAGCGGAACGAATTCCTCGACCCATACGGTATCCGGCTGATGTGCGGCAAGCACGGTTCGACCTTCGAACTCGGCACCGGCCGGTGCGTCGAAGGTCCATGTCAAGGTAGAGCTCTCACGCCGATCGCGTTGGCAGTTCTGGATGGTGATATCTGCGTCGTTGGTGTGCATCTTGTCGAAGAAGTTGCATCGGCCCACACCTGAAGACCGCGCTCAGACGGGCCGGTTCTCGTTGCGGTTTTTCACGGGCTCCATCCTCTTTAGCCCGTCGTCGTACGAGATCTCCTCATAGGACAGGTCGAGATCCTTTGCGGCATCGAGGAGGTAATCAAGCTTGCCGCCCGGATCGAGCTTCTTGATTTCGTCCTTGTTGAGCCCCACCAGGTCCATCATCTCCTTCCAAACCGTGGATTCATCGCACGGTAGAATATGGAACATAATATCACCTAACTTCACTCGGTACTTCGCCAGCAAGTCAATGTTGTTGCAGAACATGAAGTAGCTGCCGGTTGGGCTTAAGGCGCCGTCAAGCACGGTCGCGACGTCAGCAAGATAGGCGAAGGAATGCAGGTAGCCGGCCAGCACCGGAATAGTGCGTTCGCCGTCCTGCGCGATCGTCAACACCTGCTCAATCGAATATTCTGGCGGCCGTTTCTCGTCCGCGACCTGAGTCTGGAATTTTAGTGCGACGTCGCCGCGAAAGCCGAACCTGCCCGGCTTGGTAGTCCCGCCTTTGAGTACGGCATTGAGCAGGCGGCCCTCCTTCTCAAGTCTGCCGAGTGCGGTGTTCTCGATTGCAGTCATTAAATTCGTCCTCGATCTAAGCTCTTCACCGACGCCTTTGCCGGTCCCAGATGCGATGCAAATTGCTTGCCGTCGCATGAGTAGGGGCCTTCGCCGTAGCTTAGAAAGAAAATGCCTCAGTGGCTGCGATCGCATCAAGGAGCCTTGTCGGGAACGCGACACCGGTTCCAAAGCAAATAGGCGCGATCCGAAAAAGTGAGCATCATCAAGCGCCTGCGCGCTGGCACGTGGCTTGCCCTTAGCAGCTATATCCAAGCTGATGAGGGAAAGCCGTGATCAACCTGACGGATAGCGCAGTGAATGCAATCAAGAGCGCGATTTCATCCTCGACGCAACCGACTGGCGGTCTGCGCGTCATGATCGAAGCAGGCGGCTGCAATGGATTCAAATACAAGATGGGTCTGGTCGAAGAACCGAAGCCTGACGACACCGTGATCGAATGCGACGGGCTGAAGGTGTTCGTCGATAACAAGAGCTGTGAGCATCTGATGGGAACGACCATCGATTTCGTAATGGCGCTGGAGAGTTCTGGCTTCACCTTTCACAACCCGAACGCCACCGCGAACTGCTCATGCGGAAAATCGTTCAGCTCATGAGACAAATCGTTCAGCTGCTGAGAAGGTCATCGGAGCATGCCGGCGGAACCGGACAACTGAGGCAATCGTCGTCCACTGCGACAGACCGAGAGCGTCGCATTCGCGGCGCAATCGAAGAGATCCGACCCAATCTGCAACGCGACGGTAGCGACCGTCACCTGATGGGGATCGATGGCAGCAGGGTCATGGTCAGGCTCACCGGTGCCTGCACGTTGTGTAAGCTTTCGATCGTGACGCTGAAAGGCATTCAGGCGCGGCTGGTCGGTAAACTCGGCGAATTGGTTCGCCTGATCCCCGTCGCTGCTGCAGGCGAGGCAGTGCATTGAGCGAAAATCGAGTGCCGATCTACCTCGATAACAATGCAACGACGCGGACGGATCCATCCGTTGTGCAAGCCATGTTGCCGTTCTTCACGGAGCAATTCGGCAATGCTTCGTCCACGCATGCCTTCGGCAGCGAGGTCGCAGTCGCTGTGAGGCAGGCCCGGCGTAGCTTGCGGGGCCTACTAGGGAACGCATACGAACATGAAATCGTTTTTACCTCGGGAGGGACTGAGGCCAATAATGCCGCGGTCCTCTCTGCGCTTGCGATGCAGGAAGGCCGCGACGAGATCGTCACCACCTCAGTTGAGCACTTCGCCGTTCTTGCGCTAACCGAGCAATTGGCGGCAAGAGGAGTCAAGACGCGCATCGTACCCGTAGATGCCCACGGCCGGCTCGACATCGAGGCGTTTCGCGGCGCACTCGGGCCACGTACAGCGATTGCCTCGGTTATGTGGGCCAACAACGAGACCGGAACGATGTTTCCCGTGGAGTTTCTGGCCGGGTTGACCCGTGAGGCGGGCGCGCTGTTTCACACCGATGCGGTCCAGGCCGTCGGCAAGGTGCGCGTGAACCTAAAGGACAGTGCGATCGACATGCTGTCGCTATCCGGGCACAAACTGCACGGCCCCAAGGGCATCGGCGCGCTATATTTGCGCACAGGGACAAAATTCCGGCCACTGATCTGCGGCGGATCACAGGAACGAGGTCGCCGCGGCGGGACCGAGAATATTCCCGGCATTGTTGGTCTGGGAAAGGCCGCCGAGCTTGCGGCGGAGCGGCTCGAACCGGAGCGCGTTCGCATTGGCGCGTTGCGCGACCGCCTTGAGCAGGGAATTTTGCACAATGGCGAGTGCGTTGCGCTCGGCGATATCAGCAATCGATTAGCGAACACGGCCAATATTGCCTTCGATCATCTCGAAGGCGAAGCCATCGCCCACCACCTCGATGGAGCGGGCATTGCCGTGTCGCTCGGATCAGCCTGCAACGCTGGCTCAATGCAGCCATCCCATGTTCTGCGTGCCATGCAGGTGCCGGCGTGGCGGATGCGTGGCGCGGTGCGCTTTTCCCTGTCCCGTGAAACCTCCTTCGCGGAGGTCGATGAGGTCGTGTGCGCAGTGTCCGACATCGCGGCTCGCCTTCGCGCCACCTCCCCCGTCGCAGTCAGGGAGTAGACCTCGTGAAAATCATGATCCGCCGGTCTCCGGACGCGGGCCTGTCAATCTACGTGCCAAAAAAAGATCTCGAAGAGCCAATCGTGGAATCCGAGTACGAGACGCTATGGGGCGGCTGGATCAAAGTAGCTAATGGCTGGGTGCTCGATTTGCCCGAGATGGCGAGCGACACACGGCTACCGATCACAATCAACGCAAAAAAACGGGGTGACAACGGGGGCGATCCATGAAGGCGCCCCCGCAGATTGACTTTGTCGATGCTGCCGATGCAAAGGCGACGCTCGTGGACATCGCTGCCGGCCTGAGGGCCGCGAGCGTCATTCCCTATCTCGGTCCTGGCCTCACCGAATTGTGCAGATCCGATATGCCGACCACGCCAGAGGCGTTGGCCAGCTTCTTCGCGAGCAAGGTTGCGCTGCCGCGGAGGGCTAGGGGCAATGCGTGGTGGTCGGCGCAGCATATCGAGATCAGCAAACACTGGTCCTCCGTGACCGCATTGATGACGTAGGCCTTCGCTCGACCGGTCGAGCCGACGCGGTTGCACCATCATCTTGCGTCCCTGTCGCTGCCCGTCATAGTCGACGCCTGGTATGATGCCGCCATGCGCTCGGCGCTGGGTAAGCGCGATGGATGAGGCGAAGTGCAGGGTATCACCCGCATCGGCATTGGCGAGAATCGCTGGTATCGCTTTTACGATTCGCTTGGCCAAGAGGTCGACAGTGCCGTGGCCGGCACCTGGGCGACGGTGTCGTACAAGCCGCATGGCAGCGTGCAGCCGGCCAACAACTTCCTTATCTCCGACGCCGACTATGTCGAGGCGTTGACCGAAATCGACATTCAGACGCCAATTCCGGACATCATCAGGGAAAGGCGAACCGGACAGACCTTCCTCTTCATCGGCTGTCGCTTCAACGACCAGCTCTTGTGTAGCTATGCCCGGCAGATCATCAAGCGCTCGGCCGACACCCTCTATGCGATCGTTGATCCGGACGCGCTCTCTCGCAACGAGCTCCGCTTTCTACTCGAGCAAGGCCTTACACCGCTTGCGATTGGGCTCTCTTGCGCGGTTGAGATACTGATCACCCATTAGTGTCCTTGTGAAGCCGAATCCCAGCTCCTATCGACATATTTGCGAGAGCCGCAACGCGAGAAGACCCGTTCAGATGGAGCCGGGTTCCGGCACTCAGCGCCAGAATGAATGCGCAAGCTGTGGAGCGTTGCGTGAGAATGACGACGTATCTGTTGCATTGTCAACAAGCGCATCATTGCATGCTCTTACATGCCCCAGCGCCGATCGTTTCCGCTAACTCGTTGGCGTATGGCTCCAATTTCATCGTCTCCGCCATGGCATGCAAGTTGCTACCCAGCTTCTTGAGGCTCGCTCACGGATGGTCCTTGGGGGGCCGATGATGCCTGCAGGGAAAAATGAAAATGAACGCGGTCGTCGGACGCGGAAAATATGTCAAAGCTGTAGTGGATAGCGGCAAGATGAAGCCGGCCGCCCAGCATAAGGGCTGCCGCGCTTCGGCCAAGACCGGGCAGGCGAGCTGCGGCTCGCAGGTAGGTCAAGGCGATCTGCCGATCGAAATCTGGGAAAAGGTCAAGAACCATCCCTGCTACAGCGAAGAAGCGCATCATCATTACGCCCGCATGCATGTCGCGGTCGCGCCTGCCTGCAACATCCAGTGCAATTACTGCAACCGAAAATACGACTGCGCCAATGAATCGCGTCCGGGTGTGGTTAGCGAGAAGCTCACGCCTGAGCAGGCGGTAAGAAAAGTGCTCGCGGTCGCGACCACCATTCCGCAGATGACGGTCCTTGGCATCGCTGGCCCCGGCGACCCCCTGGCCAATCCAGCAAAGACGTTCAAGACGTTCGAGCTGGTCGCCAAGGCGGCTCCGGACATCAAGCTGTGCCTGTCAACCAATGGACTGGCTCTGCCGGACCATATTGATGCCATCGCCAGGTCGAAAATTGACCACGTCACCATCACTATCAACATGGTCGATCCCGAAATCGGCGCTAAGATCTACCCGTGGATCTTCTTCAACCACAAGCGCTACACCGGCATCGACGCGGCAAGGATACTCACCGACCGCCAGCTGCAAGGCCTCGAGATGCTTAGCGAAGGCGGTATCCTATGCAAGGTGAACTCGGTGATGATCCCAAACATCAACGACGACCACCTGATCGAGGTCAACAAGGCGGTGAAGTCGCGCGGTGCCTTCCTTCACAATATCATGCCGCTGATCTCTGCGCCCGAGCACGGCACAGTATTTGGCCTCAACGGTCAGCGCGGACCGACAGCCCAGGAGTTGAAGGCGCTGCAAGATGCTTGCGAAGGAGAGATCAAAATGATGCGACATTGCCGCCAGTGCCGCGCCGATGCGGTCGGTCTACTGGGGGAGAATCGTAGCGCAGAGTTCACCACCGATCAGGTCATGAGGATGGACGTCCAGTATGACTTAGAGATGCGCAAGGCATATCAGGCCAGGGTAGAGGATGAGCGTGCCGCCAAAGTCGCGGCCGCCCAAAAGGAGCTTGCGGAATTTGCCGGAGAGACGAGCGCGATCACTCTTCTAGTGGCCGTCGCAACCAAGGCCTCGGGGTTGATCAACGAGCACTTTGGGCATGCCAAGGAATTCCAAGTGTACGAACTTTCTACATCCGGCGCCAAATTCGTCGGCCACCGCCGCGTGGACGTTTACTGCCAGGGCGGTTATGGCGAGGAGGACAGGCTTGCTGCCATCATGCGTGGCATCCATGACTGCCATGCGGTCTTCGTGTCCAAGATCGGCGGCTGCCCGAAAAGCAATCTGATCAAGGCGGGGATCGAGCCGGTCGATCAATACGCCCATGAGTTCATCGAGAAGTCGGCGATCGCCTGGTTCAAATCCTATCTGGACAAGGTGAAACGCGGGGAGATCCAGCACGTGCAGCGCGGCGACGCTGTGATCCGGCAAGGATCTCTGATCTCTGCAGCGTAAGGGGGAATATGTGCCATTCAAGATCATCGCCTCGCAGTGTACGAGCTGCTCAGCCTGCGAACCGTTATGTCCGAACGTTGCCATCTCGGAGAAGGGGGCGAGCTTTGTCATTGAAGCGGCGAAATGCACTGAATGTGTTGGCCATTTCGATGACCCGCAATGTGTCGCCGCCTGTCCGGTCGACAATACCTGCGTGGTTGACACATCCTTGCCTCGCTACCAGGCGCCAGCCTAAAGCGTGAGGCCGATGATTGGCATGCCAAGGGCTGGTGATGAAACCGTCGTAAGCGTCGTGCTGCGCGTTGGCGTCGGCCCAGGCGCCGACGTTCGGTCCTCCATCACGGACGGCGACAGCGCTGGATTGCCCTGCGATCGTGCTGTTGCTGGTCGGTAGCATGGCCCTGGTGGCCATTTCATTGCGCGCGATGGTCCAAAGGCGCTTCGCGATGCCGAGCGCGGCCTTCTCGGCAGCGCTGCAATCGTCGAGGTGACTGACAGTGCCGCGCCACGATGTAGTGATGCAGGATCTCGCCTGCGGTTGGCGAGGCGGATCCCCGCATCTTTAAAGGAGCGATGCATGAGGAGCGGTACATGAACAGCATCGTTCGCGACAGCGACGTCGTCGAGCTCAGCGAGCCGCCTGTCTTCAGCTTTGGCCAAAAGGTTCGGGCCAATCGCACCATCCGCAATGATGGCACCTATCGCGGCAAGGAGATTGGCGACGTTTTAGTCAAGAAGGGAGAGGTTGGCTACGTCGTATCGATCGGCACGTTCCTGCAGCAATTCTACATCTACGGCGTCGAGTATCTGGAAAGCGGCTACCGCGTTGGCATGAAGCGCAAGGAACTGGAGCTGGTGGATGCCTGCGAGGAGATCGATGATCTGCCATTGCCGGAGGAGTCATGACGCAGTCCGGCTTTCCGAAATATCGGCGTGGCCAGCGGGTCAAGACCGCAGTCGACCTCATCAACGACCACTCATTTCCCGATACGGAGCCCGAGGGAGTCTTGCTAGCCGCCGGAGCGACCGGTGAGATCATCAACGTCGCGACCCATACCGAAGCGAACGTGCCGATCTACATTGTCGATTTTGGTGAGCAGCTGCTCATCGGCTGTCTTGAAGAGCTTTGAATGGAGGCTCCCGCCATGAATGCTGCGCTGATGAGAAAGGTAAAAGCCGGGCTAATGCCTCACCCTAACGAGCTCGATCGCAAACGGATCGAGCGCGGCTTGAGCTCGCGCCAGCGCTATCTCTACGTCTCGCCGAACGTGACGCCGGTGAGGGGCGGCTACCTCGTCGAGAGCCCCTGTTGCTCGCGCAACATCAACAAGGATGGCGCTCTCATCGATGTCGCGCTGGTTCTTTATGATGCCGTGAGCGGGGTCTGGAAGCTGTTTCGCAAGAACCACGCGCGAGAAATCTGGGAATTTCACAGCCTTTACCACCGGTTAACTTCGGCAATCGACGAATTGAGTGCGGATCCGGAGCGTCTGTTTTGGCAATGACGCCCGCCTTTCACCAGTCACAGAGGAGCCACGATGGCGCTCACCGAGGAGGAAGTGATCGAAATCGAGCGGCTGCTTGCAGCCGATGGCGCCGAGATGGGCCCGTTTGCCGAGCTGCGGCGCCGCTTTCCGCAGCTTGCTTGGGTGCGCTGTGATGCGTCGGATGTGCCGGACCAGCCGTTCCGGCAATTTCCGGGTTTCGATCTTCATCTGATCGACGGATCGGATCACTGCGTGCAGATTACGGCCGATCCGACGCGGGCGACCGGCATCGTATTGGCCAAAAGGAATGTTGGGCGGTGAGCACTGAACTAGCAGAGCATCGGCTTGATGGCGCGCACACTGTGGACGAGAATGCATCATTCATTTCACTGTCCGATCCCGATATCACCTTCGCCGAGCTCTCCGCCGTGGAAACGCTGCTGTGTTCGCCGCAGATCTCTAACGGGCGGATCACTGAGGCTTTTGAGCACGCTTTCGCCGCCTATCTTGGGCGCAAATATGCTGTTGCGGTCTCGAGTGGTACCATCGGGCTCCTGCTTGCGCTGAGGGCGCTCGGCATTGGCCCGGGGCAGGAGGTTATCGCCTCGCCCTACTGCTTTCGTGAGACCGCGCATGCCATCAGTCTCGCAGGCGCACGAGCGGTATTTGCAGATGTCGACTATTGGTCGGGAGCATTAGTCCCAGCGAAGGCCGAAGAGCGCATCACGGCCAACACGCGGGCGATTGTCGCCGGCAATCCCAACGGTCATCCAGCACCATGGTCGGAGCTGCGCGCGGTCGCACAGCGCCATCAGCTACTGCTTTTGGAGGATTCCACCGAGGCGATCGGATCGAGCTACAAGGGTGAGCTCGTCGGCCGGTTTGGCGACCTCGCGGTGTTCGACTTTGCTCAGCCGGTGGCCCTAACCTGTGGCGAAGGCGCAATGGTGGTGACCGACGATATCGACATTGCGCTCGACTTGCGTCGCCATCGCGCCCATCGCCTGGACGAGCGCTCTTCCGTTGTTGTCGGTAGTACGGCGCCTTATCAGGCCGGCATGAGCGATCTCACGGCCGCCTTGGGCCTAGCGCAGCTCAAGCGTCTCGATGAAATCCTGGAGCGGCGTCGGTTCATCGAGCAGCTTTATAACGCGCATATGCAATCATTTGAGGGCCTCAAGCCGCCTTATGTCGGCCCCGATGTAACCGAGGTAAACTGGTTGCTTTATCTCGTTCATCTGGGGACACGCTTCACTCGATCGGGGCGCGACGCCATTATCGATGATCTGCGCGTCGCGCAGGTTGAATCCGCCGCCTATAGCCAACCGCTGCACTTGCAACGCCACTACTTTGACTTCGGCTATCGGCGTGGCGATTTCCTGGTTGCGGAAAAAATATCAGATCGCGCTCTTGCGCTTCCGTTTCACACCCATATCACGAACAAGCAGATCGAGTTTATCGTCGAGACCATGAAAGATGCGTCGATCAACGTGGGAGCCGGTGCAGCGATTTACTGAGATGCTCGTGATCCAACACACGGAAGAACGAGAATTGAATTGCGATGATCACAGTGTTTGTCATCGCGAGTGATGAGCAAGGGAACCTAAGAGATGCTTCAAGCGACGCGAAGAGGTCCTGCTCGATAGCAAAGGCGCCGCGTCCATGGGGCGACAGTCGACATCGTCGGTGTTCGCTCGGGATCTTTGGAGTTACCAGAACAGGAGATCGGTATGAACTCGCAACAAGTCATCATCCACGTCCGCTTCGGTCCGAACGGGAGGGTGATCCAGATCAGCGAGCGTCCGACGAAGCTCACGCCGAACCAATGGTTTGATGTCCTCCACGCCCGTGCAAGCTCGGCTTATCGGCCGCTCGCTCGTGGCCGTGGGACGTTTCGGCTGAGCCGGACTGCGATCGAAGCCTTTAAGCAGGAAACTGCGAGGCCGGGATGAGCGAACCGATAAACGGCAACCTGATGAGCGATCAAATCGAGGGGTTTGCCGTCTGTCTGGTCGACGCCATCGAGCGGCGTGGCGCCATGGGGTGTAGCTTGTCGCGGATCGATGGAGGCGAGAGCCGGCCATTTTCAGTTATTGTGGTGCGCACCTTCAGCAACGACTATCTTGGCTACGTCAATCGTTGTCCGCATGAGAGCGTCCGGCTCAACATCGGCTCTGGCGCGTTTTCTTGGGTGGATCGCTCCTCAGATGCGGCCGGCACGGTGCAAGATTCGAGATCGACACTGTGATGTGCATCGACGGCCCCAGCGATGGACGAGCGGTAGCGCTCGGCGTGATCGGAGGTGACGTCTGCCTGCGGCGTCAAGCTGCTGGAGGACCCGGTTTGTCGGCCGCCCGTTCGGAGACAGCGACAAAACCATAGATATAACGATCCATCCCACTAACGGCCCCATCGCTTTGTTGTGCTCAAGCTGCCTGAGGCGCTTTGCCGTCTGAGAGGCCGTCCTACTCGTGAGCGTTGGCAGATGGGTGTCACGGCTTTTGACTTGTGAGACAAAACGGGGCTTGGCGTGGATTACGGCGTTGCACTCCGCGACCTTCGCCGCACCAAGAAGCTGCTCCTGCCTTAGCTCGCCAAATCGAGCCGGCAGGCGAAAAAGATGCTGTGGGTTCGCGCCGGGCGATGCGGCGAGCCGATCACGCCATGGCAGAACAGAGCGCTCGAGTCACCGCGCGATCGTCGAGAATGAAGACTCCTCGATAGGCGGCATGAGGCTCATGAAGATCGCTGCTCATTCCAAGATATGATAGCGCGAGAGCTGGGCAAATAGCCGAGATTCTCGCTTATCCTGCGTACGAACTGCAGAAGGTTGAAGCGGGAGGCCAAACGCTATGCGACGTTTGTCGTGTCCGAAACAGAAGCAAACGACATTTGTCACAACTTCGGCAATAATTGTGAGTCGCGCCGGGCAAAGCAAGGGATCCTTGCAGAAACGAACGTAACGTATCTGGTGCGCAACTTGCTTTGGAGAAGTTGGATGGTGAGCAAGTGATGCGGGAGTAAAAAGACCGCGATGACGGGAGAAGAGGTTGAAATTGATCAAGGAGGCTGCTCCGGACGCGAAGGTATCTATCGCTGATCTTCAGCGACGACAATCACGATGGTGCCCGCTCATTTCGCCGCTTTTCGCAAGCGCGAGTAGGAATCACTAGCAGCAATTGGTCGATGCGGCGTTCAATCTTAAGAGATTGTGAGGGGCAATGTGCTCGCACTTTGGCTCTTTCAGATGAAGCGCATTGATCACAGGATAGGCGCATGAACTCAGAAACCGAATTCGAGCTTCCTCAACTTTATAGGCATCATGTCTTTGCCTGCAACACGCAGCGTCCGCCAACTCATCCGCACGGCAGCTGTGGCGCCTCCGGCGCGCAAGCCCTGTGGGATCGAATGGGCAAGGCGATCGAAGCGCAAGGCCTCTACGATATTGGCTTCACGATGGCAGGCTGCCTTGGCTTTTGCAACTCCGGTCCGTTGATGGTCGTTTATCCTGACGGAGTGTGGTATCGCGCGACCACGCCTGAGGACGTTGACGAAATCGTAAACTCCCACCTCAAGCAGGACAAACGTGTCGACCGCCTTGTGATGGTGCTAAAGCGAGGCTAGAAGCTTCGCTTAGCGGCCACTTGCCGAGCTAGCGAGCATGGACGGCTTGTCCGTCCATGAGCGGGCCGCTCGGAGCTCAGATCGTCTGAGGTTGAGGGGAAGCCTCACGCTCCGGGTCTGCGAACAGCAGGTCATTGACCTTGGCGCGGCGTGCCGCCGTTTTTCTCCGCCCAATAGGCAAATGGCGCCTTTGCAACGCGCGATGAAACAAGAATATGATCGTAAACTGGGTCGGTCTGTTTGTGTACCGTTACTCATGCCACGCGATCCGTAGCTCGCAGCGAGAGCGATGCTGCGAATGGCTCCCTGCGTCTCGCGAGATGATACGTAATTGACCGCGTCATCTCGCTCCTTCCTTGCGCTGTGGTGAGGTTAAGGGACGCGCTCGATGAGCTCGCCGCGTCCGGTTGATCAACTGGGTCCTGTCCTAGCCTCAGAACTTGTAGGTGACGCCGCCGCCGACGAGCCATGGGTCGATGTTGGCGCGCCCGGTGACGGCAACTGCATTGTTTACGGTCGCGGAGTACTGCGGCCGCAGCCACAGCTTCTTCACGTCAAAGTTGAGACCCCAGTGACGATCAAGCATGTAATCGAAGCCGAATTGGACAGCCGCGCCGAATTTGTTGCTAATGCGCAAATCCGTCACGGCAAGTCCGGCGAGCGAGGTATTCGCTGCCGATTGGTTGAAGAATGCGGTGTAGTTGACGCCCGCGCCGATATAGGGCTTGAGCCGGCCGAAATCTGTGAAGTGATATTGCAGCGTCAGTGTTGGCGGCAACAGCCAGGCTTTGCCGATATCGAGCCCAGTGAGCGCGCCACTGCCGCTGATGTGATGGCTGGTCACGCCGAGAATGAGTTCAGCTGCAACGTTTTTCGTGAAGAAATAGGTGATGTCGAGCTCGGGTATGGCTTGATAGCTGATCGAAAGCCCAGAACTTGGTGAGGACAGCGAGGGCGTCCCGGCAACGTTGACCGAGCTTCCTGCGGTATCCGGCAAAACGCCGAGCACGCGCAGGCGGATCATCCATGGATTGAAGGATTCGATTGGAGGCGCTTTATAGTAGACCGGAGCCGGACGCAGATCCGCAGCCCGTACGGAGATGCTGGCCAACGAGCTCGCTAGTGCGAGGAGCGATGCCGCCGTCAGAACTGTCCTTGTTCTCATCGAAGTCTCCATTCCATAGGTTCACGCGAGGAGCCGCGCGAGATCTCTGTCACACATGGGGGATGTCGGAGGATTTGATACCGATCAAAATGGGAGCGACCGTCGCACAATTATGCCGCTAAGTTGCATAAGGATCACGACCGCGGAGCGTGGTGGTCTGTTCTGATCGTTATTTCAGTCAAGAGAGCCGAAGTGTTCAAGAAACTGCCTCTCGGCTTGGTGCTCTGATCCAATCCAGGCCGCGGAGTCATGGGTGATAGAGGCGGCAGCTGCGGCGGCCTCTCACACCTTGCGAAGGCGAGAAGCGCAGCATGCGAGCGCAATATGGGCGATGCCGCCTTACGGGGCAGCCACTCGCGCCGGCCGTCTCAGCGAAGATCCCCTCGGTTACTACCGGTGAAGGAAGCCGGAAGTGGGGAACGTCATTCTTTGCCTCGTTTGATGGCCTGGGGGTACGCTCCGCCGTTTCCTCACGTCTGTGGACAACGCGTGCGGTTTGCTTCGTGGAAGCATTCCTCGAGATTATCTTGCGTGTTGCGGCCAAGCAGCGACAGCACGGGCTCATGACCGAGTCCGGCAAATCGTGCGCCGTCTACGTCGATCAGCGGTCGTCGTATCAGGAGCGGATCGCCTACCATCAATGCAAGTGCGCTTGCCGCGTCGATAGTATCGAGATTGACTTCGCCTGACTTGATACGGGGCGCAGCTCGGTTGAACCAGGCCTCGACGGGCATGTTGCCGAAGAACTCGCGCAACTCCTCCGCATCCCATGGCTTATTCAAGATGTCTTGGGCGATCACGTCGTGGCCGGCGGACTTCAGCGCTTGAATCCGACGCGCGTTAGTGGCGCAGCCGAGCTTCTGATAAAAGATAATTGTCGCCACGACATACCTATGTGAGCGCGCTGAGCTGAACGATTGGCACGGCGCTGCTGCTTTCGTGAGCCAGTTCGAATTTCTTGCCCGATCATTTCCAATGTCAGCGCACCAAGCGCTGTACTGTATTTGCAACACTCGCCGCTGGTCCGCCAGGTTTTGAGCCCGACCGGCATATTCACGCTTCTCAAATCGCTCGACTTGCGAGAACAGCAGCAAGTTCCGTTCCACACCTGAAGGCATCGGAACAGGTCCCGCCAAATCGGCTTTTCGCGTTAATGGTTGTGGTCGTTGTTCGCTTTCTGACAGCCGCGGATCCTGTCGGATCAGAAACAACCAGGATCACTCCACGGCTGGTTGGTTTTTAGAAACGTAATCAGATGCTTAAGGAGCGTGGTCAAGCGTTGGCACGGCGGTTGCTAATAAGCGGCAGCAACACTGAGTGAGGGCTGAGTGCACGCCGACGCGTAAGGCGAGCGATGCGCTCCTTCCCTTGAACCCGTGTGCCCCCGTTTCTGAGAGAGAAACAAGCTCGCGTGCAAGAAGCGCACAACTTTTGGCAAATCGGTTGATGGAGAGCAACATGTCTTCACTGAGACAAATCGCGTTCTACGGGAAGGGCGGCATCGGCAAGTCGACCACTTCGCAGAACACGCTAGCGGCGCTGGCCGAGATGGGTCAGAAAATTCTGATTGTGGGGTGCGATCCAAAAGCGGACTCGACCCGCCTGATTCTGCACGCCAAGGCGCAAGACACGATTTTGAGCCTTGCAGCGAGCGCCGGCAGCGTGGAAGACCTCGAGCTCGAGGACGTAATGAAGGTCGGTTACAAGGACATTCGCTGCGTGGAGTCCGGTGGTCCTGAGCCGGGTGTCGGCTGCGCCGGGCGCGGCGTCATTACCTCGATCAATTTCCTGGAGGAGAACGGCGCCTACGAAAACATTGACTATGTCTCATACGACGTGCTCGGCGACGTCGTTTGCGGGGGCTTTGCGATGCCAATCCGCGAGAATAAAGCGCAGGAAATCTATATCGTGATGTCCGGTGAAATGATGGCGATGTATGCCGCAAACAACATTTCCAAGGGCATCCTGAAATACGCGAACTCTGGCGGCGTGCGGCTGGGCGGTCTGATTTGCAACGAGCGGCAGACCGACAAGGAGCTGGAACTGGCGGAAGCGTTGGCCAAGAAGCTAGGCACTCAGCTGATCTACTTCGTGCCGCGCGACAACGTGGTGCAGCATGCCGAGTTACGCCGCATGACGGTGCTCGAGTATGCACCCGAGTCCAAGCAGGCCGATCACTATCGCAATCTTGCGACCAAGGTTCACAATAATGGCGGCAAGGGCATCATCCCGACCCCGATCTCCATGGACGAGCTTGAGGACATGCTGATGGAGCATGGCATTATGAAGGCCGTAGACGAATCCATCATCGGCAAGACCGCCGCCGAGCTCGCGGCGTCGTAAAGGTCGCGTGTCGCAGCCTTGTGAAGGCGCGCGACGGGTGCCGGTCTCCCAAACCGCCCATCCCGGGAGGCCGGCATTCTAACGATCGAGCCTGACCAAAACCAGGATGCGGCGGGGCAAACCTGACCACTGTGGAAACCCGCAAAATTATGTCCGAAGCGCACTTCCTTCCGTTGAGGGCTGCTTGTGCCGTTGATGCCAACAGCCAGATGCACAGGGGAATTGCAACCTACAGCCTGCTCACCGGTGTGCCTCCTGCAGATGCCGATATCGCCATTGACAGCAATCTCGACCGCCATGTCCTGGCGTCCATCCTGGCGGCTGCCACAATGGATGGTGGCTCCCTTCCCGAGAAGGCCGGCCTGTGCGGCCTTGAACTGGCGGCCTTGCTGGAGCAGTACTTTCCCTCCCTTGAGATCAAGCTCGCGGAGCAGCTCTCGGCTTTCAAGTGCGAAGAGGACGACGAGATCGCAATGCTGCGCGATTTCTTGCTCAAGCAACGCTCGACTGAAGGGGATATCGGCCGCTGGCTGGCTGCGATGATCGCGCGCCGCGCCATTGAGCCAGACCATCTGTGGGAAGCTCTCGGCTTGCGCAATCGTGGCGAACTCTCTCGTCTGCTCAGCCGCCATTTCGCGCCGCTCGCCGTGCGCAATGTCAACAATATGCGCTGGAAGCGCTTCCTCTACCGCATGCTTTGCGAGGACGAAGGCCTCGTGATGTGCACAACACCCGTGTGCACGCAATGTGCCGACTTCAACCTTTGCTTCGGCGAAGAAAGCGGTGAGAGCCGGATGGCCGAGCGCCGGCGCGATTTTCTGTTGCAGGCGGCTCGGCCGGTCGTTGCCGGCGACTGGCCATCTGAACTGCCACAAGGGTCCGCGATCGCACCATCATCGCAGAAAGCCTCGCCGGATTTGGTGAGCCGCGCGGAAGGTTGAGGGCGCGGCTGACGCCGTTTCGAGCGAGTGACCATGTGTCCAAAGCGGCGGAGGGCTCAAGTGCTCCGCGACAAATCTCACATCCTGCGCGCCGCAATTGCATTAACGTTCGAACTCGGCGGGGCAACAGGCAAGGCGTCCGCTTCATGAGCCTGTCGCATTTGCGACAATCCATTTGCTGAAGAAGGTCGAGGACGGAAGCGTTAGCTTAGTCAGAGGGTTGCCTGGGACGATAGGCTGGCATGCTGGTTGCTGAAGCTTAGGTAGGTCAAACAATGAGGAGCTCTCGCGTGATTGCCGCCAGCACCGCCGCCAAATCGTCTTGGTCCGACCAGGTGCGCGCCAAGCCCACCGTGCTTAACGACACGACATTACGCGACGGCGAGCAGGCACCTGGCGTTGCGTTCACCACAGAGGAAAAGCTGGCGATCGCGCAGGCGCTGGCGCGGGCCGGAGTCACGGAGATCGAGGCGGGAACGCCAGCGATGGGCAACGAGGAGATCGCCGCCATTCGCGCCATTGTCGAAGCAGATCTTCCGCTGACCACCATAGGCTGGTGTCGGATGCGGGAATCGGATGTCGACGCGGCGATCGAAGCAAAGGTGTCCATGATAAATATGTCGGTCCCGACCTCCGATGTCCAGATCGCGGCCAAGCTAGGTGGTCATCGCGACCTGGCACTGGAACGGGTGAAGCGAGTGGTAGGCTATGCCCGTGCGCGCGGACTTGAGGTCGCCGTCGGTGGTGAGGATTCCTCCCGCGCCGACATCAATTTTCTCACCAGACTGATGGCAACTGCAAAAGCCGAGGGCGCGCGTCGCTTTCGTATTGCAGATACGCTCAGTGTGCTCGATCCCGACGCAACCTACGCGCTGGTCATGAATTTGCGTGCGACCACCGATCTCGAACTCGAGTTTCACGGTCACGATGATCTCGGACTCGCAACTGCCAACACGCTCTCCGCTATCAAGGCTGGTGTGAGCCACGCCTCAGTGACCGTCATCGGGCTGGGCGAGCGGGCCGGAAATGCCCCGCTCGAGGAAATCGCGGTCGCACTCAAGCAGCTCTACGGGCGCGACACCGGCATCATACTCCCGGAGCTCGAGAACGTCGCCGCGGTGGTAGCAGCCGCGGCCGCACGTGCGATTCCTACGAACAAGGCCATCGTCGGGGAGCATGTATTTACGCACGAATCCGGCATCCATGTCGATGGCCTTTTGAAGGATCAACGCACCTATCAATCGCTTGATCCCGTTTTGCTTGGCCGCTGCAACCGCTTTGTGATCGGCAAGCATTCCGGACTTGGAGCGATCACCGCGTTACTCGATGAACTGCAGCTCGTCGCCAGCCCCGATCAAGCCAAACAGATTCTGTCGCAAGTCCGCAAATATGCCATCGAGCACAAGCGGCCGGTCGCGCGCGAAACCGTGGCGGCGATCTGGCGCGACGTGTGTGGATGCCTGGCAAACCACCCCGCGTGAAAAGCCGTGTCCAACAATATTTGCGTCGACCACTCGCAAACCGACGCGCCGCAAGGACGGTGTTCGATATCGCTGATGGGCGCGAACGGCGTCCAGCTTTCGCACGTCAGATCCTCTGGCGCGATCTCACCTCCAGATCTTACTTGCCGTTCCACCATACATGCTGTGATCTCTTACCCAACGGCGAGCCGTCCCCGGACTGCCAATCGGCGTCTTCTCGCGCGGCTGATTTCCGGTCCGGCGACCGGCCTGACGAGCGTCAACCTCTATCGTGGTCTGGCCATTGATCCCAAATCTTCATCGGGACCAGCGTCGTCACCGGCGGACCTGCTGGTCGGGCAGCGAAGTTGAGGGCTCGTTTTCCGGAGTCAGGCTTTGGCGATGTGTACCAGCTGTGCGAGGCAGGACAGCAGCAGTCAACAGGGACAACCCCATCTCATTTACCGTCGAGAGCTAATCCGAAGGAGATTTTCCATGATCAACTCATCCCCGGCAGCCGGTATCCTGGATCGGCTCAGCAAGGCCTCGTCGGCAGAGGATTTTTTTTCGCTACTTGACGTCGATTACGACCCTAAAATCGTGAATGTCGCGCGCCTTCACATCTTAAAGCGCATGGGACAATATTTTGCAAAAGAGCAATTTGCTGGTGCCGCAGAACCGGAAATCAGAGCTCGGTGCAAGGCGATGCTGGAGCAGGCCTATGCCGATTTCGTGGCATCGTCACCGATCGACCAGCGAGTGTTCAAGGTTTTGAAGGAGGCGGTCGCAGACCCTAAGAAGGCGGCGGCCTTCGTCCCATTGAGCGAGCTGAAGTGATCTAGCGTTCCACTGCAAGCAAGGTGTGCCCGACGGGGCACCGTGGCAACCCGATGTGCGGCCTTCGTCTTTTTCCGGGTCAACTCTCTGCAGCTATCACCCGAGCGGCGGCTGTCGTATTCCCGACCCATGTCTGGACTGGTCGTGTCCACGGTATCAGCGGATATTCAAGTGTCTGCCAAACCATTACTTTCGACTGACATTCAGTGTTTTTTGCAACTGGTACGACACTTGCTGTTGTCCTGCCGATCCGATCATCGATGCCGACAGATGGTAGTCGTCCGAGATGAGATTGAAGGAAGACCCATGATGCTGCTTTTAATGCCTGCCGAGCCCTGCGCCATCATCTCGTGGCCTACGATCGCGCCAGGTCCGTTCGAAACGGTCTTTGACGCGATCAAGGCTCCGTATGAACGGTGAGATGGTGGTCAATGGATAAGTCGCCCGTTCGCGCTACACCTGGAGAGGGTATGCACAGTGTCGTCCGCATCAAATCGGCCCCGGATTCCGCTCAGATTTGTATCCATCTCATGGCGGATTGCAACATGCGTCAGGAAGAGGGCCAACGTCGGCCCATACGGGCTGTCCGCGCTGGAGGCTCGGCATGGATCGCGTGACAGGTGCGTTGCCAGGATCGCCCTCGTCGTCACAGTCGATGTGGTGCCGCTGGGCCGAAAGTGAGGCGCAGGTATTGCGCAACGAACGGACTCGTCAACTCAGGCATGGAAGCGACCGGTCAGAATCACCGCGACGCCCTGGCCGCCGCGGTGGCGCTCGTCGAAACTCGCGCGCAAGGCTCTAGTGTGGAAGGCCTATCCAAATCCGGCGGGACCGGTACGTCTATCGCGACGACGCGTCTTGTTGTGAGGCCGGTCGGACCAAGCAGACGGGGCAGAGCAGCCGGCCACTTGCTGATCCAAAGTGATCTTCAGTTAACGAACCTAAAAAGCAACGTGTGGCGCGGGCGCGCCTATTTTCGAGGGGAATTTAGAGCATGAGCAATGTCACCAGAACGGCCATGCCGGCGGCGGCCGGCCGCGCAGCAGCCAAAAAAGAACTGCCGGAGCACTTCAAGGCGTACAAGCACGTCTGGGTCTTCGTCGAGCTGGAGCGTGGCCAGGTGCATCCGGTTTCCTGGGAGCTCATGGGTGCGGGCCGCAGGCTTGCCGACAGGCTAAAGGTAAATCTTGCCGCTGTCGTTATCGGTCCAGAGGGGCAGCACACACGTAACGCCGCGCTTGACGCCTTTTGCTACGGCGCCGATCTGGCCTATCTCGTGAGCGACAATGTTTTGTCGGATTACCGCAACGAATCCTATACCAAAGCGCTAACCGAACTCGTCAACACCTACAAACCCGAAATCCTACTGTTGGGGGCGACGACCCTCGGTCGCGATCTCGCAGGTTCCGTGGCGACGACCCTGTCGACGGGGCTCACTGCCGACTGCACCGCGCTGGAGGTCGACGCCGATGGTTCTCTTGCGGCGACGCGTCCGACCTTTGGTGGCTCGCTGCTCTGCACGATCTATACCTTGAATTATCGTCCGCAGATGGCAACCGTACGCCCGCGGGTCATGCCGATGCCTGATCGCGTCGTACGCGATTCCGCTCGTATCATCGTCCATCCGCTCGGTCTTGTCGAAGATGATATTGTCACAAAAGTATTGTCGTTCCTTCCCGACCGCGATGCAGAAACGTCCAATCTGGCCTATGCCGATGTCGTGGTTGCGGGCGGCCTGGGATTGGGATCGCCTGAGAACTTTCGGCTGGTGCGCGAGCTCGCAACTCTGCTTGGCGCTGAATATGGCTGCTCGCGTCCTCTCGTGCAAAAAGGGTGGGTTACGTCTGACCGGCAAATCGGCCAGACGGGCAAAACCATCCGGCCGAAGCTCTATATTGCCGCCGGCATTTCCGGCGCGATCCAGCACCGTGTTGGCGTGGAGGGCGCGGATCTGATCGTCGCCGTCAATACTGACAAGAACGCTCCGATCTTCGACTTCGCTCATCTCGCGATCGTCAGTGACGCCATGCAATTGCTACCGGCGCTGACGGCCGCATTTCGTGCCCGGCTATTGCCGAATTCGCGCGCCCGTATCGCAGTCTAGAGGAGATGATGATGATTGAAGAGAGATTTGATGCGATCGTGGTGGGAGCCGGTATGGCCGGCAACGCGGCGGCATTGACCATGGCTAAACGCGGCATGAAGGTGCTGCAGCTCGAGCGGGGCGAATATCCCGGATCGAAGAATGTGCAGGGCGCCATCCTCTACGCCGACATGATGGAAAAGCTGGTCCCCGAGTTTCGAGAGGAGGCGCCGCTCGAACGTCACTTGATCGAGCAGCGCTTCTGGATGATGGACGATCGCTCCCATGTCGGCATGCATTACCGCTCGGAGGACTTCAACGAGGAACGGCCGAACCGCTACACGATTATACGCGCCCAGTTTGACAAATGGTTCTCCTCCAAGGTGCGGGAGGCTGGCGCGACCGTGCTGTGCGAGACGACCGTCACCGAGCTTGCACGGGACCAGCGTGAAAGGATCGTCGGTGTTCGTACAGATCGCCGAGACGGCGAAATACACGCCGATGTCGTCGTGCTGGCCGAAGGGGTCAATGGCCTGCTCGGGACGCGCGCGGGGCTGCGCGCGCGCCCGACACCCGATAATGTTGCGCTCGCGGTGAAGGAGATGCACTTCTTGCCTCGCGAGACTATCGAGGAACGCTTCAATCTCAAGGGCGATGAAGGCGTCGTGATTGAGGCTGCCGGTACCATTTCCCGCGGCATGACCGGAATGGGTTTCATCTATGCCAACAAAGAGTGCATTTCGCTCGGCATAGGTTGTCTCGTCGCCGACTTCCAGCGCACGGGCCAGACGCCCTACGGCCTGCTCGATCGATTCAAGAGGCATCCCTCTGTGGTGCCCCTGATAGCAGGGTCCGAAGTCAAGGAATATTCGGCCCATCTCATTCCTGAAGGCGGTTATAAGTCGATCCCGCAGCTTTATGGGGAGGGGTGGGTGGTCGTGGGCGATGCAGCCCAACTCAACAATGCCGTTCATCGTGAGGGCTCCAATCTAGCGATGACTTCCGGCCGCATCGCCGCCGAAGCGATAGGTCTGGTGAAATCGCGCGGCGAGCCAATGAGTGCAACAAATCTGTCGATCTACAAGAAGATGCTGGACGATTCCTTCGTCGTCAAAGATCTAAAGAAGTACAAGGATTTGCCGCCCCTGATGCATACTCACTCACAAAACTTCTTTCTCACCTATCCGCAGCTCATCTCCAAGGCGATGCAAGACTTTGTGCGCGTCGATGGTACGCCGAAGGCTGAGAAGGAGAAGGCGACCCTGAAATCCTTTGTCAAGGCGCGGTCATGGACAGGTCTGTTCGGCGATGCTTGTCGTTTCGCCCGGGCCTGGCGCTGATCGCAACAGTGTGTGAAGTCCAACAATGGAAGGTCAAAGCATGAATGTCGAACCCCCAGTGCGCGTCGAAGATAAGCTGTATTACAACCGCTATCTTGTTGACGTCGGTTACCCTCACGTCAAGGTCCGGGCGCACACGACGCCATCGCCGCAGCTACTTGCACTTTTGAAAGCCTGCCCCGCGCGGTGCTACGAGCTCAACGATGACGGCCAGGTCGAGATAACAGTTGACGGCTGCATCGAGTGCGGTACCTGCCGCGTGATCGCCGAGCCCACCGGCGACATCCAATGGAGCCATCCGCGCGGCGGATATGGAGTGCTGTTCAAGTTTGGGTGATGGTGGAACGAAGGGCCATGGTGCGACCGAGTTAGGCGACCGGATCTCACCGTACCTGTAGCGTATTCCGCGTCACATGCACGGCGCCTGGGATTCGAGCAAGACACTCTTCATGGGGGCGCCAGGCAAGACATGACTTGCCGATGTCCGGCTCTTTCGGGAGCCACGAAGGACTGGTTGTGGCGTCACCGAGTGGCGTCACAACGCGGTCGATCGGATGGCAGAGGAAAGATCAGCCCCTCGCCTGAGAGGGGTTGGGCCCAGCGGCCTCGATTGCGATCGCCACTGACTGCATGATCGCGGCAAAGCGCACGGCGGTCTGGATCGCTTCGGAATTGACGCCCGCGACTCTCAGTGTCTTCTCATGGGCATCGATGCAGGCACCGCAGCCGTTTATGGCGGAGACCGCAAGCGACCACAGCTCGAAATCGGACTTGTCCACGCCGGGATTGCCGATCACGTTCATACGAAGCCGTGGAGGCATCATCTTGTATTCCGGGTTGGAAACGAGGTGAGCGAAGCGGTAGTAGACGTTGTTCATCGCCATCACGGAGGCAGCGGCTTTCGCTGCGGCGATCGCCACAGACGTCATCACGGCGGACGCAGCCGCTTCGATCGCGGCAATCAGGGCTGCATTGCGGGTGGCAATCGCGCTCGCCAGCAGCAGCCCGTATTTTCGTTGCGGCGAAAGCGTTTCATCGGCCACCAACGAGGTCAAGTTAAGCCTGACGTCCTTCGCGAAATCGGGAATCCTGTCGCTTATTTGTTCGATCGACAACATGCCTCAAGCAACCTTCAATGTTTCGCCGCCGATTTCGCGGTTGCAGGGACAGAGCTCGTCGGTTTGCAGCGCGTCCAGAACGCGGAGCGTGTCCTTAGGGCTGCGCCCGACACTGAGGTTGGTCGCATAGACGTGCTGGATCGTGTTTTGGGGGTCAACAATAAAGGTGTAACGATAGGCAACCCCTTCGGGTGAACGCACCCCAAGACCATCGACGAGCGTTCCCTTTGTGTCGGCAAACTGCCATATGGGTAGATTGTGCAGATCGACGTGTGAGCGCCGCCAAGCAAGCTTGCAGAACTCGTTGTCAGTCGAACCACCCAGTACAACTGCGTCGCGGTCGGCGAAATCCTTGGAAAGCCGGGCAAACTCGGCGATCTCTGTCGGGCAGACGAAGGTAAAATCCTTCGGGTAGAAGAAGATGATCTTCCATTTTTCTGGAAAGCTCGCTTCGGTCAGCGTCTCGAATGCACTCTGTCCTCGTTCCTCCTGCGCTTGGAAACCGGGCTTCACTCCTGTGATTTCGAACGGCGGCAACTGACTTCCAATTCCGAGCATGCTGTCCTCACAAATTTGCTTTCTGTAGAAGGTGACTTCACTGTTGAAGCAAGCTATATGCCATCCGTTCTCAGGAGTGGATACCAGCGGCCTTGATACAGGCAAGCCCGCGCGCTTAGAGCGTCGATCAGCGAAAAATCTGTCGCCAAGCGATTCCTTGGCAGAACTCATGAAAACAGTCTTGCTTTGCGCGACCACCTGAGATGTTCGCTTGCAAGCGTCTGGTCAGAGCCCGTTCTGCGTCCCTCAGGGCAAACTGCCTCATCTCGCCATTAACGTGCCAAATGACTGTGGGCCTGCCGAGATTTAATGGAAATACTGAACCTGACGAAGCGCGACATCTGGCGCAAACAAGAGTGGCTGTATCGCCGCGACAACAGATTGCGCTAGTAAGGCCAGATGCTCGCCGTTGCCAAGTATGGTGCGAGTAATCATGGGCTGCGGCTCCTCGCATTGAGGCGCTTGAAGCGGCGGTAGATCACCAGGCTCGAGGGTTTGCCGAATCCTGAAACGCTTGAAAGCCAACCAGGCTCGCCGTCGGCGGCGATTGGGGCTTGGACTCTACGTAGCGTCAGGTTGTACAGTCCGGATCATGCATGCGGCGATCACTCTGAGCTTCATGGTCAAATGAGAGACCTCAATGTCTCAAGATCTTAGGTGCATTGGGTATGTGGCTGTGCACGCTTGACGCGGTTTGTCGCGGATGTGAGGGCATTGGCGTGAAGAATCGAATGCGAAGCAGAACGTTGCGTTGCAAGTATCAAATCCCGGTAGCTCTTCCAACGGCGATGGATTAGCCCAATTTCGATCCCGATGTGCCTCATTCGACCTTGCCCGGGAGAGTGCGCGAACGCCGTTGCTCTTCGGGATGAAGCAAGTTGGCCTTCGTTTCTCTTGGACTGTTTCAGTTTTAGCGATGCCGCTCAGGGGCGGGCGATCTGCTGCAGCAGGAAAGGTTGGGCAAGTGTGTGTAATGCGCGAGCTCGGTGCGATGTGGGTCTCTTTTGTTCAGGCATCCATCTCGTCGGCCGGCGTTTTTGCGCTGGAGGCTCTGTGGACAGCGCACCGGCGTGTGGCTCTGGGCGGCTATGGAGAGTTATGTCATCTATGGAGAATGGTATTGAACGGGCCGAGGCGGATGCGCTCCGCGCATTCCATCGCATTGACGATGATCGGAATGGGAATGATACAGCCGACTTCCTCTTCATGCCCGTGGACGAAGCCAGCGCTACGGACCTCAATCACCGCGGCTCCCGTTGGTCGCTGCTGCTGGTGGACCGCCGCGATCGCAACAATCCCGTAGCCCACCACTACGACTCCGCCAGGCGGCAATGATAGCCCTGCAGCCACGCTCGCACAACGTGTGGGGCCAACCTGCAAAACGCCTCCATACGCCAGCAGAGGAACGGCTACGATTGCGGTGTCTTTGTGCTCGACGGTGCGCGGGCGCTGGCCAGGCGGTTAGCGGGGAGACGACAGCCAGACCTGGACCTTAGCAATCTCGTAGTCGACCGGCAGGCACTGCAGAACCAACTGAGGGGTTGATGTCGGCTTGAACTGGTTAGCGCGTGCGGCTGGTTGAACTGCGACGTCTGGCCATTGAAGGCCCGCAATCGGCCGTTCGCGAGGCATCACGTGGCACAGAGCGTGGGAGCGAACGCCAGAGCTAAGGCTGTTTTCGGAGGTGGTGGAAGAGTTTGATTGGCGATGTCGGAGACGACGTGCTCGACAGTCTCACTGTCGTCATCAAGCGGTCCGTTATTGTCGTCGCCAAATAGTCGCAGCTGGGGCTGAAGGCCCCGCTGCGCGCGACGCGTTGAAATATCGCACCACCACTGCTCCAAGGATTGACGATCGCAAGGCAGCAGCGTGCCAACGCCCGCGGTGAAGGTTCGCCACTCGGCAAGGCACTTTTTCGGAACGGCTGTCAGGACTGGTACGCCTCGGATGATCGCATCAACGAATTCGGCGCGCAGGCCGCGGCCAGCGGCTTCTTGTTTGGCGAATTTGTTGATCACGAGAAGATCGATCTCGTTGCGAAGTGCCTGGGAAACGACAGCTGCGGCCTCGGCAAGCCCATTTATATCGAGATTACAGGACATAGCTCCACTGCCGAGTGGCTGAGAAATCGAGATCTCTTGTCCCGTCGCAACGTCGATTGCGAGCATGACATGCGTGCCATTTGCGCGCCTCGAGTGTCGCTGCACGATGCCGCCGATGCGTACGCCTTGCTGCTCGATATCCTGAGCGAAATCGGCCAGTAGCCGATCGACATCGTCTTTTGGACGGTAGAGAATAGCCCCCACACTATTCGGATCTATCTCATCCAGATTATCGATCACGGCGGGGTTCCTGTTGATGTGTTTCTCGTATCGGGGCATAGCTGTTGAACGCTCTCATGCTGATCGTGGCACGCGTTGCAAGCACCGCTCGGCAGCCCCGAGCGGAACGGCGCGCGCGACCTCCGCAAAAACGTCCGCTCCATTGCTGAGCCGTAGCGCATCAAAGGAGCGGCGCGTGATGCGCGCCAAAAGCGGCACGCCAGAACGGCCAGTTTCAAGAGCCAGAACCAAGGTGACCTCCGCCTCGTCGAACGGCAGAGAGGCTTTGATGCGTGCCGGAAATACATTGAGGATAGAGCTTGCACGTGGGGGCTCGCGTGCGATGCTGACATCGCTGGCTGCGATGCGCAGCCGCAGCTGCGCGCCAGGCCTAAGCGGCACTCCAGGTATCAGAAGGCGCGCCCCGTTGAGGCGGAGCGTGATCAGCCCATAGCGTCCGTCATAGCCGCTGACCAAGGTATCAAGACAGACTGCCGCTTCGCCGCGCCTGGCAAGCGCCGGATCGCTCTGAACGACATTGAGCGGCCCGGCCGCACTCACGAAGCCATCTTTCATCATGACAAGATGATCGGCAAAACGCTCGATATCAGCGATATCATGACTGATGTAGATCATCGGCAATGGGAGCTTTTCCCGCATGCGCTCGAGAAATGGCAGGATCTCGCATTTGGCGGAGCGGTCGAGCACAATGAGTGGATCGTCCAGCAGAAGTAGCCGAGGCTGGCCTAACAGCGCGCTGCCAAGGGCAAGTCGCTGTCGCTCGGCCACGGAAAGATGTGATGGGGAACGCTCGAGCAGTGGCGCCAAGGCGAGCAATTCGACCACACCATCAAAATCGATCAGTGTCGGTGTCGATTTTGACGCCTTATATAGGAGGGTGCGCCGTACAGACCAATGAGAAGGAAGAATTGATAGCTGGAATACATATGCGACGGGACGCAGATGAGGCGGTCGAAACGTCGTCTCATCCTGCCAAATCTCTCCATTGACCGCACAAAATCCGCTGGGCAGACGCTGCACTCCAGCGATGCAGCGCGCGAGTGTGGTCTTGCCGCACCCGGGCGGACCAAAAATTGCTGTGACGCCTTTGGCGGGTAGGCTGAATTGCGCATCAAGCGGGATATTTGCGAGAGGGTCGTTGAAGGCAACCTCAATATAGCCCGCTTTTGCTTCTCTCATGAACCTGCGCCTGTGCTGTATCGTCCTATCCAACTTACGAACACAATCGCTGCAATGCAGATGATGGCCATGCCTCCGACAATCCAGTCTGTGCCGCTCCAGAACGGCGTCTCTGCTCGCGTGAGGGCATAAGGTGCGGCGGCGGACTGCAGATCGGTGTTAAGACCAGAGGCTTGTTGAGTATCCCCGCGCCGCGAGGATCTTGACAATCGGACGCTGCCCAGTGCGCTTGCCAATGAGAGGCAAAGCGCCCGTCCAGCAGCGCGAGGTTCTGAGCCTGCTCCTCCGGGCGGAGGGCTTCTGCTGAATGTCCAGATGGCGCGGCTTGAGAGGTTTGGCGGTAAACATGCCGGCTCACGCCAGAGCTGAATACTGGCTCAGAGCCGGAAATTCGCGTCAAGGATCCCACAGCTTTGGTAGCCGATTTGGAGTTTGCGCCGGTAGCCATGGTCATGGCCTCTGCATTCTCGGGTGCGAGCAGCATCAAAGCCAGATCGATCAGGATGAATCGGATAAGCCTCATTGGAACTCCGGCTCCGCCGCGGCCGCTTCCTTCGCGGCAACTGGGTCATCGTTACCCAGCAATCCGCGTGCCGTTTCAAGGAATATCTCCGCCTCTAACGGCAAGGGGGCTTTGTATCGGTTTCCACCGGACGTCTTAAATCGCCGCATCTTATTGTAGGGGTTTGGACGCTCGCGTCACCAACCGCACACTGAGGATGATCCATCGCATCTTGCATTGGAGATGGTGCTTTGGCGAACACGCGGCCGTAAAACTCGTCAATGATGCACAAGTCCATGCCATCCGATTTGGCCAACCTTCCGATGTGCGCGCAGGAGAAGGTCGGCTGCCGGGCGCTTGGAAAAAAGGGCTGATCTTGAGGTGATATGCTGTGCCCTCGAGTTAGGGAAGAGCGTCTTCCTCGCAGCACCGGTTGCTGGCGCATTTCAGGGCGCGCAGGCCTTTCGTTGCAACGCGAGGTGACCCAGGATTGAGCTGCCAAAGATGGATAATTTGACAGGCCCGTAAGGAATTCTTGCGTCAGCGAGGGACGGGTTGGGGCTCGAGGCTCGCAATGTGGGTCTGCTGAATGCTCCAGCTTGGATCGCGACACCGCCTGATTTCGCTGCGGCAGCGCTATCTTCCTCGCTAATCACAACAAGCGTGTCCGCTATCGTGAAGGCCTATTTGTCTAAGGAGCGCTTTAGGGTTGCAACGGTCCGAGTGGGCAGTATCGGGTAATCGATCTTTGGCAGCTGGCCGGTGAGCGAATTCAGAAAGGCGACAATCTCGTCAGCTTCTTCATCGCTGAGCTTTGCGCCAGGCTGAACCTCACCCATCACGTCAACCGCTTGCTTAAGACTCCAAACCTGACCAGAATGGAAGTAGAGGAGACGCAATGCGACGCTGCGCAACGGCGCCGAGCGGAAAACATACTCGTCGCCAAGATCCTTGGTTGCGGCAAAACGACCCTTGTCCTCCCTCTGAAGCAAGCTTTCGGCTGGCCTTTCAATCATGCCGAACGGGAAGTAGTCCTGTCGACCGACGTTGATTCCGTTGTGGCAAGAGGAGCATCCCTTTTCGTAGCTTCAGCCCGGCTTTTTGCTGATCAGTGAGAGCATATCCGTCTCCATCGCCGATAGCCTCGGATAGAAAAACAAGGATTTGCGAAGTGTGACCTTTTCATGGGTTATAGGATTGTCCTTCATCGCTGGAACGATTGAGGGAATCGACTTGAAAATCCGCTTGGCGGCGCTCATCAAATCCTCATCGGCGCCTGCTGCTGGCGAAACCAGAATGGCTGCGGCCACAACACTTAAGCTGCGGGCCAAGGAAAGCTCGCGTACCGACAATTCCTCATGTGAAGTCTCGCTTTCTGTCCTAGTGGAATCGTGAACATAGCGCGCGTCCGCGTCCGTCCGCAGAAAGACCTGGAGCAGTCAACGACAAAATGGTGTCTTCCGAGTTCCGGCTAGGCTGAACCCACGCTTACGCGCTGCCGGTGTTAGTAGCAACCGGCATGACAGGGCGGCTCAAGGCAGAAGCTGCCGAGCTGGTTTGAAGCAATTGCGCACCGTGAACCGCAGCAGGCGGTTTGAGGCTGTCGAATCGACGGTACGTGACGGTTGCCGCAATCACCATCCAGCTACGGTATCCTGGCCTGTCGGTCCAAACCTCTGTGCTTCTCGGAAACCCATCGTACCGATCTCTTTGACTCTGCACGTCAAGGCCTGATTCGGACGCGGACAAAGCGAGCTGCGTCGACGCAGCTTGTCGCCGATCGTCTCGATGCGTGCCCTTTTCGCCTTCAAACTCTACACTAGGCCAAGCGTCATCCACCAACACCGGTGACCTTCCTACCCGGGGCAGCCGGTCAGGCCTGCAGTTGTCGGGAGTTCGTCTTACTGCCCTACTGGGTATGCCCGTCTCAGAACGTATTCACACATGCCGGACGCTCAAAGTGCTTGAATCGACCGTAGCGTCAGGTTGTAGGCATTGCGTAGCTGAACACCATATTGGGAGCCAGTCGCCACACAAGCGCTAAACGGCCAATCTCCGTTGTATCTCGCTCTTCGCAATGAGCGTGTTGCGGGAAGATGATTCGAGAGGCCGTCATCATTGCGGCTACCCCGCAACAGCGACAGTGGCTCCCGAGGCGCCCATCCGGTAAACAGATTACGCTCGCGGGGCGAAGAATAATAGTGAAGGATATGCGGCTTAAGACAGGTTTGGTGAATCGAGAGCGGGGAATGAGCTGGATTTGCAATGCGCATCGCTGTACAGCCGCCCTAGCTGCGATCGTGATCGCGATCGCAGCCACGTGGTGCACAGGACACGCTCGTGCGCGGGATCGGCGGGCCGAGGAAGTCTTCACGTCGTGCAGACCAGACGTGAAGCGCTTCTGTGACCACTTTACAGGGCGTAGCGATGTGGACGTAGCCATATTTTGTCTTAGGGACAACTTCAAGAACTTGCGCGGCGAATGCCGCCGCATGATGCCAACCGCGGCGGAGAGAAACGACGGACCGAGACGACGTCTCAACAGGCTTCCGATCGTCCTCCATCGAGAGTGAAGCGTCCGAGCAGCAGTTGCAGAAATCGAGCGACAGTGAGGTGTTCAGACTGACGGCGCCGGAATTTGGCCAGCTTGGTGGCCGAAAGTCGATCGCGCTGGAAGCTGCTGAGCGCAGTTCATCTATCAGGGGGACTGAGCTCCGTGAATCGACTGGCCTCGATCACCGATCAATAGTGCGACGACGCGTGTTACGAGGTTGTAATGCGCTTGAACTTCTATTTCGTACTGCAGCAGTTGCGCTTTTTTCAGCGCTGCAGTCATTCGCCGACTTTGCGGCCGTCGTGAGATTGCCATCGGTTCACTGTAACTGATCGGAAGGACAATCTGCGTAAACTGTGGTGGTTACGGCCGGACATCTGCAGGAATCCGTGGTGCCGATCAATCTAGGGCGTGTGGTCAGCAACGAGGTATTTTCCGTCAGGTGGCTAAATCGCTATAACTGGCAAAAGATCGCCGGAATGTTAGCGTTGGACGTTTGTTCCGTCGCGGTCTTCCTCAGATTTCTCAGCTGGGACTAGCTTGGTCTCGAGTGCCGGGCTCAAGGTACAGATTGAGCTAGGAAATCTCTTTTTTTAGCCGCCCATCGGCTTCTCGAAGGAACCGCTTGATGCCATTGCGGCGTTCTCGATGGGCGCTTCAGGGGAGTCGCTTCGCCCGATCGTGGTGCTCTTGGCCGAATACACTTTAGGGCTCAAGGTCAAAGGAAACGCCGTCGACAAGAGCCGTTCAAAGGCAGAAAGCTGTTCAAGCAGACGCTTCTCGACGGCCTTGCGCTCCGTGCCAGGTAGGTCCCTTTTAAGGAATCGACGGCAGCGCCAGATTTCGTTCCGCAGCCATCTGATCTCACTCAATGTATCATCAATTGAAGTCATCACAGATATAGTTCACTTCGTCCCTGGAGCATCAATTATGGTGATCGTCATCGAGCGGCCATTCCTTGGCCCCGCATTCCTGCCGAACAACCGCATCCGAGGACTTGCGACTTCACGCCCGTCTTTCGGCGAGCAGTTCGAGGTATGCCACTCTTATCATCGATATCACCCTACACCGCGCGCGCGACGAGAATTCGAGGCAGATCCTCGCGTTTTCACGGCGTTGCGATCGTGTGCCTTGCACAATTCCTGCGCTCCACAGCATTGATTGGTGCGCGAAGAAAAACTGAGAACCGGAGCAGTTAAATTCATGTCCGACATGCACACGGCTCAAGCAGGAACTATTAACTCATAACGCATGTCCCCATGGTCGGAACTAGCAAGGGCTTGACGGCTTTGTTGCCTGTTGAGTCGCTGGGCGCGACCTGACTTGGGCCACAGCTCGCGAGTCGGACCGTAGCGATGTCGAGCTCTAGCGGCGTAAAGCGGCGGCGGCTTCTTGCGAACGCCTCCTCTCTGATGCTGGTCAGTCCCGCGGTGGTACCCGGCATTCGCAATAAATAATTTATGGGCGAGGTGGACCACATCAACAACATGAGAAAGCCATGGGGACGATTGTTCTAGGAAGGCGAGCCAGCCTGGCTGCGATCCCCGGCACGCGCCATCCAATGAAAGAGACGCACGCGCCGGGATTGGGATCTTGGCAATCTGAGGCAAATGTCGGCTAGACGCAGTGTCCAGCCAAATGAGTTCCATGGACAATCTTGCTATCGACATCCGCTGTGCACAGTCCGCCTCAGAAGACCAATTTGATAGCTTGAATCTAACGCTGCGACAGGTTGTAGGCTTGCTGATGCGTAAAAGATAAAGGCCCGCTTGGCAGGCGTTGATGGCGCATCGCAAGTGGAGACCGATGGGGACGGCGTGCCAGGGAGCCATTTGCATCGTCTGCACGGGACGTCGGGCTAAGGTACACCGACCAGTTGGAGTCGCGAGATGGCCTGGATGGTGGAACGATACAGGCAGCAGAATATGGCTGACCCAGCCGTAATCGCGTTTTTAGCGGTCCCGCGAAAGCACGCTGGGTGAACAGCCCGCACTCGCAAGCAAATACTCCAACGGAATAGACTATTCATATCCGGCCAGAGGCGATGACCGGCAGCACTGATGGCCGCACAGAGCGCTGCGGTGAAAGCTCGGAAGGTCGTTATGTCCATTCAAACCAGTCTCACGGGGGCGCTAGGCAAAATCGATCGCGCCAGCGACATCGTTGCATTCTCAATAGTGCGACAAGAAACTGCGCAACGTCGACCATTCGAACAGAAAATCAGAAGGACAAGATCTTGATCCAGGCGGAGAATGACGTCGTCGAGCACATGCTCTCGTCATTGACGACCAGCTTGTTGCAGAACCGTATCGCGCCCTCTGACGAGCAGGTGATGCATCATTTTGGGCTATCCTGCGAGAGAGCGGGACTGATCGCGACGGAGGAGATGGCAATACGGATATTGAAACGTGTTTCACGCGAGATCAACGAGGCGCAGTCGATGCTCGAGTTCATTGATCGCGGCGCGGATCGACTAAATTGAGCTCGGCATACAGAAATTCTTAGCACCAGTGCAGATGCAGCTGTTCGATCATTCAGTCGAACGCGTACGGGTCGAGTGCGGCCTCATCAGCGCTTGCCTGTCGAGATCTGCGACGGTGAGCCGAGGGAGGAGGGCCGGTCTTTGTGCCCGATGTCAATGGCTGGGAACTCGTCATCGGAGAAATTGAGCGAGCCCGTGTTGTTAACATCGGATGCGCGCCGCGTCTCGCAGAAGGCCGAGCGGCATTAGGCGCGATGGGCTGCAAGCTTTTTAGCTCAGCTATTTTGCATAAGCGTTTGAACGCAGGGGGAAGTGGAGCCGTCTCCGCAAGCGACAGCAAAGTTGCCAGCCTAAGCGTCCCGCTGCCAGGGTGCCCGCACCCGGCACCAGTCGGCCCAGCTCGAAGTAATTCATCTGCGTAGCGCTGAGCCTAAGGTTGTGTAGTTGATGGGAGCCGTCCAGTTTCGTCGCTCCGCGGTCTGTCAGCTTATCGACAGCTGGCTCTCGTATCATGAACATCGCTACTCGCTGGCAGAGCCGGCTCAAAGGGCTAGATCTGGCAGGGGACACCGAGATAGACTCCAATATCAACTGATCCACGAGCGAGACTTCGCCTGGGTTCGCTGCCCCGTCTGAAGTTACTCGACAGCACTCGCAACAGCGTATTCGCGCCAACGGTGCGTGACGGCCCCGCTGTGTGATCGCACCTCATTGCAGATAGCCGGTGGAGCGTTCTCCATGGCCGGTTACCAGTTCTACGATGCGCCGCCCCGGCGCGCTTGCTTCATTTTGCTACCGAAGAGACGACATCGATGAATGCAGAACGGCTTGGCGCTGGTACTCCTTCCGCAACGTTCGATTCGGAAAGCTCCGAACCGGGCTCTCCGGCCGCATCGCAGTGGGGAGAGGCCTTAACGGACGTTCAGGCGTCCGCTGCCGAGGCGGCTGCCTCGCAGGACGAGATGTTGACGGAGTGGTCTGCCGAAAACGGGCAGGGGGAACATGAGGATCGGCAACAGGCGGTAACGAGGGCTTGGCGGGGCGCGGACGATCTCAATGAGCCGTTAGATCTGTCGTCTCTGTCCCTGACCGCGTTGTCGGCGTCCATTCCGGCCGGGTTGCGCCGCCTGAATGTCGACGATAATCAGCTTAACAGCTTGCCCGAGACCCTTCCGGCGAGCCTCCAACGGCTCTATGCCAGCAATAATCGGCTGACCAGCCTACCCGAGCTTCCACCTGGGCTGCGGCGGCTCTATGCCATCAGCAATGGGCTGACGCGGCTGCCCGCAGAGCTGCCGCCGGGATTGCGGCGGCTGAATGTCGACAACAATCAGCTGACCAGCTTGCCCGAACGCCTTCCAGCAACGCTTCAGGAGTTGGACGTCAGCGGCAACCGCCTCACCCACCTGCCCGGGCTTCCAGCCGGGCTCCAGCGTCTGAACGTCGACTACAATCAGCTGACGGACCTGCCCGAGCCTCTTCCGGCCGAGCTCGAATGGCTCAGCGCCAGCCACAACTGGCTGACCAGCCTGCCTGAGACGGTCCCGCCCGAGCTGCTGTGGCTCGGCGCCAGCAACAACCAGCTGACCAGCGTGCCCGAGACCCTGCTGACGCAGCTAAGTCGTGACTCGAGTGTTGATCTGGAGAATAATCCGCTCGCCGATTGGGTGCAGGCCGGCCTTGCAACAGCGATGCATGCCGGAAACTATGCCGGCCCGCAGGTTTTCTTCTCGACGGCGGATGGAGCCGTGGAAGTTCAGCCGCGCTCCCTGCAAGAGGTTGCCGCGGACTGGCTCGAGGACGAGCCCATGGCAATGGCCACTTGGCAGCACTTCGGCCATGAAGCGGGGGCCGCGGACTATGCACGCTTCCTCGACAGGCTCCGTGGCACCGTGAACTATGGCAACGAGGCGTTCCGCCAGGCGGTCGCCGAAGATTTGCGGCAGGCAGCCGTCAGGCCGCGTTTGCGCGAGCAATATTTCGAGTTGGCTTCGGAAGCGAACGCGAGCTGCGAGGATCGCGTTACTTTGGCCTGGAACGGCATGCAGACCGCACGCCTGAACGCCGATGTCGAGGACGGCGTCTATGACGGGCGACTGGGCGAACTGCTCCAGCACGGCCGCGTCATGTTTCGCTTGGAAGCGCTAGACGAAATCGCGCGCGAGAGGGTCAACTCGCTTCGTCGTGCCGATCCCGACGCGGACGTCGATGAAATCGAGGTCTACCTTGCCTACCAGACCCAGCTGCGCGACCCGCTCGAGCTGCGGCACATCGCTCCCGCCATGCGCTTCATGAACGTCTCTCACGTGACCGAGGACGATGTGGCCAGCGCTGGGGCATCGGTGCGGAATCAGGAAGCGGCGGAATTTGCCGATTATCTGGCAACGCGCTGGCAACCGTGGGAAAGCGTGACGAGGCGCATCGCGCCCGACGATTATGCTGCCATGCAGGAGCGGCTCGTCGACGCTATGGGCGAAGAGTTTCAAACCCGTCTGAGTCTCCAACTGGCCGAGGAAGGTCTGACAGGCAATGCCGATGCCGAGCGGGTGCTCGGCGCCCAGATCCGAAACGAGATCGCCCGCGAGATCAAAAGCGCGGTCATGCACCAGGTGCTCGGGAAACTCGGCCTTGATCTATGAGCGTCCTCTGATGGAAGGGCCTGTCGATCCGCCTAGCCGCTCACAGGTGAAGACAGTCATCGATCCTTTCGAGGACGGGCGTGTCTGCATGAGCTATTCGGCGAATGAGCTGCCGTCACTGCCGGTCGCGTGATCGGTGCGGACGTCACGGTAAAGATGGGCAATCCACTGCAGATTCGTACACCGCAATTCATGGGCTCGCGTCCCGTTGAGCACGCTATTGAAGACTGCTCATAGCCGGACGAATAGCTGGCAAGCAGATCGGAATCTCAAGTAGCCCTTGTGGAACGTAGGCTGTCGATATCCGTGCCCCGAGATCGATAGGCCTTTCGCAGCATCACACTCGAATCCAGATCGCGAAACATGCTGTAGTTCCGTCGGATCCATTGATGCAGCTCGGTGGACCAGTCCTTCTCGTTGCGCAGATATCCAGTGAAGGAAAAGCTAAGCCGGTCTATATATCTCTTGAGGAACAGAGGAAGCGCGGGAATCCGAAGCACCCGCTCGCCATCCATCGCTTCAGGTAATTCGCCACGCAGCACGAATTCATTGTGGACGGTGACCAGCGACGCCGGTGGAATTCGCCGCTGCAGCATTTCATAACCGCGAAACGAGATGCGGTCAGCGCCCGCGACGAAGAGGATGATAGGGGCGACATAGCAGCGCGCCGTCTCCTTCATGAAGCCGATCTCATCGCACATCTTAAAGAATTCGTCGAAGGCGTGAAAGCCGAGATCGATTACCTTGGGTACCCGATCGTGGATGACAAGGGGGTCCATCAGCTGCATCTTGCCGTAGGTGTCGATCACATCCGCGGTCTCCGTGATATTGGGGAGGTAGTCGAGCAATGACGGCTCTTTCAAGTTGACATCAAACGACAGCGCTGTGCCGTTTTTCAGCAACAAGAACTCGCTCATGGCCCGAGCGATGAGAGTTTTACCGACCTGCGGGCTAGGAGAGCAGATGATGTAGATGGGGGTCGCTAACATAGCCAGCAGATCAATTTTGTTTCGTACGTGGGCCCGACCTGAGCTCGCCGAATAAGCGAACTACTTCTCGCCGGCCCGGGTTGCGGACTTGGCGCCGGCCAATTCCGTCAAGTTGATGCGATCAAACTCGCTCCAGACGTTTGCCAGCCAGTGCCGTACATAGCCGCGCAGCACGAAAGAGTTGTTCGCTGGTTCATCGTTCCGCCCCTTGTTTGCGACGAAGTCTATGAATGGGACGGATGCGACTTCCACCTGCTCATAAGCCATCTCGTTAAGCTTCGGTATCACCAACTCAGTCGCATGTTTGATGCGGTGAAAATAGGAATTATAGGTCGCTTGATCCCACTGGAAGAATTGAGTGTCGTTGATGAAGTTCTTGACCAGATAGTACTTTGCGCCGCTCATGAAGGTCGCGGTTTCCGCGATCTCGTCTAGCGAAGCGATGGATGATCCCAGGATATGAAACACGGCAAACGTGATCTGGCCAGACCGCGCCGAGTCCAGAAATCCGATGTCGCGCAAGGAAGCCAACGCAGAGGACAGTAATCCTGCGCGAGCATCGATCACAGTGACGGACAGCCCTGAGTTCAGGGTATCGAAGATCTTCATCTGGTCAGCCGTCGTCGTCATGTCGACGATCTCGGTGATCTCGGGATAAAAGCGCTTCAGCGTTCCCCGCGGCGACTCCGTGTCGAATGCGCGTATTTGCACGTTGTTGACGCTGAAGTAGTCCAGTAGCGTTCGTGATACGGTCGTCTTGCCGACTCCTCCCTTGTCCGCGCCGACCACAATTACAACTGGCTTCACCATGGAAATCTCCTGAGATACTCGCTATTGCCGCGCGCAAAGTGCGCAACCGGCGCGTCTCTGCTTTGGGTGCGAACATGGCAGAAAGAAGGGGCAATGAACCTTCGATGCGAGAGCTCTGCAACTGATGAACGTTTTCAACATCAAGCAAGTGACGTCGTTGGATCGCAACGACGATGCAGGCTGAGAATGGGGAGTAAATCACTTGTGCTCGTGATCTACGTGAGGATTGTGGGCAACTGGAAATGCACCACCAAGAATCAACTGTCTGTCTGTGGTGGTCGTTGCGGTTGCCAAAGGTTATCCATCGCTGCCGCTATCTAGATTGCATGAAGCGACCGAATCTTACGTAGCGTCAGACTGCGAGCTCGGTGGAAGCGCAATGAAGGCGGTGCTACGCGGCTCGGCTGTGGCTTGGCAGATCAAAGGTGTGCTGGATCAAATCGTCTTTTCGGCAGATAGCGAAGTGGCTCGTCAATTACCGAGGGATGCCCCCCGAACGACGAGCTCTCACTCGGCTGAAGAATATCGAGATATGCGGGCGCTGAAGCGGGCTGGTGACGCAAATAGCAAGCATGCATCTGCTCGCGCCGAGGCGAGGTTAACGTGTCATGGAGAACAAGATCGAAGGGTGAGCGGGGGCGCGGCCGACGGCTCAACATCGGTGGCGAAGCGATATCGAGGACGCTCCTTCAAAAGAAGCCGGCGTCGAGCGACCGGAACCGGTGATCTTTGTCTTGGCGCAGATTTCGGCGATGACGCTGCGTGGTGCGGGTTCAGAAGAACCTTTAGGGAATGAACGATGGGCTGGCGCATGTGCGCTCTCGCTCAGCGGATGAGTGACGCTGAGATCTATCGTCGAGGTGCTTTCATCTCATCCAGCAAACTCAAGACTTTGAGATATCAACCACTGGCGGCTTGGAAATGAGCGAGTACGGCGGGATTGCCATCGAAGATTGACCCGGAGGAAGAATTCGATGGCGCCGAATTCTTAGTAGAGACTATGTCCTTTGAACGTTTGACTATCAGTTCAGTACGAGCCATTGTTCGTGGGTCGTCTCATTCATCCGTCGCGGATACACTTGGCGTGTGGTTGGATTACTGATCCTGGTTATACATGTCGGTTTCATTGTACGAACGATGTCGCTTCGCAGGGAATTTAAGTCTTGAGCCTCCACGGCGGCTGACAATCGGCTAGCTGTCGGTAAGCTGACAGACAGGCACCGAGAAACGGCGATCCGCTCTTGTTCGTTGACTACCTCTAACGGTACGGTGCGTGCCGGCCATCCGCTTGCAGTTGCGGGTCGGGATTGCCGTTCTGCCTCGTCCCTTCAAGGGCGAGCGACAGCTTGAGATTGTTGCTCAACATCGGATTTTCTGGGTCAGTTGCCAGGGCTTGGCGGTATAGCGTTTGCGCCTCGTGATGGCGGCCCTCGTGATCGAGCACAACACCTTTGGCGTTCAGTGCGCGCACGTCGCCGGGTGCTGCAAGCAAGATGTCGTCGAGCACTTCAAGCGCCTCATCAGGTCTTTCACGCGTCAGCAGGCCCCGCGCAAGAGGAATCGCCGCATCGACATTGTCCGGTCGTTGCTTCAGCGCATCGCGCAAAGCCTTCTCGTCAGCATCGCGACCGAGGGCGTGAGAAATGCGCTCGCGCATAGCTGGATCGACCTCCTTGGCCCTAACCAGCTCTGCCGGAGACGTCGGCTGCTGTGAAAGACCCGACGTGTGCGAGTTAGCGCAACCCGCGAGCAGCACAATGGCAAGCATGGGGAGAAAGGCCGAGCACGAATGGCGACGAAAGTTACGCCAGCGCCGCAGAACATTAATCTTACATGAATTCATAAGCGATCTCACGACCCCACACCTGCTCGTCAGCCGGCCGCAGGGAGGAGGTCGCGATGCCCGCCTGTAGGAGTCTTGTCCTTGCCAGGCGCAAGTTTGACGGAGCCAATCGGCTGGACGGTGAAATCCGAGGCGAGATCCTGATACGAGAGAACAGGTAGGTCTATTCCATTGCGGGTGAGAAAGCCTCGGACGAAGCGCCGGATATCCATCGAGCCCAGGATAACTGGCTGGTTCTGACTGCGCGCGATGCTCGAATGGATCTGGCGAAATTGTGCAAGTAGCATCTCGCTTTGCCGATCCTCCAAAACGAGGTAGGGACCGACAGCGGTCTCGCGCACAGCACCTCGCACGATATCCTCGGTCTCACGCTCGACGATAAAGGCCGCCACGACACGATGGGCGTTGGCATAGCGGTGACAGATCTGCCGCTTCAGAACGGAGCGCACATATTCGGTGAGCAGTACGGCACTTTGCTCCCGTTCGCTCCATTCTGCAAGCGCCTCCAGAACCAAACGGGTGTTCCGGATCGGGATGCCCTCGTCCAGCAAGCGACGTAGCACATCCGCGATGCGAGGGATCGGTGTCGTGCGCAGCACCTCCTTCACCAGATCAGCATATTCCTGCTCCATCCGGCTAAGCAGCTGACGGGTTTCCTGAATGCCCACCAGGCGCTGTGCATAGCGTGTCAACGTCGACTGGACGCGCAAGGCGATGATTTCGCTCGGACGGTGGTGCCCTATTCCGGCAGCTTTGAGAGCGGGCGCATGGCCTTTTTCGATCCAGATCCGATTCGTGTCTGGGTCCTGCCAAAAGGGAATCCCGCTCAGTTCAATGTTCGCCACGTCGTCATTAAGTAAGAGTTGTGTCGGGTCAATGGCGCCCTCTTCCACCGGCACTCCTTCGACATCCACCCGGAATTGCGATTGGGCCAGGTGCTGTGCGCTTTGGGCGGGAATGCGTGGAATTGTGATGCCAAGATCAGCTGAAACCAGTGCCGAAACCCGTGCGACGCACTGCTCGAGTTCCCCTACGTCGATTGCCTGCATCAGGCTCGGCGCTAGCAACAGCGTAATCGGAAGTGCCTCCGCGGGCACGGTTTGCTTCTGACCTTGTGCGGAAGCGGGAGCCGAACCGGTGGGACCGGCGCCGGCCTTGAGAGCGGTCTTGCCCTCTTGCACGCCAACCTTGAGAAAGCTGGCAGCGGAGAACAGCGCGGCCAGTATGACAAAGGGCGGCAAAGGGAAGCCAGGAACGAACCCCATCACAAGCAAGACACAGGAGGCCAAGCGTAGCGCTTGTGTGCTGGCCGTAAGTTGGTTGACGATATCGGCGCCGAGATTGAGTCTGGAAGGACCGTTGACACGAGTGACAATGGTTGCGGCTGTAATTGACAGCAGCAGGGCCGGAATCTGCGAAATGAGCGCATCACCGATCGTCAGGATGGTATAATGATGCACCGCCTCCTCGAGGGACATGCCCTTGGAGAGCGATCCGATCGTGATGCCACCCAGCATGTTGATGCAGATGACTATTAATCCGGCTATGGCATCGCCCTTCACGAATTTCATAGCGCCGTCCATCGCGCCGTGCAGTTGGCTTTCTCGCTCCAACGCGCCGCGCCGGCTGCGGGCTTCGTGCTGATCGATATGGCCGTTGCGCAGCTCCGCGTCGATCGCCATCTGTTTGCCCGGCAGCGCATCGAGCGTGAAGCGCGCAGATACCTCCGCCACCCGCTCGGCGCCCTTGGCGAGAACCATGAACTGCACCATGGTCACGATCAGGAATATGACAATGCCGACGGCGATGTTGCCGGATATGACGAAATCGCCGAACGTATGAATGATGCTGCCGGCATCGCCCTCGGCGAGGATCAGTCGCGTCGTTGCAACGGTAAGAGCGAGACGAAAGACGGTGGAGATCAGGATGACGCCCGGCAGGGACGAAAAGTCGAGCGGCGTGTTGAGATACAGGGCTACCATCAACAGCAATATGGCAAACCCCAGATTGAAGCCGATCAACATATCGATCATGACGATCGGGATCGGCATGATCATCATTGCGATCGCCAGAAGAAGCATCAACGCGACCATCAAATCCGGGTGAGCCGGCGCGCGCGTGATGAGATTTCGTAGAAGGTTGGCCATGAGAAGCCTTATTGTTGTTTGATTGCAGCTGTGCTGCCCCGCAACAAAACATAGCGTTTGAAGACGGCTTGCGCTTCGATCATGCGGCCAGCGTGGCGCAGGGCGTGGCTGCGCATCAGCATCAAGGGCGGACACGAAGACGGCTCGTCATCCAGTTTGTCAAGCCTGTCCAATACCGACAGTGCTTCGTCACCGCGACGCTCCGAGATGAGAGCGTAGGCCAGGATGCGGAGCAGGCCGATGTCTTGAGACTGTTCGTGAGGGACCAACCGCAACAGAGCCAGGCTCTTGGCGCTCTGTCCGCACGCAAGGTAGACATAAGAAAGCACGCAGAGCAAATCTCGCTCCGGCCCGGAGATCAGCTCGATAGCGCCGGCTTCAGAAACGATCGGCGGCTGTGTAGATGTGAAGTGTTGCACTTTGTCTGGCACGACCATTGCTAGCCTTTGATCAAGCCGTTGTGACTCTGCCGGAGCAGGATTAAACGTTGCAGCTCCAGTTGCAGAAGGGCGGCCCCTTCACGTGGCACCAAATCCTCTGGCGCGGCTGATAGCGTATCAGCCAAACGCTCCAGAAGAAGGCCGTGTTGCTCTGGACGCAGAACATGCGAATGACGTAAGCGCGGCGTTACGAAGGAGAGCAGACTGTGCGCGAGATTAGGCTCATTAAGCCAAGCGAGTTCCGAGCTTGGCTCGATCTGACCTGGCGGGGCGCGCGCCTCGTCTAGATTGATGCGCGAAACTGCATCGATCGAACTGAGCTCGAGCGCGCTCTCGATCGTGGCGTCCACCAACAGATCCGGCACGTCACTATGACGAGAAAGTGAGGTGTGGCTCTTGGGATCATTGCCACGCGTCCGGTCAATCCCGATGGACTTGGCTCGAGAATTGACCGGCGTGATGGCAGATGCATGATGATCAACGTTTGGCTCCTGAAAAGAGGTGCCGGGCTCGACGGGATGGGGGGGCAGCCTAGTCATGGCACTTTGCTTCCTTACCTGCGGCCTGAAACGCTAATAGGGTAGAGTGGCAAGCCGGCCATCCCGGCTCAGCAGAACACGCCCTTCCTCAATCCCGTAGACGGTCCATCCATTGCTTAAGAGCGCGCCGACGAAATACTTTTGACCAGCAATGACAATATAGGGGTCGCTCCCGCGCCAAACAGCTTGGACCCCAATTGCGGGAGGCGTCTTCTCATCCTTGATAGCCACCGCATTGACGAGCGTATAAGCGCCATTGCTATTGTGATCAAACCGCTGCTGGACGTCTCGCCATGTGGCGAGCGAGGCGGGCGTAACGGTGCCATCGGCGGTGACAACGCCCGCCCCAGAGCCGACCTTGATGCCGACAAGGCCCGCTCTATCAACTTCCTCTTGCAACCGTTCGGCAGCTGCATCGGTGGCCAGAGCATCAGGAGCGCTGAGCGCCAGCTTGGGCGCAATGTCCGGAGCAGGGGACGACGGACTTGACGCCACGGTGGTGACGGTCTGGACAAATCTGGGTGAGACTGCGCCAACCGCGGCAGAGCTGATCAGGACCAAAGCAAGAAAGGCGAGCGATATATGCCGGCGGTCGATGGAGCCAGCTTGTTTGTAGTCCTCGATCGTCCAGCGAATGGACATCGCCCCTGCATGCAAAACGACAGGAAGAGGGACAACAATGGATTCGTTCGGTAAAACAGTCTCGCGCCCCTCGATCCTAACGTCCCTGGCAAGGGCCTCGATCTCAATTGAATTGGAATGGGGGGTGACACGAAGATGGTGCGGTTCGAGGCCTTGTTCGACGAAGATCAAGTCAGCATCGAGGCTGCTGCCAATCAGACACGATCCGACCCCCACTTTACTTGTCAGCCCGGAGTAACACCCCGACAACACTTCAAAATGCGGGCAATTTGGTTCATTCACGGTCGGTTTCCAGAACAGCGAACGGAACCGTACGGCAAAACCGTACGGCCCGTGCGACTTCACAGACTAAGCAGCCGGGGAAAGTGGGGCGGCGACGTCGCCCCATCTCATCCCTTACTGCACCCGCTCATCGGCCGCTTTCTTGACGGTCGAGAGCTCGGTCGAGACGACGCGAAGCTCCACATCCCTCTCAGCAGCCTTTGTGCTGGTCAAAGTCAGGGCGGCGATTTGCCGTTGGAATGCCGCCTCTCCAGCAGCTTCAGCAGCCGTGGAAGCGGCTGCAGCAGTAGCGGTGCCGGCTGCTCCACCTGCAGTCGAGGTATGAGACGCACCAACATTCTTAGTCATACTATTCTCCTGTGTGCTCGAATTTCGCCGCGACGTGCGGCTCCTATTTCCTAACGTCGCAACATGCGACGTCAGGAATCCTCCTCTGTCTCGGCCATGACATCGTCGAAATGGCTCATTGCACTATTCGCAACTTGGAGAGCAGCGGCTCCCAAAGCGGCGCTGAACGCTTGCTGCATAGCGGCTTCGTGCGAGTTGCCGCCCGGAGTGGACGCGCCGCCGTTTACGGGAATGTTTGCATCAGGCGATCGGGCATGATCGTCGCCCTCGCCAGGCTTGTGAGATCCTTTTTTGCCGCCGCTTTTGCCGCCAGCCGCATGGAGGTCAGCATCAACGTGCCCAGCGCCGCTAGAGCTCGTAACGCGCATCGGGTTCTCCTATGTCAATTCGATCGTTCCAATGGAGGCAGTTTCCGTCCTCCACTATGCAAGTATTAGCTTTCGACAAGCTGACGAGTCGTAGAAAATGCAACGAGCCGATGTCGATCATCATTATACGTCTTCACCAGCCGACCGTATTTGAACAAGTTGCCCGCGAAAGCTGGAGATCAGTGTTAAGACAAACAATCGTTTGTGGAGCTTGATCGGGTGAGCACAGTGCTCATCGTTTCGAAAGCTTCAATAGCGGAATATCAAAGCCACCACTAACAAAAACGTTTTGAGGCCGACGTGCTGCAATCTCGGGCTCACGTCCCTTGCGATGCCTCCGAGCTCTTTCGACGATTTGCTTGCAGTCAGGCGAAGCGGGCATGGAGCTTGACCTGGTCGGAGCGAGGCGGAAAGCCAGAGTGACGGCCGATTCAGCGGCTAAGAGCGGTCCCTCGGTCCTGGCGGGCCCATAGCAGATCCGTCAATCGCGACCTAGTTTCAGGGAGACCGAGCAGAAGCCCGCCACTCGAGAAAGAGCCCTTCGGACTTCTATCGCTCTAGACCAATGTGCTCTCGATCCTTGCGCAACCGGCAGGCTCCGCGGCTGCGGCCGGTCTGTCGCGTAGTGTTAATGCATCGCGGTCTTGACAGGCGGACGTATGCAGTCGACGTGAACTTCCCAGTGGCAGACTGGGTTTGAGGTCGGGTTCGAACGATCGAGTGCGGCCAACATAGTTTGTACGCAGTGAAGAGCCGAAATAAGTTCCTCGGATTCGGGGGCGGTCTCAAGTATGCTGGTAGAGCTTGCGCGACCTACTGCTCGGCAGAGAGGCCCAACCGCGCGGAGGCCGCGCAAGCTCGATTAGCGTTTCCAGCGTGATCCTGAGAAGATAGCGTCGCTCTCCGCCTAGGCGTTAGCGCCTGCAGCTTGCAAGCGCTCAGATTCGATGCGAGCCTTTAGGTTATTCAGATAATCCTCCGCATAGGACTGGGCCACCGAAACCGGCAGGTTGATGCCGGCCGTCGCGGCTTCTTGAATTGCCTGCTTCACCAAGCCTTCTCGCATTGCTAATTTGACCTCAGGTCCGGCGATGCAGCCCACCGCCTGTGCCGCAAGGCTCAGCCCGGCTTCTTCCAGCGCTTGCTTCATGTTGCCGCCACTGATGGCAGTGTGAAGAAGATTTGCAGCTTGCGCCTCGGCTTCGAGCACCATTGACGCCAGATCGGCCAATTCACCCAAGCCTGGAATGAAGCCAAGTACGCCGACTGCTGTCGCGGCCCAGTCGAACATTTTAGAGCCAACTTTGAGCACGTCATTAAGTGCGTGCATGAAGGCGCCACCGTTCTTTTTGGGAGACTTGATGTCGGGCTGGTCTGCCACGCCCATCGTCATGTCCGCGACCGCGTCCTGCTCGGCAGGCGTTCGGGCGGCATGCGTCTTCACTTGGTGAACGGTGCGGTTCGCCCCCGACATGTTGTTGAAGAACTGATTGAAGTCGGTGTTGCTGATATTGCCGGAATCGACCGTATGGCCGCCGCCGAAGTCGAAGAACTTATGGTGGGTTTTGTAGCCCGTAATCGCGTTGTTCATCAATCCGAACAACACAGGATCGGAGAGCAGCTGGGAGGCCGCCTTTCGCACGTTGGGCGGGAGGCTCTTATCATCGATCATGCTCGCCAGTTTTTCTCGGGTCAGATCACCCTTTCCGAAGAAAGCGTTTTGGTTCTTGCTGATCGTATTGAGCGTATCGAGCTCGGCTTGCGAGAGATTCATCGATGATGAAGCAACCTGCAGGAAGTCCTCTTTGTGGACCTTGTCTATCGAGCCACCGTACAAGTGCTTCCATTCATCCGGGTGGTCGAGGAAGTATTGAGCGGCCGCAAGGACCTGTGGCGGGGATTTGCCGGTTTTAGCTTCGCCGTCGACGATCCGCTTGAAATCCGCAAGGCTCAGGTTCTTAGGCAGGTTGTCGGAATACCGATAGAGCTCGCGCAATGCATCGGTCTGGGTCATAACCGATGGCTCGCCATTCCGGGTGCCGTCGGAAGGGATGTAGTTTTGCGTATAGCTCTTTGCCCGCTGCTCCTGGAAAGCAGCAACCTGAGGGTGGTGATCGGAGAAGCCGGAGAGATCACCTGCTTTGATCTTCCCGCCGCAGCGGCCGTCACCTTGCGAGCCTATCGCATAGAAGAGCTCTGGGTCCAGTTGCAGAGCCTCGATCGCCGCCTTTAGATCCGGCGGTGTGGAGGGATCGTTGGCCAAATCTCCAAGAGATTTCCAATCCAGCGGGCATTTGTCTTTGTGTCGGTTCAGCACCGACACAATCTGCAGCTCGGCATCAGTCAGCGTGCCGCTGTTCCACGTGATCCTGGAGCTTTGTACAGGTGCCTCTGCAATCTTCGGGGCGCTCGCTACGGCGGAGGACTCCGCGGAGGATGGCTCTGGGGCCTGCTGACATGCGTCCAGTGCGGCCTTGATCTCCGGCGGGAGGATGTTCCGCACCTCCTGCGTGAGTTCCTCCGTCAGCTGCTTGGCTGAGTCTGCAGCCGGCGGATCCTGCGGAGTGGAATGGTCATCGACATTGTCTTTCAACGAGAAACTAGCCAGCATCGCCTCGAAGTTTGAAAGATCCCGCGCCGATGAGGGCCCGGGGGCCAGCCCGGACAAACTCGAGCTGGCGGTTAGCGATAGGTTGTTGACTGACATTATACATCCTCTGATTTGAGATCGCACCACAAGCCGGTCATGTGGCGCAGCCCGAGAATTGCGACGAACAACGAGCAAGAAATGTCGATAGGCTTCGATGGCTCCTACCACTTGCTTCCGATTGCTCAGTGCGCCCCCAGCGATCATTTCCGCTACAATCTATAGGCACATCGCCGTCTAGATATTCACGCCACATGGTAGGTTCGATTAGCTTTCCAAAAGCTGACGGCGCTCAGAGGTTTCACAACGAGACGCGCAATGATGGTGTGAGAGGCGGTGATGGATCTCGACATCGGAATCGGCTTGCTTGTTATGCTCGATCGCTCGCCTCCGGGCCAACTAGTTCGTTAAGCGACGCCGAGTCTGCCGCTCTGGGGATGGTCACGTGCGCTGATTCGTGAAACAACGTCGCAGGTCTCCGCAGCATCTTATGGTGAAATCACCCACGCGTAGCGACCTCGCGCCTGCGCCCAACGAGAGTGTTGGCGCTTGGGTAGATGCTCGAAAGAGTCTGACGGTATTGTGCAGACACCTATTGCCCCGAGCGGATCGAAGCTCAGCTGCACTCGGCATTCTTCATGTCATCATGCTTAGCCCTTGGCGAGTGTTCGCTCGAACCTACAGGCCAAAGGGAAGGGTCCAGCGACGGTTTGAGACGAATAAAACCCTCTTCTCGCCATTCCGCCGTGTGAGGCACACCCAGGATGGTGGACGTTGTTGTCCGGACACCCCTGAGGTTTGAGATCGCGGCTTCTTAGCATTTCGATCTGAGCGGGCGTAGCTGTTTGGCCAGTGAAGACCCAGTCGTCCTTGGCGCGACGACCGTTCGCCATGGCGAAATCTCCAATTTTCGGTGGAGCAACCCTTGCGTGCAACGTGGGTCCAGCTTGAGACGGTCGCGTGAGGTGACCCGGCCCGCATGAGCCAAGGCTCAAGATCTTGCCAAACTCCGAGATCGGAGGCGTCCGCGCGGTGTTGAGCGATCGGTTGTTCGGAATTGGACCGCTGGCCACCGCTCAATGATGGCTCGACACGCGATGATCTGCCTCCCAGTCCTGCCAAATTAGGTCCTGGCTGTATTCGGGTATTTCATGCAATGGCCATTAGTTCACGCTCAAACTCCCTTGGACCGGCGCGCGATGAGGACGAGTGGGACGCTGGGCTGTTGTCCGCCCAGCTTAGCGCGTTGAAGTCCATCCTGTTCCTCCTTTTGGACAGCGGAGTGGCTTTCATTCTTATGCGACGAAGCTCATTTGCATGACGGAACTCGTGGAGTTGTTCAAAAGCTCGCATGAGGCGCTAAAGTGGCAAAGCACGCTCACCGATGCTGCTGGCTAGAATTCTGCTTCGCATCCGTGGCTCCGGTTGGACGTTTATTGCGCCACCCTGCGGCATCGGCCATCTACACATCCGCGCTCTGACAATGGCAGCAGTAGCTTTCGAAAAGCTGACAGAGGGCATAAGCAGACTCATTGCATCTCTTCCAGGCTTCTGTTGCCATCAAGTCATTTCTTACCTGCATCGGGTGTGTGGACCACGCCGTCTTGATGTGGTGCCTCCGGCGAAGGAGCGTCATTCGGCCGTCCTTCGCGAATGACCACGCTGGAGGATCCCCGAAACAGCATCAAAACCGACTCGTGCGGCGGCTTTTCGGCACCGCTCGGGTTTCGCCGCGCCTGTGCCTCCGCCGCAAGTCCTTTTACTGTTTGCTCCAGAAGCGCGACAAAGCGGGGTGGACCAGAGGCGAAGACGAGGCCATCTCCCGGTACGGGTCTCACGATGTAACGCTCGTCGGAGATGTTGAGCGCATCGAGTGCAGCCTTGAACGCATCAAAGCTGATTGGACTCAAGACCAAAAGGCGGCTTTGCGCCTCATGCGCATCGGATACGTAGAGCACCAGCCCATCGTAGTACCATTGAAGATTGTAGAGATTAATCAACCGTTCGAGGAACTCTCGCGGCGGGAGATCCGGCATTCGCCCGCGAATCCGCCCCTTCACCCCGGTGCTGACATTGACCCTGATATTTAGGTTGTTGCCGAATTCCTGCAGTGCGGCCGCGAGGTCCTGATCCAGAACTGTGTAACTATAAGGTGTCGATGGCAGCGCTAGGGGAGCGCCGAGCGCCTCGACGACGCCAAAGTAAATGAAAACACCAGCATAGAGAACTTTCGACAAGATGTGCAGCCTTGTGGATGGGATGAGCATTCCTGCTATTTTTACACTTGAGAACAAGCACCGGGATTCGTCCCAAAATGTGGAAGCCGATGCTTCGTCCCAAATTGGAAGCTAACCGTGATCATTAGATGACAGATGCTCGTCAGTTTTTGGTCAGCTTGCTTCTCTAAGGTGTGGCCCATTCGTGTGAACGAACGGCTCATCTCACCACGTGACAGAAATGATTTCCTCCATCTTGTTTGGCGTTACGTCGATCTCTGCCAACGCCGTCGAGTGTGCCTCCAACGGCTGTTCGCCGGCACACGCTCAGTTTGGCGAAAGTCTTGCGCAGGCGGCCTCGAACCAAGGTGTCGCCTCTTCTGTGAGCGAGCACGCGCCAGCTCCATCGCTGCCGGAAGTGCAGCGCGCAGTAGCGCCGGCGAGTCCGCTAGGCGATCGCGTCCTTCAGAGCATTTCTGCTATCCACCAAGGCAAACCACTTCCGTCGGGTGCAGTTTCGCCGACGCTCGTGGGCGAGCCTGATCCTGCCAAGAGCCTGCAGCTTGGGCCGGCCGCGCAACCGGTCTTGCGTGTGCAGCAAGTGGAGGTGCATCCAGTGGGCAAACCGGAGGGTGCGGATCATTTCGACTCGGCGCTGGCGAATCTGCGGGATGTTTACAACGGCGTCATCCAGGTTTCGCTCATCTCCAAGGGGACGGGTGCTGTCAGTTCATCTTTGAATAAGCTTTTATCGGCGGGCTGAGTGGGCAGTTGGCTGTCTTGACGAAAGACAAGATCGGTAATGGCCGGCCCGCAAGAAAGCGGCTTGATGCTCTCGTCCTGTTGCCGCTTTTGCTGACCCTCGCGGGTTGCAAAGCTGATCTCTATACCAAAGTTCAGGAGCGTGAAGCCAACGAGATGCTTGGGCTGCTCCTTAGCAAGGGCGTCGATGCCATCCGTGTCGTCGGTAAGGATGGGACCAGCACAATTCAGGTGGAAGAAAGGCAGCTCGCCTACTCAATCGAGCTGCTGAATGACCATGGCTTGCCGCGCCAATCCTTCAAAAGCCTTGGTGAGGTGTTCAAGGGGGCGGGCCTCGTTGCTTCTCCGGTTGAGGAGCGAGCCCGCTACGTCTATGCTCTCAGTGAAGAATTGTCGCGCACGATCAACGATATCGATGGGGTTCTCTCCGCCCGTGTTCATGTCGTTCTGCCGAAGAATGATCTTTTGCGACAGGATGCAACCCCGTCCTCGGCGTCGGTTTTCATTCGACACGCCTCCAACGCGAAGCTCTCAGCCTTGCTGCCGCAGATCAAGATGCTCGTCGCCAACAGCATCGAAGGTCTATCGTACGACAAGGTGGCGGTCGTGTTCGTGCCGGTTGAGCGAGCTCAGCATGAGGTCTCCGTTGTGCCAGCGGCAGCTTCCGCCGAACCAACCAAGTTCATCGCAACTCACATTGCGATCGGTGCAGGAGGTGCGCTCGCCGCGTTCGGCATTCTATCTTACGTGCTGCTGAGCACACGTGGGCGACAGCTTCGTCAATCCTGGCGCAAAGTGACAAATCTCCGCAGAGGTGCCAGCAAGCCAGCGGTCCAGTCCGCCGGCAAAAAACTGTCCTCCGATCCGAAATAGGCGGCAAGCAGGTCCGTATCGATGGCATCCACTGACCCAAATCATTCACTCAGGCCGCATTCCGATCGCCTCCGCGAGCTTGCCGCTTTGATTCATCCCGGCCGGTTTGCCGGCCATCTTGATGGGCTCGTGTCGGCCGCCACAGTGCTGCAGCTGCAGAAGACTCCGAGACTGCAGCAAAGACTGGTCGAATTGCTATTGGGCAGTGAGCTGGTCTCGAACGCAACCGACTGGGGTAGGGACGTTCTGCTCGGGCATGATCCGCGTCGGGCGGCCCTGCTCGCCGGCAGTATCTGGCATGCCCGTTCGGTGCTCAAGCTTGTGTCAAAGCACGATGTAGCGATTCTGATCGAGAATATTGGTGCGGAAGCTCATGCTTTCGCAATCCGACACTTATCCAGCGCCGTCGCAACCACATCGATTGACGATCCGCAAAAGCTCGCGAGCCAGATTGAACATGACGGATGTGCCTGCCTTGGTGCTTGGCTCAAGGACGCATCAGAGCTTGACCGTGTGCGCGTTCTTTTCCGCTTACCTGTGGGGACCACCGCCGAATCCCCAGCAGCCGAACACCGCAATTCAGCGGGTCAGTTACTGTCTTTGGTGGTGGCCCACTTGGCCACGGAGGAGCCAGCGGCATGACGGCCAACGAAACAGTCTTGCCAGATAGCCCGCGGATACGGCCGCTTGGTCCGCTCATACCAGCCGCGGAACTTGGTATCTGGTACGATGCGGTGCAGACGCGCGCGCTAGCCGAGCGATATCTGCGGCAGGTTCGCAGTTGGGCAAGGAAAGCCTATCAGCAGGAGCGGGAGCGCGGCCATTGCGAAGGTCTTAGGTCAGGCTCGGACGAAATGGCACAGCTGATCGCCCGAGCTGCTTCCGATGTGGCCCGGCGAAAAGCCGTTCTGCAACAGGAGTTGCCACAGCTCGTGATTGAGATATTGACCGATTTGTTGGGCTCCTTTGATCCGGGTGAGATGTTGGTAAGGACCGTTCGTCACGGCATCGAGCAAAGATATGGCAGCGCAGAAGTATGCCTTCACGTGTCTCCTGTGAATGCTGATGCACTAAGGCATGAATTCGTGGCGTTCGATGGAACGGATAGTCGGCCGAAAGTCAGAATTGATCCGGACCCGGCCGTGGGGCCTGAGCAATGCGTTCTGTGGAGTGAGTTCGGCAGTGTCGATTTAGGACTTGCCGCGCAGCTCCGCACATTGCGTCTCAGCCTTAATCCATCTTCTCAGGAAAGCGATCTGTGACGACGCAACGATCAGGCCATGATCAATCGGCCGGCGAAGGAGATGTGCATGCGGCGATAGCATCTCTAAGATTAGCAGCAAAGGATGTCGATACGCGTGCCGTGCGGGGACGGATCACGCGTGCGATCGGCACCTTGCTCCATGCCGTATTGCCGGGGGCCCGTGTTGGAGAACTTTGCCTGTTGCAGGATCACGCTTCCGGATGGTCACTTGAAGCGGAAGTCATCGGTTTGCTGCCGGACGGGGTGTTGCTGACGCCCATTGGCGATCTGGTAGGCTTGTCCCACCGGGCGGAAGTGCTCCCGACCGGGCGCATGCAGGAGGTGTCAGTCGGGCCCGACCTGCTCGGCCGCGTGATCGATAGCTTCGGCCGTCCACTCGATGGCAAGGGGCCGATAAAGACGGTCCACACGTGTCCGCTCCGCGGCAAGGCGCCCAACCCGATGAGGCGGCGTGGCATCGAGCAGCCGTTTCCGCTCGGCGTTCGCGTGCTGGATGGACTTCTGACGTGTGGCGAAGGTCAGCGGATCGGAATCTATGGAGATGCCGGTTGCGGTAAGTCGACGCTGATGTCGCAAATTGTAAAAGGCGCGGCCGCAGACGTCACCGTGGTTGCGCTCATAGGAGAGCGTGGACGCGAGGTGCGTGAATTCATCGAACGTCATATTGGAGATGCCCTCGCTCGCACGATCGTTGTCGTTGAGACATCCGATCGATCGGCAATGGAGCGGGCGCAATGCGCTCATGTGGCGACCGCACTCGCCGAGTATTTTCGTGATCAAGGGTTGCAGGTCGTTCTGATGATGGATTCGCTGACGCGCTTTAGCCGTGCGATGCGCGAAATCGGCCTTGCCGCAGGAGAACCTCCTACCCGGCGCGGCTTTCCTCCTTCCGTCTTTGCGCTGCTGCCTGGTCTGTTGGAGCGTGCCGGTATGGGCGAGCGGGGCTCGATCACGGCATTCTATACCGTGCTTGTCGAAGGTGACGGCACGGGCGATCCGATCGCCGAGGAGTCGCGCGGCATTCTCGATGGTCATATCATTCTTTCGCGCGCGCTGGCCTCGCGGGAGCATTTTCCCGCCATCGACGTGCTGTCGAGCCGAAGTCGTGTCATGGATGCGGTCGCCTCTGGTCCACATCGCAAAGCGGCATCCGTCTTCCGCGATCTGCTCTCGCGCTACGATGAGGCTGAGTTCCTGATTAAGGTCGGTGAATACAAGCCGGGCAGCGATCCACTGACTGATCGGGCAATCGATTCAATCGAGGAACTGCGCGCATTCTTGCGCCAGGGACAGGACGAGCCGTCTAGCTTTGAGGAGACCCTTTCATGGATGTCGCGTCTGACGGCCTGAATCTCGTGCAAGCGTCGAAATTGCGGCTGGTGAAAGACATGAGAGAGCGAAGCGCGCTTCGTGAATTGTCGAACATGGAAGCCAGGCGCCGAATTGCGGTCGAAGCGCTGCAGCGAGCGTCTGAGAATCTTGAAGGCGCGGAGAATCGTCGCGCCAAGGTCGAAGCTGAACTTTATCAGGAGCTGGCTTCGCTCAAGACGATGTCCGTGACCGAGCTCGATCGTCGCTTTCAACTCATCCTTGGGGGGCTGGCAGCACAGATCGAATCGGCACGCCAGGCGCGTGAGCAGGCGCGCGTCGCGCATGAGCAGGCTCAGCGGTCAGTGAATGAGGTGCGGACCATATGGGCCAAGCGCTCGGCGGCGAGCCAGAAATGGGAGGAGATTGAGGGCGATGTCCAGCGCACGACCGCTGTCCGTTCGGAGTGTGCAGCCGAAATCGATGCCGACGACGAGGTTTTGCTCCGATATCAGGGTGGTTCGCGCAGCCAAGCGGTCGGCGGCTCGAACTGATGGCTCGTTTATGACGTCGCGAGCTGCGCCCGTGGAACCTTTCGGTAAATGCCGTGGGTGAACCCGCACTATTTCAGCCAGCGGTAAAGTTGTCGCATGGCGTGGTCTCGTGGCTCAACGAGGTCGCAGCACCACGCACGGTTCTGCAGACCCGCCTTGGCGATAAGCCGCTATCGATCCGTATAAGCCGGCTTGTTTGGCACGCCGAGCCATATGCCATGTCGATGCTCGACTGCGTATTTTGCGCCGGAGGCGAGACCGCTGTCTTGTCCTTGCCCCGCCCTCTCGTCGAGGCGCTGATTTCAATGGTCCAGTATGGCCTTACTTTACCTTCCGACCCAACCCGCTCGCTGCTTCTCGAACTTGCTCTGGAACCTTGGCTCGCTCGTTTAGAGATCATGCTCGAGCGGAATTTGCAGCTGATCCGCATCGAAGACGCGACGGCCAAAGACCCCTATTTGGAGCTCGACATTACTTTCGGACCGCTGGCGGCCGAGGCCCGCCTGTTCTTGTTCGCGCCACTTGACGGTCTGGTTCCGTCTGCGTTTCGTGTGTTAGGCGAGTTGATCGGCCAACTACCGCGAAACTTAGGCATGATTTCTTCGGAATTGCCGGTCGTGATTGCGAGAGAGATCGGCTCGCTGCGGGCGCCCGTCAGGCTTCTTCGTCAAGCACAGCCCGGCGACGCACTGCTGCCCGACGTCATTCCATTTGCCCATGGCCAGCTCATCCTCGCTGCGGACAAGTTGTGGGCGCCGGCGCAGGTCGCGGGCGACAGACTTATCCTTCGGGGACCATTCCGCCTGCAGTCCCATCCTCTAAGGTATGCAAATATGACGATACGATCCCAAGCGGAGCAAGCAATCCCGCCCTCGGAAGCCGACATCGACAGTGTTGAGATCACGCTTGTGTTCGAATGCGGCCGCTGGCCCATCCCGCTGGGTACGTTGAGAAGCATCAACGAGGGGCACGTGTTCGAGCTTGGCCGGCAGCTGGACGGTCCGGTCGACATTGTCGCCAACGGTCAATTGATCGGCCGCGGCGACATCGTACATGTCGGTGAAGCGTTGGGCATCCGGTTACGTAGCAGGTTGGCGGTCAATGGTTGACATTCAACCGAGCATCCTTGCGCTTGTTGCGGCGACCGTCGGCCTTGGCCTGTTGACGTTCGCAGTCGTCACAACGACGGCGTTCATCAAGGTTTCCGTCGTTCTCTTCCTGATCCGCAACGCGCTCGGCACTCAGTCGATACCACCGAACATCGTTCTGTATGGCGCTGCATTGATCCTTACCGTGTTCATAGACGCCCCGGTATTCGAGCAAACATACAACCGCGTGACCGATATGCAACTTCGTTACCAAACCACCGACGACTGGTTGACCGCCGCCAAGGAGGGCAGCGAGCCGCTACGCGCCCACCTCAAGAAGTTCACCACTGAGGAGCAGCGCACGTTCTTCCTGTCGTCGACAGAACATATCTGGTCGGAGGAGATGCGCGGCAACGCAACAGCCGATGATTTTGCGATCCTGGTGCCGTCCTTTTTGATCTCCGAGCTTAAGCGTGCGTTTGAAATCGGTTTCCTTCTCTACCTTCCGTTCGTCACAATTGACCTGATTGTGACGACAATTCTGATGGCCATGGGCATGTCAATGGTGTCACCAACAATGATATCCGTTCCTTTCAAGCTTTTTCTGTTCGTCACAATCGACGGCTGGTCACGGCTCATGCACGGACTGGTCTTAAGCTACGCATCTCCGGGGAGTTGAGATGGACGAGGCCAGCATCCTCACCCACGTGAGCCGATCACTGGTCCTGTTCATGATCTGGGTTCTACCGCCGCTCCTGGCAGCCCTCGTGGCCGGATTGGGTATCGGCATCGTGCAGGCAGCAACCCAGCTCCAGGATCAAACCTTGCCGCTTACCGTGAAGCTCCTCGTCGTCGTCGCCGTGCTCGTTCTGTTTGCTCCGGTGCTGAGCGCGCCGCTGATCGAGCAAGCCCAGCATATATTCACTGAGTTCCCCGCGCTCACAGCGAGGTATTAGTGCGCGGAACGCACGGCTGTCTAAGTTTTAGCTATAGCGCGCGTTTGTCGGCCTTGATTGTGAACCACAAAAGGGCGAGTTCGTCAGCTTATCGAAAGCTCGCCTCACTAGCATGCGACGGATAAATATCCGAACTGTCCTGTTCGGCTCCGTGAGCCTGCCGTATTCGGAGGGAGAATGACCCCATTTGGAAGTTCTATCCATTCGATTTAGGTTTTGCTTCGACGTGACGGAATTACCTGCTGAGACCTGGTCCTCGATGCATTGCCTGGCGAGTTGTCGACGCAGTGAACGGGCGAACCGCCTTGATTGCAAGCGGCCCCACGATTCTGGCGTTCTGGTGAATGAGCCTGCGAATGAAGGTGCCGCTCGAGACCGATCTCCATTGACTGCGAAATTGATGGAAGCTTTGAGGCCCTCAGATCTCCAAACCGCGCTGCGGCCGGTGAGAGCGGAAGAAGCGTGGCTTGTAGGCCGCGCAGCGGCGCGATTTCGCCCGTGCTTTCATCGAATGGTCATACCTCTGCGCCGGATGGCTGTAGCCATATGGATGGTTGAAGCCGAAGTCATCTGCCTTGTGGGAGGCCTGTCGCTCTGCAACCGCTGGGACACGGGATCTGCAGAGTTCTTGACGTCTCACATCCGGCGACGTGAGTGCGACGGTTGCATTGGCTGAAGGAACGACGAGCTGAGCTCAAATGGATGCCTTGTCACCCACCGAAACGCAAACTCTGATTCAGACTGCTGTCGAGTTCGTCGTTGCGGCCGGACTTGGCGCGGCCCGGGCCCTCGGCATTATGCTGGTTCTTCCGGTATTCACGCGACCGCACATTGGCGGGATTATCCGCGCAAGCGCGACGGTTGTGATTGGATTGCCTTGCTTGATGCAGATCAGGAACGGCTTGCAGACACTAGATCCGGGCACCCGTATGGTTGCGGTCTCGCTCCTCGGTTTGAAGGAGATATTTATCGGCCTGCTGTTCGGTTTTCTGCTTAGTATACCACTTTGGAGCATCCAGGCCGTTGGTGACATCATTGATACCCAGCGCGGCATCTCCAGCCAGGTGGACGATCCTGCCACACGCAGTCAAACCGCCCCGATGGGGCTCTTTCTCGGGACTGCCGCGGTTACGATCTTCGTTGTATCAGGAGGTCTGCAGACCATGGTCAGATGCCTCTATGGAAGTTATCTGATCTGGCCCGTGTATCGGCTGCTACCGCCCCTGACCCACCAAGGGGCAATGGAGTTTATCGGGCTTCTCGACCATGTCATGCATACGACCCTCGTGGTCGCCGGGCCCGTGCTGGCTCTGCTGCTTCTGATCGACGTATCCGTCATGCTGCTCGGGCGCTTTGCGCCGCAAATCAAGCTGAGCGATCTCTCTCCGACCATCAAGAATGCCGCCTTTGGCATCATTATGGTCAGCTACGCCGTCTTCCTGATCGAATATATGCAAGCAGAGATCATTCGGTTCAACGGCGTGCTGGAGTGGCTCGAGAAGTTCTTGAAATGAACGACACGAGCGAAGAGAAAAACCTTCCACCAAGTCACAAGAAGCTGAGGGACGCGCGTAAGAAAGGGCAGAGCCCGCGCAGCGCCGACTTTGTGACCGCGGCAAGCCTTTGCGCTGGTTTCGGCTGCCTGTGCTTCAGGGCGGGCCCGATCGAAGACGGATGGCGCGAAGCCGTGCGGCTCACCGACAAGCTGCAGGAACAGCCCTTCAACAGTGCGGCCCGGCAGGCGTTGGTCGGATTGATGGACCTTTCTATAACAGCCGCGGCTCCCATCCTAGGTGCGGCGGTTGTTGCGGCGATTCTGGCCGGTGTCTTGGCCGGCGGCGGGCTGACTATTTCGGTTGAGCCGCTTAAACCCAGCTTTGAAAAATTGGACCCCGTCAAAGGGCTGAAGCGGATTTTCTCCCAGCGGTCGGTTGTCGAGCTTGGAAAGTCTATCGTCAAAGTGTTGGTTCTTGGCGCTACGTTCGTTTTCACTGTGCTCGCAAGTTGGAGGGCACTGGTATACTTGCCCGTGTGCGATTTGAGCTGCTTTGGTTTTGTCTTTAAAGAGCTCAAAGTGCTGATCGCGATTGCTGCCGGCGCTCTTCTGATTGGCGGCTTGGCCGATCTGCTCATTCAGCGTTGGTTGTTCTTGCGCGACATGCGCATGACGCAGAGCGAAGCCAAGCGCGAGTCCAAGGAACAGGATGGTAATCCGCAGATCAAGGGTGAACACCGCAGGCTCCGCCGGGAATCGGCGAACGAGTCTCCGCTCGGCATCCATCGGGCGACAGTGATACTGACGGGGCGAGCGACATTGATTGGGCTGCGCTACGTTCGGGGCGAGACCGGCGTTCCGGTACTGGTGTGCCGCGGCGAGGGCGAAACGGCTTCACAGTTACTGGCGGAGGCGCGCGCCCAACGTCTGAGCATTGTCGAGGATCATGTATTGGCGCGTCAGCTGATCCGAAAAGGTGCGATGGGCAAGGCCGTTCCGATGGAGTGTTTCGAGAGGGTTGCGAAGGCAGTCTTTGCCGCCGGCCTAGTTTAGCGTCGCGCAAAACAGCGATGCGCTCAAATCTCTAGTCAACGACCTAACTGTCCCAGAACCTGATCTGCAAGCTGCACGATCCCAAGAAAAGGACGAGCAAAGATTGGATTCCAGGAGGCTCGTCGCCGATTCCAAGACTGATATGGACAAGAATGGCCAACCGACGTTCATGCTGCTCGGGTCTTACGAGCCGCCTATTGGGTTTCTGGCGCAACCCTGTTATGCGTTTCATCCGCCAAATTGCTCCTGTTGCCCGCCGACGTGGCCCCACGTGCGGTGATGGGAAGCACTGCACGATCACCACTGGTCGGCATGACAGCGCCATTGCCTAACAAGTCGCCAGGTTCATTGACCATGACCGCAAGATTATGCCGGACTGAGCAGCCAAGGGTTGGATTGAACGAATTGTCGTTCACTGTAGGACCGACGATGGAGAGCGAGGGGCAGAGCGGAGGATGGGCTTCGAAAGTGATCGCTTCGATCCTCACCCCGGAACGAGCCGGAAAATCCACACGAGAAGCGGACAGGCGGATGTTGTAGGTGGCAACGCCCATTGCGCGAGCCTCGTGGGCCACCTGTGCAATGAGTCTAGGTGGGCCGATGACGCCCACATGGAGGGCATCCAGCCGGCCGCGACTGGTCGCTGCAATGAAGCTTCGCAGCCGACGCCGTTCGGGGCCACGAAGGCTCTGCAGGAACAGCACGCTACTCTTCTGCTCGACCTGGATCTCTTGGTCAGCAGGCCCGGGCTGGATCGAAGCAGTAATTGCGCAGCCCCCCAATGTTGCTCCAATAACGATCGGGTAGCACAGATGTCGCAAAGTCATTTGGCGAACCTCATTCGATAATAAAGCCGGCGCTGCCGGTCAATCCTGGTGCGCTGGCGCGAGGCGCATCGCGCTCTCGCGGCGGCCGGGCCACCGTGTTCGTCAAAATCCGCCCCGCGTCTGAGGGCGGTGAGATGCGGTCGCTCGGCGCACTCATCCGGTTCGGATTCGGTCCGGGCCGCACGATGTAGGGCGTGACAATAATGACCAGCTCGGTTTCACGTTTTTGAAACGATGAGGAGCGAAAAAGCGCGCCCAGGATCGGCACATCGCCGAGCCAGGGAAACTCGCCGATATCAGTGTTGAAGTTGCGCCTGATGAGGCCGCCGATCGCAAAGCTCTGACCGCTGGCGAGCTCGACCACGGTGCTCGCCCGCCGAGTCGAGAGGGCAGGGACCGCCATGCCATTTATTTTGACTTCGCCTTCGCTCGACAATTCGCTGACTTCGGGCTTCACACGGACATTGATCTGATTATTGTTGAGAACCGTCGGAACGAACTCGAGGCTCACGCCGAACTGGCGAAATTGGACGGAAACCTGCCGGTTGTCCTGCATCACCGGAATGGGGAATTCGCCGCCGGCGAGGAAGCTTGCGGCTTCGCCGGACATGGCCGTTAGATTCGGCTCAGCCAGGATTGAGGCGAGGTGCTCGCTCGCGAGAGCGTCGAGAACAGCGCTTAGGTTGGTATTGCCGGCGCTAAACCCAATCCCGATCGTGCCGCCGCCGCCGGCCGCGCCGGACCCGCCCCCTTTGCCGGTCACAAGGAAAGCGCCGTTTGGGCTCGAGGCCGTGAAGTTGATGTTGAGATCCTTGACGGCGCTGCGGGAGACTTCTGCGACCCGTACGCTGAGATTTACCTGCAATGAGCCGGCGACCTGGATCTTGTTGACCACCAGCGCGCCCGCGCCAAGAAACTGCTCAGTGACCTTCCTGGCGGTCTCGACCACATCGGCATTAGGCGCAGTACCGCTAAGGATCGCGCCGCGCGGGGTATAGCTGACCTGAATTGGATAGTCCCCGACCTCGGCCTTAAGCGCGGCCCGCAGATCCTCGATCGGTTGAGTGACGACAACACGCAGCTCAGCGAGAGCCTCTCCGTTGTCGTTCAGGGCAAACAGGCTCGTCCGTCCGGCCTTTTTGCCAAACACGAAAATCGTGGTGTTCGATGGCGCCTGATAATCCGCAATCGCCGGGTCGGCTATAAAAATGCTCGCAGCCGGCCCGGTCAGATGAACTGTCTTGCCCTGTGAGGAGGTAAGGTTGATCGTGCCCGTGGTGCTGCCAGGCGCCGCACGTGGCGGTTCCCCTTTGCCATCCCGCTTTGTCTGAGCTGTGACAGCAAGCGGAAATAGCACAGCGAGTGCGCACAGGACGTAGCAGAGGCGGGGAAAAGCGGCATAGTGCGAGCCGCTGGCGACCATCGGCGGCTCGCCGGCGTCATTGTTAACCACGTTCAAGGGAGTGCTGCTTTCGAGTTCGATCGGCTAGGCAGCCGATGCTACGCCGATGAGTTCGAGGGTGTAACCGACACCGCGCGCGGTCTTGATCCTCAGCGTTGCACCCGCTTGGCTCAAGTGCGTGCGTAAGCGATAAATCCCGACTTCCAGCGCATTGGTCGAGACCTCATCGTCAAATGCATACAAGCTATCTTCGAGGGATGCGCGCGGCACGGTGCGGCCCGCGCGGTTGAGCAGATGTTCAAGAATGCACACTTCGCGGCGCGCAATTCTCAGCATTCGACCACCGATCGAGACTTGTCTCGCGATCGGATCGAAATGCAGATTCCCGAATGTCACAACAGGCGCCATCATTTGCGTTGACCGCCGCAAAATAGCTCGCATGCGGGCAATGAGTTCGTCGATAGACACGGGCTTGGGCAGAAAATCATCCGCGCCCGCATTGAAGATCGCAATCCGCCGGCTAAGGTCATTGAGACTGCTCATCATCATAGCCGGCATTGATCGTCCCTCGCGCCGCAACTGCTTCAGCCAGTCCAATCCGTCTCCATCGGGCAAAGCCGATTCGAGCAGGACCATGTGGTAGTTCGCGCAATCGAGCGCAACCGCCGCCTCATCCAGCGTGCGGGTCACGTCGAGGGCGAAGCCACATTTTAAGAGCGCTTCCTTCACGTCGCGGGCAAAGTCCGCATGATGATCAACCAGGAGAATTCGCATTCATTGCCTCTCGTCCATCCTCGGCAGGACTTGAGCGTGCCACGCTGACCATGAGATTCGGCGAAACCCAGAGGCTGCCGCTTTGGCGTGAATTCGAAACGCCGTAAACGACACGCAAGACGTTGTTAGCAGGCGACCAATGTCTGCGCGTCCATCGTCATCGGATAGGTGGCGGCCTGCGGCGGATCGCCTGCGCGGGAGGACGCGTCTCAAAATCTCCCTCACGCCCGCAAGAGCTCTGCAATCTCTAAAGCTGAGAGTCCTGGCCGCGCGCTGATGCATCTGTAGGCCGAGCATAGCCGTGCCTGCATGCACTACACGAGCGCCTGCAGTAGCGATCGTGCCAACCCGCCCGAACGATACGAAAGCGCAGGCGAGAGCGGCTGTATTTGCCGCCGAACAGACTTGCGAAACCGACATTGGAAACTCCCCAAGTTCGCCTTGACCGCGGTCAGTCCTGCAAGGCTCTTGAGCCCGTAGTGTCGTCAAGTCACGACAACGCAAGTTTTCCGCGTTTGAAGACACTTCACGCGCTATGCATCGACCAATGGCTTGAAAAGGCCGAGATGCGCGACGAAACGCGACATCGGCGGGATAGACATCCTCTCGATAGCCGGTGATAGCCGAGCAAGACGTCAACTGTCCCGAAGTTCGGTCGCTCCGAAGACGTTCTCCGCCGCAGTCGAGCGAATGCTGCCAACGAACTACAAATTGAGTCCGGCGTTGCTGTCGCGCATTGTCTAAGGTGGTTACGCCGCCTCCCTTTCGTCATACAGGGTGAACGGCGCAAGAATGATCTAATCTCGAGCTTGGACTCGGCCTGTGGTCGGCACGTGCGAAATAGCGATTGCCCGCGTTGTTCTCCTGCGCTGGATCCTGGTCCGGCTGCGAGGAGGGCGCTGCGTCCTGCGCTTACAGAGCAGATAAACGACGCAAACTCTGAAGGGGAGCAGTCGAGTAGTGCGACGAGGCGGATCGGTCGAGCATTGAGGTTTTGAGACGTTCGCAATTGTTGCTCCCTGTCAGGAAGAGTTCACGCGAGCGGATTCTGTCGCGGGACTGTCGGAAATCCTACAATCTGACGCTGGGTGCGATACAAGTGCCTTTAAAGGCTCCTTGTAGCAGTGCCCTCAAACTCGGAATCGTTGTGAGGCAACGACGACACAGTTCGGCCACGCCGTCGACCTGCGCGTGGCGGTCGGTCTCGCTCTGTCCAACGTCGTGAGCATTTGTCCGTCCAATTGAACGTGGCGCCAGAAACGCTTTGAAATGTCCGAAAAGGCGGTCGTTCTTACCACGCTTTGGGTAAGCCATGACCCCACGATCGGGCGATCCGATTTGCCTCATACGTGGCAACTTAGCGGGAAGACCGTGGCAAGGCGCGGGATGCGTCCAAGTGACGACAGGAGCTGAGGTCCGAGATGCAGACGGCCGATCGCGCGAGCCAAGTTGTTCAGCAAGGGACCGAGGAGAGAATCGATTGCCAGACGTCATCTTGAATGCGGGCCTCCATACATTGCGATCGACTATGGGGCTTTTAGGCGTGCTCGGCAAAATCGATTGTTTTGATGGAACGCATCCAGGTGGCGGATCGGCCGTACTGCAACAACGCCGCTTGCTGCGGACGAGTGAATACCTGATACGATTGCGGCCAAAAGACCCGTTGGTTGACCGCGCGGTTAATGTCAGGCCGAGCTAGCTAAGGCGAGGAGCGTTCAGCGGCTTACCTCACCAAAGCCGCCGGCCAACCGTGGGGGCGGCTAACAAATTGATGCCGGGCGCTGTCACAACGCATCCAAGATGCCAGAATGCTTTAACGAGCGGGCAGGATGGTCCGGCTTCCTCCCAACCGTCGGGGGTGCATCTTCCGTCGCAGCCCTCAACCGCTGTAACGCTCGATCGGCGAATTGATCGGGCCATCGATCACGCCGCAATTTGCTCAAGCTGTTGTGCGTGAGGCGGAGCTGGTGCGCCGTTTTCCAATTCTTCCTTGGGGGGTGTTTTGGTGCTTGAACGCCATGCTGCGGTCGCCGATGACCAATGTGCTGCTTGCTGTTCGGCAAGATCGATCTCGTTCCGAAGCACTTCAAGAGTGTCACCTGTCAGTGTTGCGGCAAGCTGAGCGCGCGCTGACAAATGATGAGGCTGGATAGCGATTGGTTGGGGCCACCTCGTTTGGCGCAGACGAGGACCTGGCAGTCGCGGAATTTGCCGCTAACGAGACTGAATCCGAGGTCGGGTAGACCGAATCTAAGTCGTCTAGATCCAAGTCATTCAGCTGCTGCTCAAAGCTGTCTTACTGGTGCGCCGGTCTGGGCGCTAAGCTCGTCCGGTTGCCAGTCCACGCTGTGCGCGTGCTGCAGCGCGCCGTGAACCTGAAAGGGAGTGTCTGCGGCATTCCGTGGATTAATATTCATATCTCTCTCCTTTCGAGTGCCGGCTGTCGGCTTACATTGTTGCAGGTGCAGCTTTCGAGAAGCTGACGGACCAGGAAGGAAGCCAGTTAGCTTTAGCCGTTTGAGGGATGCCGAATGGATTCAGTCAGTGAGGCGAGCGGTCAGCTGGACGGAAGCCGCGCAAAGCGACGGATCAAAAGTCGGTGCCGCCTTGTGCCTTCTGGTATTGCTGTTTCGACTAGGCCGAGATCGGGTGCCTTGACTGAGCTTGATCCGACCGTCGCGTCAGGTTCGCTCCACCACCTCATTGCGGACACGTCGTCTAGGGCAGACAGTCCTTGCACAGCTATCAAGATGGACAAGCTGGCGCATGCGGCTGTCCGAAGTGTTCCTTTGCAGATCGTCTACTTTATGCAGATGTGAGAATTGCATGCTTTCGCTCGTTGAGCCTGCAATGGAGGAGCGCGACCGGTTGCCGTTTTGTGTTTTCCAAGCGATCAACGCTCGATCAGATAGTTCTAGTCGACGTCGCGCGAGGCTAAGCCACTTCCGCAAACCTGCCATACGAGGTTGTGATGTCGGAATAGCCATCACAACTACTTGCGCTTGGTTGCGACAGGATGTTTTTGTCGCAGGCGAGAGCGCGCTTGATGTGTGGAATCAGCCAAGCGGTTTGCGAGCACGACGTCTTGAAAAACGAGATCTGTGGTATTTAATCGAGGGAGAAGAGCATATGAAGTTTACTGGCATAGGACTGACGATCCTGTTGTCCTTGCTTTCGGCCGCGAGCGCGAGCGCTCTGGCGAGAGCCGACGAGCCCTCGCCGAAATACACCGAGGTGCTCAATGCCCTGCAGGCCGGGAAGAATGTGAAGCTCATACTAGACATGAGCCGCTGTACCACCGCGGAGGCTGGCAAGCCTTCGTCGGCGACGCAGGCCGGTCTGGTCATCAATGCCTTCAGGGTGACCGCCCAGAACGGCATCAGCTTCGCCAATGCGCACCAAACGGTCGACAGCTCCGGACATGCCGTGACCGAGTACATCCGCCATAGCCTCAGCCGCGAAGGCAAGCTGACGGTGCGAGCCTCGAAGCTCGTCGTCGGGACCACCGAACTCGTGAACCAGGGCGAATTTATCTGCGAACTGCCGGAGGGCGCAAAGTTCATCTGGTAACGAAGAGCACAGGGCAGGGGGATGCCCTTCGAAGACTTGATCCTTTAATCGTGTGGACATCTTCCCAAGCCATGGCACGGATCGCTTCGATCGTCAGGAACGGCCAGAGTGTTTCTGGCCGTCTTTTCGTCGGGGGAGGCATCGAGTTGCACGAACTTGCTGCAGTTCGATCAAGGTAACTTATGAGGGCCGTCGATCTCGATTCGATCTCAGTGATTGGACGATCGGCGGTTCAGGCTATCGTGTATGGGTTGGAGCCAAGGCCTCTCAGTTGAACGCTCCAGATTGGCTCACCAAGGTACGTCCGCACGCTGTCGGCGGTCCTTGTGAGGGCATTGTTTCCAACCCGATCAAGCGGCGCCCGCGATGATGACGCGCGACCCTTGCCCACCCCACGATGCGCTCGTATCTTGCATCCTGCGTCTTTTGGGGTCCTTTCACCGGAAACTTCCGTGCTGCCGAATGCGGCCACAACGTGATTGAACCATCCCGCTTTAGATCATGCTGGGCCTCGCCGCTGTGGGGCTTGCTCGCCGCTTAAACTGTCTTTCGGACGCAATTCTAATTTCTCTGAAAGCAAACGATCCGACGTGGTTTCGGGAGCTTGAGCAGCTGCCCGAGGTGAGGACGAGCACCTCGTTCAGCCAAATTGCGGCCGATGGAAGAGAAGAACGCGGCCACCGGGTAGGCTTTCGGCCGTGTAAGGCTGACCGTGGATCAGAAAACGGGTCATTGGGACCTCCTGGCTCGGCAGAAGACCCAGGTTTTGGAGCATGTCGATCACGACAGGCGAAGCCTCTTGGGGGCCGTGCCTCCAGTCGTCGCCGAACAACTCTCCGAGTTCAGGCACTTGCGGGGACGGCTGATGGCCTGATCCCGGTGCGGCAGACGGCAGTGGAATGTTTGGCGCCAGCGCCAAAGGAGCGTCTTTTCGCAATTCGAACGAGGAGAGCGGACTAAACCCAGGTGCAAGGCCGCCGTAGGCATGCGGGGCAGCCGTCGGCGTTACAAGCGCAGCTTCACCCGGCAAAGCGAGCCTTGGGTGATGAATGAGTTGAACGTCGTTGGATCCTCTCGGTCCCAACACGGCCGTGTAGCGATCGCCGCCAATCTCATAGTTCATGACCGGATGTTCTCCATTAGGCAAGAAGTCCCACTTGCCCAACGTGGAAAGCAACATTTCGGGGGCCAACTGGGTGCCATGCGAAAAATCCTTGGGCACGGCGAACGAAACATCAAACGTATCGCCGATAGCAGGAGACCGCAGATGGATGAGCTGAACATCATTGCGCCCACGCGGTCCTAGCACGGCCGTATAGCGTTCACCGTGAATGTCGTAGGTCTTTACCCGCTGTGCCGCATCCGGCAACAGACCCCAGCGGCTGAGCCTGGAGCGCATCATATCCGGCGCGGCCTGGGTGCCATGGGAGAAATCCTCGGGAACGGCCAAAGAGGCATCAAAGCTCTCGCCGGCTGCGGCGGACATCGTATCATGTGTTGCCGGGGTCGCACCATCTTGATGCATCATCCTCCCAAAGTCTTCTTCAGAGTCGGGATTCTGCGACCGTGAGCTGGGCTGCCAGATCACGGCATGGGGGGGCGCCCCCATTGCCGTCCATAACTTGGATGTATCCAGATCGACAGCAGGCGCAGACCCGTCTCGATCCGCGGCATCGAAAAGCTCTTCCTGGACGACACTTTGCACGGGCGAGTGGGTCACTGAACTCGTGGTTGGCCAAAGCACCGGTGCATTGAAGGGCACGGCTGGCAGTAGGCGCTCGCGATCCGCCGCATCGAAAAGCTCTTCCTGAGCGACACTTTGCACGGGTGAGTGGGTGACTGAACGCGTTGGCCAAAGCGCTGGTCCATCGAAGGATGTCGCTGGCATCAGGCCCTCGCGATCCGCGGCATCGAAAAGCGCTTCCTGAGCAAAACTCTGCACGGGCGAGGGGGCGGCGGCACGCATTCCCTGCCAAAGTACCGGCGCATCGAAGCTGGCACGTGGAGGCACTTCGCTTCGACGCACAGCGTCGAAAAGCACATCCTGGGCGACACGTTGCACGGGAGAATGAAGGGTCCCCGTTCCCTCCCAAACCTGCGTAGCATTGGAACCGTGGGCCGGCAATGAGCCGCCTTGGTCCGCAGCGTTCCCCAAAGGCTGCTCATGATCGAAAAGCTGTACGGGTAAATCGGCGTCCGGCTGTATTGGCTGGCGCGAGTTGCCTCCGTCAGCCCCCGAATTGTCCTGCCCGGCGATCCGGCGGTAGTCACTCAGCCTGTTCAACGAGTAGATGAGTTTCTTGTCCTTCGGAAACAAAGCGTCGGCATGGCCGAGCAGCGCTTTGTGACTGAGCTTAGCAATTGACAAAGGTCGCAGTGCTGCCGCTAGCTTCCGAAGACTGCTAGCATAATTTGCGGCGGTTTTTGCATCGAGTGCTCGACCAAAGCCCGCCTCGGTGGCCTTTCTGATGAGGCTCGCGTCTTCCTTGGACGGACGATAATGTGTTGTGGGGGCCGGAGCGGTGTCGCTGGGCTCACGGTACCTACTAACCATTGACAATGCAGGGGCGATGACCTTGTCTTTTGGCAGTAGCTTCTTGGAGCGGTCAAGCAACGTATCGTCATCGAGCTCAGCAATCGACTGACCAGACTGCTTCAGCGCCTCAGCCAATTTCCGAAGCCGACGGTCGTAAATTTCGATGGTGGTCGCATTCGGCTGTGGCCCTCGGTCAAGGGCAGCACCAGACGCTGCTTGGATGAGGCGATCGTCTTCTTCAGTGATGTCATAAAGATCGCTATGGGAATATATCGGGCCGAGCTGTCGCACCTCTCCCAAGTGTTGCTCAAACACCACTTGCGGTTGTTGCGGCTGCTCCACGGTGGTATCTGACGCAGCGGAATCTTTATCGGCTGGGTTGATCGCGTTGTATCGGTCCATGGTGCAGTCCACTGGCGTCGCTTCCTCGTTCTTTCGCTACTCACGTTAGCTTTCCAAAACCTGACGTGGCCGGGCGGAAAGATAGAATGAATGATGGCGGGCAGTGGCTTTTCCAACCTGACGACAAGTGCGGCGAATTTAAAGACGGTACAGCTTTCGGCTGAAACTCGGATTGTCCAAGTGCAGTACGCGGCCAGCCCCCCGGCCAGTCGGACCGGAGTGTTATAGATGGCGCGAACGCTGCTTTCGATTTTTCCGAGCATCGGAAAAGACAACTGCGGAGCCTCTACCCTCAGCCTTTTGTCCCTAACTTTCTGTATGGATTCGATGCGCTAGCGGTCCGATAGTCAGCTAGACTTCAGCCCAGAAACAGTACCTCGCGCTCCTCAGTTGGGGTATCGCTCACCCAAGCCAGATTGGGTTCATCATTCTCGTGCCCGTCCTCAACAATACTGACGATCTCTTCGGCCGTCCAAGTGGTGGACCCTCGGCACCGTGTAGCTGTGCAGCTCATTCGCGTTTCCGCGATTGCTTTGGCGCCATACTCGTTGCCGTCGTCCGGCGAAAGGAGCAGTTGTGAGGCCTCCTCGGACAGTGATACAAATATCGCCCCTCATGTGCTCTGCCCCTGCGCGACCCAGATCAAGTCGTTGGCCTCCCCAGATATTCCAGGGGGCGGCGCGCGTAACGCAAAGCCGCCATGGAACGCAAATGGGCCATCGCGCTTTTACGGACCAACCCATTTGGCTTGCAATGGCTGGCGTGGTCTTGAAAGCGCTGCAGCTCCGCGTACGAAGATGCCACCACGTCGTCGTAGAGGCGGCCACTATCGACGCCGTCGGCTGACGGCCCAGTCGCTCCTGACCATTGTGCTGATCTTTGCGCAGCGAGTTCGATTTCTCTTCGAGTTCCGCAATATTCGCGCAGGTCAGCGTTGCGGCACCTGAGCGCGCGTTCTCACAAAGGATGAAGCTGCGCACCGTTCGTTCTCCTGGATAGCCTGCGCTCTCTTATTGCCATCCGTTGCAGTCCGGGTCGATCCAGCCCCGGGGTGAAGCTGATGTTGGGAGGATTGGCTGTGGTTCTCTAAGCCGGTGCGCTGCTTGCGCTGTCTCCTGTCGCGGCTCGACGTAATTCATCTGAGCCGCGCATGGGTTGACGTCGTCAAATGGGTCCATTCCCGTCTCCCTTTGGTAGCCTCTGTCGATATCATTCAGACAAAGTTATCCGATAAGGATCAGCAACTGAGGCGCGCGCAAATGTCTATAAACTGGATTGGATCTGGTTCTCGAATGGGTCGCTGTGTTGAGGGCATACGTGGGACTGACTCGGATCCAGCTCCTTCTTCTCTTCCAGATTTTGAGCCAGAGCTGCGTGAGGAAGTCTGCCGAGGCCAGCTTGCATCGGCTGCGAGTCGATGTCCTTGAAACGTTACTCGAGACGCTAGCTCTGGTCCGAACAGCCGATCTGGTCGCGGCCATCGGGCTCGTGACCGCGCCGGCGTGGCGTGGAGCTCACTGTGCTCTGTTGGGATTGCTGATGGGCGCGAGGATTCGCGTGGGCCCGCCGGGCGCTGGTCGCCAAAAAGACCTGCGCGATGCTACTTCGATCCAGGCATCCGCAACACGCGCGGAATAGCCTAAACTCACAATATCATGGGGGCTGGGTTGCCGCGAGACGTTGGATTGCCGACCAGACTTGGCAAGGCCACGAACAATTCGGCTCGCATGAAAGCCGCGGCGGCGACGAACCGGCGCACGAGCGCCTCAGCTCGGAAAGACAAAATGGCGAGTTGACGCTTGCAGCCAATGCGCCACACGTGCACCACAAGGTTGGTCGCGCCTAAACAACCATATCGCGGCGAAAGCCTTCTGGTGTGGCCTGCAGGCGCAGCCGAACAAAAGGACCTAGACCGATCTGCGCAGTCGGCCGTATCGGCTCCTCCTTCCGATCCTCCGGGCCCGACGCGTTTCCAGTGAAAGTAGCGATAGATCCCAGACCATTGATGGACGGGGTTCCCGCAACGCGTACAGCTAAAAAGGCCTGAGCTATTCAAAGCGGCGGAGACCTGCTCCTGAACCACTGAATAAGTGGTGCCGCACCCGGTGCATAAAAATTAGACTATCATTAGTCTTCCTGAGTCGATCCAAAGCGGCCAGTTGGCCGCTGCAATGCCCAGAAGGAAGCGGCTCTTGGCGCTCGCGGGTTGCACCCCTGTTGCTAGTGGCAGGACGGCGATGGCTTAGGTCAGAACGCCGGGGCTGCGGTCGGCCACCAAGCTGGCGCGGAGCGTGTCATCCGTGATCTCCCTCGCCGATGATGGCCGCAGACCTCGACGCTGGGCAGGCGATTCGATCTGGCATTGTTGAAGCTGATAGCCCGCGATTCATCACGAGAGGCGCGCCCCACCTCATGTGCCGGTAACTGACGCGCTCCAATACCCAACTGCGTGATTTCGTGAACGTTGATGCGGGCGATTTTTGACGCTCTGAGGTGACCTATGTCCAAAGGTAACTGAATCCGTGCACGTATCGGCGCGCTCACGAGAAGGAGCCGTGACGACGGGCATTCTTGCAAAGTCGCGCTCGGTCATCATACCGAGAAAAAACGCGAGAACGATGCGGCGCCTGTAAGATAATCAACCGAAGGTCCGTAGATCCTCGAATGCAGCAGGCGGCACGGGTGGTGCAGAAGAGAGTTCAGCTTCCAAGCGTTGCCTTAACGAGGCATCGAAAATGTGGAATGTTTCATCGCATTATTAGATGGTGGACTTGGCGCGGCCTTATTGATCGGATGTCGCTTTGCAACGGAGCAGCAAGCGGTTGATCTACAATGTCGCGCCAAATCTGTCGTTTGTTCTCGAACGCATCAATTGATGTCGTTCGCTTCGAGCCGGCGCTGCCAATTGAAGCCGCTGCAATCAGGCCGCGCGTTTTCGGTGAGCCTGATCAGAGACCATTTGGGTTAAGCGACGGAAAGATAGGCATCGAAATAGAAGAGGATGCCAATAGACGATAGTAGATTGAAATACTCAACTATTGCGTTTGCGGGGTCTGGACCTCTAAAGATCCTCTTGCTTGATCATTGCTCGCCCGGTCGGGAGTCCAAACGTTTCGATCGCGAATGCCATCCAAGACATCTTCCTGAAAAGGAGCTCGCTTCTTGATGAATTCTGGAGAGCCGATGTGAGTGTACTCGTGTGGAAACAACCAGCCGCTGGAAACAAGCTGTCACGTCGGCGCCAATCGGCAAATAGCGCGATCGAAGCTCTTCTCGGCCGCGCCCGCTCGGAGAAGATCGCAAGACCTAACAAAAGCTTCTTTGGTGACATTCTTCTCACATCAACCGACTGTTTGTTGTCTATCCCTCAAGTTGAATGCCCGGAGCACATGCAGGGTGAGCTTGCGAGAAAGCGCAGGCTGGCTGCCGAGATCGACTTGTCCACAAGGCCCACCAAGCAGCTCAGAGGCCGCCGCACGAGGGGCTGCGATGTCTTCGGGTAACTCCATGCTTCATCTTGGCTTAAATCTTCATGGTGCCGGCGGTCATTTCGCGGCGTGGCGCTGGCCGGGCACAAATCCAAGCGCCTTTTTCGACATCGAGCACTACGTCCGCGCTGCGAAGACTGCCGAGCGGGGTCTGCTGGATGCTGTATTTCTGGCCGATACCCCTGCGATAAGTTCCGACATTGCGCGCCAACCGCCGCTTAATGGGCTCGAACCGACGCTGGTTCTCGCTGTGATTGCACGTGAAACGGAGCGAATTGGCCTGATTGCGACGGCGTCGACAACCTACAATGAACCATACAATCTCGCTCGGCGTTTCCAATCGCTTGATGTCATCAGCGGTGGCCGCGTTGCGTGGAACGCGGTCACGACGTCGAGCCCGGCGACGGTTGCAAACTTTGGCGGTCGAGAGGTCGGGCGAGCGGATCGATACAGACGCGCCGAGGACTTCGTTGAAACCGTCCGTGCTCTCTGGCTGAGCTGGAGCGGCGAGATGGTCATCGCCGATCAGGCTGCGGGAGTTTACGCAGATGCGAGTCAATTCCGCCTGCTCGACCCCAATACGAATAGTTTCGGCATCCGAGGCCCACTCACGCATCCCGCTTCGCCCCAAGGCCAGCCAGTCATCGTTCAAGCGGGTGGTTCGGATCCCGGACTACGGCTTGGTGCCCGCAGTGCAGATGTCGTGTTTGCGGCAGCTGGAGACTTGACAACGGCTTTGCAGGAGGCAGGGCGCTTGCGCGCGCTCTCTCGGCAATTCGGCCGCGCTGCAGCTCCGCTCATCCTGCCAGGCCTTGTCACCTGTATCGGAGGCACCGAGGAAGAAGCGGCTCGTCGCAAAGAAAAACTGGACGGACTGCTCGATCTGGAGCGCGCCGTCGCCTCTCTTGCACGAAGCATGGGCGTGGCGGTCGAGAAGCTTAGCCTCGAAAGGCCGATCCCGGAGGAGATTTTGCCTACTGCAGATGATGTTCCGTTTTCTGTCGGTCACCATCGCACGATTGAAACTCTGGCGCGTCAAGGTCGGACGGTTCGCGAGATCATCAGCAGCGTTCAAGCTTTTGGCCATCGCTTGCTCGTGGGTGCACCCGAGCAGATCGCGGATTCGATTGAGACATGGTTCCGCGCTGGCGCGGTCGATGGTTTCAACATCATTCCCGACGTGCTGACAGATGGCACTCAAGCGTTTGTCGACAATGTGGTGCCCATCCTGCAGAGGCGCGGGCTGTTTCGCAAAGAATATCGGGGACAGACTCTGCGAGAGCATTTCGGGATTTCCATTCCTTTCGAGCTGGCAAGTGCCACACCTAGCTCACCGCTCTGACGCTTCCTCAACACCAAATGCTCTGGAGCCTGAATATGCCTTTATCGAATTTGCGGTCAACGAGGCGCTTCACTGGCAAGCCGAACTATCCAGCAAGAAAAGTGGCGGCTACCCTTGTCGTGCTCTTGGGCCTGTCGCAATTGGTGCCCAGCATTCATGCTCAAGAAGGGTTAGCCGGCAGTGTAAAGCGAGGAGGCGTTATTCGTTACGGGCATTTTCAAGAGCCCGCTTGCCTGTTCGGGGGCTGGGTGCAGCAATGGTATCTGCAACGTCAGTACAGCGATAATCTGGTTGCGCGCACCGAGGGCGGCAACATTGTGCCATGGCTGGCCGAGTCTTGGAGCATCTCCGACGACAAAAAGGTGTACACATTCGAGATAAAGCCGAAAGTAAAGTTCACCGACGGGACTGCGCTCGACGCGCAGGCTATCGCTGACAATATCAACGGATGGCTTAGCAACGACCCCGATCTTCGCAATCCGACTGCCGCTCCCTATCTTGGCGATAGCTTCGAATCGGCAACTGCAATTGCTCCTCTGAAGTTGCAGGTCAAATTAAAGGTGCCGTTCCAGCCCTTGCTGAACGTGTTCGCCCAATCCTCACAAGGCATTCTCTCGCCATCGGCGCTCAAACGTGGACTCGCGGTCAATTGCGAGAACCCTGTCGGTTCCGGCCCATTCATTGTCGACAAGTGGCGCCATGGGCGAGAAGTCACCTTTCGCCGCAATCCCGACTACAATTCGGCCCCGGCCACCGCAAAACATCAAGGGCCGGCTTACGTTGACGGGATCACCTGGAAGTTTCTGCCAGATCAGACTGTCCGATACGGCTCGCTGATCACGGGCGAGACCGATGCCATATACGATATCCCGGCTGTCGCATGGAAGGACGCCAACTCCCGCTTTTCACTCTTGCGGCACCTTACCGGCGGCACCCCCCTGCGCTTGGCGTTGTATACGGCCCGGCCCCCATTTGACGACGTGCTCGTCCGCAAGGCCTTTGCCTATTCTACTGACCGAAGGGCCGCGGTCGACACATCCTTCCTTGGCTCTTTGCCGTTTGAGGGCAACGGGGCGCTAAGTCAGAGCTCGCCGGAATACCTGCCTGAGCTCGGCCATTCCTATGGATACGATGTTCGGAAGGCCAATCAGCTGCTTGATCAGGCGGGTTGGACTGAGCGTAATCGTAACGGCGTTCGTGTCAAGAACGGCAATCCGCTCATCGTGCGCATTTCCTATTCGAACGCTTTTCTGAAGCCGGATGGCGAGCAAGCCTTGCAAGTTATCCAGCAGCAGGCAAGGGAGGCCGGTTTTGACGTACGTCTTCAACCCACCAATCCGGCTGATTTCTTCGCCGGAAGAAACCTCGGACCCGATGATTATGAGGTCGTTCTCCTCTATTGGGTTGCCCCCGGCGCTGAGATATTCCGGATCTCGTGGAAGCCCGATCAGAACGGCGAGACCAATCGCTTCAATCCCTCACGCTATCAAGATCTGGCACTTTGGGACGTCATTCAAAAGGCGGAGCAGGAACTCAATGCGGCGCAACGTACCGCCCTCTATCAGGAGGCGGAACGGAAGATCGTGGATGAGGCTCCTGTGATTGGCCTCACGGTGCTGGACGTAACATTGGCGACCAAGCCGAACCTCAAAGACGTTTGGCTGGACCGCGGCTCGGTTGGCGAACCCGTTTTCTATGACGCTCATTTCGATGCCGAAAAGTGACGCTGTGAGGATAGTAGCCCATCATCCCATCGTTTGGTTCGCGCGCCGGATATTCTCCGGCGTGGTCGTGGTGTGGGCTGCCGCAACCTTTGCGTTCCTGATTCAATGTGTGCTCCCTGGCGACCGCGCCCAGATCATCATCAATGTGACGAGTGGCAACGTCGGGCCGGCGTCGTCGGCGGAGCTTGCAGCGATCAACGCGAAATATGGTTTTGATCAGCCGCTCGCGGTTCAATACGGCAAATACATATTGCAGATCCTGCATGGAGATCTTGGCGAGTCGTACCAGCAACATCGGCCCGTCGCAGCGATTATTGCGGAACAGATTGGCCCCACGATTGTTCTGGCCATCGCTGCGCTGCTGATCGCATGGCTTATCGCAATTCTGACAACCTTGTTCATCGCTGGCAGAGACAACATGTGGTCGAAGCTGCTCAATGACACACAAGTCTTTTTGGCAACGGTGCCGCCTTACTGGCTAGCCACAATTCTGCTTGTGCTCTTTGCGGTAAAGCTAGGCATTTTTCCGGTGATCGGGGGAAATTCGCCGATTGGGCTCGTTCTGCCGACACTTGCGTTGGCTCTTGAACTATCGGGCTTTTTCGGACAAGTCGTTCAGAACGAATTCACGCGCGTGCTCGAGCAGCCGTTCGTTACATCCGCAAGGGCGCGGGGTATGAGTGATTTCGGCGTCAGGCTTCGCCATGTCCTCCGCCATGCCGCATTGCCCGGCATTACTTTATCCGGTTGGGCGCTCGGCAAACTTCTTTCGGGCGCGATTTTGATCGAGATGGTTTTCGCCCGTCAAGGCCTAGGTGGCGTCCTTGTCGCTGCGACGTCCTCGCGAGACGTTCCAATTGTCTCGGGAGCTGTTTTGATCTCCGCGGCCCTATTCGTCCTTGCCAGTATCATTGTCGATCTGACTTACCGGGTAGTCGATCCGAGGGTCAAGTTGACATGAGCATGTTCGCCGAAGTCACCTTGTCTCGGCCGCTCAGAGAACTCCTAGCGATCGTGCGTCATGTCCCCTTTCGAATTGCGGTCTGTCTTATCATCTTTGGCGTCTTTGTCCTCGCAGCCATGGCGCCAAAGGTGCTGCAGACGCACGATCCGCTTGCTATTGATTTGAGATCGGCATTGCAGTCTCCGTCGATCGCTCACTGGTTTGGAACTGATCAATTGGGTCGAGATCTTTACTCTCGCGTGGTCGAGGGCGCAGGCCAATCCTTGGCTATCGGACTTGGCGCGACAGCGCTGAGCATGTCCGTTGCAATGGCCATCGGCGGCGCCGCTGCACTTTCTGGCGGTTTATTAGACAGCATTCTCAGCAGAATTATTGACGTGCTCCTCGCAATTCCCACGCTCTTGCTCGCTCTTGTGTTCGTGACAGTTTTTGGGACGTCAGTATTGACTGAAGTCGTAGCTGTCGGAATCGGAACAGCGCCAGGCTATGCGCGCATGATCAGGGGCCAGATGCTTTCCATCAAAGGGGCAGGCTATGTGGAGGCCGCTAAGGTGCTGGGCCATCCATTTCCCCGTATTGTCTGGAGGCATATTCTTCCCAACGTCATGAACCCGCTGACGGCAATGATGACGATCGGCGTAGGACAGGCGATTATATGGGCCTCCGGTCTTGCTTTTCTAGGACTCGGCGTCGCCCCCCCGGCGCCTGAATGGGGCGCGCTGCTCAATGCCGGGCGCAATTATGTAATCTACGCCTGGTGGCTGGAGATCATACCCGGTTTGGCAGTTACGGCGTTTGCTCTCAGCCTCACCATCATCGGGCGCCATCTACAGGACCGTCTGGAAGGACAAAGATGAATGTCGCAGGATCGCCCCCAGCCTGTCCCGCAGCAGCCAGACCTCCTCAGGGTCGAATCGCTGCGTGTTTCCTTCGGGCGCGGCATCGCCGAGAACACGGTCGTGCGCAGCATATCGTTCTCCCTCCGACCGGGACAGTGTCTTGCGATTGTCGGTGAATCCGGCTCGGGCAAGAGCGTGACTGCGCGGTCTCTCATAGGCCTTGCTGGTCGCTACGCCAATGTTCATGCACGCAAGCTAAGCTTCGACGGGATGGACCTAATCGGCCTTAGCGATCGTGCCTGGCGGCGCATCCGCGGCACCGAGATTGGCTTTGTATTACAGGATGCACTCGTCTCGCTTGACCCGCTTCGCCGGATTGGCAAAGAGGTTGGTGAAGGCTTGCTCCTCCACGGTGCGGTATCATCACGCGAGGAGCTCGCGCAGCGCGTCATTGCTCTCCTTAAGCTCGTCGGTGTCCCTGAGCCCGAGACCAAGGCCGAGCAGCTGCCGCATCAGTTATCCGGCGGCCAGCGTCAACGGGCTCTCATCGCTTCGGCACTTGCACTCGATCCGCGCATCCTGATCGCAGACGAACCGACGACCGCGCTCGATGTGACAGCGCAAGCTCATGTGCTGGCACTGCTCGAGGAGACCAAAACGAGGGGCAAGGCTCTGATCCTGATCAGTCACGATCTGGCAGTGGTCTCCCGCGTGGCGGATGAGATCCTCGTCATGCGAGGAGGCGAGGTCGTCGAACGCGGCACCGCTGCCCAGATATTCAGAGATCCGCGACACCCCTATACTCGTCAGCTGCTGGACGCCGTGCCATCAGGCCGGCCGCGCGGCTCACGCCTCTCACCATCATCAACTATTGTGCGTTCGCCCCTGCAGCAAATGCAGCTACCCCTACAATCGCTGCCGAAATCTCGCCCCATCCTGCTCGAAGCGACAAGTCTGGTGAAGCGCTTCAAGGGCCCCGATGGCACTTTACGGGCGGCTGTGGACGACGTCTCCTTCGAACTGCGATCCGGCGAGACTTTGGGCATCGTGGGTGAGTCCGGATCAGGAAAGTCAACGATGGCGCGCATGGTCCTGGCCCTCGACGAGCCTGACGAGGGAGCCGTTCAGCTTGCAGGCCGGCCTTGGACCAGGCTCGCCGAGCGCGAACGGAGGGCTCGGCGGCGGTCGCTATCGATCATCTACCAGGATCCTCTTGGCTCGTTTGATCCACGTTGGACGGTCGGGCGCATCATATCCGACAGCCTTTCGAGCGATGTTGAGACACGGCGCAAGCGGCAGGAGCGCGTTATCGAGCTGCTCGATCTGGTCGGGCTATCCCAGGCCTTGCTGGACCGACGACCGCTCGAGCTCTCGGGCGGTCAGCGCCAGCGCGTTGCGATCGCCCGCGCGATTGCACCAAATCCTGCCGTAATCGTCTGCGATGAGCCGGTTTCGGCGCTCGACGTCTCGATCCAGGCCCAGGTCTTGGACCTGCTCGGCTATCTGAGGGACCACCTCGGCGTAAGTTATCTCTTCATCTCGCATGATCTCAGTGTTGTTCGTCATATCAGCGATCGCGTCATAGTTATGCGTCGGGGGAGAATTGTCGATAGTGGCGTCACTGACGAGATATTTCGTAATCCACAGTCTGAATATACCAAGAGCCTTATCGCCGCCATGCCGCGTCTTATGCGCGACCACAAGATAGGTCATTCAGCTACCATCCTCGAAGAAGGCATCGCATGAACGGCTTCGAATTCGATCCTTTATCATAAAATTGTCTATCTCCGATCGCGGGGGCATTCGCCTTTGCGCACCGAGTTGGTCACGATTGCGCGCTCGTTCATTGAATCGACCAGGACAGTTTGTGGCGCGGGTTCCAACTAGATGACGGACCGGCGCGCCGAGCAGGGCTAGCCGAGTTCGAACACTCGCTAACCGAGAGGTCGGCGTTCCGCAAATATCGAATTGCATCGATTGAGTGCCCGCAAGGAGACTAACGGCTCTTGCTCTCCTGCTAACGAGCTCGGAATTTTCGCTTTCGCGATACCCTTGCGATCATGGTGCGGTCCCTGACAACGAAAGCGTGTTTGTCAGATTCAAAACATTCGGCGTCAATATCGATTTCATGACGCCTATTCAGCCCCTTGCTTCCGACTGATGCGCGGCTGGCACGGTCGTTGCTATCGGATAACGAGGTAACGCCGCGTAAGGGCTGAGTGCAGCCCTAGATGACGATCACTTTTCCGCCCGGAAGCCGTGGGTCCATTGAGAAAGAGGCAAGACCTTGAAGTTTTCGCATTCGGTTTGATGGAGAGCGATTTGGCATTTGCCTATAAGAGCGGACGAGACAAACCGCAACTTCTGGACATTATCGACACTGTCAAACGACCGTTGCGTGGTCAGCGTTGCCGGGCTCGGTGAACAATCTCAGCGAGCGGCAGTGGGGGCGCATGACTAGAATTCGGCTGACGTGCTCAACTGTGCCGGCTGCGGAGGTCATTGACACGATAGGCGCCTCATCGACGCATCGTGTCGCCATTTCGCCGACGAGTTCGCCACAAGTCGTATAGCGTACCTCCAAGGCGGAGCAAAGAGAGGTCAACAACAGGCCCCCAAATAATCCGGGCAATACGGAATCGTCGTCATGTCGCAAACGATCGGCGCTGATAGCAGGTGCACCGCGAATGAAGAGGCAGAGGACTGGTCAGATCCGAAACATAATCTTTCATCAGATGGCGACTTTGTTCGGTACTGGAGCCGAGCTGCCGATCGGTTGCGCGCGGTGGCCGCCGTCGGGAGGCGAACCGAAGAGGCGATCAGAAGGACCGGGACTGGCTTGCAGCTATCCTCCGAGAACTTTAACGGTCACGACCTGTCAGATTTCCCGTTGCGACGCTGTACCCTCAATCGTGCGCAGCTCTACGGAGCAAAGTTGGATCGGGCAGACCTTTCTGGGGCGAATCTTATCTGTCCGGGGCTAGAAAGGGCAAGTTTCCTCGGGGCCAAGCTCGATTTTGCGTATATGCATGCGATTGCAGCGCAGGTCTGTAACTTCGATGATGCCAGTCTGCGCAATGTAATTGATGCAACAGGCAGCTTGTTTCACGGTTGCAGCATGAAAAGAACACGCTTTGACAACGCCATGCTCAGCGGGCTTCTCGCTTACCAATGCGATGCGAGTGATGCTGTATTTGATGGCGCGGAATTACAGGGTTCGACCATCAACGAATGCTTCCTGCCTTCCGCTTCCTTCCGCTTTGCCAAGCTGAGCCAAGTCACGATCACGAAGGCGTATCTGGCGGATTGCTCGTTCTTCCAGTCAAAGGGGGACTGTTTATCGATCGTGCGTCCCACCTCGGTCGACGGTCTTGTCCTGGAAGGCGCTCATCTTCCGTATCTGAGACTCTCAAAGGTGAGCGGCCGCATTGCGGCGAGAGCCCTGAACGCTCCATTCGCTGATCTTCACCTGTCAAATCTTTCAAGTGCGGAGCTTGAGCAGGCAGACTTGAGCCAGGCGCGGCTTCTGTCCGTAAGCTTGTCCAACGCGAACCTCGTCGGGGCTGTGTTGAACGGTGCCTCTATTCACTCCTGTCAGTTCGATGGAGCGGACCTGTCTCGGGTATCAGGCGAAAGCATTTCGATAACAGAGAGTACAATGCGAGCCGCCAAATTGACGGGCTTTCGTGGCCGCTGCGCCTTTGTGCGCGACTGCGATCTTGAACATGCAGACTTGTCCCAGGCTTACCTCTACCGGTCGATGATTACCGGTGATCCTCCTCAATCGATGGCATTGGATCACGCAAATCTCGAAGGGTCCAATCTCGTTCAGGCATATCTCGCCGCGGGAATGACCCACAGCAACCTGGAGGCAGCGCGCGTCGCATACGTTCGCATGAACCAATCGTCCTTGCGTGACGCGAACCTGAGTGGGATATCGCCGTTCCAGGCCAGCTTCGTAAAGGTCGACTTTTCGGGCGCGAAGATAACCACATTCGAGCCACCGTTTTTTGCAGACCGATGTCGGGGACTGCAGGCCGCTTTGAAGGCGGATCAGCCGCCCGAGCCATCAAGCTATCTGGCTGAATTCTCATCGCTGATCAGACGTGGTCGAGAAGGGTCAACCTGACTGCTTTGGAAACCGCAAAAGGGAAGCGACTACAGTGTCCGTGAGCTTAGAACGTGTTGGTGCGGTGGCCGAGCTGTGAGCGAGCGCTATAGCTCTTTGGCGCTCGTTGGCATTCGCGACAGATACGAGACGCAGGGCAGACCTTCTGCGAGCCTACCGATCAAATCGCTCTTTTGGCGTTCAAAGAGACTGGAGTAGGAAAATGCATCTGACATGTCTTTCCGCAGGTAAAGCGTTCATCCGGGAGGTGGCGAGAACAGGGCAGACTATCGGCACGGTACATACTCTCGGCGCCCTGCATCTCGGGCATGCAGAACTGATCAGAAGGGCGGCATCGGAGAATGACGTCGCGATCGTCACAGTCTATCCGAACAAGATCCAGCTTAGACCAGGTGGGAGCTACGATTTCAATTTGGACGAGGATATTGGACTTGCATTGCGTTCGGGAGCAACTGCCGTGATTTCCTCGAACGACACCGAAATGTTTCCGCCTGGCTATCGAACCTTTGTATCGCAAGGCGACTGTCATTTGCGTTTAGGGGGGCCTGTGGCGTATTTGAAGGAAGCCGTTACCGGGGCGGTCCGCTGGATCTGCTATGCAAGGCCAACTCGCAGCTACTTCGGCCTGAAAGATATCGGTCAGGCGATCCTGGTGAAGCGCGCCGTCGCAGACCTCCTTCTGGATTGCGAGATAAGGTTTGTGCCGACCGTGAGATACAAGAACGGAGTGCCCATTTCGTCGCGTTTGAGGCGATTTAGCCGTTCCCAGCTTGATGAGCTGTCTTGTCTTTTCACGGCACTCAACCATTCGAGGAAAGCGATCGCCCAAGGGGTATCTAGGGTGAAGGATCTGGTCGCGTCGGCCACATCTCAGATCAAGTTCCGACACTTTAAACTCGATTTTGTTCGAATCGTCGGCGCTGACAACTTCGAAGACCTAGAGCAAGTCAAGCTCCCTTTCATAATTGTAGGAGCGGCAACGGCTCATGGTCTCAGGATCTTCGATAATATCTACGTTCCAGATCAGGATACTCTCATGAAGGGTCCTTCGGATATCTGGGTCGATCTGCCTGAACAGTCCTAGCCAGACGATTATTCATCCATGACCTTGGAAAGCTATCCGCTCCGGCCGTATCCCAAGGCGAGGGGCAACTTATGAAGGCGTACTCGGCTTGATGTTGCCTCCAGCGCATAGCCATCTCTAACCAGCGCTGAGAGCGCTCGCTGATCCATTGAGTAGATCGAGTTGGAAAGTCAATGCGATCGTTACTGCCCGACATGGTAGGGCGAGGCTAGCTGCACTGTGAGGTAGCCTGGTCGAGCGGACCGTCGCAGCCAAGCGCTGCGGCAGCTCGAAGCGATGAATCGCGCCACACCGTAAACTCTCGAGAGCAGAATCTGCAGAGATGATCATGCCAAGGCGATCGGAAGATTATAGGGCTGAGGATTCGTGTGTTATCCCGCTGAGCAAGCTGGATGTAAGCGAGGGCAAGCGCTTTCAAGACGACAGCATGTGGGCTTGCTTTGAGCGGTTGCGAAAGGAAGATCCCGTTCACTACTGTCAAGACAGCGCTCATGGTCCATATTGGTCCGTAACGAAATACCGGGATATCGTAGCCGTAGACACAAACCACAAAGCGTTCTCGTCAAAAGAAGGTGTCACTATTGCCGACGTGCCTGGCGAGCACTGGACCCCGAGTTTCATCAAGATGGGGCCTCCCAAGCACGCCGAGCAGCGCAATACCGTGAGCCCGATCGTCGGACCGGAAAGCTTGACGAAGCTCGAAAGCTTGATCCGGTCTCGGGTGAGGGCGATTCTCGCGGGCCTGCCGCGCAATGAGGCCTTCAACTGGGTGGATATGGTCTCCATAGAGTTGACGACGCAAATGCTCGCCACGCTGTTCGACTTTCCATTTGAGGATCGGCGACTGCTGACCTATTGGTCAGACGTCGCGGTTACAGCTCCGAAAGCAGACCATGCAATCGACAGCTGGGACAAGCGAAGCAACATCTTGTCCGAGTGCCTGAACTATTTCACCAGGCTTTGGAACGAGCGCATCAAAGCCGAGCCGCGCCTCGACTTGATTTCCCTGATGGCGCATTCGCCCGCCACCCGCCAGATGGAGCCGAGTGAGTTTCTCGGAAATCTGATTCTGCTGATCGTTGGGGGCAATGACACCACGCGCAACTCAATTACCGGCGGCCTGCTGTTCATGAATCAGTACCCCTCCGAACTGCGAAAGCTAGTTGACAATCCCAAGCTGGTCTCGAGCGCCGTGTCCGAGATTATTCGGTACCAGACGCCAATCGCACATATGCGCCGTACCGCCGCGATCGACAGCATCGTAGGCGGAAAACAGATCAGGAAAGGCGACAAGGTCGTCATGTGGTACATCTCCGGTAACAGGGACGAAGAGATCATTGAGAACGCCAACAATTTCGTGATCGATCGCAAGAATGTGAGGCAGCATCTCTCGTTTGGATTCGGCATCCATCGCTGTCTTGGTCGACATCTTGCGGAACTGCAGCTGAGGGTCCTCTGGGAGGAGATTTTGGATGCGGAATTGTGGTTCGAGGTTGTCGGCGAACCCGAGCGGATCGCGTCTAACTTCGTGCACGGCTATTCCGCTCTCCCCGTGCGGATTGCAGCCTAGCCCCTGATTGCTCCGCTCGCGCAGAGGGCAGGCGGCGGGGCAGGCTTGTCCTGAACCATCTTTGGTTTCTGCAAGCAGCGCAGCACTGGCGTTTGGGGGCGACTCGACTCAGACGGCGTGGACGGAGCCACCAGCAGAGGGGCAAGACTTCTACTGAATCGGGTCGAGGCCATGGCATCTCAGCTGCGGTCGCGTCTCGGCTGCTTACACCGACGCAGTTACCCGCATCGCTCTCTTCAGCAACATTGGAGCTCCGATGGAAATGGAACTCCAGGCGATCCGCTTTCTGGTGCATCCGCAAGAACGCTTTTGGTCAGCTAGTCGTCAGTCACGCGGTCTATCCAGACGGGCTGCACATTCGCGACTTTTATCGGAGACGAAGCATGACGGGGATTGGTCGAGCTGGCACATCGGAGGGGTGGGCCGCAGGAGGCGACAGCACCGGGGACGTAAGCCGTTCGAGCCTGGAACCCAGGTCTTTACCGGGAGGACGCAACCAATCCTTCGATGCCGTGATGGAGCGGATGCGCTCTGGGCCTCAAGACAGAACCGCGGCGCTTGGCAACCCAAAGTCGGATGGGGCGCCGCCAACGCGGGACGAGATCAAGGCAGCAAGGCGAAAAATGACCAGCCTGCTTGAGGAGCTTGAAACCAGCCGCCGAGCGGCGACGCACCCCCAGAACTTGGAACAGGCGCAAGAGCTGATCGATGAGGTCATCAAAGCAGGCTCAACAGTTCTGGAGTACTACGCGGATCTGCCTCCCAATTTGGCGCGTCGCATTCTGCCCGACGATCGGGCTCGCCGGCTCCGCGATGACACGTTGGACGCCGCCGATGAATGTAACGCAGTGGCCACCCGGATTGTCCACGAGCTGGAGAAGAAAAGAAAGGAAGCATTAGGTTGGCTCGAGAGGATCAAAGGCGCCGGTACGCCCGCCCAGGTGAGCGGCTCGTTTAAAAGCGTGGCGAACCGCTATGCAGCCCACATGGAATGGTGGGGCAAGAAGGTGTTGCGCTTGGAGCGGATGCAGTCTGTCTGTGTGGCTACTGCCAGCTTGCCAAGCAGCACGCCCGAGATGCGCAAGGCCGAAGAGGCCGCACTAAGACTGCGTACCGGCTGGTCTCTCAATACGAGGTGCGTGTATCTGCAAACGCGGATCGCTCTCGTGGAGCTCTTGATTGACTCGCGAGCGAGCACGCTCGACCCGGACGTGCGCGATGCCCTGATGGACGAGAGCGGGCGGGTGCGTCTGCTCGGGACCTTCATCGGGGATGTTTTTCCGGCATTCGTTTCCACGTGCGACGCCGTTCTGCACCGCCATGGAGCAGTGCTCGACGCGGAGCATCGCGCAGTTCTGGAAGGAGTCATGGAGAGGCTTTCGGAATTTGCATCCGGGCTGAGCGGCATGGTTGCCAGCCTGAGGCAGGTCGGAACGGGAGCTGAAGTTCCCCTGCAGTTGCTGGACGAGATCGTGGAAGGGGCGTGGGTGACCGCGAACGAGGTCATGCGGTTGCTGGCATTGCAGCCAACTACGCCAGCCACGATTGAATCGCCGGCTTGGGCTGCGCTGCCGGAAAATACCGCCATGGTGGGCGAAAGCAGTGCAGCGCGCAGAAAGGGCAAAGGAAGGCGCGCAGCGGCCGCAGGCGAGGGGAGTTCGACGGCCCGCCCGCCCGAGCCGCAAGTCGCCAGGCCCGATGCGGCCACGGCCCCGACCGGCAAGGTTATCGTGCTCTCGGACCTCGGTACCAAAAAACTCGCGACCGCGGAGGAGGCACGCGCGAGGGCGTCAACCTCTGCTACCGAGCACCTCCAGATGTGGCAGGCTCCGCCCTCCAGGAAAGCACTGTCGGGATTACTCGAGCGACTTGACGAGCTGCTGCAATTTGATCTGCCGGCTCAGCAAAGTGCCGTCTCGCAAGCGCGCCAGATGAAGCCCGAGGATGCCGACCACGTCTTGGATCTCGTCATTGGGCGCTTGCAGACGCAGGCCGCCGAGATTGAGGCCTGTGTAGCCGCGCTGGAGGAGCCTCGCCGACGTGGCCTGCTCACGCCTGCGCAAGTGCTCGAAGTGCACGAAAAAATACTCCGGCTCAAGGCGATGTGGTCTGAGGTGCAGGGACAGGCAAACTCATTGAAAACGCGGAAGGCAGCAATCACGAGCGATTGCATGAAGACGTACCCGTTTCCATCGCAAAAGTATCTCGAACAGCTGCGCGCGGCGGGGGAGCTGGATTCAATGGGTCCGCCGCAAGCGTTGAAGGGAGAGCCAGGTAAGCTATTCGAGATCAAGCTGCAGCCCAAGGCGCTGCGCACCGGCGCGATGCCAAGGCCGATGTGGGTGCACATCCATACCGAGCAGCCGGTTCATGCCTGGCAATTGGCAACGCTGGGCGATCGCGAATTCGCCGCCTGCCACGTGAAGTCCGACGAGCAGCGCGGATACAATCAGCATTGGCAGAACGCTCGAGCCGCCAAGGGTCACGAGAATGTCGTGATCCACCGCGGCAAGCTCACTCCTGGGTTCTGTAGGTCCTTGTTGAGCACCGCCGCTGGCCGGCCGTGGCAGCCGCTTCCCGATCCGGAGCACGTTTCAGCGCAGATGGCTCGACTGGGGATCTAGTGAGCTGGTTGCCGTGCGGCGCTGAGCCGTTCGGTGGCAGCGTTCATGCCTCCAGACCGGCGCGGCGGATTGCCTGAGCAGCGCCGAGCCCATCTTACAAAAGGCATGTTGCGAACATCGGCACCCATGCGAGAAGTTAGGCCGCTGAGTATTGCAGATGGAAAACATGTACCTGATGCCGGCGGCGATCCGCCGGATGTAACAGTGCTTTCGCCTGTCTGCCCGCGGCAAACTGGCGCGCACACCGTCGGCGGAGCTTCAACGGATCGCGGATGGTTCGGTGGCACGGGAGCTGAGCATCATGGCCGCTTTGACGAATCAAGCCGGGCGGTGCACAACAACGCCGCCTGTTTGCTACTTTTGCATAAGGCTGCGACGGTCCCAGCATCAAGCCTCCTTGGCCCCCAAAGATGCTGGGGCTCGTCGTTCTTCCTGCAGCGTCTCTGCAGCCCAGGCGAACAAGACAATGGGTAAGTGATCTTCGCAGTCTTCGTACTCGCTGATGAACATCGCCCCCAAGTGTGACGCAGGCGCGTTCGGGAAGCGCATGTGCAGGACCATGCAAACCGACTGTCGCCTTGCTCGACGATACAAGCCGGATTCCAGAAAACGCTGTACTCGAGTGCCTCCCAGACATGCATCGACCACTCCGTGGCTCGTCCAGCGTTCGATCAAGCTGATTGCAGGTTCCGGGCGGGCTAACATTGAGCCGTACGGTGATGTCCGGACTTATCCATTCCCTAGATAGATCTGATCAAGAAAATCAATTTTACCGCTTACAGCGTCGTCGTATAGACCCGAGGACGGTTGGGGCCAACCTAGGGAAGCGATTTCTCGGATGAAAAAGTCTGTGTTAGTGACGGCGAGCGCCCTCGCGCTTGCAACTGCGGCGGTGCCTCCTTTTGCTGCAAAAGTTGCCGCGCAGCCGGCTGCCGGCAGGGTGGAGGTAGCCGATACATCATATCCTCAGTGCGCGGACGACCCGTTGGATGGTATCTGCGACCTGTTCTTCTGTTTGACCGATCCCTCGTGCGTGCGACACTGAGGACCGAAAACAAGTCAAGCAGAGAACGAGGATTGAGCCTCGTGCGGCCGCTTGCTCCGACAGCGGCCGCGTCCTCATGGCGTACGGTTAAACTGGCAGACGGTGCAAGCGGCGCCATCTTAATTCTCTTAAGATGATCAAAGCGATTGCTCACTTTCAGCCAGTCTGTGACTACCGCCGCGCGCAGCCGCCGCATCGGCGTAGGTTGGGTAAACGGGAAAAGTCGTTTTAGATCGCGACGTTGTGTTCCGATGCGAGCCACAGCTCGATCTCAAACTCGTCGAATTTCTATTGCTTTTCCCTGCCACGCTCATAGCGCCCCTTCGGTTCGATGGTTCGCATTGATTTCGGACGTCATTGTTCCCGCTATGCCTAGGGTAGCCGTCGTGGCGTTACGAACGTTCGTTTATGGTTAGGCGTAAAATTGAGGGGCGCCGTCTCCGGCATCATGAGCATGGCAAAGAGCCCGGCCGTGCTAGCGAAAAGCATGTACCAGGCGGGCACGAGTGCGCTTCCGGTAAGGTGGATCAGCCAGGTGACGATCGGTTGAGCTGTGCCTCCGAAAATCGCTATCGCAAAAGCGTAAATCGTCGCGAAGGCGCCACCACGAATGTTCCTGGGCAAACCTTCGGCCATGCTCACGTAGAAGGCGCTATACGGAATCGTTCCGATCAGGGTGAGGGCGCCGAGACCTCCTAGAAGTGCGAAGGCACTGCGGCTCTCTGCAATCCACAAGAATACCGGATAGGTGATCAGCAATGCAGTGACCTGCGGCCATATCATGATGCGACGACGACCTACGCGGTCGGCGAGTAGGCCGCCCAGCAGTGCTGCAGCAATTCCGACCACATTGCTGATGAGCGTGGCACCAAAGGCGAGCGGCGCGGAAACGTGGAGGGTGTTCATCGCGTAGGTGGTCATATATCCCGTAACATAAGTCGTGATCGTGCAGCTGGCCAAGATGACAAATCCCAAGCTCATGATGCGGCGATCGGCACGCGATTGGCCTCCTGGCTGGGTGACCAGAACGTGCGCCTCGGGCCGGTGCAACGTTTCGGGTAAGACGCTCCGCAACCAAAGTCCAAACGGCAACGTAGCGGCGCCGAGCAACAGCGCGATCCGCCATCCGTACGCATTGAGCGCTTCGCTTGTCATGGTGAGCGAGAGTATTTCTCCAATCAACGCTCCGGCCGTCGCAGCTATCTGCTGGCTCGCGGGCTGAAAGGAGACAGCAAGACCGCGCGCGTCAGCGGGGGCCGCTTCCATCAAGTAGGCGGTCGTCGGACCCACTTCACCTCCGAGAGCAAAGCCTTGCAGCAAGCGTGCGAAGACGACCAGTGACGGAGCGGCAAGTCCTATCGTCTCATACGACGGCGTGATAGCTAACAATAGGACCGCGGCACTCATCATGGTAAAGCTGGCGGTCATCGCGGGCCGTCGGCCGGCCCGATCCGAATACGAGCCGAGTACGATGGCCCCGATCGGTCTGGTCACAAAACCTGCGCCGAAGGTTGCGAGTGACAGCATGAGGCTAGCGAACGAGTCGGTTGCCGGGAAGAACGCTTGGCCGATCTGTATCGCGAAAAAGCTGTAGGTCCCGAAGTCGTAGAATTCGAGAATATTGCCGATGGTTGCGCCCAACACGGCGCGGCTCGTCAAGCGTTCGTCTGCGGGATCGAGGACAGGCTCCAGCCTCTCTCGAGTAGATTGCCCCGACATCCTCGACCTAATCTGAAGCGCGATCCCTGACCCAAACATTTTGGCCAGGTAGGTCGCGCTGTTGCATTCCACTTGCCGAACTCGTCCCTCACGGCCATTGAGCCAGTCAACATGGAGGCTGAAGCGTGTCACGACGAAGCTCACCGTAACGTCTGCAATAAGAATGCCTGTCTCTGCGCCACCATTTAGCCCTTGATCTAATGGTTGGCCTGGCCGGCAAAGACAAATATGCGAACCTGCTGCAGTTGCCCGTCGCCGCAGACATTGCGCGGCTGTGGCGACTTTGCGACAAATTGGCGGACGCCGAACACGATTGACCACGACTCGAGCCATTTCAGCGTCGCCTGGTTGCGTCCACAGCTTAAGGAGCAGTGGGCCACGCCCCTCAGCGCCAGGCGCCTGCCGCCACTCAAGGCGCCTGCGGCGGTTTCTCGCGCGCGTGCAAGATCACCATTTATAGGTGGTCCACCTACGGCCGCGGCCGGGTCGCCAGCGAGCGCGCGACCCGTCTGCTCAGGGGCCGCTCGCATCTGGCGACGATCAAGACCCAGACCGTCCGTCATCCGTGCGTTTGACGCCGCTCGCCGTGCATCTCGGCTATCTCGGGCGCGAGAGCGTCACCGGGAGGGGACAAGGCGCGGGCGTATTCGGCCCCGAGGCCGATCTCAAGTCGTTCGGTGAGCGCTGCCAAAATTTCAGAGTCGTACATCTTGGTCAACCACTTGGGGAGCTGTTAACGCAAATGAGTGACGCCACACGTAGGAGCTACCGTTCGTGTGCCCGGACGGGCGAGCACGAATGCGGCCTACGTTTCTTCGCCAACGGACCGTTGGAAGGAGAATTCACTCGTGTCCTGAATGAGGAAGATCGTCGTAATTCGTGCAGTGCAGTTTCGAAGTCGCCGCTGAAATGTCCGCTTCCTCTAAGCGCGCCCTAACACGAGCGCCATCTGCATGACGCTGAGCGTCAATAGCAGCCGGGACAAAGTTGGCCGTTCGTATTGCCTCACCTGAGGATGTAACATTCCGTTTGACCGATGTAGCTCCGGCTGTCAGTCGAGGTTGCATCATGGCGCGCAGGATCGGAGGCACTGGGTACGTCGCGGAGGCCCATTACAAGCAGTGGCAGCCGCAGTCCCGGGATCACCGGCACCGCCGCACCTTTAGTAGGACGCGGGATGATCGGCTCGGCTGCTTTGCGTCTGAGCGATTTCGTTCTTCATCCAATCAGGTGAGCAGTTCGCTCCGCGGTTGCCGGGCCCTCATGTAGGTCGCGCTCTCGTCTGTTTTCGCGCTGGCGCGGCTACGGTTAGCGGCCAGTGCATAGGCTCGAAGTGTAAGCCAGAACGACTGGTCGCGAGCAGAGATCGAAATGCACACGTTCGGTGCAAGGCTGGATCTGGCCGCGGTCCGCATCGCCTGGACCTCCTAATCAGCTTTACCGCCAGGTGAATGCGATGCACGACGCAGACCTGCGCGCCGACTGGGAGGTCAGGCGGAACGAGATTTGGCTCGAAGTTGGTCGCATCAGACGTGGCAGATGCGGCCGCCGGTTTGTCTCCCTTGTTCGACCTTTGTCAGCTTCTCGAAAGCCAGCCTCTTTAACACTCAAACTTGGCCTCTCGATGACGAAGCCGATCATGTCTGAATTCGTAACGAACTTCAGCTCACTCCCTGCGGAGATCTTCAAGAGGCCTTTGTTCCCATAATAGAAGGAGAGGTTTATGGATCCGAGCCCGATCGACAATGCCCGTTCACCAGAGTCACCAACGGCGCACGTCTGGACACAAGAAGATCATGATTTGTTCAGTCAGATCATGAATGAAGCGGGACCATCATCATCTGCCGCACCTGAGGAAGCGGTAGATGTCTCGTTCGCAGCTCCCCAGAGATTCTCACATGGTTCGCAAATCGCACCTGACTTCATGGTCGAGAGGCTGTTCCACCAGGGTCTCTTGCCTGACTCGGACCAGCCGACGATGACCAATGAAATCCGAGGTCACCGCTACACGGCCGGTTTGGATGGGTCCAATCGCGTTCTTCTTGTTCATAACCCTGCGGAGGACCAAGTGGTTGGGGCCGGCCGGGCGGGGCTACCGGAATTCGGAGCTTTCTGGACGGAGCACCGGCGCTTTGGAACGCCGCTACCACAGCAATGGGCCACACCTGCCCTGATGGACAAGCTGCGCGAAGAAGGTTTCATGCCGACCGCTAATAACCCCACAACAATCCAGCTTAACGGAAGGGCGTACAAAGCCGAATTAGCCGAAGGAGGGTTCGTTAAGCTTACGCGGGTATGAGACGCAACCCGACGGTGAAGCGATCCGGACTGGAGCCCTGCTGTTACTACGGTTGTCCTTACCTGGATAGACAATTCACCGCTTAGCAGTGGATTGCTCGCGCCGCCAGTGGGTACGCATCATCGGACCCGCTGGCAGCCGCCGCGATGCACGGTCATACGGGCCATTTCGTCTGGGTGGTGCCGGACCCGTCATCCGGGCTGCAATATCACCCCCGTATTGCCTCATCTGAGGATGTTACTTTCGCTTGACCGATGTAGCTCCGGCTCTCGGCTAGTCGGAGGTTGCACCATAGCACGCAGGATCGGAGGACTGGAGTACGTCGCGGAATGCCCATTGCACGCGGCCAGCGTCGCACCTTTAGCCGTGCGCGGGATGACCGTCTCGGCTGCTTTGCGTCTGATCGATCGCAACAAGCGCTGCACGATGGTGTGCTGCGGCGGGCCGAACTGTCCGAGGTGTTGTTCAGCGAGGCGGAGACTTGCCAGCGCGCTCAGACGGGGCTTGGCCGCCAAACCAGCAGTGGGATTGCGCGAGCGTATCTATCGGATGGGAGTCCTGTCAATTGGCCCTACCAGATCTGGGCGTTTTTCAAGCAGCACCTCCACCGTAGGGTCACGGTCGATCGCACGCACATAGGCGTGTGCAGCCAGCTTCGAAACGCGGAAAAGAGCGCATGACGAACATCAAGCTTAGCTACCAGTCCATTGCGGATGCACGCGCACAGCGAACCATCGCCTATCAAAACACGAGAGGGAGAACGCTAGCCCCGAGTCGTCGAGGTTTCCAGATGATACGAGGAATGAAGCCGATTGCGCGGATGGTCGTAGCAATAAGGCGCGCGCTCGCCATGTACGATCTCGACCGGTGCTGCGCAATCTGGTGGCTCTATCGTCTCCATTTCGGAGTCACCCGCGACGTGATGTTGGGGCTCGCCGCGGTCACGGTTGCTCAGGAGAGATCCCGCTGCGGAATTTAGGAATCGTGGCGTCGAGCGCCTTCCATACGGGTTCGGCCGCGAACCTGCCGCAGGCTACGTGTTTGGCTAGCGGACAAAGGCGTTGCTCAACGCCAATCGCCTCACGTCTCTCCCAGCCAACAGGCCGCAAATCACATCGAGTACCGGCGGCCTACGCGGGGCACTGATGGTGCGAGCCAACGCGATCAGCAGGCCGCGAAGATCGGACTTTTGCTCGCACTTCACACCTAAAGTCGAAACTGTCGACGGATGATGCTGCCCATAGCCGAGTTGTGAGTGGCCGAACGGTGGCGCAAGCGACCGTCGAGGAATTACGTACTGCGACGATGAACAAGGCGGTCGCTGCGCAACATGCCGCCCTTACTAAGAACCGATTGTCAGGTTTGAGACGGACGTCCAAAAGTCCACACTTACATGGGTTGGAAACGACTGGAGAACCTCCAATTTTCAAGCGGCACGCTGCTTGCTCCATCGAAAGTCAGCGGACGCAGTTCCCGCATGCCCGCTCTTTGAAGCCGAGTATGCATCTTCCGAATGCTTCCACTCACCTAGCAAGGCGCCGAAGTCCGGCTGGCTAACTCAGGACAACTCCCATGAAAAATTCGCTTTTTCTCGCAGCGTCGCTATCCATGAGCTGTTTGATGGCCGCGGGACTGTCCCAGGCGCTAGCGCCTGCGAGCGGGGCTGAGGATCCTTTTCTTTGGCTTGAGGAAATCGAAGGGCCGCGCGCATTGGCTTGGGCTCGCACCGAGAACGGCAAGACACTCAGTGCGCTCCAATCTGATCCACGTTACCAGCGCTTCTACGGGGAAGCGCTCCACGTTCTTCAGGCCAAGGACCGGATTCCGTACGTCTCATTGGGACGGCGCGGTCTCGATAATTTCTGGCAGGACGAGAACCAGGTGCGCGGCGTCTTACGGCGTACGACGCTTGAAAGCTATCGAACCCAAAGCCCACGATGGGAGACCATTCTCGACGTGGATGCTCTGGCGGACGCGGAGAAAAAGAACTGGATTTATGAAGGGGCGAGCTGCCTTCCGCCCCAAGAGCGCCTGTGCTTGCTCCACCTTTCAGAGGGCGGAAAGGACGCTGTGTTCGTCCGGGAGTTCGACGCAGTCGCCAAAGCCTTCGTCTCGAACGGCTTCGAACTTCCCGAGGGAAAACAGCAGGTCACTTGGGTAAACAGCGACACAGTCCTAATTGCACGCGATTGGGGCGAAGGAACCATGACGCAAGCCGGTTACCCTTTCGTTGTGAAAGAGCTCAAGCGCGCTCAGTCGCTCGCGGAAGCACACGAGGTCTTCCGTGGCGAGCCGACCGATGTCGGGGCCACTCCATTCGTGCTGCGCGACAGTGAAGGCACGATCCATGCGACCGGCGCCGTCCGCAGCGTCAGTTCGTTCGAGCATGAGTATATTCTCTTTGGGTCCAAGCCGATTAAGCTCAATCTGCCAAAGAAGGCGACCATCGGGGGCATCGCGAGTGGTCGCCTGCTGGTGACCCTAAACGAAGACTGGAAGGCACCGTCCGGAGACACCCCCTTCTCAGCCGGCTCGATCATCTCGTATGACCTGGCCGAATGGAAGCAGGATCCGCTGCGCGCCAGACCCACGCTCGTTTTCGAGCCTGGGCCTCGACAAGCGCTCAGCGGATTCACCGCCACAAGAAACTTGTTAATCCTAACGATTCTCGACAATGTTCAGAGTAGGGCGCTCGTCTACAAGTACCATCGGGGCGCCTGGCAGGCCACGCCGATCCCGCTTCCAGAGAATGCGAGTGTCGGTCTGGCTGCGGCATCGCATGAAACGGACGAGGCGATGTTCACCGTCTCCAGCTTTCTTTTCTTAGCCCGACGATGCTCTGGTACTTCGACGCTGCAACCGAACGCCTTGAGACACTGAAGGCGTCACCTCCTAGGTTCGACGCCTCAAGACTTGTCGTCGAACAGTTCGAGGCAATCTCGCGCGATGGCACCCGCATTCCTTACTTTCTGCTACGATCCAAGAGCGCAAGGTTTGACGGATCAACTCCAACGCTTCTCTATGGCTATGGTGGGTTTCAAACTCCGCTCATCCCCTCTTACGCGGGCCTCACCGGACGACTCTGGCTCGAGCAGGGCAACGCGTATGTTGTCGCGAACCTGCGCGGCGGCGGTGAGTTCGGGCCCCAATGGCACCAGACTGCCCAAGGAGCAACGAAGCAGCGCACATGGGATGATTTTATCGCCGTCGCGGAGGACTTGATCCGGCGCAAAATCACTTCTCCCCGCAGGCTGGGCGCAGTCGGCGGTAGCCAAGGAGGCCTCCTGGTAGGGACCGCAATCACCCAACGACCCGAGCTCTTCAATGCGGCCATCTTACAGGTTCCGCTGTTCGACATGGTTCGGTTCACCAAGCTGGGCGCCGGAGCCTCCTGGATCGGCGAGTATGGCGATCCCACCATTCCCGAACAGCGCAAGTGGCTCGAGGCCTACTCGCCCTATCAGAGGTTGGTGCCAGGCAAGACCTACCCGGCCCCCTTCATTCTCACGTCTACCAAGGATGACCGCGTGCATCCAGCGCATGGCCGCAAGGCAGCGGCGAGGCTCGCTGCGTTGGGCCAACCGTACCTCTACTATGAGAATACCGACGGGGGGCATAGCGCAGCCGCCAATCTCATTGAACAGGCACGCCGGATCGCTTTAGAATATACTTATGCATTCCGGCGGCTTGTTGATGAGTGATGTCGAGGACTAAGATCTACTTCAATGATGACGCTTGGCGGACGACGTTACCGGCAGCGGCGTCAGCAAGCTCGTCTTTGCTCGTTCTCCGCAGACTATGGTATGTCCCTGGGGATGAATCCGAGCGATCAGCTACGCCCTCAGTCTCGCCTATCAGTCCGGGTAGGTCACTCAAGGCCGATTTCTCGTTAATAGCCACGAGGCAATTCGGGTGAATAGCCCTCAGGGCAAACCGGTGCGTTAGCCTCTCGATCCCGTGGCTAGCTTCATTGGCAGTGCCGATGCGGATAGGGACAGCGCCTTTCTCATCAAGTCCCCTCGATAGGCGCCAAGTCGCATCCGCGCTGCTTTCCATCTATTGCTCACCTGCGTTATGTCGCTCAGTCGTGCGATGCTGTATTTCTCTCGCATCACACAGCCTACAATTTAAGTTTGCAATCATCATCTAATTCGTTTTCGTCAATCCGCAGGATTCCCCTGTTGAAGGCTTACGGGAGTTCCACAAATGCACTCCGACAATCGACCGATACGCGGAGTGCGACGAACATGGCAGTACAATATGCAGGCGGAGGTATGGGCGGGCGCAAAGCACCGAATTCGCAATTTGACGCCACAGCAGACCTGCCCTCTAACGGGGCGGAGTATCTACGATGGTATGGTCCGCAACCGACAATGTCTCACTGTTCAGCAGCCTGAACCGTCCGGGTAATCCTGAAGTCGTGACGGCTGACAGCCTGAGAGCATGTCTGAGTGATTGCAGGAATTTCCGTGGCAAATTGAGCGGGTATTGATAGCCCACACGTACCATTGACCGACTGCGCAAGGCCTGTCAGTTGCGGTAAGCTATCACAGATACAGAGCCCTTTGGGGTTAAGGGGATGTGGCAGGGACAGCGCTATTGCTCCAGATCGATCAGCGCCGAGTCACCTTTCCGCTAGTTTCAACGGCAGTGCGTGGGCGGCGGCGATCAAGGTGAGACCTTAGCGACAATCAGGATAAGACTGCGCCGATGGGGACGGACCGAAGGGAGGGCGTAGCCCGACCGGAGGACCGTCCCATCGGCGTCGCGCTTTTCGGACCGATCTGGTGGCCGGGTGCGGCTGGTGCAAGCTGTTGATTCGTCTTGACAAGGAAGCAGCCACTTCGCTGGCCATCCATACCTTCAGACTGTCGACCGGCCACGCGGTCGGCGCCCGAGCCGGCCCGCGGGTATCCGCCGCAGATTTGGCCCCCGACGCCGCGACCGCCGGCCGACGCATCCGCGCCTTCACAGAAGGCGTCAATCACCACCGGCCTGAAGGCACAACTCACTGCATCCTTTGCGTCGTGATTGTCGATAAATGCTGCCCGTTGGGATTCCTGTAACGATTGGCGAGGCTTTGTAACAATGAAGCCATCTGGTCCGGATCTGATCGAACAGTAAATTCTCCATAGTTAGGGTCGAAAACCGTGGTCCTTCCATTCGAGGCTGACGTCGCCACTGTGTGTGCGCCGCCTTCGGCGAAATACAAGCTGAGCAAATGGTTCGATCCATCTTCGTTGATTTCGTTCACCATGCGCTTGACGTTCGAAGACTTGCCGAATGCGAATCTCTTCTCTTCTCCAGCCGGTTCCAAGCCTGCGTGCTCCAAAATGGTATTTTGTGCCTGAAGGTCGGCCTGAGAAGATCCTGCTCCCCTGCTCCGCAACTGATCCTTGAGATTTTGATATTGCTGCTGCCGTTCAGCCGCTGAGGCGTGCGTTTGCGATCCGGGTGTGAGCGCACTCATTCGGGTTGATGGGCTGTTGTTAAGATTGCGGAACCACTCCGCAGTCAGCCCAACGCAGATGCCGTCCACATTCGCATCACGCAGGTCGGCCGTTCTGTATTCAAACAATGAGGTGGCCGGACTCTCTGGAGAGGACGTACTGGGGTCGGAGGCGCTAGAAGTTCGAACGTTTGCATCCGAGGTATGTGGCTTGCTGCAGCAGGCCCCCATCTTGTCAGGCAGCTCCCCCGGTTGTGAGCTCCACTGAGGCGCGAGATCTGCAAGTGTTTCCGTAAAGCTGCCGCTATCCACCGACTGACTCGGTTCGTCAGCTTGTCTAGTGCATGCGGATGAGCCACTGATTCGATCATACACGACGATTCACCTTTCTGTGCTGCGCTAGTCTCTACGCATCAATTCGGGCTGCGTAGGCCCTGCTGCGAGGATACCCAGGCAAGCTGATGGCGAGCTGACGGGCAGCTGATGTCCAGCTTAGAAAGCGTTCCTTTGTCGGACTTCTGACAATGTCTGATGCGGCGCGGCGTAGCGCTGTGTCAGATCCTCCCGCGCGTCGGCTGCCGGATTCCGGAACGACATTGACAGGCTATCGCTGCGATGCCCTCGCGGCACGCCGCCGAGCGCCCACAGGGCGTTCTGCAAGCCCTCGGCCAGAGCGACGAAGCTTTCGCCGCCGAGCAAGACATGGGCATGCTCGAAGCTGGAGAACGCCAGCCGGAAGTGACAGAGCCGGTGATCGAGCGCCTCATACGCGCATGCTGCACCGGGTGATGGCGGAAGAACACTTTCCCGCGCCGTGGGGGCCGTTGATCGAGGCCATGGCGGCCATCCGCGCGCAGTACCAGACCTCGACCAGGCGCTACCGCAGCGACGCTGGGGGGAGGCTAGCGTGCGCCGGCCTGAACGCGCGGGAGGCAGCGGCGTGCGCGCGCTGCCGTCGGTCCGATCCGATGCAACGCCGCAGCCCGATGCGACGGGTGAAGCGAGCATGAGCGACGCCGCCCTGAGCCGGCGCAAGGGCGACCATCTGGACATCGTGCCGGTCGGCGACGGAACCATCGCCGATGGCGGCATAATCGCTTAATGGGCTTGGATAATCGTTGGCGGCTTCGGCGCGAATGGGTTGATGTCGTGGCTGGCGTCATCTTCCATCCGAGGTCGCGAGCGCCTCATGATGATTTCCAGATCGGCGCCGCAGTGAGTGCGGACAAACCGCCACCGGCGGATTGGCTGTCAATCGGCGTCGGACGGCGTCTCGGCGTCGACGTGAAGTTCGCTGGTCGACAGGGCGACGACGGCCGTGATCTTCCTGGGGTCGAACAAGACGGGCACCCGTGGTCGGCGTCAATTGAACGAGAGCACCCCTGCGAAGGCGGGAAGGGTTAGCAGCGATGTTGCGCGAATAATCTTTTCAATCAATATCCTGCCGGTTGCCGGCGAAAAATGCCTACTTCAAAGCGGTCTCGATCAAATTGGCCAGCCTGGCTCCCGCCAGGCCGGCCCGCGCTCGGGCCACGTTCTTGGCGTCGGTCTCGTAATCGCGCGTCAGGAGGGGCGGGTTCTTTCCCATACTGACCGGCGGCGCGAACGCGAACTGCTTTGCGAGATCGGCGCTCTCTTGAGCCCAAACGGCGGGATCGACGATCTGCGCCTGCGCTGGGTTGACGCCGACGCCCGACAATCCGTCCTTGTCGTCCGCGTCTAAGATCGCGCGATATGGCGAGGCGTAACCGCCAAAGATGGTATCCCAGTCCCACGGCCAGCGCCTTCGATGGCGTTGGACGCAAGGCTCCGCTAACTGATGCGGCCTTGCTCCATTTACTCGCTGGCGCTAACGATCGCCCTTCCGTCGGCGTAAGGGAGCCACGGTGAGCAACGCTCGCGAGTTTATCGATTTCTGGGTCGAGAACAGCGTTCACGCTGTCGAGCAGTATCGGACGGTTGGCGCGTCGCAGGACGTGGCCGAACTCACCCGGCGCCTTGTCGAGGCTGCCGAAGGGCAGGGTATTTCGGAAGCCGAGTTGCGGGCTGAGATCGGCGACATTTCCGACTACATCGAAGGCCGGCTCAAGGCTGCGAATAGGGCTGAGAACGAGCGGCGTAAGCCTGCCTAGGCAACCTACAACTTGGCGAGGAAAGCCCTTGCTATCCAGAGTAGCCCTCCGGAAACCAGGCCGCGCTCGCTACTCAGCCACTTTGTAAACGTCGCAGGCTTCAAGCTTTAGTTCTTCGAACGTTCGCTGCTGCTCAACGGGGCACGAGTCCAACACTTCCGCAGTCCATCCTTCCGAGACTGCGGCGAGGACCAATGTCAGCGCCTGACTTGGCTTGGCCGGCGCAATCCAAACTTGAGCTTTTGAGTCGTCCGCCGTCACATCAACGATGGTGAACGAGTTCCCGAACGAATTCCGCCATGATCGGCAATCGGACGGCGAACTAATGGTTTCTATTCGCGATAACTGGCCGGTGTATCCCAGTGAGCCACTTTGATTGTGGGTTGGCCCTAGCTCATGAACACCTACTCCTTCCCGCGCATTATCTCGTCATGAGGGCAGATGAGCATCTAGGAAAGGCCGAACACCACCGACCGCCAAGGGAGCTACCGAGGATGGATCCAACCGCTACCATCTAAGCGAATGGAACAGACTCTGGTCTGCCCTGGAACTACCTGACTTGGTAGCTGCCCAAGCCGCGTAGCTGGTGTTAAGTAGGCTTGAGCGAGGGGGCCGATCGAACTCCGTGGATGCTGTGCAGAGCCTCCAGTTCAGTCCGAGGTCGTCCGCTTGTTTTCACGCTCTCTAAAGCGGTCGGGGCGAAGCTTGGCAGATGGAATGGATATGCAACAGCGGAGCCCGCTCCCGAATGGTGATCGACCGGCCGGCCATTTTCGGAACACCGCTTACGTGCTCAATAAGAGCAGTCCCTATTTCGATGCAGCTCACGCGGCCGGCCCCACGGTCGAGGGACGTTCCACGACAGGCGGGCCTTTGTTTTGGGCGCCGGTCCACTGTTCGACTTCGAAGGCAACTCCGAATTGTTAAGGCGAGCATCCTCGGCGCGTCCGCACGGTAGGATGAATATTCCTGGAGAGCGCACTGATGCCGACTGGGATATGCACTCATGGTCGGCCAGCGTATCCAGAAAAATGCTTCAACGTCGGTACATTGGTGCGACGGCTTGGCAACTTCGTCCACCAAGATTGCGTTGCCGCCCGAACGCGCCGCTTCATCAGGCGCGGGCCCGGATCGCCGCACAGCATCGAAGTGCTGGTCTCTCCTGAGCAGGTACCCGTCTTGGAATCCAAAACTAACAAACAAAAACTTCAGTATTGAGGTGCTGGGACAAAATTGAGGGGGAATAATGTCTGACGCTGCGCTAGATCGCACACCGAATGTCACGGGCACCAAGACCTTTAGCATAAACTACGGATTGTTCGCGTTCGCGGTCGTTGGGCTGACGATCCTCTACATCTGCGCGCGGCTGTATCAGCAGGCTTTTGGTTTCTCCATGGGACTCGATGCGAGTTCACCTGAATTTGGCGAATACTGGATGACGCTCTTCAAGATCGAATTGCCGGTGTTGTATGGCGCGGGCGCGCTCTGCTGGACCTATCTCTTCCTGACGCGTGACAAGAACATTGAGGCCATCACGCCCGAGGTCGAGTTGCGCAGTTACTTTTATCTGACCATGTGGCTCGTCGTGTACAGCTTCTGCATCTTCTGGACAGGCAGCTTCTTCGCCGATGGAGATGGAGTCTGGCATCAGACGACCCTCAGAGACACGCCGTTTACTCCCAGTCACATAATTCTGTTCTATGCAACCATTCCAATCTATCTCTTCTTTGGCGTAGGCAGCTTTGTTTACGCAATGACCCGCATTCCGGCCTTCTGCAGGGGGATCTCGCTCATGCATGTCTTCGCCGTAGTGGGGCCTTTCCTCATTTTGCCGAATCTCGGTTTCAACGAATGGGGGCACGCTTACTGGCTCACCGAAGAAATCTTCTCCCACCCGCTGCATTGGGGTTTCGTGGTTCTCGGATGGTGCGCACTCGCGCTGGCGGGCGTCCTGATGCAGATCGTCGGACGATTTAGAGAACTCGTTCCGATTGTATTCAAGCAGGATGCAGCGAGAGCGTGACGAAAGCACCTCTGCTACACGTTGGAAAATCGCGGTGCGGGAAGCCGTGCGACAACAATACAAGCCAACAGCCTTTCCCGGACAGCGATCCAAGTCCGGGAAGAGCAGGTAAACCCTAGGGAGAGGAGTCACCTCAAATTACCGACATAGATGCAGTGGCGATTCCGAAAGGGAAAGCTGGCCCCAAGGGTGAGACGGTCATTTCTGTCTCCGGCCTAACCCCCAAGGCAGCAAGATACTCGCGCATATTCGACTTCTTGGTCGTGGCGGCGGTGGTGCCCCTCTTTGCGGGAGCATTCCATCTGCACGTGATGCTCACGGTCGGTGATTGGGACATGTATGTCGATTGGAAAGACCGGCAATATTGGCCCCTTGTCGCACCCATCTCCATGATCATGTTTCCTGCTGCTCTGCAGGCGATCTTCTGGGTCAACTTCCGTTTGCCCATCGGCGCGACGGTTGGCGCGACAGTGTTGCTGATCACCACGTGGCTCGGACGTTACGCGAATTGGTGGATATGGACAGGCTTCCCGTTCACGGAAGGCGTGCCGTCACAGGTGATCGCGGGCGCATTGTTGATGGATATGGCCTTAATCGTCCTTCGCAATAGCCTGTTCACATCCATCGTCGCGGGCTTTGCGTTCGGATTCGTATTCTGGCCATCGAATTATTCCGCTTTGGCTCCGTTCTATCTCCCAGTCGAGCACCAAGGAATGGTCGCGTCGTTGGCCGACATGATCGGTTACACGTTTCCGCGTTCGAACATGCCCGAGTATCTGCGTATCATCGAGCGCGGTACGCTCCGGACTTTCGGTAGCTCGGTTAGTTGGGTGTCGGCGGCGTTCGCGGGCTTCATCTGCATATTCATGCACCAACTTTGGTGGCAGCTTGGGCGTTTTGCGTCCCAGACGACGTTCCTCAAGAACGGCGATGTCGTCAAATCCTTCATGGGTATGAAAAGCAGGCCAGCGTCCTAAAGCGAATAAGCACAGGGAACACGGGTATGTTGGCGCAACTTATTAAACTCGCTGCCGGTTGGCTTGTTGCCTTCACTGCCGGAGTGTCTAGCGCAGCCGCTCATGGCGAACGTGCTCAGGAGCCATACTTGAGGACCCGGACGGTACAATTCTACGATGTCTACTTTTCCAAAACTGACGTGAAGGTGAACGAGCGGTTCGAGCTAACGGGAAAATTCAGGCTGATGGAGGACTGGCCGGACGCAGTTACTCCACCGGATATTGTTTTCGTGTCGAGCGTATCGCCCGGACCGACAATTGCCAGGGTGGAAACATACCTCAACGGTGAGCCAGCGAGGCAGTCTTTCGCTAAGCTGGAACTTGGCCGCGACTACGATTTTCGAATGGTTCTTGAGGGGCGTACACCGGGCAGCAGCCACATCCATCCCTCGATCTCGATCAAGGGATCTGGCCCTCTGGTGGGACCGGGGCAGTGGATAAACATCTCGGGTGATGCGCATTCGTTCGCGTTTCCGATCAAGACTATGACTGGACTGCAGATCGACGACTTGCAGACGTTCGGGCTGACTAATGCGATCGGATGGCATGTGGCTTGGCTGGCCGTGGCTGCGGCTTGGTTGTTGTTCTGGTTGGTTCGCCCACTGTTTTTGCCTCGATGGCTTGTTCTGCAGAAGGGCAGGGAGGATTTGTTGGTTTCGTTGAGGGACACCGGGGTCGGGATTATAGTGGCGGCGATCGTTCTCGTCATGGTCTTCGGCGGTTATGTCCGAGCCAATCAGGAATATCCATATAATGTGCCCCTCCAGAGCGGGTTGAATAAGGTCGCGCCGCGCCCGGCAAGCCCTGCTGACGCAGAGGTCAAGGTCATATCGGCCACCTATGAGGTGCCGGGCCGTTCGATGAGGTTAGCGACCAGGATAACGAACAAAGGGTCGGAACCTCTTTCGATCGGCGAGCTTACGACCGCAAACATCCGCTTCCTCAATCAGGGGCTCCCAGCGGCAGTAGCCAATGTAGATCCGACCTACCCAAGGGATCTCGTCGCACGCACAGGGCTTGAGCTCAGTAGTGATACGCCGATAAATCCTGGTGAGACGAGAGAGGTGCTCGTCGAGGCAGCGGACGCCGTGTGGGAATTGGAGCGCCTTGTCAGCTTCCTCACCGACGTCGACTCCAAGTTCGGCGGGTTGTTGCTCCTCTACACTCCTAATGGGAAACGCGTCATAGCGGAGCTAGGCGGACCAATCGTGCCCGTATTCACCGAACTCAAGTAAACTTGGGTGCGCGAATGTCGCGACGAGGTCAGTGGCGGACGACCGCGAGCGGAAGAGGGGCGTTCCGGGCCGTCCTTGTGATGGCGCTCGGCGCTTTCGTTGTTCTTGCCGCCGTCCGCGAAGGTCATGCGCACGGAGCGGTGTCCATGGAGGCTGACCAATGCAAGCTGAAAGTGGACAGCTACTTCATGCATTTTACTGGCTATCAGCCGCAGAGCTCGAGAGCCGAATTTTGTGAGGACATACCGGAGGTCGGGCGAACGATCATTGTTCTCGATTTTGTCGACGAGTCCCTTCGAGACATCCCGGTAAGCGTGAACCTGGCTAGAGATGACGGCGTACAAAGGATGGAAATGACAGACACATCATCCAGCATCCTCTACATTCCACCAAGGAAGTATCCGAACGGAACGATAAAGATCGAGGTCAAATTCGAGAAAGCCGGCAGATACGTCGGCATGGTGGCGATCGAGGGTCGTGGGCAAAGCGTGGCAAACTTTCCATTCGATGTGGGGCGAGGCTGGAGTCTGATACGTCTTCTGGCGTGGTGCCTGGTCATGGTGTCAGGCGCCGTGGGAACGTTTCTGTGGGCACGGCGGCGATACTCGATCGGGAGGGAGCTATCCTCGGCGAACCACAGGCAAAGGCGAGTTGCTTCGATGAAAAGCTTCGTGCTCGTCCTGATGGCCGTGCTGATCGTAATGCCACGCGCGGTACTCGCTCATGCGCATCTCATTCGATCGACGCCGCAAGATGGCAGCGAAATTTCAGCTCCGATCGACCCGATGGTCCTGTACTTCACCGAAGCGCTCGAACAGCGGCTCATCAATGTCGCCCTTTCTCGCGATAATGAATCCGTACCAGGGCTTTCGCAGCCCGTGCTAAGCGGCAACGGGCGAATCGTGAATGTTTCGTTACCTCATCTATCTGCTGGGCTCTATACCGTCAGTTGGAGCGTCGTCTCGATTGATGGGCATCGCACGGAAGGCAAGTTTAAATTTCTCTACCGAGAACCTTGATGGAAGCATTCCTCTCACTTGCGCGAGGGACTGCTTTCGCCTCCACGGCAGCTTTCGGCGGATTCTGCTGGGGTTTGGCACTGTGGCGCGAGGGTCTTGAAAGCGGCACTCGGTCGCGCTTCACGACGATAGCTTCCATCGCTGCGTCCGTAGGACTCGTCCTCGGTCTCTTGTATTTGACGGTTCGGATCGGCGCCGTCCTAGGCAAGCCGGTCTTAGCTGTCAGCTCCAGCGACGTGCTCTTCATCATTTTGGACACGCGGTTCGGGAGAGCTCAGGTCGCGGCGCTTGGGTTTGTGCTAGTCGCAGTTGCGAGCTTGCAACTTCTTCACAAGCCAGGTCTTGCCGCGAGTTTCAGCGGACTATCGCTGCTGGTGGCATTGTTCTCGAGCCACTCGGCGGCTGGCGGCACTATAGCAGACCTCGCGATCAATATGATCCATGTTGCTGCGGCGGCGCTCTGGTTCGGAGGACTGTCAACCCTCGTTGTCGCGATGGCCCGCCACGCAGCGGAGAGGCCCGAAAGTAAATCCAGGCTCCTAAGCGGTTTTTCGACGGTCGCGCTGCCGCTCATGTTGCTCCTGGTCGCAACCGGAGTAGCTCTAGCGATCGAAAACGTGGGGACTTGGCCGGGTTTGGTGGCGACCGAATATGGCTGGCTCCTGACGGGAAAGTTCGCCTGCATCGGCACGGTCCTGTTCTGCGCGACGTTTATCAGACAGAGGCTATTGCCGTTGCTAAAGACCGAAGGGGCAACTCAGCCACTCGCGATGGTCTTGAAGATCGAGCTAACCTTCGCATTTCTGGTCACGCTCCTTGCGGGCTGCCTGTCTCAGGCCATTCCATCGAGGCACGTCGAGATAGTCTGGCCGCTTTCGTTCCGTCTGGATCCAGTCATCGCTTGGGGGACCGTACCGGGAAGTAACGTTCTGGCCATTGGCGGCTGCATCGCTCTGTTAGTTGGGAGTATTGCCGCATTTGAGCTCGGCCGTATGGGAAGATGGCGGTGGGCGACGGTCGCGGCCGTTGCTGGACTTGGCGTCGCAGGGGCTGTCGCACTGCCCGGGTTGTCAGTCCCCGCGTATCCTTCGACCTACTCAAAAGTTCCAGTGCCGTATGACGCGGAAGCGATTACCCAGGGGCAGGACGTATTCGCTGCGAATTGCGTAGCTTGCCACGGCCTGAGGGGTAGAGGAGACGGCCCGTTGGCAAAAGATTTGAAGCCGCCGGCCGCCGATCTCACCGCTCCGCACACGAGAGACCATACGATGGGAGACATGTACTGGTGGGTGAGCCATGGCTTCCCATCCTCGGCGATGCCGGGCTTTGCCGAAAGTCTGTCGGAGTTAGACAGGTGGCGAGTGGTCGAGTACGTGATGGCTCTATCGCTTGGCTATGAAGCAAGAGTTCTTGGTCCCGAAATATCGGCGGGGCAGCCGTGGCTTCACGCGATCGACTTTCCGACGTGCCGCGGCGTTGACCCGAGAGAGAAGTTGAAAGATAGGAGCGATGGGCGCTCAAAACTTGTGTTGATCTTCCGAGATGGCATCCGAACGCAGCGCCTAGATCAGTTGACGCAACACGCGCGCGCCATCGAGCAAGCAGGCGGAATGATCGTCGCGGTGATGCCGTCTCCCTCCGAGGAGTTCCCATCTCCAAGTGAGTCAGGAAATCCCTGCATCGTGTTCGACATAGACCATCGCATTGCCGCTGCGTGGAATCTCTATCGGCGCACAATGGCGAACCCCGGCTTCGATGACAACGATTCGCCCCCAGCGATGATCGAGTTTCTTATCGACAGATTCGGATTCGTGCGCGCACGCTGGCGTTCGGACGAGACGGAGAGATTAGCATCGCATTCGCAACTGGTCGACGCAATTACGCAGCTCCAAGCTGAACCGGAGATCAACAAGAGAGGCGTTCATGACCATTAGCGGTCTGGGCCGCGCTTGCCCTCACTGCTGTCTGGCTCCCGCTGATCGCACTCGCGATCAATGCTCTCGCCGAGCGCAGTCCCCCCGCGAGTTTCAATCGATCATTTGTCGCGGCGACAGGTCTAGTGCCAGCAAGATCGCAGGCCGGGACGAGCCATGATCATAGTAGCGAGCAGATTCTGCGTCGACAAGCAGGCGGTAGCTCTTTTGGGGCGCTGGGAGGGGGGATCGGTGGCGGAAGAACAGCATCTCATCTCGCTGTCCCGCATCAGCCCCCGAGTGATTGTGGCTAACGCTGCCGGCATTCAGCGGAATGATCTTGATCCAGACCAGTTGAGCCCACCTCCAAAAGCGGCAATTGCGGGAAACGTTCGCTGACCACTTTTCCCGCGAACATAAAGTGGTAAGCGCTAAAACGCGGATTACAGAGGGGGCCATGATGCCTTGGAAAGCCACGATGTTGAAGGCGAGTGCAAGGGCGTTGCTGTCGCCGATTGCCGGTGTTGCCGTCCTGGCGTTTTTTAGCAGTACCGCCTTCAGCCATGAGTTGGAGGTCGGAACACTACTGATCCAGCATCCCTGGGTGGCTGCAAAGGGTGCGACCAATACCGCGACGACGGCTTATGTGATCGAAATTCAGAACAGGGGCACAGAGCCAGATCGGTTGCTCGGGGCCTCGCTTTCGGGCGAGAAGGGGATCTTGCAGGAAGCCGATGCAGGCGCACGGCCAGCTAAGTTCGCCACCCATGAGCATGGCTTTCAAATAGGACCTGGTGGTTTCGTTCGTCTTCAACCAGGTGGCGCGCGGATTCTGTTTGAAGGACTTCACGGTGCACTAAAGGAAGGAGAGATGGTCAAAGGGACGTTGGAATTCGAAAAGGCGGGCACCATAGAAATCGAATTCACGATTGAGCCGGCAGCCTTGGCTGAAGAGGATGATACGCCAATCCATCATCACACTCACCACTAAAAGTGCCAGGAGAAGGCGAAGCACGGACGCCGTCTGAGGCAGGTTGTGGGAGATCGAACCATGAGGGCGATGGGCATTTGGGAGCGCCCCAGATATGGAAACATTCACGAGCAAGTAGCCATGCTCTCTAATTGGCAGGACTGAAGGTCATGATGGGGCGTTGGCAAGTCGAACAGGCTGCGTTGTTCTATGAGTTCTCGCTCGAAAGACACATCCCGGCCGACCACCTACTCCGGTCGATCGATAGGTTCGTAGAGCTTGAGGACCTGCGCCGGGAGTTGGCGCCGTTCTACAGCAACATCGGCGGCCTTCGATCGATCCCGAGCTGATGATCAGGATGCTCCTGGTGGGCTATTGCTTCGGCATACGATCGGAGCGGCGCCTCTGCGATGAAGTCCACCTCAATCTGGCGTACCGCTGGTTTTGCCGGCTGGATCTGGAGCGGACTGTCAACGATCACTCGACGTTCTCGAAGAACGGCACGGCCGCTTCCGTCGGAGCGATCTTCTTCCGTCGCGTGTTCGAGACTGTCTTGCGCCACTGCATCCGGGCGCGGCTGGTCGGTGGCGAAGGTTCGCGGTCGACGCGAGCCTGATCAAAGCGGATGCTAATCGGCAGAAGGGCATCGAAGGCAAAAAGGGGCTTCTACCGGAGGCCGCGGGCCGAGCAATCGATGAGTACCTTACCGTTCTTGACGATGCCGCGTTCGGTGCTGCGACAGAGGTCACTCCGAAGTTCGTGTCGCCCTCCGATCCGGCGGCGCGCTGGACGGGAGCGCACGGCGGACAAGCCTACTTTGCGTATTCGACCAACTACTTGGTCGCGTCGAGAACACTATCATTGTCGATGTCGAAGCGACCACGGCAATCCGCCAGGCGGAAGTGTTGGCCGCCAAGCGCATGATCCAACGCTCGCTCAAACGATTCGACCTTTATACGAGCCGGCGTCTCGGCGACAGCGCCTAAGGCTCGGCCGCGATGCTAGGGTGGCTGGTCTACGAACACGGGATCGAGCCGCACGTGACCGTCTTCGACAAGTCGGCACGCAACGACGGGACCTTCTCGCGCGAGGACTTCACCTATGACCATGTCGGGGACCTCTATCGCTGCCCCGATGGCAAAACCCTCACCACCACAGGGACGCCAGTGAACGATGAAGCGACGATCCTCTAGCGTGCAAGGAAGCACGATTGTCAAGCATGCTCTTTGAAAAAGAGGTCTTGCCCCAGCACTCCGGCTCGGAAAGTGGCGCGCTCGATCTACGAGGGCGCTCGCGACATGGCGCGCGAGATCGCAATGGCCCGCCCCGTCACTGAGGTGGGCCGTACCCCGCAATAGAGCTAGAGGGTGGTGACTAGCTCGGCGAGCTTGGCCGCTCCCTTACGGCCAGCGGCCGCGCATGCAGCGTGCATACGCGCTGTCAAAGAGCGTAGACCGCTGAACGGCGCGGACCTATGGGCCGCCAACGTACCAACGCCGGCGCGACGTCCCCCGATTCTGAAAGTCGAACCTTGCCCATGGCGTCGAATAGCGAAGAGAGTAATCCTCGGCATAGGCACGGCAATTTGCCGATGATTGGGCGATGGAGACTGGGATCACCAGCACGGATGACCAAAGCGTCGCTAAACCAGCTGCGACGAGCAGCTTTCGTAACCCAGCTAATAAATCGTCGTGTTTCATTCTAGAGCCGCTTCAATGGTTGGTGGATTCGGCAGCCTTCGAGCTTCGTACCATCTTAAGCGCCGTCTGCAATCGCCGGTAGGGGGGCGGAGGTTTTACGTTCGATGCTCAATTCACTAGCGGCCTCTTTCAGGCCGGGGCCGCTCCGCCGGCTCGACGGACGAGCCAGCAAGAAATAACCAACGAGCCGCAACCGCGCTTCCTCCGGGGCCATCGGGCGACCTGGCCTGAAAGGGCGCAGCAGCCTGCCTCAGCGATCGGGCGGGCTCGCTACTTCGTCAGCTTGTGAACGTCCCCCGGCTGTAGGTTAAGCTGCACATCCGCTGCTGCGCAGCTGTCAATGCGACATCCAACACTTCCGCGGTCCAGCCTTCTGAAACGGCAGCGAGAACCAATGTCAGCGCCTGGCTTGGCTTGGCTAGCGCAACCCAAATTTGCGTTGTTGTGTCGTCCGCCGTCACTTGAACGACGGTAAATGAGCGGCCGAACGACTCTGCCATTTCGTTTCAATGCGGCAACTAGCACACGGGTTTCTAATCCGAGGCGACTCGATCTCGCTTTGCCGGTCTTCCTTCCTGCATATTCTCCAGCGCAGTCGGTGGCTGTAAGCCCGGCGATGTCAGCCATTCATTGATGTGAGCGGCGGTATCGGCCTGGCGGGCTCGTCTCAGATATAGCTCGCGCTGGGTGCCGGGCGGCAATTGCGCTGCAGCCTCCCTGAACCGCGCAGCCTCCTCGGCCAATCTCTCTTCAAATGTTTTCGTATGCTTGGTTCGGTTGCGACGCTTGATCATGCGCTGCACCTTTCCGTCAGAGGAAGGCGGGAGCGCATTGTCGCGTTCTCATCACCGATGTTTGCCACAATACCGCGCGGTGATGGCATTAAACTAACCAGGGTCGTGGTTGGTTTCTAGTTAAGTCATTGATTTAAATTTTGAGAACTACTCAATTGTGCTAACTACTCATTTTACTGGAAACACAACATTACCGCGCCCCCACGGTCCATGCGGTATGTGGTATAATCCCATCGAGCGTTTGATTTGCTCGGTGCGTCGGCTGCGGCCGACGAGGTAAAGCAGAGCTTCTTTTCCAGGGGCACGCTCTCGCCCAATCCAGCAAACGATAACCATCGCGTACAGCCGCGTGGCCTACGCCGTGCGGCTGGTGCCCGCTGTCTGGGCATCAGTCCAACGCATTTCGATGCCCAGCGCAAAGCCAGCAATATTCCCAGCGCCGAAGCAGATGCTCGGCGTGGTGCTGTGGGGCCGCCAGGACCTCGATCGTTTGTTCGACGGTGTTTCAGTCGCGAATGAAAACGACGGCTATTGGGACAAGGCATGCGGCAGCGAAAGCCTAAATTCGTAAACGAGTACGTCGATAGGCACGGCAAGCCCCGCGTCTATCTGCGACGCCCCGGGCGGGGCGCAAATCGCCTTGCCAGCGCCTTTGTACACGCCGGAATTCTGGACGGCCTATCGTGCGGCAATGAGCGCTGACGAGCGGATGCCAGAGGTGCGGCGTGTCAAGGTCGGCAGCATAGCGGCGGCGGTGCGCCCCTATTACGGCTCGACTGAATTCAAGGCTTTGGCTGTGAGCACGCGCGACACCTATAACGGCGTGCTGGACCGCTTTGTTGATAAGCACGGCGAAGGGCCGATTGCTGGCCTTCAGCCAAAACACATCAATAAGCTGGGAGATGGCCGATACGCCATCCGCCGCGAGCAACTTCTGGAAGCGGCTTAAAGGTCTGATGGACTAAGCGGTGTCTGCTGGCCTTCGCAGCGACAAGCGGGTTGTCGTGGCGAGCCTAAAGAGTGCAACACCATCGGCCCGAAAACTGGCTTGTAGCGCTCATCGAGCATGAAGATCACCAAAGGCTCGTTGATATCCAGCCAGACGATGACTTTAGATTGAGTGCCGAAACCAATTCATTCCAGCGGCCTCCGCGAATGCCATGGCATGCGCCAGTGCCAGCCGCAGCGTTCGTCATAATCGAGCAGGCCAGCGGCGACGTTGCAGCCGACGAGCGGCGGCAACTCCACACCGGGGCAATGAGTCGTCAGACCATCGGCGATACCATCGCATCGCACACAGACCTTGAAGCTAAAATCCCGGCTGAAGTAATGACCGGGGAAGCTCACTAAGATTCCCATAGCTCTGCGCAGCCTCCTCGTTGATATAATCGAATTGTGATTGCGTCAGATCGCTGGGATCTGTGAGACCGAGAAGGCACAGATCGTCTTGGAGAGGTCGCAGATCATGACCGCGGACTCCAGGCGCGGGTGCCTAACAGCGTGCGCTAAAAGCCCTTGTATGTCCGTGCGGACATTCCGCGCGGCCGGGTCAGAAAGGAATGTCTCGAAGCGAGCGTCGGGATGAGTAGATGACTCACCGCGAACTCCAAGCTTGCGCTAACGTCGTCTAACGCGCAAACCTAATGCTCGGATACCTGTTTCTTCGCGTTGGTTGTCAGCGATTTTCGTGCATGCCTCGCATGTTTTGTGCGAAAAGTCGCTTCGACCGCAGCTATTGCGCTAGCCGCTCGATCCAAATTGTCGCGCTACAATACAGAGTTGTGTTTTGTCCAACGGAGACAGGCAGGGACTGGCCATCGACCGAACGAAGCAAGTCAATTTAAGGTCGGCCAACGTGGATACGCGCTCGTCGTACCTGCGCTAACGCAACACATGCCAGGCTTTGCCATTGGGACACGATCGACACCAAGGAATCGGATGGGGCCCTATACGCCTCATCGCGTTTCCCGCCCGTCACAGCTGCCGTTAAACAATTATTTCAAAACACGCCAGCGCTCAAGTCGAGGCCATAGGCCGCCGCGATAAGCGAAATAACCAGGCCACTTCCGCAGACCACAAGAAGAGCCTTGAGCATTTCAAAGTGCCTTTAACTGATCGTCCTGAAAGAACGTTCTGCAAGAGCCGAAAAGGAATGTCGAGCACCTCTATTTCATAGAGTCCGGTCTCGTCTCCCTAAGGGTTGTCGCGGCGGGAAGCCGCCGCTATACGAGCGCGCCCCTGATCGTTTCGGCGTCCTTCTCGCTGACCCCTTGACCGCGAACAACGTCGTACCACGAGGCGCGCACCTGTTCGGTCACACTCAGATGACACAACACCAAGGATTTGTCGTCAATGCCTTACGTGTATCAAAGAGTGCGGTGTGTACCAATACAACCTGTGCGTTGACATGCAACGACGAGGCTGCCTAGTGTCGAGGTGAGTCTTAGGAGACCTCGTGCGACAGGCTTTGCTCATGAGCGTGCTCAATTGCCGTGTTGCTGCAATCCACTTACAGCAACGATCAAGGCCGGGCATTCGAGAACTTCTACCAACTTATCGAGGATAGGCGCATTATCCTTGGGACTGGGCTGAAGGTATTCTTCCAATATAAGTTGCGCTTCGCTAACCGCTTGCAGGGCTAATTGCTAGTCATGGCTGCTTACTCATCAATTAGATGCGCTGAAGATGTCAGCGAAAGGAGCGATCAAGTCAGTTTTGGGGAATACCCCCGCTCTTTTTTCACTGTTTGTTTCAAATTGGCTAGGGCAGGTGTCATGGCACAGCCTCAACCGATGTGCGCAGACAGCCGCGCGAAGGCGTGTCGCGAGCGGAGGGATCGCGATGACAGAGCATTTTTAGGCCACCGCTCGATTTCCTTATCCGCTCAACGCATCACGATCTCGAGCGCATCAGCGGCGCTTTGCCTCTTCCAATGGTGCGCGCGTCCACACATCCCGCTTTCCATGAATGGTTAGGGCGCCCGGCGTCGCCCCGGCCTCGGCTCGGTCACTGGCTTCGGCTTCCCATGGTTCAGCCCTCGCATGATACGGATCCTGGCGAACATCGTGGCGCCGCTGAGTTCGACCGCCAGGAGCAGCGTTTACATAGCGGCTCGCAATTCCGTTCGATCGTGCTCCTTTTTCGGTAGCCGCCGGTAGCGCGCTATTTCGCGAGTGTGAAGGTACTTGGCGGCGAGTTGATCATTGAATGCCGGCCTGAACTTGTCCCGCTGATCGAAAATATGAACATGGCCGACCAGACGTGGCGCGGGGCCTGCCGCTACCTCCCGCTAACTTACATTGCTACATTTGCACCTTGCCTAGACTTTTCAATCGTGACTTCAGTTCAATTCCAACATGCCGTACCTGGCTGCGCCACGATCCCGGGCCGACCGTTCTCGCTGTAGAGTGGCGCGACCTCGCAGTCGATCCAGTCCCAATCGACCTTGCCGGCGAGCTGAACCAGCTCGTGCTTCATGTTGATGATCTGATCCAGTCGCGCTCGGAACAGATCGTTCGATCCCGGCGACTTGTGCTTCTTCGGACGCATCGCTCCCTCCGGTGCACCACAGAATCATGGTCCACGGCGAAAGGGAATCCACAAACAAAATTGCAGGGTTTGACTGCCTCTATCCCCCAATCCCTGCAATCTCAAGCCGTCTCGAATCCGAAAAAATTGACTCTCGCTCAATCGCTTAGACCCTTGTTCACGGACGACTATTTCGCCGTCGCGGCGGTGCTCTTTTGGGGCGCTCTCTAGTGGCTTTTCTACTCTCTTTGGAAGTTGCCGTTCTAATCGTCGCGCTGCCTGGTCTCACCCAATTTCATTCCGAATCGGCGCTCTCGCAATATTTCGGGGTACTTTCAGTCTTGCCTCGGCCCGAAGTCGCTCGCCAGGAATTGCTCGTGGGTCCATTGCTTCAGCGCATCGTCGTTGAGTACCGAGTTGACCAAGGCATTCCAATTCTCACCTGCCTCTCTCCATTTCGTTTTTCGGTCCGGAAGGTTACGCAGCAACCGAAATGCGCTCGTTGCGAACTTGCTTGCCTCTTTCCCTTCAGCAGCCTCGCGGATCACGTCTTTGAACAATTGTTCGGGAAAGGTCCACCCGGCGGCTGTGAAGCGGTCGGCAAACATGTATTCGAACGAGGCGCGAAACATGACCGCGGCTAGCGCATCTTCATATTCCGTGCCTGCGCCGCGCAGGTCGAACCATTGCAGCAGTCTTCGAACGGCTGCAGCAGGCGATAGCTGGCAGTCTCCGAGCGTGAGAGATACGAACATATACGCGATGTCTGATTGAAGTTCGTCGTCCAGGGACACGTACCAATGTTTGATTGCTTCGATAGGAGTCATGTGACAATTGCTATGAAAACGCGAGAATACAGGATGCGCCCCCGCTCAGGTGCGCTTGATCACGCAGCGCCATGGCTCTCAACCAGCCGGCTGCCGGCAGGGGCAGTTGTCCAGGAATCCCTGCTTCTCTGCTGTAAGACATCGACGATGGTGCTCGCCGCAATTCGATGGCAGGTCGTGGTTGGCTGCAAAATAATGCGTTCTTAACGGAAGAGAAGTATCAAGCATGTAGGGTGCTGCCTCGTGCAAAATGAATCATCTCGGTCAGTTGTCCTCACATTGGACGGTGAAATCATTCTTTTTAGTCCAAACTGCGCAACCGAGAACGACGCCACGAGCTGTCGAGTATAGCCCATAAGCCCTGGGGCGGCGCTCGTAGAATACCCGCCTCCGAGCAAAGGACTGGCCGAATGCCGCAGAGTTATCGGTTATCATCGTCTCACGGTACAAGACGCAGAAATGATTGCTAGAGTCGACGTAAATCGCTGCGTTGGAGTTCTGTCGGCGCATGGCTCCTTCAGCATGCGCACAGCCATATTTACCGAATTTGGTCACTCGGCTCCTGCTCGAGCTGTTCAGAGCGGCAGAGGAAATCCAAACTCCCGATCCAGGATTGGGGTTGTGCTCGCTGTGATCGCGCGGCGAGTAGGTCCGTGGTCCCAAGTTGTTGACCCGCTAGGCGTCCCGCAGCTGCTGCTCTCTTGAAGGTTCTTGCATCTTTAACGCGGCGTGCAGGCGCGCCTTTTCCAGCCGTTGTCTGACTCCGCTAAGGCAACTAGCCAGCTTTGCAAAGTCCGTAACATCGAGATAACCAGAAACAAACTCATCGAGTTCTTCCTGGTGCGCCGCGATGCTCGCAAGTCGTCTGCGAGCGCTGTCGGTTAGCGACAGGTTGACGATTCGTGCATCGTTCGCGCAGCGCTTACGTCGCACAAATCGCTTATCCTCAAGCTGTTTCGAATGCTTGGTAATGAAGGCCGACTCAACCTTCATCAACTTTGCAACCACGTTGACCGGAACACCGTCGCCCTGTTCCAAGTCGATCAACGCCATCAAGATCATCATTTGTGGTGCAGCAAGGCCCAGCGCATGCGCCTGGAAATAGCGAAGGTCGTCCAGACACACATTAATGGCTCTGATCTCCCACGTGAATCGCCTGAGTACATCCTGACTCGCGGCAGGGCTTTTCCCGAGCCGTCTTTTCGTTCCTGGCAGCTTGGACGGCATGAGATTTCAGGGAGCCTCCATCCTCAAACTATTCCGGGCGAGAGAGCGCAGTTGGCGGGGACTACACAAGCGCCTACTTCGAAGCGTCGAATCTCGGGTCAACAAGCAATCCCACCAACTCGCTTCCGTGCCAACCTTCTTTGCAGACAGTCCGGTGCCGAAGCTGCTTAGGTGCAAAGCACCTTCACACACGCGCCCTGGTGAAATCACTCAAAATACAACTTTCATATGCAGAATCCTGCTTCGCGAAGCGCTTTTGCACGCGATTACAGCGTCTAACGTCCTGAACGTCGCGAGTCCGCTCAAAAAGCGACACTGCTCCGCCGCGTGATTGGACGGCGAGAACTTTTAGGTTCGAGAGCTGCTCACTGAATCACTAGAACAACGCGTATGCCGCAGGATCAACCTGTCGGAGCCGGCTCCAGGCTTCGAAAGCAGGAGCTGGAGATCGGCAATAGCTCCTTATTCCACGATAAGTCACACCCTGGATCGAAAGACAAATAATCACAAGTTAGTTCTTCACCAGGTTGTACGTCACGGGCTGTGAAAATTCTGCAATGATCGTCTTGATATGTGTTTGGATGGCTGCTGTGGTTCATGAAGCGAGCGTTGTCAGCATTATACTCTACGACGCCGTCATTAACCTTGTGGTCTCTCGGATAGGCATGCTTATCAAGTAGAGCTTGAAATGTTGGAGCTAGAGCTTCGTATTGTTCGCGCGTCACCGCAATGTCAACGATAGGGTTGTGAATCCAAAGTAGCGCGCCTTTAGGCAAACGAGTCGCAGAGAAAAGTCCAATACCGCCAAACTGGTCTGGCTTCAAAATTGTCTCAACAATCAACATCGAAGAAATCTCCCAAAGTCACTAACACCGAGCAAGCTAACTGACGTGAGCTGCGAAATCTCCTGCACGAATTGGTAGGTCGTCTATCCGCGCCTTCATCACAATTTGGTGTTCCTCGGGATTGGTTTCAGCTGCATGCTCCGGATCGCCTTCCGCGGCACCGCCATCGTAGTGATGCTGGAAGGGGCTGCAGGTCGGAGGGATTCCGGGCAAAGATCCGCGCCGATCAAGGAGGCGAGTGATCGTGACCTGTGGACTCTCACCGCGGCGGTATGCCAGACTTTCTCGCGACCCTGCAAGCCGCCGACAAGGCCTTCATCAAGGCCTTCAAGAGCAGGGGCCGATTGCGTCAATGCCCATTCGTTCCTGCGCCTTGCCAGAAAGAAAGTGGAGACATGGGCAGACATTATAGCGACGAGCGGCCCCTGAGGGGGCGGCAGTCGCCTTCGATTTTACTGCACTATCACCTCGCCGCAACCAGCCCGCAACGTGATCGCGCTCTTCACAAACAAGAAGGGGCCACGGCTGGGCGGCTCAACAAGGAGCCGCTAAGCGATGGCGCCCGCAAGTTCGTTGGGGCCGGCAGCGCTTATCCGCACCGCCCTGGACCCCACTAAACTCGCAAGAGTCGCTGAAGCAAGCTATCGTCCATCAACATGTCCGCTACCTGAGCTACCCTCACGTAGCGACTGTCCCTGGTGTCTAGTTCTGTGGGTGATGGATGAGCCGAACGTCATTGGGCCCTCCCGGGCCTAAGAGGGCGGTGTAACGCTCGCCGCGAATGTCGTATTGCTTCATCGGCTGCGCTGCGTCCGGCAAGAGGCCCCAGTGGCCGAGCTTTGAGATCATCGTGATTGGGGCGGGTTGGGTCCCGTGCGAAAAGGCCTCAGGAACGGCGAATGATGCAGCGTAAATCTCGCGGGCCGCGGGCGGCGTCGTCTCAGCTCTCGCGGACGCGGGAGCTGCTTGCTCCATCGTCTGTGCAAGCAGTGTTGGCGTGGGCCGATTCGCCGGCTGTGCGCTCGGCTGCGAAACGCTTTCCGTTGGAGATCCGAAATGAATGGGTGCGCCTGACAGATTGAGTGGAGATCTGCCCCTCATCGCCGCCGCGGGCACGAACAGCGCCGTGAAGCGGTCATTATGAACTATGAACGGAGCGGGTGGGGTGTCCTGGCTCAGGGGGACGCTGCTACCCTCATGCGCGCCTGACGTGCGCTGGTCGTCCTGCGACGAGTTGAAGGAACGAACGGCCGCTCCTGAATCCACGGCGTGGTCATGAGGGGCGGCTGGCTCGAGAGACGACGATAAGCCGGCGTTTCCCAGCATCGCCCACAGCAGATCCTGATCGTAGCCTTCCGCAGGAAGGATCAAGGGACCGCTGGCCCGAAAGGGTAGGCCGATGTCTTGAATCAGCTCGCGAGCGGCTGAATTGCTAGGCTCGCTGGGCTGGCGCTCAATGGCATCGCCTTCCGTCTGGCTTAGTGTCCTCTGCCTCTTCGCAGGCCTCAACTGGCCGGTGTAGTCCTCACCCATCGGGGCAGCGGCGACATCGCGTCCGGTGACTGCGTGTTCGGGATGAGAACCGTCGGCCCTCTGGTGCTCAAGTCCCAAGGCCTTGGCGAGTCTGAGGCCTTCCTCAGACAGATGTGGATAGTTGGGATCAGGAAAAACAGGACCCTTTGCGACCGCAGAGGTACCAGCTTGCGGCACTTCATCCAAGTACGGCTCAAAATCCGCTTGCTGCTGTTCCTCTTGCGGGACCGTGGCGTTGTAAGCAGCGAACTCTGGGTCGAATGGGTTGATGCTGTTAAATGGGTCCATGTCCGCCCTCGGTTCGAGTGTGTCGCTCTCGCTCTATTAGGATCAGCTGTCGACAAGCTGACGCACTCAGAGAATTCGGTGAGCTAAATGGGCCTGCCCATCGCCACACTTTGCGCTAAAAACGCGCAAGATGCCGGATTGCGCTTCAAGTGGCACGCCTTGCGGCATTTCAATTTCCTGCTGGATCGAGGTCGACCTGAACTAAAAACAGTTCAGACCTTTTGCCGGCTATAGCAGTCTTTAGGTCAAGGACCGCTACGGCCATGTGTTCAAATCGGACGACCACAATACTCGCTGGATATGATCACGGCATCGAGGTACTGGCCTACGACTACGTTGAGGCCTTCGCGGAAACCTCACGGCTTTCGCCGAGCGAACGCCCGCGCGATCTCTACGATGCCCCGAATCTTTGTCGAAACGCCGGTCGAGTGGACAGAGTGTTGTTTCGATCGAGCGGCCTCCCCCTTTAGGGCGCCATAAAGTAATTTCAGGCTGATCGCCTTCCTCTTCGGGCCCATGCCTATTGTGAGGCAGCGACTTATGGTGGCCGCCTCACGACGTTACGTTACGGAAGCGATCGAATTAGAGGCTTTCACCCGTTCTGTCGACGTAAGATAATCTGGAGTTCGGCCCGCGCTTTCGCAACTGCAAGCGCGTCGAGATCAGATATTGAACCTCCTCCGAACTGATGGACACCTGTAGTAGGCTCGAAGAGCCAGGAGGTGTCGGATGGAAGGACGTCAACGTCGGTCATTTACGGACGAC
>NZ_JACIHD010000014.1:0-163259 GCF_014198235.1 Bradyrhizobium sp. ERR14 | reverse complement strand
AGCGGCAATCGCCGCTCCGACATCAATCCCCCACGACATCCAATAGGAAACGCCAAATCGGAAACGGATTTGTTGGTTTTTCAGCGGACTGCTAGTGTCGAATGACGCTGAGGCAATGAACCGCCTCCTCGCCAAAGACAAAGAGCTGAAGGAGAAGAAGTTTACCCTTGCCGAGATCGCCAGTGGCAAAGAGCTTGTTAAGGCAGAGGTGCTCGGGCATCTGCGATCAATCGTCTATCACAACATTCCGCGAGTGCGCGCGCTCTACCAAATCGCTGCGGACATCGACCTATTCGAGCTCCTGGGCGACGATAAGGACAAGCTTTTCAAGGCCATTGAGTACCGGCACGACTGCGTGCATCGAAACGGCCGCGACAGCAAGGGCAACCGACTCGAGGTATTCACCAAGGCGTACGTCCAGGAGACGGCCGACATGATGAAGCACCTCGTCGGGAAGGTCGAGGGAAAACTTTACTTCGACGTGACTGACGACGACGACTTTCCGTTCTGAGCGACTCACGCGACGCCAGGGGCACAATTGACGGCTCTGCCGTTCCGTTATCGGCGCCAGTGTTCGTCAGATGAAGGACTATGCGAGCGGAGCAAGCTCCGTTTTGCCCCGTCCACTACCGTCCTTTGCGGCGAAATAGGAATCCGAATAGTCGGTTCGTACGGCGCTTGTTGATCCGCCTGCGGGTGTCCCCCTGCACCGCAATCTCGATGTGCCCGATCTCGAACCCTACGCGATTGCGTTCAAGACTAGTTTGTCTGAGATACCCCCCCATTTTCACAGGGAAGCTCTTGCGGCGGATCGTCTTCGCAATCAGGAGGCTCGGCTTTTTCAGATCCCGCTCTGGCGAACGTGTTGGACTAAATACTGGATGGAGGAGTTTTTCTGCGATCTTTTTGGGGTAGTTACCGTGGGACTAGCCTATGCCTCGGCGCACCGGAAACAACTCACTTGGTGGACGACGCTCGTAACGGAGGGGCTTTATCGTGGCGTTGATTTGCGCCTGTTCACCGAAGATCACCCCGACATGCTAGAAACGATACAGTGAAGCGCGGGCCCCGTCCAAAGTTCCCGCACATCGTCGTGTTGCCGACTACGCGAATGATCGATGCTGCAAGTTTACGGCAAAGCGCTCGGACGGTCGCGCGGAGTTATTCATCTGTGGGTAAAGCTTTATGGACTGCCCGCGCCCCCGCGCGTTGGGAATGGTTGGCTTACCCGCCTCTCGCTCGCGCCGCCGAGCGCTTGAGTTTTAGGCTCGTAGAAGCGAGGGACGGGGCATCCACGGGTTCACGCCGGTACTACGACGCTCAACCCACAGGAGAAGCGGCGTAGTTGACGATGCGCCGCTTTCGGCAGGACCCCGTTCAAAGCGGGGCGTTGGCATTTTTAAGCCCTGGGGCGGATCCGCCAGATGAGAACCCCAGGCTGCTGAAATCGATCATCAATCCCCTCGGCCGGCCGCCGCTGCCTAACGGCTGCCCTAGCGCAACCCATTGGGTCGTGCGGCGTGCCCTTAGGCGGGCCCTACTTCGACGGCCACCCGCTTGACGTTGTAAGTCGACACAGTGCCGGGGACGGCTTTATTCGGATCGAACAGAGCCAAGTTCATGCCGTCGCTGACAGAGCTGCGATAGACGACTCCATCGCGACCAGCTTTTTTTATGAATTCGCAAAGGTACTGGCTGGGGATGTAATCGATTGCGGCCCCTTGAGGCAGAACAGGTCGCGTCAGCTCCTCGCCCAGTCGCTCCAGAAAGGGGATGTCGGCTCGCAGCTGACCAATTGCACTAGCTTCGGCCAGCAAAAATGGTGAGACCAGCTTCCGTGGGTTTCTTAGGTCGATCGCCTTAAGTTTGGGGAGGCTAAAATCGGCAACGCATGCGACCTCGCCGGTGTGAGGGCGCACCTCGGCCACCGCCGTTTCCGGCAATGAACCAAGATAGAGGTAGGGAATGCCGGGTGGATTCGCTCGGCCGTGTGTGGCCAATCGCCTGGGCGGCGCTCCCATTTGATCTATTGTGTAGGCAGTGCCGCCAGCGCGGATGCGCGCTCGATACCACTTCGTTGGCAGGTCATCAGCTGGTAGATAGTCCAACAGATTTTCCAACCGATCCGCATCGATTACTTCATTCAAGAACCATCGGTTCTTGTACATCAGTTCATCGCGAAGTGCCTCCCATCCGACGAGCGCCTCGCTGTGGTAGGTTGTCGAAGGCGAGAACCGCTTTCGAACAATGTCGCCGTCGTCCAAGATGTCGCTCAACAATTCCTTCGAGTGAGCGACGTCCAGTCCCGGAAACAACTGCCAGTCATCTTTCATCCACTCGACCAGCGGCTTTCCGCTGCCGTCAGGCTCATAGATGCTGATAAGAAGCTCAAAATAGTTTGCAAGTTGCCCCGGCTCGACCAAATCAACGTCGACGGCAGCACAGTAGGCGCAGTTTCCCCGGGTGGGTCGAAGCGAGGGAATGATGTCGTTTCGTAGACCACGGTCATCGAAACAATGGGCGCAGCATTGGGCCGGCATCTGACGTTTCACTTAAAATAGTCGACGAGCGTCTCGATGTGGTGCTTCATCGAGAGCCTCTTCACATACCCAAGACCCGGAAAGTGGCCAGCGGCATGGAGTTCGCGAAACTCCGTGATGGCGCTCGACTCAAAGAGCTTGGAGTTTCCGGAAGCAAGCACGTTCATCAGCTTGTTGAGAGCCTCAGCAAACTTGCCGGCGGGATCCGTCGGCGTGTCCCTTGTGGTCGAGACGAAATGATAGATGAACATCACATCGTCTTGGTCAGGATCGATGAACGTCAAATGGATTGCAACGGCATATGCCGGTCCGCCGCTCTCTGTGTAGTCGTCGCCAACGATCAGAAAATCCCCGAACCCATCCATGCCTTCTTCTTGGAAGGTCACGTGCAGGTCCGAGAATAGCTCCAGTCGCGGTTGATCCGCATTCCGGCGGCGGATAAAGCCGTCCCTCAACAGAATCCTGTTGCTGCCTTGAAAGTGCTTGCGGTAGAGCCGTCCACAATGCGCCTCAAAGAACACGTTGCGAGTTCGGCGCAGAGCGCCGCCAAGTCGCTCAGCAAGCCCCTTCGCGTCGGTGAAGCCAGCGTGGATGAAGGTCGTGTTTTCGTGCTCATGTTCAGAATAGAGATTGAAGACCTGCCCGATTGGCATGTCCTTCTTGAGCAAGATGCCGACTGCGATTCTACTTTGATGATCGCTAAAGCCGTTGCGCAATAGCTCGGAAATATTGACACCGTCCTCGCTATGATCGCCGTGGTAAGGATTGATGATCACAATCGCGCGGCCGTCGGCCTCGCAGATAGCCTTGAGAGTACGCTCAAGATTGCCCAGCGACTCTTTCACCGGCTCGATGATCGGAACGAAGTCACGAGAGGCAAGTAGACCGGCTTTCTCACGAATGGCAATCAGCTCATTCTGCTTGCCGCGAAAATAAGGATGATACATTTCGGTTAAGCCCACGCCATCGCTGCGCGAAGCGGCGTTTCAACCGCTTGAACGAGACGCTCATGGTCCGCACGCCGCACCGGGATAGATAAGGCTGCCGCGTGCAGCGATGCAGGGAGCCGTTCCACAAGATCGATGAGCGGCGCGAGGTCGCGGGTCTGCTTCAACACCTTGACCATCGAAGTCTGCACGTCCCTCGGATCAAGTTGGCGGAAAAGCTCGCGCATGGCGCTATGCAATTTCGTGTTGGGAAGGTCGGGAATTGTGACTCCAAGTTCTCCAAGCACTGCTTGGGCCTCGGCAGATCTCAGGGATTCGAACACGGCGACAGGATCGATGTGCCGCGAGCGATCTGCCGCCTCGCGCATAGTCGAAATCCGATAGCGCCTAGACAGCTCCAACACGCCGACGTCCCTGGGCACGATCTGCAAAACCTTCTGCACGTGTCCTTCGGACGCGATGACATAGACCTTCGCGAACACCTTCTTGTAATTATTGATCTGGTTGGCGAGGCGATCCAACGAATCGCGCTCCGATTTGATCTCATACACGGTCGCGGTACCGTTCAGAATCACCAAGTCGGCCTTGCAAGTCCCTGCCCTGAACTCGTTGAGCATGCAGGCGGTGTTCAGCGAGTGCTTTCCCATGAGCACTTTCTGGGTCAGCGCAGCTCGGTAAATATATTCATCGCGCAGACCGCTGGTCTTCAGCACCTGGAACGCTGAGTTGAAGGCGTCTGCGACGGTCACCTCGTCGGTTCCGCTAGGCCGGATCTGAGTCTGTCCCAGCAGGCGGGTGAACAAGGCGGAGCGGCCTCTCTTCGCCATCTCGCGGAAGACGGCCGAAGAGAAGAGACGCGTCATTGCCGCAAGCTGAGAGCTGTCTAATCCCACTGTTCCACCCGGTCCCGCCACACCCTTTTTCCGAGAATCGCTTACCATAATACGCCTAAAAGGAGAACTTCGTCACGGCCAGCTTCCGGGCGGATACTTAATGGCTAGATGCCGGGGGTCTAGCGGGAGCCTGGGCGACCTCCTGCGGCGGTTTTACCCTCCCGGCACGGGGGATGTCCCTGGAGATGCCTGCGGCCGCAGTCGCCTGGTATATTCGAGAATCGGTGCGCCAATTACTCAAATGGGGCGCATCGCTTGGGGCTCGGGCGGCAGCGACCATGCGCGTCTCGGCGCCCTTCCGTGCGGCGCGCGCACCAACTTGGCCACCGCGCCGGTCGCGATGGCTGCCTCGCCGGCGGTGCCGGCTGGCATTGTGGCGAGGGTAAGCGAGGTGACGAACAAAGGATCGTCGCCTGTGCCGCCATCCAAGCCAGGAGCGATTCCGATGGCTGCGGGTTCGCATACATGAGCCGGAGGGTGAAGCTGGAATTCGAAGCGCGCGGCGATTCCTAGTCCATCGAAAAGCCGCAGATCGAATCCTACGCCGCGCAGGAGGTTCCCGATCTCTTCGCCGACCCCGCCTGCACGGTCGACGTTCTGGCTCTGCGTCGCACCTTCTGGGAGAAGGCGACGGGCTGTATGCCGAGCACCATCGCGAACCGCAGTCGCCGATACCACCTTACATCTAGCGGCACTACTACGACCTCGCGACGCTGGCGGATACGGAAGATGGCAAGGAAGCGATGAAGGACGGCGATCTGCTGAAGCAGGCTGCCGACCACAAGTCGGTGTTCTTCCGCGCGGCTTGGGCGAACTACGAAACCGACCGCGTCGGCACTCTCCAGCTTTCGCCCCCCGATCGCGTCGCAGATCTGCACGCCGACTACCGCAAGATGGCGCCGATGATGTTTGACGACCCGCGGCTGACCTTCGACGAGATCCTTGACCGGATCGCGCGGCTGGAGAAGCGGATCAATGGCGCCTAGCGCATCTCTCTTCGATGAGTGCGATCGAGACAGCGAACCTCGACCGTTCCATCAGCGCGGCGGAGGGCGTCTTCGGCGCGGACTGCCCCCTTCGCGATCGCCCCCCTCCCGGAGCAATTTCAGCATTGCTAGGGCTTCGTTCAACCTGCCACCGATCAGATCGAGACTTCTTCCGAAGCTTCGCTCGGGCCCTTCGGAGACGCCTCTCTCTGACGTCGTTCCGCGAATGGCCGTCGTGATCAACGGATAGATCTCGACTTCCACTCTTTGCCGTCGCATCAAGGAGCCTCCTATCTGGGTCTTGGCCGATAGAAGAACATCGAGCTCGACGATAGACAGATCGCATTGAGGCGCGCCCCAGAGATCTTCATCTCTGACTATCTCCCTTGCTATTCTCCAGCCGCCGCCCTGACCTATCGTCAGCATGTCGGAAACGCGCGAGAACGTCTGCAGTGCGCCTAGCCAAAGCCATGCTGCGGAAAGCTTTACGGCATACTCGGACATCAACGAGGCCTGCTGCTCGAGCCCGGGTCTGAGCGCGAAAGCCGCAAAGGCGAGCGCGAAGGCGTTCTCCGACCGAGGATGAGCTTCGTCCGCAGCGACGATTCGGGGAGCCACGAAGTCGAAGAACTTGACGCGCTGCTCCGGCGTCAGCTGCTCGAAATTCCCGAGTCCGTCGTGCGCATCGACGAACGGCGCCAAGACATCGGGGATCAGGCCGGCTGCCCTGCGACCTGCCCGAAGTTGGGCCATCCAGTTTTTCGTCGAGTTCAGAAGCAGCCCGGGAGACGCATCGATGTCGAAAAGCGCGAACACGACTTCGGCGGCGGCTCTCGCGAGGCCTCTGTCGAACTCCTTCTCATGGTCTCGCGGGAGGCTGAGATAAGCATCGATGACCTCGGCAATCGCATCGGGTGGATAACCCAAAGTCCACGCGCGTATGAGGGCAAAGGACAGGGTTATGTTGGGTCGGGCGTTCAACGCGGCTTCGAAATCTCCCCGTCCGTTCTGGGCGATGGTTTCGCATAGGACGAGTCCGACCGCGCCTGGCGCCAACGACCAGAACTCGCGATCCCGTCGTCGATCCACGACGGTCCGCAATTGCTCCATACTGATCGTGCGCGCGACGCCGCTGAGGGGCCCCAGTCCGCGCACATAGGACGCGCTCCACGCGTGCAAGTCCCGCAGGGCCGAGCGCGACCTGGCTACGATGATCTGGGGTAGAGGCGACAGTCTGGAACGTTGTCTGCCCGACCATACGACAAGCAAACCGTTGCCCGGATCCTCGTTGCAGAGCGAGAGTAGATCTGCGTCCCTCAGGCGCATATCGCGGCGCCCGTCGAGCAACTCGACAAGCTGTTCGCGACGGATCGTTTCCGACCACAGGGTTTCATCGGCGGCCAAATGCGGCTCCTATCTCAGGCCTACCAGGAGAAGCGACTCGGAATTCCTGGACCGCGGAATCGAGGTACGCCGGCAGCTGGGCCTCGTGATAGACTGACAGCGCGGTCTTCGCTCTTGTGACCGCCGTGTAGGCGAGGCGTTTCTGACCCGAGCCCGCGGTTGTGACGGTTTCCGCCGCAGCGACATGGAGGGCGCGAAACTCTAGGCCCTTTGCGCCATGGATCGTCGAAAGCCATATTGGCCTTGCCGGATCAATGGTGTTGTATTGCGTCTGGCGGTCCTGCACGCATAGCAAATGCCCAAGCCCGGCGCCTTCGAGCACGGATGCGATCGTTCGAACCTCGCCGATCCGGGGGCACACGACCCCGAGAAACCCTTCCGGGTAGGTTCGGCGTTGGAGTTGAAGCCTGGTCGCGATCTGTGCGGCTTGCTGCTGCAGAGACCCTCGGAAGACATCGACGCTCGAGTTCAGCGCAGGCGAATTGTAGTTGCACGTCGGCAAAATGGGATCGTAGCCCGCGGAGAACGTTCGACCGATCGCGTCAGCGACCCTGCAGATTTCGGGGCCGTTCCGATAGTGAAATCTGAGAGGCAGTATCTCGTCGACTACCTCTTCGAGCGTCTCCAAAGGAGAATCACCCGAGTAGATCCGCTGGCGACTGTCGGCGACCATGAAGACGTCCTCAGCCATGCGGCTAAAAAGCCGAATCTCCCTGGGCAGGAAATCCTGCGCCTCGTCGATCAGCAGGACGTCATAGGGCGGCGTCCTCCAGGAGGGCAGGAGAACCTGTTCGGCGCGTTCGATCCGCCGCAGCCTGTCGGCCTCGAAATCGCCGGTGCTGACGACCGGCTCGCCGGCCTCGCGCAGCATGCCGCCCAACAGCGATGCGCTCGTGACGACGTTCCTTGCGTTGAAGTCGTACCGGGCGGACCCGGATTTGATGAATTCCCTCAATGTGGCGTTGAATACGACGATCGCCAGATTCGGGTGCGAGCTTACCGTCAGGTAATTGGCGCGCAACAGCAGAAGATTCGTCTTCCCCGACCCGGGCGGTCCCTTGACGAGGTAACTGCCCTCATCGGGTAGCCCGATGACGTTCAATTGGTCCCTGTCGAGTTCGCCCTGATCGCGCCACCAGGCTTCCATGGGCATGAATCATATTTCCTTTATGTCGGGCCGGATGCTCAGACCCGCCGCGGGCGGCTCTCCCGTCCCCAAGGCCTTCTCTAGCGCGGCATGCAGATAAACGTCGATGCGCTCCTTCAAGTCCGGAGCCGACGATGCGCCGGTGAACAAAGTGCATTGGTCGTCGCCGATCGGTTTCTCCCCGAGCCGGGCGTCGCCGAGGACTCGCACAAGAGTCGCCTGGGTGTCGAGCGCATCGATGGTCAACTTGACGTGCAGCACGCCCGCCAACTCGTGCGCCTCCGACGGGCCGGCGCACAGGCAGACGACGGCGTGGTCGCCATCGATCTCCGCACTGAGCTCGACGGCGGGATACACCTCTCCCTGCCGACAAACCTCGCGCGCGATCGTCGCGATCGCACCCGACAGTTGGTTCAACAGCCTCCGGCTGGGCCGCGCGCCGGACTTGCTGGTGAGATTGGGAGTGCCCGGTAATTGGACGTTCCCGAGGCGTTTGGCAAGGCGCTGGCGGACCTCGGCCCCCGTTTCGGTCGGCTTGGACGGTCCCTCGAAATCTTTCCAGGCCACGAGTTCCTTGCGGACGCGCCAATCCTTGTGCAGACACTTGCGCGCCAGATCGACCAACCAGGGCTCCACGTCGTCGCAGTCGATCACCGGGGTATGCTCCCGGACCGCCTGGTACAATCGCGCCGTAGGCTGCTTGAAATCATCGAAAATGGGTCGCTTCATCAGAAGATCGTAGAGCGTGGCGCCGAGCTGATAGAACGTGACCGCACGCCACGCTTCGATCGTATCTTCCTCTTCCCGATACAGAAACTCGGGAGAGCTGTAGCGCGCAGTCCCCACGAACTGGTCGCCCGTGCCCGCACTCGGGCCCGTGGGATCCGACGGCGGATAGATGACGCCGAGATCCAGCAGCTTGACCGACGCGTAGTCGGCCGAGATCGTGGCGTTGTCCGGCTTGATGTCGCGATGGGCTATCCCCCTCGTTTCGAGGTATCGAGCGGCGCTTGCCAATTGCGAAATGACCGATCCGATGGATTTCCGGGGCAGCTTGTTGCGGACCTGACCCAACGTCTTCGAACTGACGAGCTCCATCACGACGAAGAGCTTCTGCGTTTCGTTGCATTGGCCGCCGTCGAGTATCTCGATAAGATTCGGGTGACCATGACCCGCAAGTTCCTTCTCCCGCAGAATGCGCGCCAGCTGGCGGTCGACGCCCGATCGCTCGACCATTTCGGGATCGATCACCTTGATCGCGGCGGATCGCCCCGACTTCTGAGCGCTGAGGACGACGGCCGAGAATCCGTTGCCGAGGTAACGGCCGATTTCCCACCCACCCACTGTGCGGCCTTGCAGCTCAAACGCCATACGCTTTGCACGTGTCTTGTCCATGGCCTCACTTGGCTGAGTGTTGCCGCCGATCAATTGGATCGTCCCGGGCCGAATTAAATCGACCGCGGCCAGACGTGCAAATGCATTTGCGCGCTCGTGGTAGCTATCTGGTAGCTACAACAATGCACTCAGTATTACGACTTTCGATAAACAACTGATTTGTTTGGTACAGTTGGGTGGGCTCGAACCACCGACCTCCTGTTCCACAGACAGGCGCTCTAACCAACTGAGCTACAACTGCATCCTGGCGAGCCGCCCTCGGGGCTACCTGAAAAGGCCGTCGACCTAGGGGGCTGGACGGGGCGGAAACTAGGTGTAACGGCCCGGTTTGGCAAGGCCGCATTGGTGCGAAAAACCGGCTGAAATCACCGTCAGTGCGACGAAATCCGGCCTGATGACGGGCATCGGAGTGTTGCGCACCCGCTGCCGCCTACCGAGACAATCCCCGGGCGGAGAGAACCCTCACCCGTCGCCCCGACGATGCTTCGCATCGCCCGGACGCCGGCCTCTCGCGCATCCGCCTTCGCCAAGGCTTCGGCGGGACAAGAGCGGGAGAGGCGAACAAAAAACCCGGGCCTTTCGGCCCGGGTTTCTCAATTCAAACCAACCGGCTGGATCAGGCGGCGGGCTTGTAGAACTTCGAGGCGCTGGCCTTGATCGGCTCGGCGGTCTCGGCGGCGACGCGCTGGGTCAGCTCGACCAGCTCCTTGGCCTGAGACTGGAAGGTCTCGAACTGGGTGCGGGTGTGGCCGGTCCACAGCTCCAGCGCTTCGGCCGGCGACTTCAGGCCGAACAGCTGCTGGGCGAAGTCCAGCTGGGCGTTGCTGTTGGCCTTCATGAATTCCACCAGCTTTGCGGTGTACTCGCTCGCGCCCTTGCTGGCGGAGGTGAACACGGCCTCGACGGTGCCGTTGTGGGTTTCGGCGGCGTCCTTGAACTTGGCGTAGCTCTCACGGGCCTGCGACACGCCCTTTTCGGCGAACGCACGCATCTGCTCGGGCACCTCGAACGGAATGATCGAGGCAGAAAACGGATCAGTCGCACCTGTCATGGTTGTCCCTCACGATAATGAAAAATGGAGTGAGCCTTCTGGCGCGCCCGCCGGCCCCCGGTCTGGGCCGTCACACATTGAGCGGGTACGAAAGACTGGAAACGCGAAACAAACGAGATGGCTCGCCCAGCGCCCAGGATTATGGCTGCCTATCATGTCAACATTGTGCAGCGCAATGCGGCGGCAGGGTGCGCCGCGATAATTTAATCTAGGTTAGGGCGAGGTTCCGGGTTCGGGGAACCGGGGGTTGAGGTAAGGGGGTGGTGCTTCTTACCCTCCCCTGGAGGGGGAGGGTCGGTCGCGCGTAGCGCGAGCGGGGTGGGGTGATCTCTCCCCTCGGGCAGGGTGCGATGTGGAGAGACTGTCACCCCACCTCGGCTCGCATTTCGCTTCGCTCCATGCGAACCGATCCTCCCCCTCCAGGGGAGGATGGGGACCTTTGATGCCGCGCGGCCTGTGACGCTCCTCTCTTCGAATCCCTTGGATGAACCGGGCGGCGGCTTGCGGGTTCGGGCTGATTAAGGTTATCGCGGCTTAGGGCCGCCGCCGGGGACCGGGGCCGTGGACCTGCCCGCGGGCGCGGGCGATACTAACCCTTTCTTAAGGCTGTCATTCCCGGCAGCCGCCAGCTTCAAGCGCGAGACACAGCCGGTCGGATGACGAGTTCGGATTTCCAGTTGCGAGGTGTGGGCGATCCCCGGCTGGCCGTGCATGCGACCTCGCCGCTCGCGACCTGGCTGTGGTCGACCGACGGCGCGCGCGTGCTGTGGGCCAATCCGGTCGGCGCAAAGCTGTTCGGCGCGGCCAACGGCGCAGCGCTGGCGGAGCGGGCTTTTGGCCCGGCGGACGGCCATCGCCGCCAGGTCGCCCGGCTCGCCCGGCAGCTGCCGGCGAGCGGCACTGTGCGGCTCGAACGGCTGCGCGGCTTCGGCGCCCGGCTCGGCACGCTGATGACCTGCGCCTGCGCCCGGCTCGACTTTGCCGATGGCGGACACGCCGTGCTCGTCACTGCGATGGACCCGACCTTGCGCACCATGCCGCTGGTCGAGCGGCTGCATCGCCTGGTCGAGGGCGCGAAGATGCCGATGGCGGCGTTCGCGCCCGACGGCCTGTTCGTCGGCGCCAGCGAGGCCGCCCGCTCCCTGCTCGGCTTCCGCGATCTCGGCGAGGCCGGCCTCGAACAGGCGCGCAGCGATGCGCTTCGCGAGGGCCGCGTCGAAACGCCGATCGGCATCGGCCAGATGGTGCTGCAACGGGTCGGCACGGGCGCCGATGTCGGCCTTGTCGCGCTGATCGAGCCGGCCACGCAGGCAGCACCCGCAGCTTCCGTACCCGAGAGCGCGGCGGAAGCCGCAAACGAGGCGCCGGTTGCACCTGCGCAGCAGGCCGCGGCCATGCCGTGCGAGCCGCCACCGTCGCAGGACGGATCGGCTGGAATCTCGTTGTTCGATGCGTTCGCCGAGCCGGTCGAGGCGTGCACAGCGACCGAGACAATCGCGCCTGAACCGCAGGACTCGACGGGGATCGAGGACACGGCCGAGCAGCCTGTTCGAGAACCAGCTCACGAAACGCCGGACCAGGGCGCCGACATCGCGCCCAAAACTCCGGTTGAAAACCCGCATCAAGCCATCGTCTCGCCGCAGGCTGCGCCGATCACTCCCGGCATGGTCGATCCACCGTCGAGCCAGGAATCGTCTGGCCGGGAATCGTCGGGCCAAGAGCCGCCCGCACCGCGTCAGCATCCGCTGCGCTTCCTCTGGCAGATGGATGCGGAGGGCCGCTTTGTGCTTCTCTCCGACGAATTCATCCGCCTGATCGGCGCGCGCACTGCCGCCGGCTTCGGCCGCCCTTGGCGCGAGATCGCCGAGGACTTTTCGCTCGACCCTGATGGCCGCGTCGCGGAGGCGCTTGCGCGCCACGACACCTGGGCCGGGATCACCGTGAACTGGCCGGCTGACGGCGGCGAGCATCTGCCGGTCGAGCTCGCGGGCCTGCCGGTCTACGACCAGTCGCGCAACTTTGCCGGCTTCAAGGGCTTTGGCGTCTGCCGCGATCTCGACGGCCTCAATCGTCTCGCAGCGCTGAGGCGCTTCGAGACGGTGACCGAACCGCCGGCGCAGCACGGCCCGTCTGCCGAACTGGTCGCGCCGGAGCCCGAGGCCGAGCCGGTCGCGGAGGCGCCGCCTCCGCCGATCGAGCCGCCCGCAGCCGAGCCCGAGCCAGCATCCGAACCTGAACTGCCCGAACCCACCAGCGACGCGAATTCACACCCAACCGATCCGGAAACGTCAGTGGAAACGCCAGTCGAAACCCCTCCGAATGTCGTGCCGTTCCGCCCGCACGGCGATGTCAGATCACCCAGTGATCAGAGATCGCCGACGCTGACGCCGGTCGAGAATAGCGCGTTCAACGAGCTCGCCCGGCAATTGTCCGAACGGCTCGAACGCGAGCGCGAGACGATCGCGGCAGAAGCTTCCGAGCCCGTGGCGGAGACCCTCACCGAGCCGCCGGCGCCGGAGCCCTCACCGCCGCAAGCTGCGGCCGAATGGCTGAGCGAGCCCGCGCCGCCGCCGCGCGGCGCCAGCGCGCGCGACCGCACCCTGCTCGACCTGTTGCCGACCGGCATCCTGATCTACCGGCTCGACCGCCTGCTCTATGCCAACCCCGCCTTCCTCGCGCGCATGGGCTATGCCGGCATCAACGCGCTGGAGAATGCCGGCGGGCTCGATGCGCTCTATGTCGAGCCCGGCGTGTCCTTGGCCAGCAGCACCTCGCAAGCCGGCACGCCTGTCACGATCAGCGCGACGCTCGCGAACGGTGAAGCGCCGCTTGCAACCACCGAGGCTCATCTGCACACGATCGACTGGGACGGCGAGAGCGCGCATGCGCTGATCTGCGCGCTGCCCAATCCTGCACCTGTTGTGGCGCCCAGCGTCGCGGCTTCGATCGCCGAGACCGTCGTCGTCGAGCCCATCGTCGCCGAATCCTTCCCCTACGCGCCCGAGCTCGACTCCGCGGCCGGCGATGCCGATGCGGAGGATCTCGCCGCGATCCTCGACACCACCGCCGAGGGCATCGTCATGTTCGATGCCGAAGGCAACATCCACGCCTGCAACCGCAGCGCCGAGGCGCTGTTCGGCTATGACGGCACCGACCTGCTCGAGCAGAATCTGGCGACGCTGTTCGCGCCGGAGAGCCGGCAGATCGTCGCCGACTATCTCGAAAGCCTCAAGAGCCAGGACATTTCGAGCCTGCTCGACCACGGCCGCGAGGTGCTCGGACGCGAGAAGAAGGGCGGCGTCATTCCGCTCGCGATGATCATGGGCCGCACGCGGCCGGACGGCCCGAACTTCTTCGCCGTGTTCCGCGATCTCTCGCAGAGCAAGAGGGGCGAGAGCGAGCTGACGCAGGCCCGCCACCTCGTCCACAGCGCGGCCAACGCCAAGGCCGACATGCTGGCGCGGATCAGCCACGAGATCCGCACGCCGCTCAACGCCATCATCGGCTTTGCCGAGGTGATGATCTCCGAACGCTTCGGCACGCTCGGCAACGAGCGCTACGGCGAATACATGAAGGATATCCGCGCCTCCGGCGAGCGCGTCATCGCGATCATCGACGATCTGCTGGAGCTGTCGCGGATCGAGACCGGCAAGCTCGATCTCAACTTCGCCAACCTCAGCCTCAACGACCTCGTCGAAGCCTGCGTGACTGTGATGCAGCCGCAGGCCAATCGCGAGCGCATCATCATCCGCACCTCGCTCGCGCATGCGCTGCCGCAGGTCACGGCTGACGCGCGCGCGATGCGGCAGATCACCATGAACCTGATCTCGAACTCGATCCGGCTGGCCAGCGCCGGCGGCCAGGTCATCGTCTCGACCGCGCTGTCCGACCGCGGCGAGATTTGCTTGCGCATCCGCGACACCGGCCATGGCCTCTCCGAGCGCGAAGTCGCCGCCGCGATGGAGCCGTTCCGCACCCCGCCGCCCGGGGACGCCGCGGACAATTCGGCACTGAGCCTGTCGCTCACCAAGGCCCTGGTCGAAGCCAACCGCGCCCGCTTCAACATCAAGAGCGCGGGGAATTCCGGCACGCTGATCGAAGTGGTGTTCGCACCGGTGGTGGCGGGGGCGTGAGGCGTTCTTAACCTCTCCCCGTAAGAACGGGGCGAAGGAGCGAAAGAGCGGCGCGCCCCTTACATCACGCCGCGCGCACGGTGTCCAAGAACCTGCTGACTTCGATCTTCAGCCGGCTGCTGTCGTTCGACAGCGACTGCGCCGCGGACAGCACCTGCGCGGAGGCAGATCCCGTCTCGGTCGCGCCCTGCCTGACGCTGCTGATGTTGGCGCTCACCTGCGTGGTGCCGGCGGCGGCATTCTGGACGTTGCGCGAGATCTCGCCGGTCGCGGCGCCCTGCTCTTCCACGGCCGCGGCGATGGTGGACGAGATCTCGGACAGCCGCTCGATGGTGCCGCCGATGGTCTTGATGGCGCCGACCGAATCCTCGGTCGCAACCTGGATGCTGGAAATCTGCTGACCGATGTCGCCGGTGGCCTTCGCGGTCTGTTCGGCCAGCGCCTTCACTTCCGAAGCCACCACGGCAAAACCGCGCCCGGCTTCGCCGGCGCGCGCGGCCTCGATGGTGGCGTTCAGCGCCAGCAAATTGGTCTGGCCCGCGATGGCGCTGATGAGCTCGACCACGTCGCCGATGCGCGCGGCCGCCTTCGACAATTCGCTGACGCGGTCGTTGGTCTGCCCTGCCTGGCTGACGGCTTCGCCGGCCATGCGTGCGGAGGCCTGCACCTGGCGGCTGATCTCGTGGACCGAGGCGGTCAGTTCCTCCGCTGCGGAGGCCACCGACTGCACGTTGGTCGCTGCCTCTTCGGAGGCCGCCTCGACCAGGGTGGCAAGCTCGGTCGAGCGGCTGGCGGTGGTGGTCAGCGAGGTCGCCGACGCCTCGAGCTCGTTGGCGGCAGACGACACGGTCTCGACGATCTCGCCGATCGCGCCTTCAAAATCGTCGGCCATCCTGATCATGTCGGCGCGCCGGCGCTCGGCGGCGAGCTTGTCCTGCCTGATCTTCTCTTCCGCCTCTTCCTGCGCCTTGCGCTCGGCATTGACCTTGAACGTCTCGACGGCCTGCGCGATCTCGCCGATCTCGTCGGGACGGCCGAGCCCGGGCAGCACGATGGCGAAATTACCGTTGGCGAGCTCGATCATCGCCGCGCGCATGGCCGACAGCGGCTTGGAGACCGAGCGGCCGATGAAAATGCCGAGGCCGAGCACGCAGGATGCGATCAGCGCGATCGCAACCGCAATCCAGAACTGGATGTTGGCACGTTCGGCCTCGTTCAGCCGGTCGGCCTCGACACGGATCTGGTCGACCGACTTCGAGACCTGCTCGATGACGGGCTCGACCGCCGAGAACGCTTCGGACATCGCCTTCAGCTCGGCCGCGAGCTTCAACGCGGTGTCCATCCACGCGGAGAAATCGCGCTGGTAGTCGGCGAGCTTTTGGCGAAGCTCGGCCTTCGAATTGTCGGGAATGGTTGCGGCGTTGAGAAGGGCCGAAAATTCAGCCGCACGCTTCTTGATGTCATCGCCATATCTGGCGTCGCGACGCAGCATGAAGTCCTTCTCGTGCCGGCGCATCATCAGCATGATCACCTTGAGAGAGGAGTCCTGGAGCTGGTCGACCTGGCTTTCGATACCGTGGACGGACGCGCGCAGGCGCCCCTCCAGGCCGGATTTCTCGTCGAGGCCGAGCCGCTGCCGCTCCTCGACCACCGCGGTAAAGCGCGCCTGATAGGTCTTCAGCGATGCGTTCATCGCGTCGATCTTTTGCGCCAGCTCGGGCTTGCCGAGGACAGAGATCCTGCCGCGAAGCGTCTCGATGTCGAGCGCCACCTGCCGGCTGATCTCGACCTGGCGCTCGGCTCTGGCCGGATCGCTGCGCAGAAGGAAATCCTTTTCGGCCCGGCGCGCCTCAAGCAGCTCGACCGCGATCCTGTTGTTGAGCTCGAAGACGGTGCGCGCCTCCTCGGCGGCGTTGCGATAGACGGCCATCGCGCGCTCACCATAGAGGTGAATCCCGCCGATCAGGACGACACCAAAGACGCCGATCACGCCGATTGCAGTGATCTTGTGGGTGAGCCGCAGGGAGAATAATCGCATCTTTGATTTCAAAATTGGTTGTGGCTGATGCGACTAATGAAGCCTCAATGCGCGGAAACTTCCGTTAATCTGCGGACACGTGTGACTACGTACTTATGCACGATACACGTCACAGGATAAGTCTCGATGGCCCCGTCTATGCACGGTGAAGTGCACAAAAAAACACGGCGCTCGTGCGCGCCGTGCTTCTTTCCCTTCAAGCCGTCGGTTGCGGATCGGCTCAGCTGTAGATCTCGAACAGGCCGGCGCCGCCCTGGCCGCCACCGATGCACATCGTCACCACGCCCCACTTCGCCTTGCGGCGCGCGCCTTCCTGCAGCAGGTGGCCGGTGAGACGGGCACCGGTCATGCCGAAGGGATGGCCGATCGCGATCGAGCCGCCGTTGACGTTGTACTTGGCGGGATCGATGCCGAGCTGGTCGCGGCAGTACAGGCACTGGCTGGCGAAGGCTTCGTTGAGCTCCCAGAGATCGATGTCGTCGACCTTCAGGCCGGTGCGCTTGAGCAGCTTCGGAATTGCGAACACCGGGCCGATGCCCATCTCGTCGGGCTCGCAGCCCGCGGTCGCCCAGGCGACGAAGCGGCCGAGCGGCTTGAGGCCGCGCTTCTCGGCGTCCTTGGCTTCCATCAGCACCACGGCGGCGGCGCCGTCCGAGAGCTGGCTGGCATTGCCGGCGGTGACGAACTTGCCGGGGCCCTTCACCGGCTCGAGTTTTGCCAATCCTTCCATCGTGGTCTCAGGACGATTGCACTCGTCGCGATCGACGACGTAGTCGACGATGCTCTCCGCCTTGGTCGCCTTGTCGACGACCTTCATCCTGGTCTTCATCGGGACGATCTCGTCCTTGTACTTGCCCGCCTGCTGCGACGCCGCCATGCGGCGCTGCGATTCCAGCGAGAACTCGTCCTGATATTCGCGGCTGAGCTTGTAGCGCTCGGCGACGATGTCGGCGGTGTCGATCATCGCCATGAAGATGTCGGGCGCGACCTTGAGCAATTCAGGATCGATCGATTCCTTCGGGGTGCCGCCGCCCGGCATCGAGATGCTCTCGACCCCGCCGGCGACGATGCAGTCTGCGCCGTCCGAGCGGATCGAGTTGGCGGCCATCGCGATGGTCTGCAGCCCCGAGGAGCAGAACCGGTTCACCGAGACGCCGGCGGTGGTCTTCGGCAGGCCGGCGAGCAGCGCGGCCTGGCGGCCGATGTTGGGCGCGCCGTGGGCGCAATTGCCGAGATAGCAGTCCTCGACATAGTCCTTGTCGACGCCGGCGCGCTTCACCGCGTGCTGGATGGCGTGCGCCGCGAGCGACATCGGCGGCGTGATGTTGAACCCGCCGCGGCCGGATTTTGCGAGGCCCGTGCGCGCATAGGAAACGATGACGGCTTCACGCATGTGTTTCTCCCTTGTCGAGCGATTTTGAACGGAGCGCTCTTTGAACGAGTTGTCCTGGCGCCATTGGTACACAAAGTTTGAAGGCTGCGGAAAATAAAAACGCCGCCTCCGGTGACGGAGGCGGCGTTGTTCCGCGGGTCGGAATATGTCGGCGTCTCAGAACGTCAGCGCCTTGACCTGCTTGACTTGCGGCAGGGCCTGCACCTTGGCGAGCACGTCCGCCGGGACCGCGCCATCGACCTCGACCAGCGCGATAGCGTCGCCGCCCTGCTCGACGCGGCCGAGATGGAAGGTCGCGATGTTGATCTTGGCGTCGCCCAGCAGGCCAGCGAAGCTGCCGATGAAGCCCGGCTTGTCCTCGTTGGTGACATAGATCATCGACTTGCCGAACTCGGCGTCGACGCGGATGCCCTTGATGTCGACCAGGCGCGGCTTGCCGTCGTGATAGACGGTGCCGGAGACCGAGCGCTCCTGGCGTTCGGTCGCGACCGTCACGGTGATCAGGCTCTCATAGTCGCTCTGGGCGGCGCGCACGATCTCGTCCACCACCATGCCGCGCTCCTTGGCGACGACGGGCGCCGACACCACGTTGACCTCGCCCAGCATCGGCCGCAGCAGGCCCGACAGCACGGCGGAGGTGATCGCCTTGATCTTCATCTCGGCAACGTGGCCCTCATAGGTGATCTCGACCTTGAGGATGCCGGTCTCGGTGAGCTGGCCGGCGAACGAGCCGAGCTTCTCGGCGAGCGAGATGAACGGCTTCAGCTTCGGCGCTTCTTCCGCCGTGATCGAGGGGAAGTTGACCGCGTTCGAGATCGCGCCGGTGAGCAGGTAATCCGACATCTGCTCGGCGACCTGCAGCGCGACGTTCTCCTGCGCTTCGGTGGTGGAGGCGCCGAGATGCGGCGTGCAGATCACGTTGGGATGGCCGAACAGCACGTTGGCGTTCGCGGGCTCCTCGACGAAAACGTCGAACGCGGCGCCGGCGATGTGCTTGGAATTGAGTGCATCGACCACCGCCTGCTCGTCGACGAGACCGCCGCGCGCGCAGTTGATCAGGCGCACGCCCTTCTTCATCTTGGCGATTGCGGCAGCGTCGATGATGTTCTTCGTCTTCTCGGTCAGCGGCGTGTGCAGCGTGATGAAATCGGCGCGCTTGAGAAGGTCGTCGAGCTCGACCTTCTCGACGCCGATGTCCTTGGCGCGCTCCGGCGACAGGAACGGATCGAACGCGATCACCTTCATGCGCAGGCCGAGCGCGCGGTCGGCGACGATCGAGCCGATGTTGCCGCAGCCGACCACGCCGAGCACCTTGCCGGTGATCTCGACGCCCATGAAGCGGTTCTTCTCCCACTTGCCGGCCTGGGTCGAGGCGTCGGCCTGCGGGATCTCGCGCGCCAGCGCCAGCATCAGGGTGACGGCATGCTCGGCGGTCGTGATCGAATTGCCGAACGGCGTGTTCATCACGATGATGCCCTTGGCCGTGGCGGCGGGGATCTCGACATTGTCGACGCCGATGCCAGCGCGGCCGATCACCTTGAGGTTGGTCGCCTTGTCGAGGATCTTTGCGGTCGCCTTGGTCGCGGAGCGGATCGCAAGGCCATCGTAATTGCCGATGATCTCGGCCAGCTTGTCCTTGTCCTTGCCGAGATTGGGCTGGAAGTCGACCTCGACGCCGCGGTCTTTGAAGATCTGCACGGCAGCGGGCGAGAGCGCGTCGGAAATGAGAACTTTGGGTTTGGTCATGGGATGTGTCCTTCACACCCTCCCTTGGAGGGGGAGGGTCGGCGCGAAGCGCCGGAGTGGGGTGAAGCTGCGAATTCGAAATTCGCCGGTGCGCCGTGTGGAGAGATCACCCCACCCGCCGCACCTGACGGTGCGTCGACCCTCCCCCTCCAGGGGAGGGACAGAACTCAGGCCGCCTTGGCGAGCGTGGCCTTGGTCTCGGCAAAAGCCCAGTCGATCCACTGCGTCAGCAGCTCGACGTCCTTGGCCTCGACGGTGGCGCCGCACCAGATGCGCAGGCCGGCCGGCGCATCGCGATAATACGCGAAGTCGTAGCCGGCGCCTTCCTTCTCCACCAGCGCCACCAGCTTCTTGGAGAACTCGGCTTGCGCGTCCTCGGACAGCGAGGTGATGGCGGGATCGGTGAACTTCAGGCACACCGAAGTGTTGGAGCGGATCGCGGCGTCCTTGGCGAGGAAGTCGATCCACGGCGTCTTCGCCTTCCAGTCGGCGAGCACCTTGGTGTTGGCGTCGGCACGCGCGATCAGCGCCTTGAGGCCGCCGATCGACTTGGCCCAGTTCAGCGCATCGAGATAATCCTCGACGCAAAGCATCGACGGCGTGTTGATGGTCTCGCCGACGAAGATGCCTTCGTTGATCTTGCCGCCCTTGGTCATGCGGAAGATCTTCGGCAGCGGCCAGGCCGGCTTGTAGGTTTCCAGCCGTTCGACCGCACGGGGCGACAGGATCAGCATGCCGTGCGCGGCTTCGCCGCCGAGCGCCTTCTGCCAGGAGAAGGTGACGACATCGAGCTTGGCCCAGTCCAGCGGCTGCGCAAACGCGGCCGAGGTGGCGTCGCAGATGGTCAGGCCTTCGCGGGTCGCGCTGATCCAGTCGGCGTTCGGCACACGCACGCCTGACGTGGTGCCGTTCCAGGTGAAGACAACGTCGCTCTTGGGATCGACCTTGGAGAGGTCGGGGATCTCACCGTAAGCCGCATTCAGCTTGGTGACGTCCTTGAGCTTCAATTCCTTGACGATGTCGCTGACCCAACCTTCGCCGAAGGATTCCCAGGCGAGCGTGGTGACGGGCCGCGCACCGAGCAGCGACCAGAGTGCCATCTCGACTGCGCCGGTATCGGAGGCCGGCACGATGCCGATGCGATAATCGGCGGGCACCTCGAGCACTTCGCGCGTGAGATCGATCGCGAGCTTGAGCTTGGTCTTGCCGACCTTCGCGCGATGCGACCGGCCGAGTGCTGCGTCCTTGAGATTTTGGGCGTTCCAGCCGGGGCGCTTGGCGCAGGGGCCGGAGGAGAAATGCGGCACGTTCGGCCGCGAAGCGGGCTTCGCTACAGTCATCATATCTACCCTTCCAGATAGTCAGCCTCCCGTTGGGGGGAGGTGTCCCGCCGCGGCTGATACGGGAAACAGGAAGAGTCGTCAAGGAAGTTCCGGCGTCTCACGGCGGCGTGATGGTGCTTCCGGTGCGATATCAGGGGATTCGACGACCGTGAGCGCATTCAGCAAGTCCGTGGCCTCGCTGATCAATTGCGCGGCTCTGCGGCGGCTGCCGACTTTCAAAATGCACTTGTCATTGGCCTGCACGACGTAATCGTTGCCGACCTTGATTATTGAATAGCTTGTCATCGAAATCCCCGAACCGACAGAGCCCGGTGTCTGAAGCTGCCGTAGCACCGTTCGTTCCCGGATCAACGTGAACGACGGCTGGGTAGTTTATCAGCTGTTAATATGAACAAACGCGCGATCCGAATTCGCTGATCGCGCAAGGCTCGCGAAGAGCTGCCTCAAAAGCGGACAGTCATACCGACGTGGCTCGCCGCGAACCCGAGCCGCTTGTAGAAACGCTGCGCATCGACGCGGCTCGCATGCGTCAGCAATTCGACAAGACTGCAGCCGCGCGCTTTCGCTTCCGCGATCGCCCATTGCACCAACCGCTCGCCGATGCCGTGGCTGCGACAATCCGAAGCAACACGAACGTCTTCGAGCAGGCCGCGCACGCCGCCTTGCGAGCTGATGCCCGGCAGGATCGCGAGTTGCAGGCAGCCGACCACCCTGCCCCCGCTCTCGGCAACCACGAGCGTGAGGTTCGGATCGCGCTCGACCCGTGCGAAGGCATCGTAATAGGCGGCAGGCAACGGATCCTCGAGGCGCTCGCGCGCGCGGCCGAGATGATCGTCGGCGAGCATCGCCACGATCGCTGGAACGTCGTCGCGGCGCGCGCGGCGAATGGAGACGGATTCGGCGTTCATGACAACTTCAACCTCAGCGCGCCGGCGGGAGGCCGAGAACCGCTTCGACCTCGCCGATCCAGCGGCGGAGAGCGGCATAGCGGCCGAGATCGAAGCCGCCCTCATGCGCCAGGCGGGTATAGGCGAGCAGCGAGACGTCGGCGAGCGAAACCTCTTCACCGGCGAAGAAGCGGCCAGCCGAAAGATGCTGCTCCATGCGATCGAGCGCCGCATAGCCGCGCTTGACCTTTTCGGGGTCGAGCTCGGATGCGTCCTTGCCGAGATAAACGAGGAGGAAGCGGCACACCGCGATATAAGGCTCGTGGCTGTACTGTTCCCAGAACAGCCATTCGTCCATCTTGGCCGCAATGAAGGCGTCGCGCGGAACGAGCGCGCTGTCGCGGGCGAGATAGCGGATGATGGCATTGGACTGCGCCAGTGTGCGGCCGTCGTCGAATGCGATGGTGGGCACCTGGCCTGCGCCGTTCATCTCAAGGAATTGCGGCGTGCGCGTTTCGCCCTTGCGCGTGTCGATCTCGATCCACTGATAGGGCAATGCAAGCTTGTCGCAGACCCACTTCACCTTCAGGCAATTGCCGGAATTGCTGTCGCCGTAGATCTTCATCGCTGCCGCCCCGCTTTGGAGCGACAGAGCATCAGGACGCAAGCGAGCTGTCAACCGCGGCGCAGCGCGGTCCCGTCAGAACTTGTAGCCGAGACCGGCGCGGACGGTGTTGATGCTGGTGTCGACCTGGGAAGTGAAGCGAATATATTCGTACTCCGCGCGCATGAACAAGCCGCCGACCAGATTGACGTCGACGCCGAGACCGGCGGTGTAGCCGTAGATCAGGTGATTGTGCTGGGCATCGGTCGAGGTCAACGGCGCCAGCGGCGTGTAGACCCCGAGCTGGGTCGCGCTCACGCGGTCCTGCACGCTGACGGTGCGAACGATGTCGGCATTACCGAGCGCGAGCCCCGCAAACATGTAGGGCAGGAAGCATCCCCATGCGTAGGCGGCGCGACCGCGGAACGTCCCGATGTCGCTGATGCTGATCGAAGAGGTCGACGTCGCCGTGACATCATGGAAGTTGCCGTCGGACAGTGCAGTGGGGCTGACGCGCCGTTCGCTGGCCGACGACGATCCTCCGAACCTGCCATGCAGCCAGCTCACTTCGAGACCGAGGACGACGTCGTCCCATTGCGCATTGTATCCGACGAAGGCGCCGTAACCGGTGGTGCGCTGCGAGGCCTTGCCCAGTCCGAGATTCCACTGAGACACGCCCATCGAGCTCTCGATCAACGTATCCGCCAACAGGGCAGCCATCATGTTGCTGGTCGAGCCGTTGAAGTTCTCGTCGGACGAACCATAACCGGCCTGGGCTCCGATATAGGAGCCTTGCCAGTTGACGCTGGACCGGGTGAGACCGTCCGTGAAGCTGCCGCGCAGGATGGGAAGATCCGGCATATCGGCCGCATGCGCGGCAGACACCGTCCCCAACATCGCCGCCGCCAACAAAAGGCCACGCATCGCAACGCTCCATCGAACTCGAACTTTCATCCGTGATCATGGCTCGTTAACCTTAACCAATGGTTGCGTCCGCCGCCTTCATCGCTACTCGCCATGAAAAATACGCAAAGCAAAACGGCGCGGGATGATCCCGCGCCGTTAAGAAGTCCTAACCGATCGAAGTATCGATCAGCCCTTGGTGACGAGCGGCGGCGCGTAGACCGGCGGGCTGCTGAGATCCCAGCGCACGCCGAGCTTGATGTCGTGCGAGGTGAGCTCCTTGACCTTGATCGAGGTCGGGCCGGAGGCGCTGTTGTCGAACAAGCGGTAATTGCCGGGCGCGGCGTCGCCGAGGTTCATGTAGCTGTAGGCCAGTTCGACGGTGAACCCGGGATTGACCTTGTAGGCGAGACCGGCGTGAGCGGCCCAGGCGAGGTTCCACTTTCCGTTATCGGCGAAGTAGGCAACGCTGTTGTTGAGCAGCGGGTTGTAGGACACGCCGTCGTCGCGGAAGCCGCTGATCTTGTTGTAGGAGCCGCCGACACCGGCGCCGATGAACGGGGTGATGCACCACCAGGTGCCGAGGTCGACATAGGCGTTGGCCATCACGACCCACTCGGACTTGCTGCCGCTGTAGTTGTTGACGCCGACGAAGCCGGGTCCAACGACGTTGTCGCTGCCGTGCAGATTGGATTTGCCACGGTACTGGCCGATCACGTCGGCGCGGAACCAGTTGTTGAAGCGATAGCCGACGCCGAGATCGAACAGCCCCGCCGAGTCGAAGCCGAGCCCCTCGGTCGTCTTGGAATAGCCGGCCGGCAGGGCGCTATCGATGCGCTTGGCGCTCTGGTTGGTCATGCCGATGTCGCCGCGCAGATACCAGCCGCCGAAGTCCGCGGGCGGAGCCGGCGGCGCGTACATGGGAGGGGGCGCCGCGATCGGCATATCGGCAGCGAACGCCATCGACGAGATCAGGGTTGCCGCACCCGCGGCAAGGAGAGACTTAACGCTACGCATTGGCTTCGTCCTTTTGGCCGGTGAGGCAAATACGCAGGCCTCACGTTCTGGAAACTCACGGAGCGGACGATGCCAGCAAATGTTTAAGCGCCACTTAACCCTAATTTTTAAGGTTGATTTTTCCTGACTGCTCGCGCGCACGGATGAGAAGCGTTGCAAAATTGCAGCGCCTGGCGCCGCAATTGCTAACGATGTGTAAAGCCGCAGTGCAGCGGGAGAGAATCCGTTAACGCGCGTGCCGCGGCAGCTTGGGCAGGAACACCGCAAGCAGGCCGATCGCCGGCAGGTAGGCGCAGACCTGGTAGACGAACTCGATCGAGGTGTGGTCGGCGAGCTTGCCGAGCACGGCGGCGCCCAGGCCCCCGATGCCGAACGCAACGCCGAAGAACACGCCGGAGATCATGCCGAATCTGTGCGGCACCAGCTCCTGCGCGAACACGATGATCGATGACGTCGTCGAGGAGATGATCAGACCGATGATGACTGACAGCACCGCGCTGCCGACGAGCCCGGCATAGGGCAGCGCCAGCGTGAACGGCAGCGCGCCCAGGATCGAGATCCAGATCACGATCTTGCGGCCGAAGCGATCGCCCAAGGGACCGCCCAGAAACGCACCGACCGCGTTCGCCGCGAGGAAGATGAAGAGATAGATCTGCGCTGCCTGCGTCGACACGCCGAACCGATCGATCAGGTAGAAGATGTAATAGCTCGACAGGCTCGACACGTAGAGCTGTTTCGAGAACAGCAGCGCGACCAGCACGAGCAGCGCGACGGCGACGCGGCGCGAGCTCGGTGCGTCGGGATGGGCCTGAACCGCCGCTGTCTTCTTCGCCTTGATCTGCGGCGCGTACCAGCGGCCGATGCGCCAGAGGATGAGGATCGCGAGGAAGGCGATCGAGGAGAACCAGGCGATGCTGCCCTGCCCGAACGGCACCACGATCAGCGCCGCCAGCACCGGCCCCATCGAGGTGCCGAAACTGCCGCCGAGCTGGAACACCGATTGCGCGAAACCGTAGCGGCCGCCGGAGGCGAGCCGCGCGATGCGCGCGGATTCGGGGTGAAACACCGCCGAGCCGAGACCGACCAGCGCGGCGGCGACGAGGATGACGAGATATTGGTGCGCGGCACTGAGCAGCAACAGACCAAAGAAGGTCGAGGCCATGCCGATCGCCAGCGAATAAGGCTGCGCCTTCTTGTCGGTGTAATGCCCGACCACCGGCTGCAACAGCGAGGCCGTAAACTGGAAGGCCAGCGTGATCATGCCGATCTGCGCGAAGTCGAGCGCGTAGATGTCCTTCAGGATCGGATACACCGAGGCGATCAGCGACTGCATGGTGTCGTTGAGGAAATGCGAGAAGCTGATGCCGGCGAGCACGACATAGGCCGGCCCGGCCGCTTTGGCGGCGGATGCCACGTCAGCGACGACGACGGGCTCGGTCAGCGTTTCCTCTGAGACGACGACAGGCTTGTTCAATGCAGCATCCCGGCGCGGCAGATTGCCGCGACCTCGTAGGTACGATGCAACGCGCGATGGAACCACCGCCAATCGCAAATGGCTGGAATGCGCGCGCTCTGCTGCGAGCAGCGCGACCTGCATGGTTCGGGAGGCCCGCTTTCACGGGCTCCTCACCATGAAGGTCTGGATCTCGCCATGAAAAGGAATCGTAGGGTGGGCAAAGGCGCCCTCGCGCCGTGCCCACGATCCTTCGATGCCGCAACAGGAGCGTGGGCACGCTTCGCTTTGCCCACCCTACGGCAGGGTGCCTGGGACCTCAGGCCGCCGCCTGGCCGAGCGCCAAGACGATGGTGTCGACGACGTCCTCGACCAGGATGCGGTCTTCGCCCTCGCCCATGACGCGGATCACCGGCTCGGTGCCGGAGGAGCGGATCAGGAGGCGGCCGTGGCCGTTGAGCCGCTTCTCGCCGTCGGAGATCGCCGACTTGACGTCGGAATCGTCGAGCGGCTTGCCGCCCTTGTGGCGGACGTTCTTGAGGATCTGCGGCAGCGGATCGAAGCGGTGGCAGACTTCCGACACGGGACGGCGCAGCTTCTGGACCACCGCGAGCACCTGCAGCGCAGCGACAAAACCGTCGCCAGTGGTGGCATAGTCGGACAGGATGATGTGGCCGGACTGCTCGCCGCCGAGATTGTAGCCGCCGTTCAGCATCTGCTCGAGCACGTAGCGGTCGCCGACCGGCGTGCGGACCAGATCGAGCCCCTGCCCTTTCAGGAAACGCTCGAGGCCGAGATTGGACATCACGGTGGCGACGATGCCGGGCCGCGACAGGCGGCCGTCTTCCTTCCAGCTCTGCGCGATCACCGCCAGGAGCTGGTCGCCGTCGACGACATGACCGCGCTCGTCGACCAGGATAACGCGATCGGCGTCGCCGTCGAGCGCGATGCCGATGTCGGCGCGCATCTCGCGCACCTTCCGCGACAGTGCTTCCGGCGAGGTCGAGCCGCAATCCTTGTTGATGTTGAAGCCGTCGGGCTCGACGCCGATCGGCACGACGTCGGCGCCCAACTCCCACAGCGCTTCCGGCACCACCTTGTAGGCGGCGCCGTTGGCGCAATCGATCACAACGCGCAGGCCGTCGAGCGAGAGGTCGCGCGGCAGCGTGCGCTTGGCGAATTCGATGTAGCGGTCATGCACGCCGTCGATGCGGCGGGCGCGGCCGAGGCTCGCGCTCTGTGCCAGCCGCTTGTCGATGGGCTCGTCGAGCAGCTGCTCGATCTGCCGCTCGACGTCGTCGGACAGCTTGAAGCCCTGCGGGCCGAACAGCTTGATGCCGTTGTCCTCGAACAGATTGTGCGAGGCCGAGATCATGACGCCGAGATCGGCACGCATCGACTTGGTCAGCATCGCAACCGCCGGCGTCGGCATCGGGCCGACCAGCAGCACGTCCATGCCGACCGAGGTGAAGCCGGCGACCATCGCGTATTCGATCATGTAGCCGGACAGGCGGGTGTCCTTGCCGATCACGACCCGGTGGCGGTGGTCACCGCGCTGAAACGCAAGGCCTGCGGCTTGGCCGACCTTGAGCGCGAGCTCCGGCGTGATCAGTCCGTTGGCGCGGCCCCGAATCCCGTCCGTCCCGAAATATTTGCGACTCATATCGTCCCCCGAGCAACAACCAGGGGATCCCCTCTACAACCACGGGCTGCCCGAACGGGACCCGCATCCCTGATTTGCTAAACGTCTTATAATGCCTATGGGGCTAACTTGGCTTCAAAAAATATGATGAATCATTACGGAACCGGGGCGCCGCCGCTCCGACAACGTCTTGTTAACATTATATTTCCTACCCATGGCGCCGGTCGGGGTGGAACCCGATTTAATCGCTGCGCTTGACGTGGCCATCGCCGCGGCTCGGCGCCGGCTGGGTGACGTTGACGGGATCGGAGCCCGGAAAGGTCTCTTCCAGACCCTCTTCCAGGGCTTCCTCGAGATCACGCTTCTCCTTGATCTCTTCCGGCGAAGGTCCAGCGTGCGGCTTCGTCATGGCGCCCTCCTACAAAACGGTCTGCAAACGGATTTGGCTGTGCATCCAACCATGCTAGATGACCCCGAAATCTTCCGATGCAAGACTCTGGGTAGAAGACGGGCCGGGGAACGATCATGAAACATATCACCTGTATCGACGATCTTCGCACGCTGCATAAGCGCCGCGTGCCGAAGGCGTTCTTCGACTATTGCGATCGCGGCTCCTATGCCGAGGAGACGCTGCGCGCCAACCGCGAGGATATGCAGGCGATCAAGTTTCGCCAGCGCATCCTGGTCGACGTCTCCAAGCGCGACACCTCGACCACGATCCTCGGCGAGCCCTCGACCATGCCGCTGATACTCGCGCCCGTCGGCCTGCTCGGCATGCAGCATGGCGACGGCGAAATTTATGCCTGCCGCGCCGCGCAGGCCGCCGGTATCCCGTTCACGCAATCGACCATGTCGATCTGCTCGATCGAGGACATCGCCGCCAATGTCGAGAAGCCGTTCTGGTTCCAGCTCTACGTCATGAAGGACCGCGGCTTCATCAAGGAATTGATCCAGCGCGCGATCGCTGCCAAGTGCAGCGCGCTGGTGCTCACCGTGGACCTCCAGGTGATCGGCCAGCGCCACGCCGACATCAAGAACGGCATGACGGTGCCCCCCGAATGGTCGCTGTCGAAGCTGCTGGATTTCGCCAGCAAGCCCGGCTGGGTCTCCGGCGTGCTGCAGGGCAAGCGCCGCACCTTCGGCAACATCGCCGGCCACGTGAAGAACACCGAGGATCTCAATCGCCTCGCCGAATGGACGGCCTCGCAGTTCGACACCTCGCTGAACTGGAAGGACGTCGAGTGGGTCCGCAGCATCTGGCCGGGCAAGCTCGTCATCAAGGGCATCCTCGACGTCGAGGACGCCGAGGAAGCTGCCAAGACCGGCGCGCAGGCGCTCGTCGTCTCCAACCATGGCGGCCGGCAGCTCGACGGTGCGCCGTCCTCGATCGAGGTGCTGCCCGAGATCGCCGATGCGGTCGGTGACAGGATGGAGATCATGTTCGACGGCGGCATCCGCTCCGGCCAGGACGTGATGCGCGCGCTCGCGCTCGGCGCAAAATCCTGCATGCTCGGCCGCGCCTATGCCTACGGCCTGGGTGCCGGCGGCCAGGCCGGCGTCGCCAAGGCGATCGACATCATCCAGAAGGAGCTGCTCACCACCATGGGCCTGTGCGGCGTCAACCGGATCGACGAGATCGACGATCATGTCATCGCGATGTGACGGCAGCGGCGGTGCCGTAGGGTGGGCAAAGCGTAAGCGTGCCCACCAATCTGCGTAATGTGAGAAAGACGTGGGCACGGCGCTGACGCGCCTTTGCCCACCCTACGTTTGCTTTCTCATCACATCGGCGGCGTCAGGCCGTCGCGGCCGACGCTGACGCGGTTGGTCTCGAACGAGCCGTCGGGCAATTGCTTCATGAAGGCGATGACCTTTGCTCCGGGCTTCAACTCGGATTTGTCGCTCGGCACGAAGGTTACCACCGGCGTGTTGTCGGCGACGAACACCTTCTTCTCGCCGTCCTTGTACTTGACCAGCAGCGTATGGCCGTCATTGCCGACCACGCTCTCCGACACCGTGGCGTTGGTCATGCTCGAATTCGGCTTGAGGTCATAGGGCCGCGAGCCCTCGCCGGTGCCGCGCATGCTCTCCGGAAACACGTGGACCTCGACCGCGTTCTGGCCGCCGTCCGGTCCGGGCACGGTGGTGGCGCCGACGAAGGAGCCGACCTTGATGTCGGCGAGTGAAATTTTGGTAATCCCCGAGACGTTCACGTCGGGAGCGATGCGTAGCTTGACGTCCTCGCCGCTGCGCGATTTGACCTGCATCGTGTCACCATTGACACTTTCGATCGTGCCGCGCACGCGCGTCGGCACCGGTGCCCTCTGCGCGTAGGCATAGAGGGTGGAAGCGGCCACCATCGCGACGGCGATGAGCGGACGTGTGAAAGTTGCACGTTGAACAGACATGACGGTCTCCGATTGTCCCCCAGGAATGGAGAACTCCGGACGACGCGTGCTATTCTCTCAAGTCTTTGTGAGATCGGCCTCGACCAGCGCCCGCAGCTCGGCCGTGACCTCCGGCCGCCGGCCGAACCACAGCTCGAAACCGCGCACCGCCTGGTGCAGCAGCATGCCGAGCCCGTCTGCCGTCTTCAGGCCACGCGCCGTTGCGGCGGCGAGCAGCGGCGTCACCAGCGGCACATAGACGAGGTCGGCGACCACCGCCGCCTGCGGCAGGCGCGCGACATCAACATCGAGTGAGGGCTGGCCGTGCATGCCGAGCGAGGTCGTGTTCACGAGAAGTTTTGCGCGCGGCAGCACGTCGTCGATCTCGTCCCACGTCACGGGATGCACGTTCGGCCCGAACTGTCGTGCCAGCGTCTCGGCCCGCGCGATGGTGCGATTGGCAAGATGGATGTGCTTGATCCCGCGCTCGAGCAGGCCGAACACGACCGCCCGCGAGGAGCCGCCGGCGCCGAGCACCAGCGCCTCCTCGGAGGCATCCCAACCGGGCGCGCTGGCGTCGAGATTGCCGATGAAACCTTCGACGTCGGTGTTGGTCGAGCGTAGCTCGCCGTCGGCAAACCACAGCGTGTTCGCCGCGCCGACGGCCTTGGCGCGCGCATCTGGCGCCGACAGCGCCAGCACCTCTTCCTTGTGCGGGATGGTGACGTTGGCGCCGACGAAGCCGCGCAGCGACAGCCGCAGCACGAAATCCCTGAGATCCTCGGGTGGAACCGCTTCGATGACATAGCCGCCGGGGATGCCGAGCGTGCGCAGCCAGTAATGATGGATCAGCGGCGAGCGCGAATGCGCGGCCGGCCATCCGATCAGACAGGCTGCAGGAGCTTTGGGCGCGGTCATCTTTCCCTCGGGTCGTTTCCGAGGCGATCCATTTCGCGTCCCGTGGGGCCTGTCAAGCGTGCGGACGTCGCTAGTCCGCCGCAGCCTCGTCGGCCGCCCGGCCCTTGATGTCGGCGATCGCGCGGTCGAGGCTCTGGCGATAGCGCGCCCGCGGCGGCGTCACGCCATGGGTGAGCAGCGCGCGGCGGACAGCGGGCGAAGCCCCCGTGATGAACAGGCGGATGCCCTGGCGGTGCGCCTTGGCGGCGACGCGGCCCAGCACGTTGGCCGCCGTCGAATCCAGGAACGGCACCGCGGCGAAATCGACCACGAAGGCCTTGCGCTTGTCGGCGACCTCGTCGAGCACGCCTCCGATGGCGGAGGCCGCGCCGAAGAAGAACGCGCCGGTGATGCGATAGACCAGCACGTCGCGATCGACCGCAAGCGCGGGATCGTAGCGAACGCGATCGCCATTGCCGTCGTCGGGACGATCGCCGGCGACCAGCGGCGAGCGTTCCTCGATCCCCGTCATCTCCGCCATGCGATGGATGAACAGCACGGCGCCGAGCGCAAAGCCGACCAGGATGCCTTCGGTGAGATCGCGGAAGATCGTCAGCAGGAAGGTCGCGAGCAGCACGACGGCGTCGCCCCATGACGAACGCAGGAGCGTGGCGAATTCGTGCTTCTCCGCCATGGTCCAGGCCACCACGACCAGCACCGAGGCGAGCGCCGCCAGCGGAATGTAGCTTGCGAGCGGCGCCGCGATCAGCATGAACAGCAGCAGAAACACGGAATGCAGCATGCCGGCCAGCGGCCCGCGCGCGCCGGCGCGAATGTTAGTCGCGGTCCGCGCGATCAGGCCGGTGACGCAGATGCCGCCGAACAGCGCCGAGCCGATATTGGCGGCGCCTTGCGCCACCAGCTCGCAATTGGAGCGGTGACGGCGCCCGGTCATGCCGTCGGCGACCACCGCCGACAGCAGCGATTCGATGGCGGCCAGCAGCGCGAACGCGATCGCATCCGGCAGCACGGCGCTCGCCTTCGCGACCGAGAACGCCGGCAGCGCCGGTGACGGCAATTCGCGCGGAATGCCGCCGAAGCGCGACCCGATGGTTTCCACCGGCAGCGACAGCACGGCACACGCAACGGCCGCGATCACGACCGCGATCAGGATGCCGGGCCAGGACGGCCGCCAGATCCGCAAGGCCGCGATGATGGCGATGCTGACGATCGCGACCGCGACGGCGGATGGATTGAAGGTGTTGAGACCGCCGGCGAGCGCGACCAGCTTTGGAACGAACTCGCTGGGCTCCTTGCCCGCAAGCGTGATCCCGCCGAGATCGCGGAGCTGGCTGGCGAAGATGATCACAGCGATGCCGGCGGTGAATCCGACCGTGACCGGATAGGGAATGAACTTGATGTAGGTGCCGACCCGGAGCAGGCCCGCAGCGATCAGGAACACGCCCGCCATCAGGGTGGCGAGGATGACGCCGTCAACGCCGTGACGCTCCGCGGTCGCTGCGACCAGGACGATGAAGGCGCCGGCGGGTCCGCCGATCTGGAACCGGCTGCCGCCGAGCAGCGAGGCGATGAAGCCGCCGACGACAGCGGTGTAGAGACCGCGGTCCGGCGTCACGCCCGAGGCGATCGCGATCGCCATCGACAGCGGCAGCGCCACGATCGCAACCGTCAGGCCCGCGAAGACATCGGCGCGGAAGTCCGCGACGCCGTAGCCTTCACGCCAGACGGTGACGAGCTTTGGCAGATACAGTTCGGCAAAAGTCGGCTGACGCAGCTGGTGCAGCCGGCTTGCGTGATCGCTTGTGATGCTCATGCTCCGCTGCCCCACAATGCTCCACCGCATCGTGCGGCCGCGATCCGGACGCGACGGTGCGTTGGTTCAGTCTGCTCCGGGCAAGACCCGCAAGATCAAGCCCCCACCCGGCGCGGCGGCCCGGGCTCCTTCAGGCGGACGCCACGCCCGCCGCTGTCGCTGCGGACCTGCTCGCCGATCAGCTCGACGCCGGCCCGGTCGAACGCCTCGACCACCTTGATCAGGGTCTCGACCACGCCACGCACATTGCCGGTGCTAGCCTCCATCCGCTGGATGGTCGGCAGCGAAACGCCGGCGAGCTCGGCCAGGGTTTTCTGGTCAATGCCGAGCAGCGCGCGGGCTGCCCGCATCTGGAACGACGTGATCACCTTGGCCTCACTTACCAGAACTTATAAATGATATCTGAGACGTGTACAATGATGTAAAATACATCATATCGGACTTAAGGCAAGAGGTTGCCCAGCTACGCCGCCGTCATTGCGAGGACCCTTGCGACGAAGCAATCCAGAGTCCTGCCGCGGAACGACTCTCTGGATTGCTTCGCTTTTGCGGTTGGGGCGCGATCACTTGAAACGCCGCACGCGTAGAGACGGCCCCTCACCCACCCTCTCCCCGCGAAGAGCGGGGAGAGGGTGTGAGAGAGCGTGCGCCTCTGACTAAGCCAGCTTGATCACGCCGCGTGTTGATGCGCGGCGATGATCTGGTCGGCGGCGCGGCCGGTGACTTCGGCCATGTGGTCGAACGTGCGGGTGAAGCTGCCGGCGCCGGCGGTGGCGGAGCGCAGCTCCACGATCAATTCGCCGATCTCGGCTTCCGGCATCATGGCACGGACGCTGTCCCAGCCGCTCCAGCCGTCACGCGTGTCGAAGCCGAGGATCTGGCCGCGCCGCGCCGACAGGATCGCGTTGATCTTGGCGGTGGCGTCGGTCGGACAGACGATCTCGACCACGTGGATCGGCTCCAGCAGCACCGACTGACAATGCGGCAGGCCCTCGTTGAGTCCGATCCGCGCCGCCGTGCGGAAGGCGAGATCGGAAGAGTCGACGCTGTGATAGGAGCCGTCGGTCAGCGTCACCTGCACATCGGTGACGGGGAAGCCGAGCGGACCGCGCGTCAATCCGTCGACGACGCCTTCTTCCACCGCGCCGATGTAGTTGCGCGGCACCGCGCCACCAACGACCTTCTCGGCGAACTTGAAGCCCTCGCCGCGCGGCAAAGGCCTGATGTCGAGCACGACGTCGCCGAACTGGCCGTGGCCGCCGGACTGCTTCTTGTGGCGACCGCGCTGGACGATCGGCTTGCGGATGGTCTCCTGATAGCCGATGGCCGGTGGATGCGAGGTGATCTTGACGCCGAAGCGGTCGCGCAGCCGCTCGCTGGCGACGCGCAAGTGCATCTCGCCCTGCCCCCACAGCACGGTGTCGTGGGTCTGGGCGTTCATCACGATGACGAGCGAGGGATCCTCCTCGTGCAGCCGCGTCAGCGCCTGGCCGAGCTTGACGTCGTCCTTGCGGTCGGTGGCCGCAACCGAGATCGCGAGCACCGGCGGCGTCGGCTCCGAGACCGCGAGCGCCGCTGGCGGGGTCTTGCCGCTCGAGACCGTGTCGCCGGTCTTGATCGGATCAACCTTGGCGAGCGCCACCGTGTCGCCGGCTTCGGCCGCGGCACGCTTGGTGTCGTAGGCGCCGTTGACGGCGAGGATGCCGGAGATGCGGCCCGCGCCTCCGGAAGCGGATTGCAGCGTGGCGCCGTCGTCGAGATGGCCGGCGAGCAGCCGCGTCAATGACAGTTTGCCGCCATGCTGCGAATGCAGTGTCTTGAACACGAAGCCGAGCGCGTCCCTGGTCTCGGGCACACCGAGACGTTTTGCGGTCTCCGCAATGCCCGGTGCCTCGTGACGCAGCGCCTTCATCAAACGCAGTACGCCGTTCTCGCGCGCGGCAGCTCCCAGCAGCACCGGGCAGATCAGTCCCTCGCGCAATTCGCGGGCGAGATCGTCGAACACGGCATCGCGCGGCGGCTGGATGTCCTCGAGCAGTTGCTCCATCAGCGCATCGTCGTGATCGGCGAGCTTCTCCAGCATCGAGAAGCGGGCTTCCTTCTCGCGGTCAAGATTGCCGCCTTCGAGCGCGACCACCTCGGAGGCCTTGTGCTCGCGATAGATGAAGGCGCGTTCCAGCGCGAGATCGACGAAGCCCTCGATCAGCTCGTCCTTCCAGATCGGGATCTGGCGCAGCACCAGCGGCACGCGGGAGGCGGGCTGCAGCATTGCGAGCGACTCGCGGATGCGCTGGCTCGCGCGGTCGATCTTGTTGAGGAACAGGAAACGCGGGATCTTCAGCTCCTCCAGCTCGCGCAGGATGATCTGAAGCTGCGGCAGCTTTTTCTCGTCGGCCTCGCAGACCACGATCGCGGCATCGACCGCAGGCAGCGCGGCGCGCATGTCGTGGGCAAACTCGACGGAACCGGGACAATCCAGGAAGGTGTAGCTGTCGCCCATGAAACTCGTGGTGGCGGCAGTGAGCCCGACGGTCATCTTGTGATGACGGGCCTCGGGCGCAGCGTCGCCGACGGAAGTTCCGGCGTCGACACTGCCGGCACGCGGGATTGCGCCCGTTCGCGCCAGTATTGCTTCGAGAAGTGTGGTTTTACCGCTTTGGAAAGGGCCCACCAGCGCGATGCACCGTGGACCTCGGGGACTTCTGACGTCTTGTCCCATTCGCCGCCTCCTTGGTGTGGAGCTCGGCCCATGATTGGGTCGGCAACCGCAGATGCTCTGCCCGTCCCCGAGATTTGGCAAGCATCAAACGTCGCTGCGGTGCGTCGTCGGCTGGATTAGGTCTTAACGCGGCGAGTACGGCTGTCGGCTGCGTGTTCCACCTCTCCCCGGCGGGAAGAGGTGAAAGCAGCAAACACCGTCGTTGGGCGTCAACGGCCCGGACGAAGTTCCAGGCTCTCGAGGCCGGCGGCAATGTTGAGGCCGACCTGTCCCTGCACGCTGAGCGGCTGGAGCGCGATCGAATTGTTGGAGCCGCCGACCAGCACGTTGCCGCCCAAGCCGACACCGACCGAGGCGCTGCCCTGCGCGCCGGCATAATTGCCGGAGAGGTCGCCCGGGCCGAGCCGGTCGACGGGTGCGAACACGCCCCACGCCAAAGCCGTCTCCTGGGTGATGCCGATGTCGAGACCGACTTTGCGGATGGTCGCGACGTAACGATCGTCGGGCAGACCGTCGGCGCGCAGCACGCAGCCGAGATGGGTCACCGATCCCACGATGAAGCCGACGCTGGCGCCGCCGCGGCATTCGAGCACGCCCACCCGCGCCATCCGCTGCTGTGCACTGCCGCCCACGCTAGAGGCAACGAGGCTGGCGGCGGCGATCCCGGCGAAGATGAACGAACGGCGCATGAAATATCTCCGGCGATGAAGGGATGCGAGCAGAGAGAGCGCCACCCGCGTTGCGCGTCTATGCCACAAGAGTGCTGGAGGTGCCAGATCAGGCGCGGCGATAAGCGTGCAAACAATCCCGCCAATAGCGGACCTTTTCGCAGATATCGTAGGGTGGGCAAAGCGAAGCGTGCCCACGCATTTCTTGCGATCGAGAGAGATGGTGGGCACGGCGCAAGTGCGCCTTTGCCCACCCTACGATTCCAGACTCGCGGAGAGAACTCCCAACCCACAAGCGCGAGAAGAGAACACCGCTTGCCGCAACAATCTCAGCGCAAATTACCGCAGAAGCGCTGGATGCGCTTGCAGGCGTCTTCGAGATCCGAGGTCTTGGTCGCGTAGGAGATGCGGAAGGCCGGGCCAAGGCCGAAGGCTGAACCCTGCACCACCGCGACGCCTTCGGTCTCAAGGAGCTCGGTGACGAAGGTCTCGTCATTGTCGATCACCTTGCCGGACGGCGCGGTCTTGCCGATCGTGCCGGCGCAGGACGGATAGACGTAGAAGGCGCCTTCGGGACGCGGGCATTCGATCCCCTTGGCCTGGTTGAGCATGGAGACGACGAGGTCGCGCCGCTCCTTGAACACCTTGTTGTTGGCGGGGATGAAGTCCTGCGGACCGTTCAGAGCTTCCACCGCGGCCCATTGCGCAATCGAGGACGGGTTCGAGGTCGACTGCGACTGGATCGTCGACATCGCCTTGATCAGCTGCGCGGGGCCACCGGCATAGCCGATGCGCCAACCGGTCATGCAATAGGCCTTCGATACGCCGTTCACGGTGAGCGTGCGGTCGTAAAGTTTCGGCTCGACCTGCGCGACCGTGGTGAACTGGAAGTCGTCATAGACGAGATGCTCGTACATATCGTCGGTCATCACCCACACATGGGGATGCTTCACCAGCACGTCCGTGAGGGCCTTTAGTTCCGAACGCGTGTAGGCGGCTCCCGTCGGGTTCGACGGCGAGCACAGGATCACCCATTTGGTCTTCGGCGTGATCGCGCGCTCGAGCGCCTCGGCCTGGAGCTTGAAGCCGGTCGCGGCGGTGCAGACCACCGGCACCGGCTCGCCGCCGGCGAGCGCCACCATCTCGGGGTAGCTGACCCAGTACGGCGCGGGAATGATCACCTCGTCGCCCAGATTGATGGTCGCCATCAGCGCGTTGTACAGCACCTGCTTGCCGCCGGTGCCGACGATGATCTGGTTCGGCTTGTAGGCAACGCCGTTCTCGCGCTGAAACTTGGCGATGATGGCTTCCTTCAGCTCGGGAATGCCGTCGACCGCGGTGTACTTGGTCTTGCCGGCCTCGATGGCGCGGATCGCAGCCAGCTTGATGTTGGCGGGCGTGTCGAAGTCGGGCTCGCCGGCACCGAGACCGATGACGTTGCGGCCCGCCGCTTTCAGCGCGCGTGCTTTATCCGTGACCGCGATGGTCGCGGACGGCTTCACACGGTCGAGCGCAGCGGCAAGGAAGGACATCGTCATCTCCTGACAAGCGTCGAAAAGCCCTAGGCCTCACGACTCTGATTGTGGGAATGAGATACCCTAAAACGTGTGCCGCTGCGCCGCAAGAAACTTCGGCCCGATCTCGGAAAAACTTACGGATTTGGAGCGGTTCAAGCCGCGATTTCCAGCAATTTTCCGCAACTTTACCGCGCGAATCGCTCATATCCCGGAAGGCTTGTCCTCGGAGCAATTTTGCGTGTTGCGTGCTGAAGCGCCGTCATGGCCGGGCATAGCCGTCCGAACGACGGCGTCGCTTCTGCTCGCCTGTTTCCCGGCCATCCACGCCTCGCCCCGGCACGAAGAACGTCGATGCCCGGCGCACTGGATTGATGACGGCGCTCTCCCCCAATCGCTCGCCCTGCGCACAATCGCGCGAGCCAAGCGCGCGCATGCTGACGCAAGCGTGATCTGATTTGCATCGTCGCGCGGAAATGATCTTCCGCAGCGCTGCAGTGCGGTAGGGATTTCGAGTTTTTCTATTGGCCGGCCCTTGCGGCGGATTCGCATCGGCATCATTGTTTAGCCGCCTCGCGTGGCGACGAGCGCAGTGCCTCCCCGTCTTCCGGAATCATTCTCAGAATGTACAAGCTCTATTCGATGCAACGCTCGGGCAACAGCTACAAGGTCCGCCTTGCGCTGGCGCTGCTCAACGTGCCCTACGAAGCGATCGAGGTGGACATTCTGCGCGGCGAGAGCCGCACGCCGGACTTTCTGACCAAGAACCCGTCGGGACAGGTGCCGCTGCTCGAAGTCGGCGACGACCGCTTTCTCGCCGAGTCCAACGCCATCCTCTGGTACGTCGCCGTCGGCACCCCGCTCGCGCCCGAGAACCGCATCGACCGCGCCGAGGCGCTGCAATGGATGTTCTTCGAGCAGCACGCGCTGGAGCCGAACATCGGCGCCGCCTATTTCTGGCTGTCGCTGGTCAAGGGCGGGCGCGACCTCCAGACCCATTCGCTGGAGGACTGGATGGAGCGCGGCTATGGCGCGCTCCAGGTGATGGAGAACCACCTCAAGACCAACGCCTATTTCGCCGCGCGCCAGCTCACGGTCGCCGACATCGCGTTGTACGGCTACACCCACCTCGCCGATCGCTGCGACTTCGACCTCCAGGCCTTCCCGGCGATCCGCGACTGGCTGAAGCGGGTGGAAGCTGCGCCGGGCTTCGTGTCGATGGACTGGCGGCCGGCCGACGTCGACGACCCCGCCAGCATTGCAGCCGGTGCCTGAGCGCGCCCCTGCCCTCCGGCGAATAGCGGGTACAAAGGTGACGTTCGCCGCAATCCCGCCATTTTCCGCGCGATAGCCGCCGCAATATTGCCGGTTGAAACTGGGAAATTGTGGAAAGTCGCGGGTGATTCGCTCGCGCGTTGAAGGATTTAGACCATGATACGGGCGTCCGGCACGGCAGGCTTTCAGGGCCATCCCGCTACCGTAGCGTCTTCCCGGCTGACCAACGCGGTCGCGGCCTCGCTCGCCGTCGCCGCGCTCTCGCTGTGCCTGATCGTCACCCTGACGGTGCTGTCGACCAAGGCGACCATGGCGATGGGCCTGCCGGTCTGATTCCCGTTTCATCCTGGTCCAGCCTTCAAGGCGCCGTGTGCCTCGCGCCTTCAGGCATCGCGACGGGACGTCGATGAAATCACCTGTGGTAGTCGTTGCAATCACACTGACTGCGGCCATTTTGGTCGCGGCGTCGCTGTTGATTGTCGTCACGCGCAAGGGCCCGGGGATTTCGACGCTGAATGCGCCGGCGCTGCAACAGCCCCTCAAGCACGCCCACTTGGTCTAAAATCATCCGAAAACCTGAAGCTTGCACGCAAGCGGACCTTAAACACACCGCAGGAAAACGTATCGCGGTGGCGCAACGATCAGCCAGTGTTGCGACGTTACCTCGGTTCGGGAGGAGCGAGACGGGTCCATGCGGTTCGGATGGCGTGCGATCTCCGGTCCGGCGCTGACGGCAGCAGCCCTGCTGCTGACGATGCACTTCGATCGCTTCATCCCCTCGCCCGCGCCGCTGCTCGTGGGAATCGTGGCGCTCGCCGGCGCATTGTCGGGTCTCGCCTCCGCCATCGCCAGCGCGGCCGTCGCGGTGATCGGTGCGACGCTGCTCCTCCTCGGCCGCCACGGCGTTTCCGGCGCCACCAGTGCCGATCTGATCCCGCTCGGCCTCATGGCGATCACGGCTGCCGCCACCGCCGGCATCACCGGACTGATGCGCGAGCGGCTGCTCGGTACGGTCGCGGCCGAACGGCAGAGCCACGCCACGGCCGCGCGGCTGTCGGCCGCGCTCGATCAGGTCGATATCGGCATCGTGCTGCTCGATGCCGAGACGCGGGCCGAATTCATCAACCGCGCCTTCCGCGACTATTTTGCGGTGCCGGACGAGATCGCCGACGGCAAGCCGCCCTTCATCGCGCTGATGTATCACAGCCGCGACACCGGCGCGTTCGAATTGCCCGAGGACGAGCTCGGCACCTTCATCGCCCAGCGCATGGAGATGGTGCGGATCGGCGATGCCACGCCGATCAACATCGCCTTGCGCAACGGCGAGGTGCTGCGCTTCGTCTGCAACGCCCTGCCCGATGGCGGACGTATGCTGAGCTACACGCCGGTGACCGATCTCGTGCGCCACACCGATGCGCCCTCGCGCGCCGACTACTACCGCTCGCTGCGCGATCCCACGGGCCGCAGGCTGATCCGGCATCTGCGCGCCGCGGAGTGATGCGACTGGCGATTGATCGGCACGCCCGTCATCACGTATGAAGAACGTCCCATCGGTCGCAGGAAATCCACATGTCGCTCATCATTCGCGCCGTCACCAGGCAGGACTACGATCAATGGCTGCCGCTGTGGAACGGCTATAACGCCTTCTACGGCCGCTCCGGCCCGACCGCGCTGGCGGGCGAGATCACTGCGATGACGTGGCAGCGTTTCTTCGATGCCTATGAGCCGGTGCATGGATTGGTCGCCGAGAGCGACGGCAGGCTGCTCGGCATGACGAACTACCTGTTTCATCGCAGCACCACCGCGATCGAGCCGTCCTGCTATCTGCAGGACCTGTTCACGCTGGAAGCCGCGCGCGGCAAGGGTGTCGCCTCGGCGCTGATCCACGGCGTGTATGAGCGGGCGAAATTGGCGGGATCGCCGCGCGTCTACTGGCAGACGCACGAGACCAATCTCACGGCACAGCGCCTGTATGACAAGGTTGCGGAGCGTTCCGGTTTCATCGTCTATCGCAAGCTGTTCTGATCCCCATCCGCACCCTGTGGATAACTCCCGCTGTCACCCCCGCGTAACATAGCGGGACTACGCTGTGCCTGCGTCTGATCTGGCCCCCCGTCACCGATCAAGCGCCCCAAGCGGTCCCCGTCAGTCGCCGCGTCTGACAGGGGCCGCATTTTTTTGTCCGCCTTGTCAGCATGGCAGCAGCGCGGCGCGCGCCTTGCTGCTGCGGCGCACGATGGTCACAATGCGTGGCTGCTCTCTCTGACAGGATCTCCCATGGAAATTCGCAATCTCGGCGCCTCCGGCCTTCGCGTGTCCGCGGTCGGGCTCGGCTGCAACAATTTCGGCCAGCGCACGGATCTGGAGACCTCGCGCAAGGTGATCCATCGCGCGCTCGATCTCGGCATCACGCTGTTCGACACCGCCGACATCTATTCGAACATGGGCGGCTCGGAGACCGTGCTCGGTGCTGTGCTGGGCGACCGCCGCAAGGACATCGTGCTGGCGACGAAATATTCCAAGCCGATGGCGGAGGACGGAACCAAGCAGGGCGCCTCGCGCCGCTACATCATGGAGGCGGTAGAGGCCAGCCTGAAGCGGCTGAAGACCGATTACATCGATCTCTACCAGCAGCACGACTATGACCCGCTGACGCCGATCGAGGAGAGCCTGCGCGCGCTCGACGATCTCGTCCGCCAGGGCAAGGTCCGCTACATCGGCAATTCCAACTTTCCGGCCTGGCGCGTCGCCGAAGCCGAGTACGTCGCGCGCGCGATGAATGTCAGCCGCTTCGTGTCGTGCCAGGACGAATACTCGCTCCTCGTGCGCGACATCGAAAAGGACCTGCTGCCAGCAGCAACGGAATACAAGCTCGGCCTGTTGCCGTTCTTCCCGCTCGCAAGCGGCCTCCTGACCGGCAAATACCGGAAGGGCGAGGCCGCGCCTGATGATAGCCGCTTCGGCAAGGTGGAGCGGCTACGCGACCGCTACGTCACGCCGCGCAACGAGGATATCGTCGAGAAGCTCCAGGCCTTCGCCAAGGCCCGCGGCCACAGCATGCTCGAGCTCGCCTTCTCCTGGCTCGCCGCCCGCCCGCAGGTGTCCAGCGTGATCGCCGGCGCCACCCGCGTCGAGCAGATCGAGCAGAACGTCAAGGCGATCGCCTGGAAGCTCAGCGCGGATGAGATGGCGGAGATCGACAGGATCACGCTGGGCTAGAGCATGATCCGGAAAAGTGTGCAGCGGTTTTCCGGAAAGATCATGCTCAGACAAACAAAGGCCGGCGCGGCGCGCTACTTCGCGCCGCGTCCCACGGTCTGCATCACCTCGAAGCCCTCGAACTGGGGATGGCCGAGATAGAGCGGCTTGTTGTCGCCTGCCTTGTGGTGCGCAGCGCGAAACGCTTCGGACTTGGTCCAGGCCTCGAACGCGGCATGGTTCGCCCACACGGTGTGCGAGGCATAGAGCGTGTGGTCCTCGAGCTCGGGTCCGCGCAGCAGATGGAATTCGACGAAGCCCGGCACCTTGTCCAGATGCGTATCGCGGCCGAGCCAGACCTGCTCGAAAGCGGCCTCGGAGCCCTTGGCGACACGGAAGCGATTCATGGCGATGTACATGGGTACGGTTCTCCTGATGCTGCACCATTATCTCGTCATTCCGGGATGCGCCGCAAGGCGCAGGCCCGGAATGACGCGCGTGGGGTTAGGCGACCAATCCCTTCATCGGCCGTACTCCCGCACTATCCGGGAACACCGTCTCGGCCAGCACGCGATCGGACAGGCCGAACTGGCCCTGCAGCACGCCCTTGATCACGGAGCGCAGATCGGTGGTCGGCTTGAGATCGCGAGCTTCATATAAGTTCGCGAGCTTGAGGCCCGGCCAGTCGGAGATCACGCGGCCGCCTTTCACGGCGCCGCCGGCGAGCAGCGCGATCGTGCCGGTGCCGTGATCCGTGCCATCGGTGCCATTGATGCGCGCGGTGCGGCCGAACTCCGTGGCGACGACGACGACGGTGTCGCGCCAGCGCTCCCCCAAACCGCTTTGGAATTCGGCGAGCGCGCCATCGAGCCCGCCGAGCAGGAAGGCGAGACGCCCCACGGGGCCGCCTTCATTGGCATGGGTGTCCCAGCCATCGAAGGCGAGCGCGGCGATGCGCGGGCCATCGTCCGCCGCCATCAGCTTGGCCGCGCCGCGCGCGACCTGGCGCATCTGCGCCACCGCATTGCCGGGTTTCGGTTTCATGTCGTCTCCGCTCGCGGCCTTGTCGAGCTGAAGGCCTTGCGACAAGGCCATCGCCAGCGCGGGATCGCGATGACGGTAGAGATCGACGAGGCGCATGGCGGTGTCGTCATCGGCCTGCGGCAGCGCCACCGGGGCCCAGCCGACGGTCGGCGCATTGCCGCGCAGCACCAGCGGCGTGGTGGGCCCGACCGCAAGAGCGCTCGATACGCGCTCGCCGCGCGGCAGCGCTTCCAGCGCGCGGTTGAGCCAGCCGGACTGCACGCGGCCCGGACCGGCATAGCCGCTTTCGAGCACGTCCTGGCCGTCGAAATGCGAGCGGTCGCGATAGGGCGTCGCCACGGCATGGATCACCGCGGCGTGCTTGTCGCGATACATGCGCGCAAATTCCGGCATAGCCGGATGCAGCGCGAAGAAGGAATCCAGCATGATCGCGGGATGCGCGCCGTCAGAAGTGAGCGCGATCGAGCCGTGCAGGCCGGCATAATCGGGATCGCCGATCGGCGCGACGGTCGCAAGACCGTCGAGCGCGCCGCGCAGGATCACCACGATCAGCCTGGGATCGCGCCCATCGGCCGCGCGCGCGAATTTCGGCAAATAAGCCCAGGCCGCGAACGAGGTGCCGCCAAGCAGGAGACTGCGGCGCGAGGTGAGGAGCCGGTTCTCGGTGCAGTCCATCGTCACCTCCTCTGCATTTCCGGCGACATCAAGAGCAGCGCCAGCGCCTGCTGGCGCGACTCCGCGCGCTCGATGGTCCGCCGCGTTTCGATGGAGGCCGCATCCGCCGCTGCGAATTCCAGCAGATCCAGCGGATCGATGTTGGGCCCGAGCCGTGCGCCCATCTGCGCGGCGATATCGAGCCTGAGCTTCATGCCCTCGGGCGCAGCCCATGCGGCGCTGGTATCGGGGAAACCATTGGGGCCAGCCGGCGACCACAGCGGCTGTCCCAGCAGGTTGAGATTGTTCAGATAGGCGCCGGGATCCTCTGGCACGCGCGCGAGCAGCCGGCCGCTCGCGACCAGGAAATCATAGGGCGAGCGCATCTTGGTCAGCGGCGCCTTCCACGCCTCGTCGGAATCGACCAGCGCCGCAGCAAGCGCCTTGAGGTCGCCGTCGGACTTGACGAAGATTTCGCGCAACCGCGCAACCAGAACCGGCGGCGGATCATCGGCAACGAAATGGCGGACAAACTTGGTGGCGATGAAATTCGCGGTCGACGGATGGCGCGCGATGTCAGCGAGCGCGGCTTCGCCTTGCGCGAGGCCCGTCGCCTCGTAGCTCTTGCCGAGCAACATCTGCGCGCCGGGCTGGTGCGCATTGGTGTTGAACACGAAGGAGCCGGGTGTGCCGAGCTGCCCCTGTCGTCCGGCGAAGGTCCAGCCGGTAATGATCCGCGCGAGCGAGGTGACGTCCTCCTGCGTGTAGCCGCCACCGACGCCGAGCGTGTGCAGCTCCATGATCTCGCGCGCGAGATTTTCGTTCAGGCCGCGCTTGCGATTCAGGCCTGCGCGCGAATCCGGGCCGAGCGATTGCTGGTTGTCGAGGAAGAACAGCATCGCCGGATGCTGCTCGACCGCTTTCAGCATGTCGGCGAAGCGCCCGAGCACATGCGGCCTGATCGCCTCGCGCTCGAACGCGCCGGCCCAGATCCGCGCCAGCTCGCCCTTGGTCGCGGAAATGCAGAAATGGTTGGACCAGAACGCGACGAGACGCTCGGTGAAGCCGCAGGTGGCCAGCGTCGCGCGCTGCAGGCGCGCCAGCGCTTCGCTGCGGAAGGTCTTCTGGATCACGTTGAGCGGCTGCGGGGCCGGCTTGGCCGCCGGCGGTGCAGCCGCATTGGGCTGCATCGCGTCCGGCTTCGCCGCATTGTCCGCCGGCCTGGCCTCGGTCATCTGGCCGGCGACCTCCGTTGCTACCGCATTCAGCGAGAGATTGCGGCGGAGCCCGGGCTTCGGTTCACTCGGCGCAGGCGGCTGCGTCTCGGCGGGCGCAGCGGCCTTCGCCGCTTCGCGCGCCTGCCTGACCTGATCCTGATAGGCGAAGACGGCCTGCCCGAGTTGCTGGGTCGACTGCAGACCGGGCGCCTCCAGCAACACCCCACTCGCACGGACCAGCTCTGCCTTCACGAAACCGCGAGGATCGGAGGCTGCGTTGATGAGATCGCCCGAGGCGCCGCCGCGGGCGCCGAAGCCAAAACGGTTGAGCGCGACGAGCGCGGCTTGCGAATCGCGGGCCATCGATTTGTCCTTCGCGTGTCGGGAGCCGCTTTCGGAGTCCGCGCGCGACGCCTAATATACCGCAGCGACCGATGAACCCGACATGAAAATCACGGCGAAGCTTCGACGTAAATCATGACAAATCCGAAAGAATCCGCATCAACGGAACCGCGCCGCCTCGCCTGCGCGCGCTGCGGTACTGAGTTCAGCTGCGACCTCTCGGGCACCTGCTGGTGCGCGGAGGAAACCGCGAAGCTGCCGATGCCGGTCGAAGGGGAAGACTGCCTGTGCCGGGAGTGCTTGCGCAAGGCGGCGGAGGCGGCGAGCGCTACCCGTTAAGCGCGGGAGAGCCGCCACACCCTCAATGTCGTCCCCGCGAACGCGGGGATCCATACCCCCAGGGAAGAGTTTGGTGAAGACTCGTCGTGCGGTACTTCGACCATCCGCGCTCGATAGATCACGCGGTATGGATCCCCGCGTTCGCGGGGACGACATCGGAGAGAGTGTGCCTTACACCTCATGCCCCGGCGATTTCCGCGCCATGCCGTCGAACGCATCGAGCAGCTTTTCGCGCCAGGCATAAATGGGATCATCCGTCTCGAGCAGCTTGAACGGGCTCACCACGCGCGCCCACTGGAAGCCGCCGAACACGATGTAGTCGGCGTAGTTCGGCGTCTCGCCGCCGATGAAGGGCTGTTTCTTCAATGTCTGGCGCATCACCTCGAGCGACTTGCGGAAGGCGACCACGCCGGTGTCGCGACTTGCCATGACCTCTTCCAAGCTCTTGCCGCCGAAGCGCGCCTCGCGCGACTTGCGGAAATAGGCGGCATCGATCTCGGCGAGATTTTTCGGGATGTCGGCAACGATCAGCGGAAAGATGCCGCCGACCACGGCGATGTCGCCGAAGGCGTTGATCATGCGCGCCATGGCGCGGCCGCCCTCACCGCCGAACAGCGACGGACGGTCCGGGAAATTGTCATCGAGATAGGTCGCGATCGTCCAGGAGTCGACGACCGGTCTGTCATCGTGCAGCAGCACCGGAACCTTCTCCGACCCGTGCGGCGCAAGCGCGCCCTTCTCGGTGAAGCGCCAGGGCAGCGATTCCGCCGCGAGACCCTTGTGCGCCAGCGCCATCCGCGTGCGCCAGCAATACGGGCTGAAGGGACGCGAGGCGTCAGTGCCGACGAGTTCGTAGAGTTTGAGTGACAAAGGCGCCTCCACTGGCTCCGTCATTGCGAGGAGCTCTTGCGACAAAGCAATCCAGCCTGCCGCGCGGCGACATTCTGGATTGCTTCGCTTGCGCTCGCAATGACGATGTGGCGAGAGTTAGCGCCCGTTGGTTCGCAGCAATTTCTCGCCGCCCTCCGTCACCGCGATCACCAGCCCGAGACCGGGCAGCGTCTCGCGCGCGACGTAGCCGCGCTCGGCGGCATCTTCCCAGATGGTGAGGCGCGGGCACGAGGTCTTCCAGGTCGCGATCACTTCGGCATAGGCGCGCGGCTCGCGCGCGACCCATTCGACGAAGTCCAGCACCAGGGGATCGGCAGTCTCGTTCATTGCAAACCTCCCTTGTCGAAGGCGGCCAGCACTGGCGTGCGAACCATGAGCCAGCCGCCATAGGCGATGTAGTAGCAGGCAATCGTGGTGATCAGCTTGTTCGACCAGGCCACGAATTGCTGGTCGGTCATGGCTTCGAGGATGCGCCGCGCCAGCGTGGTGCCGAGCATCGAGGCAAGGATGGCGACGCCGGCGAGCACGGGATCGAGGCTCGCCGCCTGGTCGATGATGCCGCCGAAATAGACCAGCTTGGTGAAATGGCTGACGAGCTGGCGCATCGCCTTGGTCGCGACCTTCTCGCGCCGGCCGAAATCGCCGCCGAGGAAGAACGTGTCGAGCAGCGGCCCCGACACGCCGGTCATCAGCATCAAGCCCATGCAGATCGTGCCATAGACGGTGCCCTGCCAGAGGCGGTCCGGATCCGGCTTGATGTTGGCGGGCAACAGCCGCGCCATGAACGGTGTAACGCCGAGCAGCAGCAGCGCCATCGGCTTATCAGGCACGTAGCGGGTGAGCGACCAGGCCGCCAGCGCGACGGCAGCGCCGACCATATAGTTCGCAACCGGGCGCCAGCGGATATGTGCGCGCCACAGGAAGGCGCGCCAGCCGTTCGAGGCCATTTGCGTGATCGCATGCAGCACCATCGCGGTCGGCAGCGGCATCAGCGCCAGCAGCACGCCAATCAGGATCAGCCCGCCCGCCATGCCGAACAGCCCCGACAGGAATGCGGTGGCGACCATCAGCAATCCGAGGGCAGCGATCATGATGGGCGTCACGTGGGGAATCTCCGGTGGTGGCTCATCGTAAGGGACGCAGACTGTTTCACTCCCTCGCCCGGTTCTTACGGGAGAGGGTGGGGTGAGGGGCCGCTTCCGCAATCACGGTGGTAGATGGACTCGCGGAGGCTCCCCCTCACCCGCCGCGCTTTGCGCGTCGGCCTCTCCCCGCGCGCGGGGAGAGGCGAAGGAGAACGTGCCTCGCTTGCTCCTTCCGCGCAAACTGAGTTATCTTGGCCTGGCATCAGCTTTCCTGAGGGTTGGGCCTTTGCGGCGTCTGCTGTTTCTCAACGGCATCAAGGCATTCGAGGCGGCGGCGCGGACCGGCAGCTTTGCTGCGGCCGGGCTCGAGCTGAGCGTGTCTGCGGCCGCCGTCAGCCGCATGGTGCATCTCCTGGAAGAGCGGCTCGGCGTCGCGCTGTTCGAGCGCAAGGCCAATCGCCTGGTGCTGACGCAGCCCGGCCGCGCCTATCAGGGCGGCCTGACGCCGATCTTCGATGCGCTGGCCAGCCTCACCGCGCAGGTGACGGCGCCGGCAAGCGTCCGCGTGCTCACGATCGGCGTCGGCCACACCTTTGCGATGCGCTGGCTGATCCCGCGCCTGTCGGAGTTTCGCAGCGAAGAGCCCGACATCGAGGTGCGCTTTACCACCGGCGGCGCGTCGGTCCCGTTCGGCGAGGATTGGAGCTGCGGCATCAAGCTCGGCACCGGCGACTGGCCTGGCCTAGTCGCCGAGCCCCTGTTCGCCGGCGATCTCACGCCCGTCTGCGTGCCCCGTCTTGCGAGCGGCCTGAAGCGGCCGGCCGACCTGAAGGGACCGAGCCTGATCCGCGTCGAACATTCGCCGGAGGACTGGCCGATCTGGCTGAAAGCCGCGAACCTCACCCGCATCAATCCGCGCGGGCCGGAGTTCCAATTTTACGGCCAGGCACTGCAGGCCGCCGCCGACGGGCTCGGCATCGCCATGGGCATCCGCCCCTATATCGACGACGATCTTGCTGCCGGCCGGCTGGTCGCCCCGTTCGACCTCTCGGTGCCCAAGGGCATGCGCTGGTACCTGCTCTATCGCAGCTTTCAAACCGAGCACCGCGACTTTGCCGCGTTCCGCCGCTGGATCATGCGCGCGGCCTCGGAACCCGCCGCCCGCCCGGTCAAGCGGACGGGCCGTGTCGCCGCGCGGAACTGACGCCGGAGGCAAAAAAGCCTGCCGCTTGTGAACGACTTCACATTCCGGAATCCGCAAACGTGGTCCCCTGACCCTCCGAAAAGAAACGTGGGACCGACAAGAATGACGACCCTTTACGACGGCTTTGACATTGAATCCTTCGAGGCTGGCAAAGGCCTCTGGCACGCCCGCATCCGCCGCGCCGATCTCAGTCCCGTCGCCATCGACGGCGTGCTGTTTCCGGCTATGGAAGTCGGTTTCGCCTGGCCCGATCAGAACGCCGCGATCGCCGACGCCAAGCACCACATCGACCGCTTCCGCCGCCGGGCCGACAGCGACGACGAATAAGCGAGCCGGACGGCAAGCGAACCAGGGGCAGCGCAGCGTCAAAGGGGGGAACCGGGTCATGTCAGTCATCGAAATCGAAGACACGCCGCGGCCGAGAATCTACGCCCGCAATGTGCTGTCCAACTGCCCGGAATGCCACGGCGATCTTTCGGTGCTCCGCGTGATCGGCGGCCGCGCGGGGTGCGAGTACTGGACCATGCGCTGCACCGATTGCGGCGGCATCCATCTCGACGTTCTCAAGCCATATCAGGCGGGTGACGAGGACGGGCCGGCGGCGTGAGGCCGACCCTGCTGCCAACCTGCTGTCAGCAGGCTGCATGAGGACGGTCATTCACCCTTTATCGGGAGGCGGACTCATCCCATATTCGCCTCATGGCGAAGAAACCTGCATCCTCCGAAAAATCCGGCAAATCCCCCAAGACCAAGGCCCCGAACTCGAAGGCACATCGGCCTGATGTGCAGCCGATCGGGCCGGCGCTGGCCGAGCTGCTCAATCCCGCGATCAATCGCGGCGACGCCGGACTTGGCTCGGGCACCGGGCTGCAGCCGCCGCCGGACAATTCGCGCGACCGCCGCTCCGGCGGCGAGGCTGCGGCGCATCGCGCGCGGGCCTCGACGCCGAAGGAGTTTCCGCAGGACAGTGCGCGGCCGATGCCGCTGCGGCCCAACCCGCAGCCGGCGGGCGCCCGGCAATCCAGCGAAATTGGCGGACTGGAAGAAGCGCCGCAGGCCAATTACGGAACCGCGGCCACGATCCCGACGCTCGATCCGGAACTGGCGCGGCAGCTCGGCCTGCCCACCGAGGAGGACGATGCCGAGGCGCTGGCGCGTCCGCCGCGCAGCAAGATGGAGGCGCTCGGCGTCAAGGCGACCGCGGATGCGCTGGAGGCGCTGATCCGCGAGGGCCGGCCGGAGTTCCGCAAGAACGACGGCTCCACCAAGGTGTGGACGCCGCACCGGCCGCCGCGGCCGGAGAAGTCCGAAGGCGGTGTGCGCTTCGAGATCAAATCGGAATACCAGCCCAAGGGCGACCAGCCGACCGCGATCGCCGAGCTGGTCGAAGGCGTCCAGCGCAACGACCGCACCCAAGTGCTGCTCGGCGTCACCGGCTCGGGCAAGACCTACACGATGGCGCAGGTGATCGAGAAGACGCAGCGCCCCGCGCTGATCCTGGCGCCGAACAAGACGCTCGCCGCCCAGCTCTATGGCGAGTTCAAGAATTTCTTCCCCGACAACGCCGTCGAGTATTTCGTCTCGTATTACGACTATTACCAGCCGGAAGCCTACGTCCCGCGCACCGACACCTATATCGAGAAGGACTCCTCGATCAACGAGCAGATCGACCGCATGCGCCACTCGGCGACGCGCGCGCTGCTCGAGCGCGACGACGTCATCATCGTCGCCTCGGTGTCGTGCATCTACGGTATCGGCTCGGTCGAGACCTACACCGCGATGACCTTCGCACTGAAGAAGGGCGAGCGCATCGACCAGCGCCAGCTCATCGCCGACCTCGTCGCGCTCCAGTACAAGCGCACCCAGGCCGATTTCACCCGCGGCACGTTTCGCGTGCGCGGCGACGTCATCGACATTTTCCCGGCGCACTATGAGGACCGTGCCTGGCGCGTGAACTTATTCGGCGACACCATCGAGAATATCGAGGAGTTCGATCCGCTCACCGGCCACAAGCAGGACGAGCTCGAGTTCATCAAGATGTACGCCAACTCCCACTATGTGACGCCGCGCCCGACGCTGGTGCAGGCGATCAAGTCGATCAAGTTCGAATTGAAGCAGCGGCTCGATCAGTTGAACGACCAGGGGCGCCTCCTGGAAGCGCAGCGGCTGGAGCAGCGCACCACCTTCGATCTCGAGATGATGGAGGCGACGGGCAGTTGCGCCGGCATCGAGAACTATTCGCGCTATCTCACGGGACGCCGCCCCGGCGAGCCGCCGCCGACGCTGTTCGAATACGTCCCCGACAACGCGCTGATCTTCGCCGACGAAAGCCACGTCACCATCCCGCAGATCGGCGCGATGTTCCGCGGCGACTTCCGCCGCAAGGCGACGCTGGCCGAATACGGCTTCCGCCTGCCCTCGTGCATGGACAACCGGCCCTTGCGCTTCGAGGAATGGGACATGATGCGGCCGCAGACGGTTGCGGTGTCGGCGACGCCGAGCGGCTGGGAGCTGAACGAGAGCGGCGGCGTGTTCGTCGAGCAGGTCATTCGTCCCACCGGCCTGATCGATCCTCCCGTTGATATTCGCCCCGCCCGCACCCAGGTCGACGATCTCGTCGGCGAGGTCCGCGCCACCGCGCAGGCCGGCTACCGCTCGTTGATCACGGTGCTGACGAAACGCATGGCGGAGGACCTCACCGAATATCTGCACGAGCAGGGCATTCGCGTCCGCTATATGCATTCGGATATCGACACCATCGAGCGCATCGAGATCATCCGCGATCTGCGCCTCGGTGCCTTCGACGCGCTGGTCGGCATCAACCTCTTGCGCGAAGGCCTCGACATTCCCGAATGCGCGCTGGTCGCGATCCTCGATGCCGACAAGGAAGGCTTTTTGCGCAGCGAGACCTCGCTGATCCAGACCATCGGCCGCGCTGCGCGCAACGTCGACGGCAAGGTGATCCTCTACGCCGATCAGATGACGGGATCGATGGAGCGCGCCATCGCCGAGACCAACCGCCGCCGCGAGAAGCAGGTCGAGTACAATACCGCCAACGGCATCACGCCGGAGAGCGTGAAGAAGCAGATCGGCGACATCCTCAACTCCGTCTACGAGCGCGACCACGTACTGATCGAGGTCGGCGGCCACGACATGACCGACGACGTCATCTCGATCGGCCACAACTTCGAAGCCGTGCTCGGCGATCTGGAAACGCGGATGCGCGAGGCCGCAGCCGATCTGAACTTCGAGGAAGCCGCGCGCCTGCGCGACGAGGTCAAGCGCCTGCGCGCCACCGAGCTCGCCGTGGTCGACGATCCCACCGCAAAACAGCGCACCGTCGCGGGCAAGGCCGGCGCCTATGCCGGAAGCAAGAAGTACGGCGACGCCGCCAACCTGCCTGTCAGCGCCATGAAGAAGAAGACCGTTGGGTCCGCGCTGAAAGCCAGCGGCGGCGGAGGCGGCTCGAAGGTCCATAAGCCGCATCTCGACGAGATGCACGGGCCGGAGTCGTTGCCCTACCGCGAGAACCAGACCCTGCCGTCAAAGCCGTTCGGAAGTACGAGCCGGATCATCCAGCCGACGGATTCAAGGCAATCCGGTCCGGAGTTCGGGCCCGCACCGAAGTCGACGGGGGGACAGCCGGGAAGACGGGGTGGGTGGAAGAAGAGGTAATTGCCCGACAGCGGCAGGGGGCGTGCAAATGTCAGCAAAACCTGAAGGCGCAGCGTTAGGGAGAGAACGGGAAGAGCTTCTGGAAAAAGTTGGCAAGATTGTCTTTCCTCAAGCAGCCCTGAAACTGCTCAGAGACGGACTGATTTCGATCGAGGGAAGGACGGATGAACAAATTGTTGACGACGTTCTATCTTACCTTCGGTCGAACCTTAAGAATACAACGTTCGGCCTCGTGACGGATCATGCAACAAGCATTCTTCCGGAAGCTCGGAAATTTTTTCGTCAAGGCGAGCTTGAGCTAAGCGCACTGTATTTCGCGACGTACTATGAGCACAGGCTGAATTGGATCATTGTCCAGATCTGTGAAACCAAGCGAATAGATCCTCGGATCATTAAACAGCTACTTCGTGAAGCCAGCATGCGGGCGAAGTGCACTTGGGTAATGGCCCTTCTTGAGCTCTCCCCCTTCCCGAAAGAGAAGCTGAAGGCAATCGACGAGATCAGCGAGGTTCGCAACTCATTCATTCACTACAAGTGGCCGATTGAGTCTGGCGATGCCAACACCTCACAGTCGTCTCGCGAGCAAATCCTGACGAGCCTCAACAAGGCAGAGTCGATAGTTCGCTACCTAAGGGATTTTGAGCAGCGGCATCTCTACAAGGGACAAGGGCATCGACTCCTCAGAGCATTGGCCAAACGGCGGAGGGGCTCTCATACTTCAGAGCCGATCTGATAGTATTCCTCGGTCGCACCCAGCGGGACTTGATCGTCAAGCGAGACGCGCTCGGCGTTCCCCCTCACCCCACACTCGCCGTCACCACCGCCATCACCGACAGCAGCAGCACGATCGTCACCAATTGCAGCGAGGCGACCGGCTGGGTGCGCCAGGCCGTGATCTTGTCGGACAGCGACAGATGGGCCTCGAAGAACTTTGGCTCGTAGACGGTCTTGAAAAAAGCCGGGAAGCTCGGGCCCAGGGTCACAGCCAGCATCGCGTGGGCGAGCGAGGCGATGGCGACGAAGACGGCGACGCCGGGGTCGCCGACGAGATCGTGGTTGCCAACGAGCTTGAGCAGGAAGGCGGCGGCGGCGAAGGTCGGGAAGCTCTGCAGGATCGTGGTCAGCGCGAGGCCTTCGAGCGCGTTGTGCAGGCGGGACTTTCTGACGGTGGCGAGGGCGGCCATGGCACGTCTCCCTGATGACTTGGGATGACGTTAGCTGCCATGCCGGAGCGGTGATGTGAGATGCGTCACGCGGCCTTCTTCACCTCGCCCCGCTTGCGGGGAGAGGTCGATCGCGAAGCGATCGGGTGAGGGGGACTCTCCGCGGGTCGAGCTGCCACCGTCCCCGGAGAGACTCCCCCTCACCCCAACCCTCTCCCCGCAAGCGGGGCAAGGGAGCAGACCGCCGATGCGGTTGGATTGTCGTTTACAACTTCCCCTGCCCGTTCACCTGACCCTGCTGCTGCCGCTGCTTCTCCTGTTCCTTGGCGTGGTGCCTGCCGTAGAGGCAGCCGGCGGCGGCGCCCAGCACGCCGTGATGGCCGGCATAGTGGCCGGCAACGCCGCCGACGACGGCGCCCTTGATGCAGCCCTTGGCGTTGGCGGCGGAGGTCGCGCCGCACATGAGCAACACGGCAGCGATGGCGAAGAGTGATTTCATGGATCGTGTCTCCGGAGGCAATGTCGGCGTCCCAACGAGCGCGAGCACATCGCGGTTCCATGCGGCTGCGCCGCGGTGACCTTGCGCATTGCGCCATCTGCGTTGCGTGTCATGCAGCTGAATGCAGCAAGAATTCGTGCAGCCTTGCCGCAATTCAACTCGCAATTGGCACGCCATGAACCTGGCATTGCGCTCGAGCGTCATATCGTCTGCAACATCCCTGTGATTTTGCGGATTGCCGGTGCAGGAGACCGCGCGTTAGCGTTGCAGGGCGCCACACGGCCAATGAGGACGGGCGGAATGACTGTCGAGAAGCTCAATCGCCAGCGCGTGCTGCATCTGCTCGACGCCTTCGCGCGCGGCGACATCGAGGCCGCGCTGGCGTGCTGCACCGATGACGTCGACTTCCTCACCCATGCGCCGATCGACGTGCTGCCGCACATGGTGCCGCGCCACGGCAAGGCCGAGCTGCGCGAGCTGTGGCAGACCGTCTGGTCGCGCTATTCGGAGATCCGGTACAAGGCACCGCACATCCTGGCCGAGGGCGAGGCGGTCGCGACCTACATGCAGGCCTATTTCAGGAAGCGCAGCAACGACCGCATCGTGCAGTTCGACATGGCCGTGTTCTACACCTTCCGCGGCGGGCTGGTGGCGGAGATCCGCGAGATCATCGATTCCTACGATCTGGTGCAGCAGGTGCTGGAGCGCGAGATCGGGCCGCTGATCACGGGTGCACGGGTGGACTGAGCCTGCTCCCTCCCCTGGAACCGAGCCGCCAGGACCCGGAAGATTACGGGGTTTTATTGCAGATCTCACATATCGCCATCAATTGTGCATTGCGAAAACGTGAATTGCGTTTTGGCCGAAATCGGGTATTTTATTCGTATACAAATGAGTTGAGCCCCACCGCCTGACTGCGCTGGGGTCGTTTTCCGTTTTTCTTTCGCAAAGCCAGCTTCAGGACTGCCCAAAATGACAGAGCACAGCCTCTGGCGTTTCTCGCGCGCGTTGCACCGCGCGATCAACGACCGGCATTTCGAGGACATCGAGGCCCTGATCGACGAGGATGTCGAATGGGCGCTCTACGGCCCGATCGACATGTTTCCGTTCCTCGGCGCGCGCCAGGGCAAGGACGCCGTGCTCGACGTCATCCGCCAGCTCGCCGACAATTTCCAGGTCCGCCGCTTCGACCGCGAGAGCATCATGCTGGGCGTCGATTCCGCCGCCTCGATGATGCGCTATTCGCTGACGGCACTGGACTCCAACAAGCCGATCAGCTTGCGGGTCGCGCAGTTCGCCCAGTTCAGGGCGGGCAAGCTTACCAGCATGCGCGTCCTGATCGACACCTTCGACCTGGTCGAGCAGGCACTCGGCCGCGCCATTCATCTGCCGAAGATGACCAGCGTCGGCTGAGGGGGACGCCAACGGGCCCCGCTGTTCGGGACCGACGACAATGCCTGACGCGACGTCCTGGCCGCCAGCCCCGCCGGATGCCGTCGCATCGAGAGCTCGTCGTCGGGCGCGCGCCTTTCGCGCGGCCCGTTGGTTCGCATCCCCACGCGAGTTGCCACAATTTCGCAACGATAAATCCGCATTGATGCAAGCAGACCGAATGGCGCATGGTCATCACCAAGGACCGCCTTATATTGGCGGACAACATGCGCTGGGGCTTGCGGGCAGGACGATGGAATTCTCGACAGGTTTCGGCTGGACCAGGCTGCCGGTGCTGGCGGCCGCGTTCATCTTGGGCTCTGTGCTGACGGTTTCGGCGCAGATCATTCCGCCCTTCTCCCCACCCGCGGCCGCGCCAGACGAGGCCGAGACGGCAGAGACCCCCGACGTCAACGACCCCGACGTGCTCAAAGGCATCGACGTCGACAAGCTCGACTGGAGCCAGCTCGCGGTCGATGCCGGCACCGGCATTGACCCGATCGCCGCCAAGAAGCGCGCCAAGGCCGCCGCCAAGGACGGCCTGGACTGGTCGTCGAACGCCAATGCGAACGGCTCCTCGGCGGTGACGGTGAAGCAATCCGTGTTCTCGTTCTGGGATACGCGGATCGGCGCCGACATGACGGTGACGAGCGAGCCGCGGACGATGTCCGAGCTGCTGGCGCAAAAGGCCACCAATGGCGGCAACCTGCCGCAATCCTCCGGCAGCGCCTGGGCGACGGCAACCGCGCCCGGCGCCGGAGTGATCTGGGACAAGACCGCGGTGGAAGCCCGCGTCGATCCCGGCTCGGAACAGAGCAAGCTCGGGGCCTCGCTGACCAAATCGGTGCCACTGTCCGGCGACACCTCACTGACGCTGCAGAACGGCTACAGCGTCAACCAGCAGGGCACGAGTGCGGTCCCCGGCATCGGCGGCCACATCACCCGCAATTACGAGACCGACCAGTCGGCCAAGGTGACCCTCACCGACACCGGCACCAGCATCACCGCCGGCCAGTCGCTGTCGACCACCGACGACAAATGGCTGCGCAAGGTCGGCGCCGAGCAGAAGCTGTTCGACAATGTCACCGTCTCCGGCTCGGTCGGCGAGACCTCGCAAGGCGCGATCAACAAGAGCCTGACGGCGGGTTTCAAGAAGAGCTGGTAGGCCGAGCCTCCACTCTTTCTCCTCGTCCTGAGGGCGCTCCGAAGGAGCGCGTCTCGAAGGATCGAGGCCCTGCATGGTTCGAGACGCGCTTCGCGCTCCTCACCAGGAGGAGCTGGAACGGTGGCCGCCGCAGCGACGTTCACACTCTCCTAACCATACGCCACGGCAAAACCCCCGAATGGTCCGCCCTTGCCGCATCTCGGCCCATTTGCGGCCCAATTCCGGCGCCCTGATGCGGGCTGCCTCACAGACGTCGTCGTGCGGGGGACACTCGCGCTGCGCTCAACGCGAACAGGGGAATAACGATGAACGCCATGCGTCCGGAAAAGACCGAAGCCGCCGAGACCGAGACGGTCGACACCAACCTCGCTGCAGTCACGGAAGTCGAAGCCGGCATCCGCGACTTCGTCCGCAACGACATTGCCTATCTGCGCCGTCCGGCGGCGGCGACCACCGACGCGCCCCCGCTCGATCCGAGCGCGGACGCCACCGTCACCAACGTCAACTCGCTGATCCAGCGCGTCGCCGGCACCTCGCTCGCCGAGATCGAGAATCTGATCTCGGAGCTCGAGAGCCTGCGTGACCTGCTGCATGCCGAGGGCCAGCGCGTCCAGCGCGAGATCTCCGGCTACGCCCAGCTCAGCCAGGCCGCGATGAAGTCGACCCGGATGATCGCCGACAACGTCGCGCAGTGGAAGCGCGCCGCCGACGGCCTGCGCAACAGCTAAGCACTGACATCACGCATCACCGGCTGCCGCGTTCCGCAAGGAGCGCGGCAGTTTTGATTCGGGATGTCGCCCCGGCGTAGCGTGTCCGGACGCTATCTCGTCAAAACAGGTGTCATCACCCGCGAAAGCGGGTGATCCAGTATTCCAGAGACGCCAGTGATTGAACCGAGACGCCGCGGCGTACTGGATGCCCGGATCAAGCCCGGTCAAGCCGGGGCATGACGGCGGTGGGTGTGGCTGCGAAAAAGGCCGCGTAAGACCGTGGACGCACGTTCACACCGTCGCCGTAGACATGCGGCGCGCTATTGAACCCGCCGCGCCTTCCCGACGACCAATGCCAAGCGCCCGCTTCTTTTGCGGCCGGGCCGGGGGACATCTCATGGAAAGCATTCGGCCCGACAACACGGACCCGATATCGCTGCGGCCCGCGCCCAATCAGCTCGGCACGATCATGCTGCGCTTCGTCGGATTGCTGGTGGTTGCGATCGCGGTGCTGGCGTTCGTCTATAGCCGCTGAGGCGGGGCCGTTTTCCGGCCCCGAGAGCTTAACAGATTCTTACCGGCTCGCGTCGACAGCCGAGGCTTCCAGGGTGTAGGCGCCATCGGCATAGCCCTTCACCACCATGCCGGCGACCAGCATCACGGCCAGCGTCGCGGTAGCGAAGATAAATCCAACAAACTTGAGTGCGCCGCGATCAGCCATGGTCCTCGTCCCCTGTCTCTGCCCAATTCGTTTCAATTAGACAGCGACAGGTTCATAATTAGTTAGCAACTCACTGGTTCCACCAAACTGCTTCGCGGTAACCATGTTGCGCAGGCTTATGGCAGCGGCCCGGAATCGCGTCCATAGCGCGCGGGCAACACTCGCGCACTCATTTGCCCGTTCATATTGGAACAGATCTAACCGCTCTTCCTCATCGGCACGAAGGCGCTGGCGATGATGGAATAGACGTCCTCGCCGCGCTGGTTAGTGCCGGTGGTGCGGGCGGTCAGGATGCCCCAGCCGGGGCGCGAGGCCGAGGTGCGCTTGTCGGTGACCACGTTGACGTAAGCGACGGTATCGCCGGCAAGCACCGGCCTGATCCAGCGCAGGTCGCGAAAGCCCGGCGAAGGCCCCCACACCGCAACCTCCTCGCCGCGCGCTACGGCCTCGCGCGCCAGACGCTGGCCGTCAGCGACAAGCAGGCTCATGCAGGCCGAGCCGACATGCCAGCCCGAGGCGGCAAGCCCGCCGAACAGCGAGTTCTTGCCCTCCTCCTCGTCGAGATGAAAACGCTGCGGATCGAACTTCGCGGCGAAATTCTTGATGGCCTCGGCCGTGAACGTATAGGTGCCGATCTCGCGGCGCTGGCCGATCTCGATGTCGTCGAAAAACCGCATCAGACCGCCCCCTCGCGCCGCTTGATCAGGATCGGCGAGGTCATCTCGCCCAGCGGCTCACCCTTGGCGTTGCGCACGGTGCATTTGAACTTGACGATGCCGAGTTCGGGCCGGCTCTTGGAGGGGCGCGCCTCCAGCACGTCGACGTCGAGCATGAGATCGTCCCCGGGCCGGAGCGGCGAGAGCCAGCGCACCTCGTCGACGCCGGGAGACCCCAGCGACGCGGCGCGGGTAATGAAGCCGTCGGCCATCATCCGCATCATCAGCGAGCAGAGGTGCCAGCCCGAGCCGGACAGGCCGCGCAGCATGCTCTTGGCTGCGGCCTCCTCGTCCAGATGCATCGGCTGCGGATCGAACTCGGCCGCGAAGGCCAGAATCTCGTCGCGGGTGACGTGTCGCGGGCCGAATGTTCCGAACCGGCCGGGCGGGAAATCTTCGAAGGTCAGGGTCATCTTGGGATTGGCTAGCGGAAATGACAGATTGTGGCCGCACTTTGCGGCAATCTCAACCCGCCGGCCCGCATGGCTCGTGCTACATACGGGGTGGCGGCGTTGGTCTTGAGTCGGATCAACCGAGGGCCAAGATCCATTTACCAAGGCCCGATGCCCTGGGGAGAGCAATGTTTTCATTCAGCGATCTGTTTCAGTGGGACCGCTTCATCACGCCGACGATCATCAAGACCTTCTACTGGCTGGTGATCGCGCTGATCTGCCTGTTCGGCCTCTCCGGCATCTTCTCCGGCCTGGCTGCGATGGCGATCAGTCCGTTCGGCGGCTTCCTGGTGCTGCTGTCGTCGATCGCGAGCGTCGTCGTCGGAATCGTGTTCTCGCGCATCGCCGCGGAGCTGATCCTGATCGTCTTCCGCATCAACGAGCATCTCGGCGCCATCCGCGACCAAGGCAGCGGGATGCGGTGAGCGTCACGCACAGGTGCCGTAGGGTGGGCAAAGGCGCACAGCGCCGTGCCCACGATCATTCCGCGAGATGAGAGAGATGGTGGGCACGCTTCGCTTTGCCCACCCTACAGCACCGATGTTGGTGTTTTACGTATTAAACCTGAAATGCATCACGTCGCCGTCGGCGACGACATATTCCTTGCCTTCGAGGCGGAGCTTGCCGGCATCGCGGGCGCCGGCTTCGCCGCCGAGCCCGACGTAGTCCTCATACGCAATCGTCTCGGCGCGGATGAAACCCTTCTCGAAATCGGTATGGATCACGCCCGCCGCGCCCGGCGCCTTGGTGCCGCGATAGATGGTCCAGGCGCGCGCTTCCTTCGGACCCACCGTGAAATAGGTGATGAGGTCGAGCAGCGTGTAGCCGGCGCGGATCAGGCGATCGAGGCCGGCCTCTTCGAGACCCAGCGTCTCCAGGAAGTCGGCGCGTTCCTCGCGCGAAATGGTCGCGATCTCGGATTCGATCTTGGCGGAGATGACGACGGCGACCGCGCCTTCCTTGGCGGCCTGCTCCTGCACCGCCTGGGAGAACGAATTGCCCGTTGCGGCTGAGCCTTCCTCGACGTTGCAGACATAGAGCACGGGCTTGGACGACAGCAGGCCGAGCATGCCGAAGGCGCGTTCCTCCTCCGCCTTGCGCTCGACGAGGCGCGCGGGCTTGCCTTCACGCAGCAGCACCAGGGTGCGGTTGACGAGGTCGAGCTGCTCCTTGGCGTCCTTGTCGTTGCCCTTGGCCTTCTTGGTGAGGTTGTCGACGCGCTTCTCGAGGCTGTCGAGATCGGCGAGCATCAGCTCGGTCTCGATGGTCTCGATGTCGGCGAGCGGGGCGATCTTGCCCTCGACATGGGTGATGTCGGAATCTTCAAAGCAGCGCACGACATGCGCGATCGCATCGACCTCGCGGATGTTGGCGAGGAACTGGTTGCCGAGGCCTTCACCCTTGGAGGCGCCGCGGACGAGGCCAGCGATGTCGACGAAGGTCAGCCGGGTCGGGATGATCTGGCCGGACTTGGCGATCGCCGCGAGCTTGTCGAGCCTGGGATCGGGCACGGCGACCTCGCCGACATTCGGCTCGATGGTGCAGAACGGATAGTTCGCGGCCTGCGCCGCGGCCGTCTCGGTCAGCGCGTTGAACAAGGTCGACTTGCCGACATTGGGCAATCCGACGATTCCGCATTTAAATCCCACGAGCGTTATTCCTTGCCGTTCTCGTCCTTGGTCAAAAATCCCTTCGCCTGCATGGCGAGATGCACCCTGTTGGCGAAGGTCGCATCCGTGCCCTTGGCGACCAGGCCTGCGTGCTCGGCCACCGCCTCGCACAGCGCCGACACCCAGTCGTTGTCGGCCTTGGCGAAGTCCGACAGCACATGGCCGTGCACCAGTTCCTTGACGCCGGGATGACCGATGCCGAACCGGACCCGGCGATAGTCGTTGCCGATATGCGCCGAGATCGAGCGCAGGCCGTTGTGGCCGGCGATGCCGCCGCCGATCTTCACCCGCACCTTGCCCGGCGGCAGCTCGAGCTCATCGTGAAACACGGTGACGTCGCCCATGGCGATCTTGAAGAAGCTTGCGGCTTCCTGCACGGCGCGGCCGGAATCGTTCATGTAGGTCGTGGGCTTGAGCAGGATCACGCGCTCGGTGCCGAGCGTGCCTTCCGAGGTCTCGCCCTGAAAACGACGGCGCCATGGTGCGAAACCATGACGCCGCGCGATCTCGTCGACGGCCATGAAGCCGATATTGTGCCGGTTACGTGCGTATTTTGCGCCGGGATTGCCGAGCCCAACAAAGAGTCGCATGACGCGGCGCGCCCCTCGCTCGGCGCGCGATCAGAGACCGCGCGCCAGCTTTGAGAGATTACTTCTTCTTGTCGCCGCCGGCGGGAGCCTTGGCAGCCGCGGCAGGAGCAGCAGCGGCCGGAGCCGCAGCGCCAGCCGCCGGAGCAGCCGCAGCAGCTCCAGGAGCTGCAGCCGCAGCGGCGGCCTTCTGCTCTTCGGCGTAGCCAGACGGCGGCACGATGGTGACGAGGGTTGCATCCTCGCGGGTCAGCGCCTTCACGCCGTTCGGCAGCTTGACGTCGGACAGATGCAAGGAGTGACCGATTTCGAGCGAGCCGACATCGGCCTCGATGTACTGCGGAATGCTCTCGACGCCGCATTCGAGCTCGATCGCGTGGGCGACGATGTTGACGGTGCCGCCGCGCTTCACGCCCGGGGACGTTTCCGCCTTCACGACATGCAGCGGCACGCTGATGCGGATGGTGGCGCCTTCGCCGAGCCGCATGAAGTCGACATGGATCGGGAAGTCCTTGACCGGATCGAGGTGGTAGTCGCGCGGAATCACGCGGTGCTTCTTGCCCTCGAGATCGATGTCGACCAGCGTGGTCAGGAACCGGCCGGCGAGGATGCGCTGGCGCAGTTCGCGATCTTCGATCGAGATCGTGACGGGGGGCTGGTTGTTGCCATAGATCACTCCGGGCACTCGCCCGGCGCGACGCTCAGCCCGGGCGGCCCCCTTGCCGCTCTTCGGACGTGCGGTCGCCTTCAATTCCTTGACGGTCGTCGCCATGTCGTTAAGTCCTTGTTTTTGCAAAAGTTAATGGGCCGCAGCGCGGCCCATGGCATCGTTCGCAGCAAGCCTCCAGGGGTGCGGGGGCCACGAACTGGCGGGCTTTTACCCGGAAGATGCGGAAATGACAAGGAGAATGGGCGGCACCCTCCCTGGAGGGGGAGGGTAAGAAGGGCGCCTACCCGCCGAGCTTAGCCTCCAGCGCCGTGATGCGCGCCTTCAGCGCCTCGTTCTCCTCGCGGGCCAGGCGGGCCATGTCCTTGACCGCCTCGAACTCCTCGCGCTTGACCAGGTCCATGTCGCGCAGGAATTTTTCGGCCTGGGTGCGCATCACGGTGTCGAACTCGCGCTTGACGCCCTGGGCGGCACCGGCGGCATCGTTCATCAGGCGGCCGATCTCGTCGAAAAACCGGTTGTTGGTCTGGGTCATTTCGGCCTCCTGGCAGCTCCGATAAACTTTGCGCGAACGCTCCAAAACACAATGGCAATCCGATTGGGCCGGTTCAAGGCCCGATCGGAGGTATCCTTGTCATGCCCCGGTTTCCTTGCAATCGTATTCATCGTCCCTGCATAAGAAGAATCACAAGGCGCATGAGATGATCGACCAGCAGATCGCGATCCCCACCAGGGACGGCCACACCGCAACCTTCATCAGCCATCCCGAACGCGGCGGGCCGTTTCCGGTCATCCTGTTCTACATGGATGCGCCCGCGATCCGCGAAGAGCTGCGCGACATGGCGCGCCGGCTCGCGACCTCAGGCTATTACGTGATGCTGCCGAACCTCTATTACCGCTCCGGCGTGATGGAGCTCGGCGCGCTACCGGCCGACCCGAACGCGCCGGAGCGCAAGCGCATGTTCCAGCTGATGGGCTCGCTCACCATCCCCATGATCATGGACGACACCAGAGCGCTGCTCGCCTATGCCGAGGGCCAGGCGGCCGCGAACACCAAGCTGGTCGGCACCGTCGGCTATTGCATGAGCGGCCGCTACGCCATCAACGCCGCCACGCATTTCCCCGACAGCGTCAAGGCGGCCGCCTCGGTCTACGGCGTGCAGCTGGCAACGGATCAGGACGACAGCCCGCATCTGGCCGCGGCTAAGACCAAGGCCGAGCTCTATTTCGCCTGCGCCGAGAATGATGTCTACGCGCCGCCGGAGATTATCGGGAAAGTCAAAGAAGGCATGAACGGCGCCAAGGCCGAGGTCGAGATCTATCCCGGCACGCATCACGGCTTCGCCTTCCCCAAGCGCCCGGTCTATGACCGCGACGCCGCCGAGCGGCATTGGGAGCGCCTCTTGGCGCTCTATCGCCGCAATCTCGTCCAGAAATAGAAGGCGAGATGCAGCTTCTTCTCATCGACTTCCCCGCCTTCAAGCCGATCGCGCTCGAGATCGGGCCGTTCGCGATCCGCTGGTATGCGCTGGCCTATATCTGCGGCATCGTGTTCGGCTGGCTCTATGCGCGCTCGCTGCTGAAGAAGGAGCGCCTGTGGGGCGGCCCCGCGCCGATGTCGCTGCTGCAGATCGACGACTTCATCCTGTGGGTTACGCTCGGCATCATTCTCGGTGGCCGCACCGGCTACGTGCTGTTCTACAATCTGCCTTTCTTCATCGATCATCCCGCCGCGATCTTCCGATTGTGGGAGGGCGGCATGTCCTTCCATGGCGGCTTTCTGGGCTGCGTCGTCGCGGTGATGTTGTTCGCCTTTCGCAATGGCATCTCGATCCTGTCGCTCGGCGACATCACCACCGCGGTCGCGCCGGTCGGACTGCTGCTCGGGCGCATCGCCAACTTCATCAACGGCGAATTGTGGGGCCGCGCCACCGATCCGAGCCTGCCCTGGGCGATGATATTCCCCAACGATCCGACGCAACTGCCGCGTCATCCGAGCCAGCTCTACGAGGCCGGCATGGAAGGCATCCTGCTGTTCACCGTGCTCGCGGTGATGATCCGGCTCGGCGCGCTGAAACGGCCGGGCATGATCCTCGGCGCCTTCATCCTGATCTACGGTCTGACCCGGATTGCCGGCGAGCACTTCCGCGAACCGGACGCGCAGCTCGGTTTCCTCTGGGGCGGATTAACCATGGGCATGCTGCTGTCGATCCCGATGCTTATCGTCGGCGGCATACTTATTGTATTGGCAGTCAGGCGCGGTGCGCCGAAGCCCGCAGGGGCCGTTCGTTAATTCATTTCGAGAAGATAGCCGTGACCGAACAGCCGCTACTCAACGAGATCAAGGCGCTGATCAAATCCTCAGGTCCCATGCCGGTCTGGCGGTACATGGAACTGTGCCTGATGCATCCGCGCCATGGCTATTACGTCTCGCGCGATCCGCTCGGGCGTGAGGGCGACTTCACAACCTCACCCGAAGTCAGCCAGATGTTCGGCGAGCTCTTGGGACTATGGACCGCCTCGGTGTGGAAGCAAATGGGCTCGCCGCAATTCCTGCGGTTGATTGAGCTCGGCCCCGGCCGCGGCACCATGATGGCGGACGCGCTACGCGCCCTTCGCGTGCTGCCGCCGCTCTACCAGGCGCTTCATGTCCACATGGTCGAGGTCAATCCCGTCTTGCGCGAGCGGCAGAATGCGACGCTGTCAGGCGTGCGCAACATTGCCTGGCACGACAGCATCGACGACGTGCCTGAGGGACCGAGCATCATCCTCGCCAACGAATATTTCGACGTGCTGCCGGTCCACCAGATGGTCCGCCACGAGAACGGCTGGCACGAGCGCGTGATCGAGATCGATCCCAACGGCAAGCTTCAATTCGGCGCGGCGTCCGAGCCGACGCCGCGCTTCGACGTGCTCCTGCCGCCGCTCGTGCGCGCCGCACCCGTCGGCGCCGTGTTCGAATGGCGCCCCGACGGCGAGATCATGAAGCTCGCCACGCGCGTGCGCGACCAGGACGGCGCAGCGCTGATCATCGATTATGGCCATTTGCGCAGCGACGCCGGCGACACCTTCCAGGCGATTGCGCGCCACACCTTCGCCGATCCCTTGAAGGCGCCGGGCCGGGCCGACGTCACCGCTCATGTCGACTTCCAGGCGCTGGCGCGCGCGGCCGAGGACGTCGGCGCGCGCGTGCACGGGCCGGTGACGCAAGGCGACTTCCTCAAGCGGATCGGCATCGACACAAGGGCCGCCGCCTTGATGCAGAAGGCAACGCCGGAGGTCGCCACCGACATTTCGATCGCACTCAAGCGGCTGACGGACACCGGGCGCAGCGGCATGGGCTCGATGTTCAAGGTGCTCGGCATCTCCGAGCCGCGGCTGACAGGCATTGCCGGCCTCACCGATCTCGAACAGGCCGGAGAAGCCTCATGACGCTCGCTTCGTCGCTGCTGTCGGCCGTGCCCGGCCTGCGCCACTCGTTCTTCACCCGCGAAGGCGGCGTCTCCAGTGGCATCTACTCCGCGCTGAACGGCGGCCTCGGCTCCAACGACGATCAGACCCTTGTCGCGGAGAACCGCCGCCGCATGGCCGAGCATGTCGGCGTCGCGCCGGAACGCTTCCTCAGCCTGCACCAGATCCATTCGCCCGACGTGCTCGTCGCCGAGACGCCGTGGCCGAACGGGCCGCGGCCGAAGGGCGATGCGCTGGTGACGAACACGCCCGGCATCGCGCTCGGCGTCTCCACCGCCGATTGCGGGCCGGTGCTGTTCGTCGATCCCAACGCGCGCGTGATTGGCGGCGCGCATGCGGGGTGGAAGGGCGCGCTGACGGGCGTGCTGGAGGCGACGATCGCGGCGATGGAAAAACTCGGCGCGACGCGCAGCGGCATCATCGCCGCGATCGGCCCCTTGATCCGGCAGGACAGCTACGAGGTCGGCAACGAGTTCGTCGCGCGCTTCATCGCGGCCGATGCGGACAACGCGATCTTCTTCATACCCTCGGTACGCGAGGGACACGCGATGTTCGATCTCGCCGGTTTCATTCGCAAGCGGCTGGACGCCGCCGGCATCCTGATGATCGACGATCTCGGCGTCGACACCTACGCCGACGAGCGCTTCTTCAGCTATCGCCGCTCGGTGCATCGCAAGGAGCCGGATTACGGCCGCCACGTTCACGCAATCGCGCTCGAAGCGTGAACACAGCGGCAACCCCGTCTCATTCCGGGGCGATGTCCCGTTGCGATGACAGTGGCCTGTGTCGCCTCCGCCCTAGACCTTAATCGATTTTAACGATATCGCTGCCCTCCATAATGAGGGACGCGTCATTCATCCTGGGCCGTGCGGGTGCGCGCGTGCTGGCGGTCATGCTGCTCGCGGCGGCGACTGCGCTTGGCGGCTGCGCCGGCGGCGGTGGGGCCGCCAACTCCTATGCAATGGCGCCGACCGCCGGCTCCGGGGCAACGGTCGCCTTCGAATCGATCGACGGGCCGCCGCCGCAGGTGTTCGACCGCATGGTCGGCGTGCTCGACAGCGAATCCAAGCTGCGCAGCCTGTCCGTCATCTCCCGCGAGGGGACCGCCGCCTACCGCGTGCGCAGCTATCTCTCCGCCCAGGTGGTGCGCGGCAAGACGGTGATCGCCTGGGTCTGGGACGTCTACGACGCCAACCAGCAGCGGGCGCTGCGCCTCTCCGGCGAGGAACCGACCTCGGCCAAAGCCGGCCGCGATCCGTGGGCAGCAGCCGACGACCTCGTGCTGCGGAAGATCGCCCAGGCCGGATTCAGCGGACTTTCCAACATGATCAACGGAACGCCGGATACCCCGGGCACGGCTCCTGGCTTGCGGGGCCCGGCGGTGGCGAGCGTGATCCCGCAGGCCCCGGTGGCGGAGATGCCTGCCACGGCACTCGGCTATGCCGAACGATAACCCCCGCTAAACCACGGCCTCGAGTTGCGGCCAAGCCGTTGGCCCGACTCAGGATTTCGAAGGGAAAACGTAGCATCCCGGGTTGCCATTGCAGCCCCCGGCCTGATATTTCCTCGCCCGTTGTAACCGTGCTTCCAGTGGGATCTGAGATGTTGAACGTCGTATCCAGCAAAGCGCGGGAGGAAGCGTCTATGTCGGCCAAAAACGGCTCCATCAAGCTCGTCGCCGGCAACTCCAATCCGGCCCTCGCGCAGGCGATTGCGCAGGGCCTGGACCTGCCGCTGACCAAGGCGGTGGTGCGGCGCTTCGCCGACATGGAGATCTTCGTCGAGATCCAGGAGAACGTCCGCGGCTCGGATGCCTTCATCATCCAGTCGACCTCGTTCCCGGCGAACGACCATCTGATGGAGTTGCTGATCATCACCGACGCGCTGCGCCGCTCCTCGGCGCGCCGCATCACGGCGGTGCTGCCCTATTTCGGCTACGCCCGGCAGGACCGCAAGTCGGGCTCGCGCACGCCGATCTCGGCCAAGCTGGTCGCCAATTTGATCACGCAGGCCGGTGTCGATCGCGTCATGACGCTCGATCTGCACGCCGGCCAGATCCAGGGCTTCTTCGACATCCCGACCGACAATCTCTATGCCGCGCCACTGATGGTGCGCGACATCAAGGAGAGGTTCGACCTCTCCAAGACGATGGTGATCTCGCCCGACGTCGGCGGCGTGGCCCGCGCGCGCGGCCTTGCCAAGCGCATCAATACCCCGCTCGCGATCGTCGACAAGCGCCGCGAGAGGGCGGGCGAATCCGAGGTCATGAACGTGATCGGCGACGTCGCCGGCTACACCTGCATCCTGATCGACGACATCGTGGACTCCGGCGGCACGCTGGTGAACGCGGCCGACGCGCTGATCGCCAAGGGCGCCAAGGACGTCTACGCCTACATCACCCACGGCGTGCTCTCCGGCGGCGCGGCCGCCCGCATCGCGGGCTCGAGGCTGAAGGAGCTCGTGATCACCGACTCGATCCTGCCGACCGACGCGGTGACCAAGGCGCCGAACATCCGCACGCTGCCGATCGCCAGCCTGATCTCCGACGCGATCGCACGCACCGCCGCGGAAGAATCCGTGTCGAGCCTGTTCGACTAGTTTTTCCGATCCGAAAGTCTCGTAGGGTGGGCAAAGGCGCAAAGCGCCGTGCCCACCTTTTCTTTTGTGATGAAGGTGGTGGGCACGCTTTCGCTTTGCCCACCCTACGGCAGTCCGCTTACCCCACGATCCCCGCCGCGACCTGGCCGCGCAGGCGCTCCAGGCCAAGCAACGTCTCCGCACAGGCAGCCGCGACCTCGACGCCCTTGATCGCAAAATGCTTGCGGAAGAAGTCGTAGTGCACCTCGGTCTCGTGGAATTGCTGCGGCGTCAGCACCGCCGAGAACACGGGCACTTCGGTACGCAGCTGCACGTCCATCAAGGCCTTGATCACGGTGTCGGCGACGAACTCGTGGCGATAGATGCCGCCATCGACGACGAGGCCGGCCGCGACGATGGCGGTGTAGCGCCGCGTCTTGGCGAGGACCTGCGCGTGCAGCGGGATCTCGAACGAGCCCGGCACCTCGAACACGTCGACATGGGTGAGATGGCGCGCCTCGGCCTCCTTGATGAAGGCGATGCGGGCCTCCTCGACCACGTCGCGGTGCCAGCAGGCCTGCACGAAGGCCACCCGCTGCGGCTTGGCAAAGCGCGGGTGGTCGGGCGCCGGGTCTTGCGGAACCGGCGGTTGGGTGGCTTCGGAAGTTTCGGTTTTGGGGTCTTGCAGCATCTGATTCATGGCTTTCCTTCTTAAGGACCAGAATCAGGGCACACGGAACGACAAACAGCCGCATCTTGCGATGCGTCTGCCTCCGACCGTTCTCTTTCATCCGGACTCTAACCGTCGGCTTCGGAGTTGCACCGAATCTGCTGACCCTTCCCCTCGGCAAGAAAGACCTAAGGGAAGGCGCTCGCGGGCTTAGGCCTTTCGGCCCTTACCGCCGGTGGGGACTTTCACCCCGCCCTGAGAACATCGGCCGTCCGGGATGAACGGCCTGGCTGGAAATATGCCGCCAGCCGGCGGCCGCAGCAAGCGTGTTCCGTATGGGCGGATCGCATGGTCCCATGTCATTCCCGCGGGAGCGGCCCTCGCGGGACGGAATTAACGAATGGCGCCCTCCCCCGCGAATCCGATTCCGGTTTGTTCTCATCCATCCGGATCGAGGACTTCCCTCCGTTAAGAATTGTGGCGGAGATGAGCTGTGGACGAACGAGTCCTGGCTTGTGGACGGACTCGGGACCCCGTTGCGCAGATTCCGCAAATCACATCACTTGATCCGCGACAGGCCCGCGCTGATCCGAGGGATCGCAAGACTCCGAGGGGACGCCGTAGCGACGTTTAGGGAGCGCGCGCCGGGCCCAACCGCGTGCGTATCAAAGACAACAAGAAGGCAAGAGGTCGAGACGGCATGTCCCTGCTCGAAGGCACTATCGATTCCAAAAGCCATCCGCTCGCGGTGGTCGAGGATATCGCTGCCAGCAACAACTGGCCGTTCGAACGCTCCGGCGAAGACGAACTCACGATTGTCTCCAAGGGACAATGGACCGATTACCAGCTCTCCTTCACCTGGATGGGCGAGATCGAGGCGCTGCATCTGGCCTGCGCGTTCGACATGAAGATTCCGGTTGCGCGCCGCAGTGAGGTGCAGCGGCTCGTCGCCGCGGTCAACGAGCAGCTGTGGGTCGGTCATTTCGATCTCTGGACCAACACCGGCATGGTCATGCACCGCCAGGCCCTGGTGCTGCCGGGCGGGCTCACCGCCTCGACCGCGCAATGCGAGGCCATGCTCGCCGGCGCCATCCATGCCTGCGAGCGCTATTTCCCGGCGTTCCAGTTCGTGGTGTGGGCTGGCAAGACCACGACCGAAGCGATGGACGCGGCGATGTTCGATACGGTGGGAGAGGCGTAGGACCCTTAAGGAAGCCAACACTCCCTCCTCCTGTCGTCCCGGACAAACGAAGCGCCGCTCCGGGACCCATACAGCGTGATGCCTCTTGTGGCACGCGGCTTGTTGCCAACACCTTCATCCACTAGAACCGCCTGTGGTGACGCGACGAGCGCAAGCGCTCGCGCGGGGGTCCCCGCGTTCGCAGGGACGACACCTTTTGCTTGGGTGATTACAGTGGCTAACAACAGCACTCTTCAAAACATCACCGGCACCATCCTCCTCGCCGGCGCCGGCAAGATGGGCGGCGCGATGCTGACCGGATGGCTTTCGGGCGGGCTCGACCCGCGCCGCGTCGCGGTGATCGATCCGCATATCTCGCCCGAGATCACCGCCCTTGCCGCCAAGGGCGTTGCGCTCAATCCCGAAGTAGCGACGGCCGGCCAGGTCGAGACGCTGGTCGTCGCGGTGAAGCCGCAGATGTTCCGCGAGGCCGGCGCGAAGCTGAAATCGTTCGTCTCGGACAAGACGTCGGTGGTCTCAATCATGGCGGGAACCACGATCGCATCGCTCCAGGAGGTCTGCGGCGGCGCCGTGGTGCGCGCGATGCCGAACACGCCGGCCGCGATCGGCCGCGGCATCACCGTTGCGGTCGCAGCCAAGAACGTCAGCGCCGCGCAGCGCGCGGTGGCCGATGCGCTGCTGCGTGCCACCGGCTCGGTCGAATGGGTCGATGACGAGAGCCTGATGGACGCGGTCACGGCCGTCTCCGGCTCCGGCCCGGCCTATGTGTTTCTGCTCGCCGAAGAGCTGGCCCGCGCCGGCGTCGAAGCCGGACTGCCTGAGGCGCTGGCAATTAAGCTCGCACGCAAGACCGTCGCCGGCTCCGGCGAATTGCTGCACCAGTCGGAGCTGCCGTCGAGCACGCTGCGCCAGAACGTCACCTCGCCCGGCGGCACCACGGCCGCCGCGCTCGGTGTGCTGATGGGCGAGCCGGGTCTGCGCGACCTGATGATCCGCGCGATCGCGGCGGCGACGAAGCGGTCGAAGGAATTGGCGAAGTAAGCAGGTGCCGTAGGGTGGGCAAAGGCGCAGGGCGCCGTGCCCACGATCTTTCAATTGTCTCTCCGGAAGCCGTGGGCACGCTTCGCTTTGCCCACCCTACGGCGTCGTGCCCGCGGCGAGCCGCCTGTTGAACATCTCGACATTGACGAGCCCGCGCGCGTGGCGGCCTTCGCCGAGCTTGCGGGTGCCCTCGAAGGCCGCGACCTCGAAGCGGATGACGCGGCGTTCAACGGCGACGACCTTCGCGGTGGTCCGCACCGTCGCGCCGACGAGGGCGGCCGCGAGATGGCGGATGTCGACCTCGGTGCCGACAGTGACCCAGCCGGGCTGAAGCGCAGCGCGGATCGCATCGCCCGCCGTCATCTCCATTTCCAGGATCATCATCGGCGTCGCGTAGACAAACGGCATGCCCGGCACGAAGTGCCCGACCGTGCGCTCCGCCGGGACCACCAGCGTGCGCTCGGCGCTCATGCCGACCTTGATGAAATCGCGTGCGTCCATGGGGGCCTCACACACGGTGTCGTCCCGGACAAGCGCGCCTTAAGCGCGCGCCGATCCCGGACCCATAACCACAGGACGTCGTGGTTTCGGGGACTCGGAGTTACCGCTTCACCGCATAACCAGTCCCTGTGGTTATGGCTCCCGGATCTGCGCTGACGCTTGTCCGGGACGACAGCGGTGATTGACGCTACAGCACTGGCTACTTCTTCGCCGCCGCCGCTCGCTCCACGAACGTCTTGCCGCCCTTCATCTTGTGGCGGAGCGGGGCTTCGTTGATCTGGATGACGACGGCATCGGCATCGACGCCGAGATTCTTCACCAACGCCTGGGTGATGTCGCGCATCATGCCGGCCTTTTGCTCGTCGGTGCGGCCTTCGGCCATGCTGACAGTGATCTCAGGCATCGTCTTCTCCCTGTTGCTGTCGTCATGGCCGGGCTTGTCCCGGCCATCCACGTGCTCATCCATCAAACAAGACGGGGATGCCCGGGACAAGCCCGGGCATGACGGCTTGGCGGAATGGCTATCCCCACTTTACGTCATGGCGGGCCAGGACCTCGCGCACCTTGGCGACGAGATCGGCTTCGCTGCACGAGAACTGCGCCGGGCGGCTCTCGCGCCATTCCTGGTTGGAGGCGATCGCAGCCGCCGCCTTGGCGCCTTCGATCAGATCCTTGATCTGCAGCTCGCCGCGCGCCTTTTCATCCGAGCCCTGGATGATCACGCAAGGTGAATTGCGGCGGTCGGCATATTTGAGCTGATTGCCCATGTTCTTGGGATTGCCGAGATAGAGCTCGGCGCGGATGCCGGCGGTGCGCAAGCTTGCCACCATCTTCTGATAGTCGGCGACGCGGTCGCGGTCGAACACGGTGACGACGACGGGCCCGAATTCAGGCCGCGTGTCGAGCTTGCCGAGCAGCGTCAGCGCGGCCTGGAGCCGCGACACGCCGATCGAGAAACCGGTGGCCGGCACCGGCTCGCCGCGGAAACGTGAGACCAGGCCATCGTAACGCCCGCCCCCGCCGACCGAGCCGAAGCGCACAGGACGGCCCTTCTCGTCCTTGGTGTCGAGCAGCAGTTCGACCTCGTAGACGGGGCCGGTGTAATATTCGAGACCGCGCACGACGGACGGATCGATCTTGATGCGATCCGCACCGTAGCCCGACGCCGTGACCAGCTTGGCAATCTCATCCAGCTCGCTCACGCCGGCCTGACCGATCTCGCTCTTGGCGAGGTAGGTTTCGGCCGCGGCAATGGCCTCTTTCCAATCGTCGCGCGGCTTGGTGATGGCGAGCACGACATCAGCCTCCGCCTCGCTCAAATTGGCGCCCTTGGTGAAGTCGCCCTTGCCTTCCTCGCCGCCGTCCCATCGTCCGGGACCGAGCAGCTTGCGCACTTCGTCGGCGGAAAACTTGTCGAGCTTGTCGATGGCGCGCAGCACGGTCAGCCTACGGCCTGCGTTCTCGTCGCCACCGAGCCCGATGGCTGCCAGCACGCCATCGAGCACTTTGCGGTTGTTGACCTTCACGACATAGGAGCCGCGCGCGATGCCGAGCGCCTCCATCGTGTCCGCAGCCATCATGCAGATCTCGGCATCCGCCGCCGGTGTCGCCGAGCCGACCGTGTCGGCGTCGAACTGCATGAACTGCCGGAAGCGGCCCGGGCCGGGCTTTTCGTTGCGGAAGACATAGCCGACCCGGTAGCTGCGGTAGGGCAAGACCAGAGCGTCGGTGCCGTAGCGCTCGCCGACATAACGGGCGAGCGGCGCCGTCAAATCGTAGCGCAGGCTGATCCACTGCTCGTCGTCGTCCTGGAACGAGAACACGCCCTCGTTCGGACGATCCTGGTCGGGCAGGAACTTGCCGAGCGCGTCGGTGTATTCCATCGCCGGCGTCTCCACGGGCTCGAACCCGTAGAGCTCGTAGACGGCGCGGATCTTCTCGACCATCTCGCGCGTCGCCCGGATCGCTGACGGATCGCGATCCTCGAGCCCGCGCGGCAGGCGCGCCTTCAGTTTCTGGGGTTTTTTGGGTTTCTCGGCCATGCGCGGCGTTTACCAGCCGGGGCGCGAGGCGGCAACCGGCCTGTGTTCTTCACCTCGCCCCGCTTGCGGGGAGAGGGTAAGAGAGAGCTTCCTTTACGGCTGCTCCATCCGCGCCCTCAGGGCATCCGCGTCCGCCTTCGGCAGCGACTTCAGCGTCGGCTTGATGGTTTCGCCGCCGACGATCTTGCCGTTGCGCATGAACATCCAGTCCGAAATGTCGGCCTCGGTGAACTTGACCTCGTCGCCGGCCCGCTTGCCGGGCAGGTCACGCGGTTCGTTGGCGAACAGACCGGAATAGGTCCCGTCTGGCCGCTTCTTCACCTCGCCGATCCAGATGTGCTCACCGCCCTTGCGGGTCGAGAAGCGCACCTTCAGGGCGTGCCCGGCCTCCGACGGCTTTGGCGATTGATAGGAGGCCCAGAAAGTCGGCAGCGTGCCCCGGGCGCGCGCGATCGCGGCATTCATCTCGGGATCGCTGGTGCGCACATCGACGATCGGCGAGCGGTCTTGCGCGACCACCTCATGCATCGGGCCGATGGTCAGGATGCCGAAAACGGAGACGCCGGTGATTGCGGCGAGAACGACCCATTTCATGGGTTGGGAGAGTTTCGTTGCCATGGTCGCGATGTCCTGATGTCCAGATGTGTCCAGACTTTGTCGCATGTCGGCAACGGCACGTTCAGTGCACGAAAAACCACAAACGATGCGCGTTTCCCCTCTCCTCACGAAAGGAGAAACGCGCATCGCCGCATCTCAAAACACCTTGCGGATCCAGTTATGGGGATCGTTGGTGCGGCCGTACTGGATGTCGACGAGCTGCTTGCGCAGGCCCATGGCGACGGGGCCGGCGGCGCCGCCCGAGATCTCGAAATCGCCGCTCACCGAGCGCACCTTGCCGATTGGCGAGATCACGGCCGCGGTACCGCAGGCAAACGCTTCCTTCAGCTTGCCGCTGACCGCATCCTTGCGCCACTGGTCGAGCGAATACGGCTCCTCGCGCACGGTTTTGCCGGCATCCTTGGCGAGCGCGATGATGGAATCGCGGGTGATGCCGGGCAGGATGGTGCCGAGCGGCGGCGTCGAGAGCGAGCCGTCGTCGAACACGAAGAACACGTTCATGCCGCCGAGCTCCTCGATATAGCGGCGCTCGATCGCGTCGAGGAAGACGACCTGATCGCAGCCATGCTGGATCGCTTCGGCCTGTGCACGCAGGCTCGCGGCGTAATTGCCGCCGCATTTGACGGCACCGGTGCCGCCGACGGCAGCGCGCGTGTAATTCTCCGAGACCCAGATCGACACCGGCGCAGGCCCGCCCTTGAAATAGGAGCCGACCGGCGAAGCGATGACGGCGAAGATATATTCGGACGACGGCTTGACGCCGAGGAAGGTCTCGCTCGCGATCATGAAGGGCCGCAGGTAAAGGCTGCCCTCGCCGCCCGGCATCCAGGCGCGGTCGATGCGCACGACCTGCTCGACCGCCTCGATGAAGACGTCCTCGGGCAACTGCGCCATCGCCATGCGGTCGGCCGAGTCCTTGAAGCGCCGCGCATTGGCGTCGGGACGGAACAGGTTCACGCCGCCGTCGTCACGCTTGTAGGCCTTGAGGCCCTCGAAAATTTCCTGGGCGTAGTGCAGCACCGCGCCGGCCGGATCGAGCTGGAAGTTGGCGCGTGCCTCGATCTTCGCCTCGTACCAGCCGCCCTTGGCCTGATTGTAGCGCACGATCGCCATGTGATCGGTGAAGACCCGTCCGAAGCCGGGGTCCACCAGCCTGGCCACGCGGTCCTTCTCGGACGTCGGATTGGATGCGGGCTGGATGTCGAATTTCATGCTCATGTCCTTGCCTCCCGCTGCCGGTGGCGGCGCCGTTCTGGCGCCGGCCTGCCCCTTTTCGGGCCCGGCTGGCTTGATTGGTTTTAGGCCGGACCCCGCCAGCCTTGTTACGGCCGGTTTCCGTGGCCAGCATATCGCCGAGGACATGCTTTTGCGGAAGGCGGAAGTCCAGTATGTTTTGCCGAAACGCCGCTCGACAATCGCACGGTAGATCTGATCCGGCCGTCGTCGCCTGTCCGGCTCTCTCCAGCCGCCCTGCTTCGATGCCACCCGCGCGAAACGATCTAAAATTTCGTGCTGGTCAATCGTTTTGTAACATTGAACCCAAGATACGTCAATATGCCTGACATAAATTTCGCGACTTCCTCTCACGACGCCGCCGAGCCCAAGCCGGCCGCACACGACGGAGGCAATTTGCGCTGGGATATCATCGAGCTACTGTTCTTCGCCTATCGCGACTTCGTCGGCGACCCCGACCAGGAGCTGGAGGCTTTCGGCTTCGGCCGGGCCCACCACCGGGTCATGCACTTCGTCTACCGCTATCCTGGCCTCAAGGTCGCCGATCTGCTCGACGTCCTGCGCATCACCAAGCAGTCGCTCGGCCGCGTGCTCAAGCAGCTGCTGGACGAGGGCTACATCGTGCAGAAGACCGGCGACAATGACCGCCGCCAGCGCCTGCTCTACGCGACGCCGAAGGGCGAGGCGCTGGTGCAGAAGCTTGCCGGTCTGCAGACCACGCGGATCACCAAGGCGCTCGCCGAAATGGGTCCGCAGGATGCCGAGACGGTCAAGCGCTTCCTGCGCGCGATGATCGATCGCGACGATCCGGACAAGGTGCTCGAGACGATCTTCGCTTCCGTCAACCACGACGCCAAGGAGTGACCGTGACGCTCGCTGCCACTCTCGCCCGCCCGCCGGCACGCCCGGCCGATGACGCGCCGCATTTGCTGCTCGTCGACGACGACCGCCGCATCCGCGATCTGCTCTCGCGCTTCCTCGCCGCCGAGGGCTACCGCGTCACCACCGCCGCCAGTGCCGGCGATGCGCGCTCGAAACTGCAGGGCCTGCATTTCGACCTCTTGATCCTCGACGTCATGATGCCCGGCGAGACCGGCTTCGATCTCGCCCGCTTCATCCGGACATCCTCCTCGGTGCCGATCGTGATGCTGACGGCACGACACGAGGCGGAAGCGCGCATCGAGGGCCTGCAGATCGGCGCCGACGACTACGTGGCGAAACCGTTCGAGCCGCGCGAGCTGGCGCTGCGCATCAACAACATCCTCAAGCGCGCCGCTCCGCCGCCGCAAGCCACCGCGGTGGAGAAGATCGCGTTCGGTCCCTACGTCTATCATCTCGATCGCGGCGAGCTGCGCCAGGGCGAGGAGGTCATCCACCTCACCGACCGCGAGCGCGAGATGCTGCGCATTCTCTCGGAGACGCCGGGCGAGACCGTGCCGCGCAGTGCGTTGACCGGCAACGGCAGCGTCAACGAGCGCGCCGTCGACGTGCAGATCAACCGCCTCAGGCGCAAGATCGAGACCGACCCCGCCAATCCGCTGTTCCTCCAGGCGGTGCGCGGCATCGGCTATCGGCTGGTAGCCTCGCCATAAATCAGTGAAGTGCGACCGATGAGCACGATCGATACCGGCCTGACGCTGCTCCGAAGCGCCGCCGGCCGCGTTTCCGCCGCCAATGGCTGGATGGGCAACGCGTTCAAGGGCTGGATGCCGACCGGCCTCTACGCCCGCGCGCTCCTCATTATGATCGTGCCGATGGTGGTGCTGCAATCGGTCGTCGCCTTCGTGTTCATGGAGCGGCACTGGAACACCGTGACGCGCCGACTGTCGGCCGCCGTGGTGCAGGACATCGCCGCGCTGATCGACGTCTACAAGGGTTATCCGCAAGATAAGGATCGCGACCAGATCCGCCGCATCGCGCAGCAGCGCCTCGGCCTCGTCGTCGACTTCCTGCCCGCCGGCGACATGCCGCCGCCGGGACCAAAGCCGTTCTTCTCGCTGCTCGACCAGACGCTGTCGGTGCAGCTCGGCCGCCAGATCGGGCGCTCGTTCTGGATCGACACGGTCGGTCGCTCCAATCTGGTCGAGATCCGCATCCAGCTCGACGACGCCGTGATGCGCGTGTTCGCGCAGCGCAGCGCCGCCTATGCCTCCAACTCGGAGATCTTTCTGTTCTGGATGGTCGGCACGTCGTCGATCCTGCTGATCGTCGCCGTGCTGTTCCTGCGCAACCAGATCAAGCCGATCCTGCGCCTCGCTGACGCTGCCGAAAGCTTCGGCAAGGGCCGCGAGGCGCCGAACTTCCGCCCAAGGGGCGCGCGCGAGGTGCGGCGCGCAGCGGTCGCCTTCCTGGAAATGAAGTCGCGCATCGAGCGCACCATGGAGCAGCGCACCGCGATGCTCGCCGGCGTCAGTCACGATCTGCGCACCATCCTGACCCGCTTCAAGCTCGAGCTGGCGTTGATCGGCGACAGCCCCGAGCTCGAGGGCATGCGCAAGGACGTCGACGAGATGTCGATGATGCTGGAAGATTACCTCGCCTTTGCGCGCGGCGATTCCGGTGAGCAGTCGCAGCCGACCGACATGGCGCAGGCGCTCGAGGAGCTGCGCAGCGATGCCGAGCGCCACGGCCATACCGCGACCGTCGCCTTCCACGGCCTGCCCGTGGTGACGGTGAAGCCGGCCTCGTTCAAGCGCTGCCTTGCCAATCTCGTCACCAACGCGGCGCGCTACGGCAAGGCCATCGCCATCACCGGCCAGCGCGATCACCGTTATTTGACCGTGACGATCGACGACGACGGACCCGGCATTCCCGCGCATTTGCGCGAAGAAGTGTTCAAGCCGTTTCTGCGGCTGGACAACGCCCGCAACCAGGATGAAGGCGGCACCGGCCTCGGCCTCGCCATCGCCCGCGACATCGCCCGCTCGCATGGCGGCGACATTACGCTTGGCGACAGCCCGATGGGGGGACTAAGGGCGAGCGTCAGGATACCGGTGTAGCCGCCGTAGCCCTACTTCGGCAGCAGCGCCTTCAGCTTGTCCATGTCGCGCACGTTCATCTTGAAGCCGCCGGGCATCACAATGTCGCCGGGCTTCTGGTCCGGCTTGCAGGACCCGAGCCACTTGGCTTGCAGCGTCATGGTGGTATCGCGCCCCGCAGCGCCGGCGACACCGCCTTGCGCGTGCGAGGAGGTCTTCACCGTATAGGCCGAGTTGAAATCGCCGGTGATCTCGGCATGCGAGGTAGTGCTGACGCCGGCGACGCTGCATTCGGAATCGCTGACATAGCCGGTCGCGGTCTTCTTGATCTCCTGCTTGGCGCAGATCTGCTTGGCCATCGGGGAGACGTTGTTGCTCATCTCCTTGTCGACGGTCTCGTCGGTGCAGTGCTGCATGGTCATCTCGGGCACGGGCGAGCCCGATGTGACCAGCTTCATCTCCCAAAGACCGGCCTTGCGGACCGGCAGGTCGTCGGCGCACGCCACGCCTGCAGACAACGCAAGGCAAAGGGTCGAGCCGAGCAAAGCGAGTTTGCGCGTCATGTGAGAGGCTCCCGGCTGAGAAATTGCAGGCCTGCGACAGCGCCTCAATAGAGCGTGCGGATCGGCTGGTCGGCGGCGCCATAAGGCACCCAGCGGCAGGAGAACGAGATGTAACCGCCCTCATAGGCCTGCACCGCCAGGAATTTCACGACCTTGCCGTAGCGCGCGCAGTGATCGACCGCGGCCTGGCGCGCATCGACCTGGGTGGCCATTGAATAGGCGATGATGCCGCCGGTGTCATTGCCCTTGAACGGCGGCACATAGTCAGCGCGCGCCGACTGGCTCGCCATCATACCCGAGACAACCAGGCTGGCGAGAAGACCCGCGGCCGCAATGATTCGCATTCCCGTCACTCCAATTGGCTGGCGGGCAGTTTACGGTGCCGGGAGGGAAGTGGAAAGAACCCAAGCCTGCCAACCACGAAGTTGTGGTCAACTCCTGGCGAAGTGTTGCCGCGCTGCACTTGACCTCCCCCGGCCTTCGCGGCACCGTCCAACCTTCGCAAGACTTTAGCTGTCCGGATTGACCATGCGCGCCCCCTTCCTGAAATTGCTCCGCTATGCCGCCGTGCTCGGCCTCATGTTCGGCGCGATGTCGCTCGGTGAGGCTAGGGCCGCCAATCCGCTGGAGCTTAACTTCTGGCTGAGCGGCCCGCGCTATGACGGCGCCGTCGCCGATTGCGACCGGGCGCTGCCGACCATCGCCACCCAGTTCTGGGAAAAGGAAAGCACGTTCTGGAATTCCTCGTTGAGGATCACCAGCTTCGCCGCCGTTCGCGAGACCGCATTCCGGCCCTGGCAGTCCGACAATATTCCCCGCCGCTATTGCACCGGCGAGGCCATGCTCAATGACGGCAAGGTGCGCAAGGTGCACTTCTCGATCATCGAGGATGGCGGCTTCGCCGGCTACGGCAACGGCGTCGAATGGTGCGTGGTCGGGCTCGACCGCAACTGGGCCTATAATCCGGCCTGCCGCGCCGCCAAGCCCTGAGCAGGAAGCCCTGATTCGAGATGATCGAAGGCGCCGAACGGCGGTCGCCCCGAATTTTGTTCTTGAAATGTTCCTATCGCCTGCTAGGCTTCCTCGCACAGTCTAGTTGAGGGGCGTCGCCATGTTTCATTCCAGATTGCATTCGTTTTCCCGTCTCGTGATCTCCCTGACCCTTGCCGCCGGACTGGCCTTGTTGGCCGGGAGCGCGAACGCCCAGGACAAGCGGCAGAACGGGCCCGGCGAATTCGACTTCTATGTACTGTCGCTGTCGTGGTCGCCCTCGTTCTGCGAGGAGGCCGCCGAGCGTGGCGGCCGGTCGCAGATCCAGTGCAGCGGTCGGCCCTACGCCTTCGTGGTGCATGGGCTGTGGCCGCAATATGAGACCGGCTTCCCGGAATATTGCCAGCGGCCCGCACCGCGGCTGAACCGCAGCATCGTCTCCTCGATGCTTGATCTGATGCCGGCGCCGGGCCTGATCTTCAACGAATGGGACAAGCACGGCACCTGCTCGGGCCTCGAGGGCCGCAACTATTTCGAGACGATCCGCAAGGCGCGCGCTGCGATCAAGATCCCGGCCGAATATCTCGATTTGTCTCAGGCCAAGACCGTGGCACCGGCAGAGGTCGAGGAAGCCTTCATCAAGGCCAATCCGGGGCTGAGCAATGCCGCCGTCTCGGTCACCTGCAACCGGACGCGGCTGTCCGAGGTCCGTATCTGCCTCAGCAAGGACCTGCAATTCCGCGCTTGCGACGAGATCGAACGCCGCACCTGCCGCCGCGATCAGGTGACGATGCCGCCGATCAGGGGCGGATAGGATTTGTTCGCCGCCATTCCGGGGCGCGCGGAGCGCGAACGATGATGCGCATTTGCGCATCTGAGAATCCATCCAGCAGCATGCGCCGTGGCGAAATGGATTCCGGGCTCGGTGCCATGCACCGCCCGGAATGACAGCAGTTACTTTCGGCGCGTGATGTCGTAACTCTTCGCCATGAATTACCGCCACGCCTTTCACGCCGGCAACTTCGCCGATGTCATCAAGCACATCGTGCTGGCGCGCATCATCACCTATCTGCAGGACAAGCCGGGGGCGTTCCGCGTCATCGACACCCATGCCGGCGCCGGCCTCTACGATCTCGACAGCGACGAGGCGCGCCGGGGCGGCGAATGGCTGACCGGAATCGCGCGGCTGATGCAGGCGCGCCTCTCGAACGAGACCCTCGCGCTAGTACAACCCTATCTCGATATCGTCCGCGCCTTCAATCCCAAGGGTGAGCTCAAGGCCTATCCAGGCTCGCCGTTGATTGCGCGCGGCCTGCTCCGGCCGCAAGATCGGCTCATCGCATGCGAGCTGGAGCCGAAGGCGCGGAAAGCGCTGATCGACGTGCTGCGCCGCGACGAACAGGCCCGCGTGGTCGACCTCGACGGCTGGATGGCGCTGCCGGCTTTCGTGCCGCCGAAGGAGCGGCGCGGCCTCGTGCTGATCGATCCGCCCTTCGAGGCCAAGGACGAGTTCGAGCGGCTGGGCGAAGCCTTCTCCACCGCCTTCGCGAAATGGCCAACCGGCATCTATGTCATTTGGTATCCCGCCAAGAATCGGCGCGCCACCGACACACTGGTTCAAACGGTGGCGCGGCTCGCATCTGCAGCAAAACCGCCGGGAAATTGTCTGCGCCTCGAGTTCAGCGTCGCGCCTCAGCTCGACGGCGGAGCTCTCGCCTCCACCGGGCTCCTGATCGTCAATCCGCCCTACACGCTGCAGGGCGAGCTCAAGACGATCCTGCCCGAGCTGGAAATGCCGCTCGGCCAAGGTGGTGCTGCCAGATTCCGATTGGAGGTGCCCAAGCCTTAAAGCCAGCCCGTAACACTCCGGCATTCTTGGGAAAAATATGCAGGAGCGGTAGTCAATCTGCAGAGAACCGTATTATGCTGTTTCCGTGACTGGCTTTACGTTCCGCTTCCGCGAATGGTTGCGGCGGAGTGAAGGCCTAAGAAAGATCCGGCCGGACCGCCAGCGGTCCGCCCAAGGATGGCCAGCTCCCGGGCTCCGTAGTGCCCCGTCATGTCGTGACGTGAGTCTGCGTTGCGGCGGAGGAGCAATGAGGGGGAGTTTCCCGATGGCCATGACGGGAACGGTTAAGTTTTTCAACGGCGAACGCGGCTACGGTTTCATCAAGCCTGACGACGGCGGCCGCGACGTCTTCGTACATATTACTGCTGTGGAGCGGGCCGGACTGAAGGACCTTGCGGAAGGACAGCGTATTACTTTCGAAGTCGAACCCGACAAGAAGGGGAAGGGACCGAAGGCGGTCAATCTGGTCATCCTCTCCTAGCGGGCCTGACGCACAACATTCGGCGCAATACTTGGCGCGAAGAATACCTGGCGCAAAAAAAAATCCCGGCCGCGAGCGGCCGGGAGGTTGTGGTCCGGTATTTTTTTCTTCAGCTATCAGAAGCGATAGTTCACGCCTGCGCGCACAACGCTGGCGCTATAGCCGTTTGACACCCCTGTAATTGCGAACTGTGTCGTCGACAGATCGATGTAGAGATATTCCAGCTTGGCGCTCCAGTTCGGGGCCAGACCGACTTCCGCACCGGCGCCGATGGTCCAGCCGGCGGTGGTGTGCGATTCCGTCCAGCCGAAGGTCTGCGCACGCAGCTCGCCGAAGGCGAGGCCGGCGGTGCCATAGAACAGCACGTTGCTGAAGGCATAGCCGGCGCGGCCGCGCAGGGTGCCGAACCACGGATTGGAGAATTTCCACGGCGCGAAGGTGTCGTCGGCACCGGCGGCCTGGATGTCGCCCTCGACGCCGAACACAAACGGGCCATTCTGGAAGTTGTAGCCGGCCTGCACGCCGCCGACGAAGCCCGACGGCTTCGAGGGGTTGTTGTCCACCGAGCCCCATTCATAGCCGATGTTGCCGCCGAGATACGGGCCCGCCCAGCTGTACGCGTTGAGCGGCTGGTTGACGGTATAGGGCGCGCGCTGACCGTAAGTCATGTCGGCGGCCTCCGCCGAAGCTGTCCAGCCGGCGGCAACCAACGCGGCTGCGCCCACAACGAGCCTCTTCATCACTTAACTCCAACGCAACTGCCGTCACCGGTGCGGCGCCCGCGCCGCCGCGCGAGGCAAAACGCATGGTTACGGAACCACCACTTTTTCGCGTAAGATTTATCGAGAGTTTTAAGTTAAAGGGCTGTTAAGCCGGGTTACCGCGCTGTTAACAGGCTTAAGCAAGCGTTACCGGGAACTGCGCCGCCATCCTGTGCGTGCCGCACGGCCGGAACTTCAAATCGGCACCCCCAGCGCCTAAATTCGCTCCATGGTTCACGATTCCACCGACAATCCGGACGACCGCGCGCGCAAACCCGTGCGTGGCGCCGTGCCGGACGTCCCAGCCGAAACACCTCCGGACCTCGATCCCGCCACCAGCGGCGGCGATGACGAGGACGATGCGCGGCTGCCCGATATCCTGGAAGAGAGCGGCGCCGTCGGCGAAGGACCGCTGGCGACCGGCCATGAGGCGATCGAGCACGCGGTGCGGCTCGCCCCGACCTCGCCCGGCGTCTATCGCATGCTCAATGCGAATGCCGACGTGCTCTATGTCGGCAAGGCCAAGAACGTCAAAAAGCGCCTATCCAACTATGCGCGCCAGAATGCACCGCAGCCGGCCCGCATCCTGCGCATGATCGCGGCCACGGTGACCGTGGAGATCGTCTCGACCAACACCGAGACCGAGGCGCTGCTGCTGGAAGCCAACCTCATCAAGCAGCTGCGGCCGCGCTTCAACGTGCAGCTGCGCGACGACAAATCGTTTCCCTACATCCTGATCACCGGCGACCATTGGGCGCCGCAGATCCTGAAACATCGCGGCGCGCAGAGCCGGCCCGGGCGCTATTTCGGGCCCTTCGCCTCCGCCGGCGCGGTCAACCGCACCATCACGGCGCTGCAGCGCGCCTTCCTGATCCGCTCCTGCACCGATTCCTTCTTCGAGAGCCGCACCCGGCCCTGCCTGCTCTACCAGATCCGCCGCTGCGCCGGCCCCTGCACCCGAGAGATCGACTTCGGCGGCTATACCACCCTGGTGCGCGAGGCGAGTGACTTCCTGTCCGGCAAGAGCCATGCGGTGAAGCAGGAGCTTGCAGGCGAGATGGAGAAGGCGTCCGGTGAGCTCGAGTTCGAGCGCGCCGCGCTCTACCGCGACCGCCTCGCCGCGCTGTCGGCGATCCAGTCGCAGCAGGGCATCAATCCGCGCACGGTGGAGGAGGCCGACGTGTTCGCCATCCATCAGGAGGGCGGCTTCTCCTGCGTCGAGGTGTTCTTCTTCCGCACCGGCCAGAACTGGGGCAACCGGGCCTATTTTCCGCGCGCGGAGAAGACGTACACCCCGGAAGAGGTGCTCGGCTCCTTCCTCGCCCAGTTCTACGACGACAAGCCGCCGCCAAGGAACATCCTGCTCTCGCACGAGATCGAGGAAAGCGAGTTGCTCGCCAACGCGCTGTCGATCAAGGCCGGCCACAAGGTCGAGGTCACCGCGCCCAAGCGCGGGGAGAAAAAGGAACTCGTCGCCCACGCGTTGACCAATGCGCGCGAAGCCCTCGGCCGCAAGCTCGCGGACACCGCCACGCAAAGCCGCCTGCTCGATGCCATCGCCACGACGCTGAGCCTGCCCCATTCGCCCAAGCGCATCGAGGTCTACGACAACAGCCACATCCAGGGCACCAATGCGGTCGGCGCCATGATCGTCGCCGGCCCCGACGGTTTCGTGAAGAACCAGTACCGCAAGTTCAACATCAAGTCGGAAGGGATCACGCCGGGCGACGACTTCGCCATGATGCGCGAGGTGCTGGAGCGGCGCTTCAAGCGCCTGATCAACCCGCCCGAGGAGGGTGCGACCAAAGCGAAGGACGACGACTTCCCGCAATGGCCTGATCTCGTCATCATCGACGGCGGCCGCGGCCAGCTCAACGCCGTTCGCGAGATCTTCGCCAATCTCGGCCTGACCCAGGTGTCGCTGATGTCGGTCGCCAAGGGGCCGGACCGGGATGCCGGACGCGAGACCCTGTTCATGCCCGAGCGCGAGGCGATCAAGCTGGAGCCGCGCGACCCCGTGCTTTATTTCATCCAGCGGCTGCGCGACGAGGCCCACCGCTTCGTCATCGGCTCCCACCGCAAGCTGCGCAAGAAGGACATCCGCGAGGCCGGTTTGCAGGAGATTCCGGGCATCGGCCCGTCACGCAAACGTGCCTTGCTGCATCATTTCGGAACCCTGAAGGAGATCGAACGGGCCTCGATCGCCGATCTCGGCAAGGTTCCGGGGGTCAGTGCCGAGAGTGCGCGCAGGATTTTCGAGTATTTCCATCCCCAGCCGGGATGAATTAAAGGGGGACCGCAGTCATATGATCGTCGTGTCCGCACCTCATTTGGGGTGCGGGACGGTTGACGTTCAGGCAGCAGCGGTATTGGTAGGACGGATGAACATCGCCACCACACGAGGGACGACCAGCCGCGCGATGTCCCTCCCCAACATCCTGACCTATGGCCGGATCGCCGCGATCCCGGTCGTCGTCGGATGCATCTATGCGCAGTCGATTCTGGATCAGCCGCTCTGGCTGCGCTGGGTGGCGGTCGCCCTCTTCATCGCGGCCGCGGTCACCGATTACCTCGACGGCTATTACGCGCGGATCTGGAATCAGCAATCGGCGTTCGGCCGGATGCTCGACCCGATCGCCGACAAGCTGCTGGTCGCCTCGTGCCTGCTGATGCTGGCCGCCGACGGCATCATCCATGGCTGGTCGTTGTGGGCCGCCATCGTCATCCTGTGCCGCGAGATCCTGGTCTCGGGCCTGCGCGAATACCTCGCCGCGCTCCGGGTCAGCGTGCCCGTGACCAAGCTTGCGAAGTGGAAGACCACGGTCCAGCTCGTCGCGATCGGCTTCCTGCTCGCGGGACCTGCCGGCGACGAGGTGGTGCCCGTCGTCTCGATGATTGGCCTCGCGCTGCTGTGGGCCTCGGCGATCGTGACCATCTATACCGGCTACGATTATTTCCGCGCCGGCATCCATCACCTCATCAAGGAGGACGAGGGATGAAGGTGAAGTATTTCGCCTGGGTGCGCGAGCGCGTCGGCAAGGCGGAGGAGACCATCGAGCCGCCGGCGACCGTGCGCACCGTCGAGGAGTTGATCGCCTGGCTGTCTGGCCAGAGCGAGGCCTATGCCTACGCGTTCGAGAAGCCGAAGGTGATCCGCACCGCGATCGACCACGCCCATGTCAAATCGGATGCCGCGATCGCGGGCGCCCGCGAGATCGCGTTTTTCCCGCCGATGACCGGCGGTTAGGCCATGTCTTCCCCAGTCGCCAGCTGCCCTGTCACCATCCGTATTCAGGAAGACGATTTCGACATCGCGCGCGAGATCGCCGTCCTGACCAAGAGCCGAACCGACATCGGCGCGGTCGTGAGCTTCTCCGGCATCTGCCGCGCGGACGATGACAGCGCCAAGGTCGCCGCGCTCACGCTCGAGCACTATCCTGGCATGGCCGAGGAAGAGATCAGGCGCCATGCCGACGAAGCCATTTCCCGCTGGCCGCTGAACGGCGTCACCGTGATCCATCGCGTCGGCCGCTTCATGCCGGGCCAGAACATCGTGCTGGTGCTGACCGCCTCGCAGCACCGCCAGGCCGCATTCCATGCCGCCGAGTTCCTGATGGACTACCTCAAGACCAGCGCCCCGTTCTGGAAGAAGGAAGAGAGCGCCACCGGCACCGGCTGGGTCGAGGCCCACGCCCGTGACGACGAGGCCGCCGCACGCTGGACCAAATCCTGATGGCAAGAGCATCCAAAAAGACCGCGCGCAGCCGCGCCGCACCGAAGCTCGCGACGGTCGGACGCGGCGAGCTCCTCACGCTGCTCGACTACGTCCGCTACGCGGTGAGCCGCTTCGTTGAAGCAAAACTCGCCTTTGCTCATGGCACGACCGATCCGGTCGCCGAAGCCGCCTTCCTGGTCTGCGAGGCGCTGCATCTGCATCCCGAACAGCTCGAAAGCTTTGCCAACGCGCGCGTCACGGCCGCCGAGGGCAAGACCGTGCTCGATCTGATCCACCAGCGCGTGACCACGCGCAAACCGGCCGCCTATCTCGTCAACAAGATCTACATGCGTGGCCTGCCCTTCTATGTCGACGAGCGCGTCATCGTTCCGCGCTCCTTCATCGGCGAACTGCTGGATTCGCATTTTGGCGGCGACGGCGAGGCCGGATCGCTGATCGACGACCCTACGGGCGTCGAGCGCGTGCTCGATCTCTGCACGGGATCGGGATGCCTCGCCATCCTCGCCGCGCAGCATTTCCCGAACGCCGCCGTCGATGCCGTCGATATCTCGAAGGGAGCGTTCGAGGTCGCCACGCGAAATGTCGGCGAATACGGGCTCGAGGACCGGATCAGCCTGTATCGCGGCGATCTGTTCGCCCCGCTCGGCGATGCGCGTTACGACCTGATCATCACCAACCCGCCCTATGTCGACGCAGAAGGCATGGCCGCACTGCCGCCTGAGTGCCGGGCCGAACCCAAGCTCGCCTTCGACGGTGGCGCCGACGGCCTCGACGTGGTCCGCCGCATCCTGGCTGAGGCGCCCGATCACCTCACCCCGGACGGCGGACTGATCTGCGAGATTGGCCGCGGCCGCGAATTGGTCGACGAGGCCTTTCCGGAACTGCCGCTGCTCTGGCTCGACACCGAGGACTCCGAGGGCGAGGTGTTCTGGATCGCGGCCGCCGATCTCGCCTGATTCACCACGACGGACGGTGCTCCGTCGGAACAAGTCAAATTCCGCCACGTTCATCCCCCGAACGAATTTTCTCGCTCTCGGAGGATGTCCGCATGCTCGCGCCATCGGGCGAACTGCTGCGCGCCGGCATGGCGCTGAAGCTCAACCACGTCAAACGCGCCGCTCAATCCTATCTGCGTGACCAGACCAGCCAGGCGACCGGCAAGGTGACGTCTTACGCCGTGGCCGGCGGGCTGTTTGCGGTCGCGGGCCTGTTCGTGATCGCGGCATTCTTCGTCGGGCTGATCGCCCTGTACCGCTGGGTCGCCATCACCTACGGGCAGTTCTGGGGTTTCGGGGCCGTCGGCGGCGTGCTGCTGGTGCTGGCGGCGGTCTGCGCGGGCGTGGCAATGGCGCAGATGAAGCGCAAAGCCAAGCCGATCGTGCCGCTGGCCAGCCGGTTGCGCGTTGCGATCGCGACCCCGCGGATCCCGCGCGGAACGGTCAAGGAGGCCGTGAAAGAGGTGGCGACCACGATTCCCCTTGCGCCGCTCGCGCCGGGCGAGCGCCGCCATGGCGCAAGAGCCCGGCCCGTTCGCACCAACCGACCCGTGCAGCTTGGCTTGATGCTCGCCGCGATTGGGTTGGCAGGGTTCACGGCAGCGCGCCGCCGGCGTCACGGCCGGAGATTGGACGCTTAAATGCTGGTGCGGCGCTCCGAACAGATCGACTCCTGGCTGCTGGTGGCGGCGACGGCCGTCTTCGTGCTGACGGCGGAGCGCTACTTTCAGGACAGGGACCTGGTCCCATCGGGGCCCCCGCAAGACCATCGCAAAGGCGAGGCGAATTCACCGGAAACGCATCCCGCGCGCGCGGCCGTGCAGCCCGGCCATGGCCGCCGCGCCAAGAGCCCGTTTGAGATCCCCTGGAAGGGCTGGAAGGATATCTTCTGGCGGACCTATCAGCGCATCGATGAGGATCGCCTGCTGGCGACAGCGGGCGGCGTCGTGTTCTTCGGGCTGCTCGCGGTCTTCCCGGCGGTCACGGCGGTGGTCTCGTCTTACGGCCTGTTCGCCGATCCCGCGACAATCAGCGCCAATCTGCAGACGCTTGCAACGATGCTGCCCGAGGGCTCGTTTCAGATCGTCGAGGACCAAGTGGCGCGCGTGGTCTCGCATGGCAATACCACGCTCGGTGCCACGTTCCTGCTCGGCCTTCTGCTGGCGATCTGGAGCGCCAATGCGGGGGTCAAGGCGATCTTCGATGCCCTCAATGTGGCCTATGAGGAACGCGAGAAGCGCAGCTTTATCCGGCTCAACATGGTCTCGCTGGCCTTCACGGTCGGCGGCATCGTGGCACTGCTAGTGATGGTGGGGCTTGTCGTTGCCTTTCCGCTGGCGCTCAATCATCTCGGCATGGCGCCCGAAAGCAAGCTGATCGTGGCGCTGGCACGATGGCCGCTCATGTTCCTCGTCCTGCTGGTGGCGCTTGCGATCCTCTACCGCTTCGCGCCCAGCCGGGATGCGCCGCGCTGGCAATGGCTGAGCCTCGGCGCGGTGATCGCCGCCATCCTCTGGATCGCCGGCTCGGCGCTGCTGTCCTGGTATCTCTCGGAGTTTGCCAACTACAATGCGACCTACGGCTCGCTCGGCGCGGCAATCGGCCTGATGACCTGGATGTGGATGTCGGCGATCGTCATCATGTTCGGCGCCGAGCTGAATTCGGAGATCGAACGGCAGACGCTGAAGGACACGACCGCGGGGCCACCCAAGCCGCTCGGCACCCGCGACGCCGTCTCGGCCGACACGGTCGGGGCCGCCGCGCCAGCCTGACCGCGCCCGGGAACGGGCCGCTATCCCCTCGAATCAACAATGATGATAAGCTCATGCAGCTTGGGGGAGCATGAGGCGTGACGGGTTCGCACAGCGGCCCGTGTTTTCCCGGGTGAGGCAGTCAGCTCTTTGAGGCGTAACGCGCGGCATGATTCGCATTTCGACGATCTTCATCGCCATCTGCATGGTACTGGTCGCGGCCTCGCTCGGGCTTGTGCTCTACGCCGTCGCCGGCATCAGCGGAACCGAATCCGCGATCGTTGCCCTGACCGCGCTGACCTTCCTGATCCTCTACAACGCGGTGTCGATGCGGCTGCGCGACCGCAGCGATGTCGGCGGCCAGATCGCCGATTTGTCGCGCGGCACCGCCGACCTCGCCCGCCAGGTGGCGGAGTTCGGCCGCCGCCTGGCCGCGATCGAGGGACGTATCGCCTCGTCCAATTCGACCAACTCCGACCGCATCCAGTCGGTGGTCGGCGAGATCAACGAGCTCGGCGGATTGGTCAGGCAGCTCGCCACCACCGTATCGACTCATGAGGATCTGTTGGCTGGCAATGCGCCAGCGCCGGCTCCCGCTCCGATCGCCAGGCTGGAGCCGGAGGCGCCAATCGACCTGATTACGCCGTTCGAGGAGCGGCCTGCCCCGCCGCCGCTGCCCGCACCGCCGTCACGACCAGCACCGGCGATCCAGACCCAGGCCGCCAATCCGGTTCCGGCAGTCAACGGGCGCAACCAGACCCAGTTGCTGGCGGCGCTGCGCAACGCGATCGACGAAAACCGCATCGACATCTTCCTGCAGCCGATGGTGACGCTGCCGCAACGCAAGGTGCGGTTCTATGAAGCCGTGACGCGACTTCGTGACGAGCGCGACCAGCTGATCGCCGCCGAGGAGTTCATCAGCATCGCAGAAGCGTCCGGCCTGATCGGGCGCATCGACAACATGGTGATGCTGCGCTGTGTGCAGGTGCTGCGGCGCCTGATGGTGCGCAACAAGGACGTCGGCGTGTTCTGCAACGTCGCGGCCTCCACGCTCGGCAATTCCACCACCTTCGCGCAATGCCTCGACTTCCTCGAAGCCAACCGGGCGCTGGCGCCCTCGCTGGTGCTGGAGTTCAAGCAATCGACCTTCCGCAATCTCGGCCCGGCCGAGACCGAAAATCTCGCGGCGCTCGCTCAGCGCGGCTTCCGTTTCTCGATCGACCATGTCACCGATTTGCGCATCGAGCCGCGCGAGCTGGCCGACCGCGGGGTGCGCTTCATCAAGGTGCCGGCCACCCTGCTGCTCGACCCCCGGCAGGCCTCGGCCTCGGACATCCATCCCTCCGACCTCTCCGACCTGCTCGGCCGCTTCGGCATCGACCTGATCGCCGAAAGGATCGAAGGCGAGCGCGCGGTCGTGGACCTGCTCGACTATGACGTGCGGTTCGGCCAGGGCTTCCTGTTCGCGCCGCCCCGGCCATTGCGGCCTGAGGGGGCATCTGCTACCGGCGGGGCCTCGCCGAACCAGGCGCAGGACATTCAGGGATCCAATGGCTCCGCTCCCCCCAGCCAAGGCGCGACATCTGGCGCGACGTCAGCCGCTCCGGCACAACGCATCACCGGCAACGCGGCGCTCGCGCGCCGCATCTGATCGACGCTGCGCATCATGACCACACTGCATTTCGCCGAAAGCCTGCGCGAGCTCGTGGGCGGTGTCGATGTCGTGCTCAGCGACATCTGGGGCGTGGTCCATAACGGCCTCGAATCCTTCCCGGAAGCCTGCGAGGCGTTGCACACTTATCGCAGCCGCGGCGGTACGGTGATCCTGATCACCAACGCACCGCGCCCGGCCGATAGCGTGCAGCGGCAGTTGCGCAAGCTCGGCGTCGCCGACGAGACCTATGACGCCATCGTTTCGTCCGGCGACCTGACCCGGCTCTATGTCGCCGAGCATCCCGGCCGCAAGATGTTCTGGCTCGGTCCCGAGCGCGACAACTCGATCTATCGCGGGCTCGACGCGAAAACCGCGCCGCTGGAGGAAGCCGACTACATCGTCTGCACCGGCCTCTATGACGACGAGACCGAAACGGCGGAAGACTATCGCGGCATGATGCTGAAGGCGCGCGAGCGCAAGCTGACGCTGGTCTGCGCCAATCCCGACATCGTGGTGGAACGCGGCGACCGGCTGATCTATTGCGCCGGCGCCATCGCGGAGCTCTATCGCGAGCTCGGCGGCGAAGTGATCTTCTACGGCAAGCCGCACCGGCCGATCTACGAGCGCGCCATGGCACTCGCCGGCGAACGCCAGGGCCATCCGATCGACCGGAAAAAAGTGCTGGCGATCGGCGATTCCGTCCGCACCGACTTAACCGGCGCGCGCGAATTCGGCATCGACTGCCTGTTCGTCACCCGCGGCATCCATGCCGAGGAGTTCGAGGGCCTCGATCAGCTCGACCCGGCATCGGTGATGGAATTGTTCGGCCACCCGCCGAAGGCGTTGATGCGCGAATTGAAGTGGTGACGGCTGGGCGTGAACTGACGCCGGCTTAGACCAATTGCGTAGCTCTCAACACCGTCATGGCCGGGCACAGCCGTCCGAAGGACGGCGTCGCTTCCGCTCGCCTATGACCCGGCCATCCACGACTTGCTTCCAACGCCCAAGAACGTGGATGCCCGGGACAAGCCCGGGCATGACGATCTCTATAGAAAGCTGTGTTTGGATCAGGCGGCGCTTTACGCGCTCGCCATGTCCGGGAAGACCGCCTCGATCTTGGTCTTCAACGTCGCCGCGTTGAACGGCTTGACGATGTAGTTGTTCACACCGGCCTTCTTGGCCGCGATCACGTTCTCGGTCTTGGATTCCGCGGTGATCATGATGAAGGGCGTGGTGGCGAGGTTCGGATCCGCGCGCACTTCGCGCAGCAGGTCGTAACCCGTCATCGGCTCCATGTTCCAGTCGGAGATCACGAGCCCGTACTTCTTGCCGCGCATCTTGTTCAGTGCTGCCGAACCGTCGCTGGCATCATCGATGTTCTCGAAGCCAAGCTGCTTCAGCAGATTCCTGATGATACGGATCATGGTGCTGTAGTCGTCCACCACCAGAACCGGCATCGACAAATCAACCGCCATCTCGACTCCCCCAACGCAAACCCAAGGAATATTACGATCAGACCTGCCCAAGCCGGAGCCCGGCAGTTCCACGCTCAAGGACTAGCACCAAGGCGTTAAACAGCGCGTTAATTGGGGACGCCCGCCAAGAACTGAAATCGCGTTCGATGTGGCCGCCTCCCTCCCGCTTGACTTCATCCGGCCGGTCGCGCCACGGTCCCGCCCGGTCCTGCCGGTTTGAGAATTCCCCTGATGGCTCCGCATTTTACCATTATCCGCGACACCACGCCGGTCTCCGCGATTCCAAGGGGTGCCGTGGTCGCCATGGGCAATTTCGACGGGGTTCATCTCGGCCACCGCGCCGTGATCGCCGCAGCCCTGGAAATGGGCCGAGCGCAGGGCCGCCCCGCGCTGGCATTGACCTTCGAGCCGCATCCGCGGCGGTTTTTCAGCCCCAACACCCCCCAATTCCGCCTGACGGACGAGCGGGCCAAGCTGCGGCTCCTGGCCGGCACCGGGCTAGCCGGCGCCGTGGTCATGGCCTTCGACAAAGCCCGTGCCGGAACCAGCGCGCAAGACTTCATTCACCATGACCTGATCGGGCGGCTCGGCGTCAGCGGGATCGCGGTCGGCTATGACTTCCATTTCGGCAAAGGACGCGTCGGCTCGCCGAGCCTTCTGGTCAACGAAGCGCCCCGCCTCGGCATCGAGGTCGATGTGCAGCCCCATGTCGATATCGACGAGCGGCCGGTGTCCTCCAGCGCCATCCGGATCGCACTCGCCGAAGGCCTCCTCGGCGAAGCCACCACCATGCTCGGCGCGCCCTGGTTCGTCACCGGCGAGGTCATCCACGGCGAAAAGCGCGGCCGCGATCTCGGCTATCCCACCGCCAACATCCGCCTGGACGCCAATTGCGGACTGAAGCACGGCATCTATGCGGTGCGGGTCGGCCGCGGGCCTGAGCGGCTGGACGGGGTGGCAAGCTTCGGCCGCCGCCCGACCTTTGATAACGGTGCCCCGCTGCTCGAGATCTTCCTGTTCGACTTCAAGGGCGACCTCTACGGGCAGGCTCTGGACTGCGCCTTCGTCGGCTTCATCCGCGAGGAGCTGAAATTCGACAGTCTGCAGGCCCTGATCCGCCAGATGGACGACGATTCCGCCCGTGCCCGCGCCATCCTGGCCGCCGCCCCGGACGCATTTCCGCGGCTCGGCACCATCGATTGAGCCCGAACCCGGCTTCCCCGAACCTTTGCGCTTCCCTTGGCCCCCTGCTATGGAGGGCCCATGTTTGCGCGGCGCATCATAGGGATTAGCGGCCCGGCTTCCGCCTGAGCCTTCGGCTCGGCGCAAGACCGGGATTTTGTCGTTTCACCCCGCGATTCCGCATCGCCATCCGTTCCCGCGCCCTTCCGAGCCAGTCAGCCTCATGTCCGAAAAGCCGCAAAAATCCCCAAAGTCTGAAGCCAAAGACTATTCGAAGACCCTGTTCCTGCCGCAGACCGAATTCCCGATGCGCGCCGGCCTGCCGCAGCGCGAGCCGGAGATCCTCAAGCGCTGGTACGAGATCGGCCTCTACGAGAAGCTGCGCGAGGCTGCCCAAGGCCGCGCCAAGTTCGTGCTGCATGACGGCCCGCCCTATGCCAACGGCAACATCCATATCGGCACCGCGCTGAACAAGATCCTCAAGGATCTCGTCACCAAGAGCCAGCAGATGCTCGGCTTCGATTCCAACTACGTGCCGGGCTGGGACTGCCACGGCCTGCCGATCGAATGGAAGGTCGAGGAAGAGCACTATCGCAAGAAGGGCAAGCAGAAGCCCGACTTCCGCGACAGCGCCGCGATGATCGACTTCCGCAAGGAGTGCCGCGCCTACGCCACGCATTGGCTCGGCGTGCAACGCGAGGAGTTCAAGCGCCTCGGCGTCATCGGCGACTGGGACCATCCCTACGCCACCATGAGCTTCCCGGCCGAAGCCCAGATCGCGCGCGAGCTGATGAAGTTCGCGGCCAACGGCACGCTCTATCGCGGCTCCAAGCCGGTGATGTGGAGCGTGGTCGAGAAGACCGCATTGGCCGAAGCCGAGGTCGAGTACGAGGACCACACCTCCGATACGGTGTGGGTGAAATTCCCGGTCACCTCGCCCGCGCACGGTGTGCTCGCTACCGCAAGCGTCGTGATCTGGACCACCACGCCGTGGACGTTGCCGGGCAACCGCGCCATCTCGTTCTCGCCGAAGATCGCCTACGGCCTGTACAAGGTGACGGACGCGCCCGCCGACAATTGGGCCAGGACCGGAGATCTCCTGATCCTCGCCGACGCGCTCGCTGAAGAGGTCTTCAAGCAGGCGCGCGTGACGGCCTTCGAGAAGGTGCGCGACGTGCCCGGCGACACCATGGACGCGATCGAATGCGCCCATCCGCTGAAGGGTCTTGCCGGCGGCTACGACTTCATCGTGCCGCTATTGCCCGGCGACCACGTCACCGACGACACCGGCACCGGCTTCGTGCACACCGCGCCCGGCCATGGCCGCGAGGACTTCGATGCCTGGATGGCGCAGGCGCGCGAGCTCGATGCGCGCGGCATCACCACGGCAATCCCCTACACCGTCGACGAGAACGGCGCCTACACCGATCATGCGCCGGGCTTTGCCGGCAAGCGCGTCATCAACGACAAGGGCGAGAAGGGCGACGCCAACGAGGCCGTGATCAAGGCGCTCGTCGAAAAGGGCATGCTGCTCGCGCGCGGCCGGCTCAAGCACCAATATCCGCACTCCTGGCGCTCCAAGAAGCCGGTGATCTTCCGCAATACGCCGCAATGGTTCATCGCGATGGACAAGGACGTGGCGCAGGGCGGCAAGACCAAGAGTGGCGACACGCTGCGCGCCCGCGCGCTGCACGCGATCTCGGTGACGCAATGGGTGCCGCCGTCAGGCGAGAACCGCATCAACGGCATGATCGAGGCGCGGCCCGACTGGGTGATCTCGCGCCAGCGCGCCTGGGGCGTGCCGATCGCCGTGTTCGTGCGCGAGAAGGGCGACGGCTCCGCCGAGATCCTCCAGGACGAGGCCGTCAACACCCGTATCGGCGAGGCCTTCGAGCAGGAAGGCGCGGACGCCTGGTACGCCAAGGGCGCGCGCGAGCGCTTCCTGGGCGCACGGGCCAATGAAGACTGGCAGAAGGTCGACGACATTCTCGACGTCTGGTTCGATTCCGGCTCGACGCACGCCTTCGTGCTCGAAGACCCCGTGCAGTTTCCCGGGCTCGCCGGCATCAAGCGCAAGGTCGACGGCGGCACCGACACGGTGATGTATCTGGAAGGCTCGGACCAGCATCGCGGCTGGTTCCACTCCTCGCTGCTGGAGAGCTGCGGCACCCGCGGCCGCGCGCCCTACGACGTCGTGCTGACCCACGGCTTCACCCAGGCCGAGGACGGCCGCAAGATGTCGAAGTCGCTCGGCAACACCATCGAGCCGCAGGCCGTCATCAAGGAATCCGGCGCCGACATCTTGAGGCTCTGGGTGGCGTCCTGCGACTACACCGACGACCAGCGCATCGGCCCCGAGATCCTGAAGAACACCGTCGAGACCTACCGCAAGCTGCGCAACACCGTGCGCTGGATGCTCGGCACGCTGCATCATTACAAGCCGGCCGACGCAGTGGTGCCTGCCGAGATGCCTGAGCTCGAGCGGCTGATGCTGCACGAGCTCGCGATCCGCGCCGCCGCCGTCGACAAGGCCTATCGGGAGTTCGACTTCAAGACCGTGGTCGCGATCCTGTCCGCTTTCCTGAACAGCGAGCTCTCGGCGTTCTATTTCGACATCCGCAAGGACACGCTGTATTGCGATCCACCGTCGTCGCCGACGCGCAAGGCGGCGCTGACGACGATCGACCTGTTGTGCGCCTCGGTCCTGAAATGGCTGGCGCCGATCCTCAGCTTCACCGCGGAGGAAAGCTGGCGCATGTATCGGCCAGATGCCGAGCCATCGGTGCATCTGACGCTGTTCCCGACCGATCTCGAAGCCTTGCGTGACGACAAGCTCGCCGCGAAATGGGAAGCGATCCGCAACGTCCGCCGTGTCGTCACCGGCGCGCTCGAGCTCGAACGCGCCGCCAAGAACATCGGCTCCTCGCTGGAGGCTTCGCCGGTGATCTACGTCGCCGACCGGGACATGCTGATGACGCTGTTCGACGTCGACCTCGCCGAGATCTGCATCACCTCGAACTACGAGGTGCGTGAGGGCGAGGCGCCCGCCGATGCGTTCCGGCTCGATGCCGTCCCCGGTGTCGCGGTCGTGGTGGAGAAGGCGGTCGGCACCAAATGCGCCCGCTCCTGGAAGATCTCCCCGACGGTCGGCGAAGACGCCGAATATCCCGACGTCACCCCACGCGATGCACAGGCGCTTCGCGAGTGGAAGGCGTTGGGCGTGAGCGTCTGATCCCGCGGCCATGACCCCGCTCCGCGCCGGCATCCTCGCGGCCCTGGTCACCCTCGTGGCCGACCAGGCCTCAAAGCTCTGGCTGCTGAACGGGTTCGACCTCGCCCGTCGCGGCGTGGTCAAGGTGACGCCGTTCTTCGACCTGGTGCTGGCCTGGAACATCGGCATCAGCTTCGGCTGGCTGCAGAACGACGGCCAGGCGGCGCAGCTCGCGCTGATGGCCGTCAAGGCCATCGCCGTGGTCGCGCTGGCGATCTGGATGGCCCGCTCGCACACCCGGCTGGCCACGATCGCGTTGGGCCTGATCATCGGCGGCGCCATCGGCAACGGCATCGACCGCCTCGCCTATGGCGCGGTGGTCGATTTCGCCCTGCTCCACATCGAGATCGGCGGAAATACCTATAATTGGTATGTGTTTAACCTCGCCGACGTGGCGATCGTTGCTGGGGTGGCGGGGCTATTGTATGATTCCTTCCTGGGGGTACCCGCCGCAAAAGCGCCCTGATCCCGGCCGATACGGACCGGCAGGTGGAACCCGGCCTTTGCGAGGGTTTGCCGCGTGCGAGCGGCGATCTGACACAATATGGAACAGGTACAGTAATGCGCAGCTCGAAGACCAGCATTTCGATGGTTCGAGACCCCCGATTGGGGCTTTGGCGGGCGTTGAGATTGTCCGCTGTCGCGCTCGGCATCGGCCTCGTCATGTCGGCTGGCGCAGCGCGCGCCGGTGACGACGACGATGAAGATGACGGGATGACCTTCGAAGAGAAGATCATCGACAATCTGATGTCCGGCATCGGCGCCAAGAGCATGGAAAAGCCCGGCATCGAGTACCGCGAGCGCTCGCCGCTGGTGGTGCCGCCCAAGCTCGACCTGCCGCCTCCCGCGACCCAGGCCAAGGCTGCGCCGAACTGGCCCAAGGACCCCGAGGAGAAGCGCCGCAAGGAAGCCATCGCCGCGCGCAAGAAGGCAACCAAGGAAACGGAAAACTGGCAGGCCGCCCGACAGCTGACGCCCGCCGAGATGAAGGCCGGCCAGGTCGCCGCAGCCCCCCGGACAAGCAATGACCCGATCCAGCCGGGCACCAACGGCAATCCGTCACTCAGCCCCGCCGAACTCGGCTTCTCCGGCGGCCTGTGGAATATGATGAAGGGCGGCAACGCCACCGAAGAAAAGAAATTCACCGAGGAGCCGCCGCGCCAGTCGCTGGTCGAGCCGCCGCCGGGTTATCAGACGCCGTCTCCGAACTACGCCTATGGCGCCGGGCCGGACAAGTCGCGACGGACCTATTTCGACATCATGTCCGGCAAGGACAAGGAACAATAGCGTTCCTGTTCCACAGACCCGAAACCCCGCGCCGGCGATTCATGTACGCCGGCCGAGGCGCATAAATTGCTGATCAGTAACTTGCCATCGCGTTGAGTTCTCTGCTTCGTGACGCGAAGCCTCAGCCGCACGGTGTAGCATGCCGTGCCGTCCGAGCCGGACATCCGGACCTCGGCCTTTCACTAGGGATCATGATGTCCGCAAACCGATCGGCTGCCTGCCTCCTTGCCGCGCTGCTTTCGACCAGTGTCCTGACATCAGGCGCGGCCCTTGCCCAGACCACGGTCACATCGGCCCCGCCCGCCAGCTTCACGCTCAGCAACGGCATGCAGGTCGTGGTGATCCCCGATCACCGCACGCCCGTCGTCACCGAGATGATCTGGTACAAGGTCGGCTCGGCCGACGAGACGCCGGGCAAGTCCGGCCTCGCCCACTTCCTCGAGCACCTGATGTTCAAGGGCACCTCGAAGCACCCCGTCGGCGAATTCTCCCAGACCGTGCTTCGCGTCGGCGGCAACGAGAACGCCTCGACCTCGGTCGACTACACCAACTATTACCAGCGCGTGCCGAAAGAGCAGCTGCCGACCATGATGGAGTTCGAGGCCGATCGCATGACCGGCCTCATCCTCAAGGACGAGAACGTGCTGCCCGAGCGTGACGTCGTGCTCGAAGAATACAATATGCGCGTCGCCAACAATCCGGACGCGCGGCTGAACGAGCAGATCATGGCCGCGCTCTATCTCAATCATCCCTACGGCCGTCCGGTGATCGGCTGGCACCAGGAGATCGAGAAGCTCGACCGCGAGGACGCGCTCGCCTTCTACCGCCGCTTCTATGCGCCGAACAACGCGATCCTGGTGATCGCCGGCGACGTCGAGGCCGCCGACATCCGTCCACTGGTCGAGCGCAATTTCGGCTCCATCCCGGCCCAATCAGCCATCCCGGCGCGGCGCGTCCGTCCGCAGGAGCCGGAGCCCGCCGCCCCGCGCACCGTCACGCTGGCCGACCCGCGCGTCGAGCAGCCGAGCATGCGGCGTTATTATCTGGTGCCCTCGGCAACCACGGCCGCGGCCGGCGAGAGCGCGGCCCTCGACGTGCTGGCGCAGCTGATGGGCAGCGGCAGCAATTCCTATCTCTACCGCGCCCTCGTCGTCGACAAGCCGCTCGCAGTCTCCGCCAATGCCAGCTATTCGAGCATCTCGCTCGACCCGACCCAGTTCGCGATCTCTGCCTCACCGAAACCCGGCGTCAGCTTCGCAGAGGTCGAGCAGGCCGTCGACGGCGTCATCGCCAATGTCGCGCAGAACCCGATCCGCGCCGAGGATCTGGAGCGGGTCAAGACCCAGCTCATCGCGGAAGCGATCTACGCCCAGGACAACCAGGCGGTGCTGGCACGCTGGTATGGCGGCGCGCTGACCACCGGCCTGTCGATCGAGGACATCAGGAGCTGGCCCGATCGCATCCGCGCGGTCACCGCCGAGCAGGTCCGTGCGGTCGCGCAGAAATGGCTCGAGAAGAAGCGCTCGGTGACGGGCTATCTGATCAAGGACACTGCCGCCACCAAGCGCGAGGAGAAGCGTTCGTGACCTATCCTTTCCTTAGACGCGTTGCCTTCTCGTTTGTCACGGGCGCTGCGCTTTCCCTCGCCGCCATCTCGCCGTCGCAGGCGGCCGCAAAGATCCAGCACCTGGTCTCGCCGGGTGGTATCGAGGCCTGGTTCGTGCAGGACGCAACCGTGCCGCTGATCGCCATGGAATATTCCTTTGCCGGCGGCTCGGCGCAGGATCCCAAGGACAAGCCGGGCGTCGCCAATCTGGTCGGCGATCTCCTCGACGAAGGCTCCGGCGATCTCGACTCCAAGACCTTCCACGAGCGGCTCGACCGCCGCGCCATCGAGCTCTCCTTCAGCGCCACCCGCGACACTTTCCGCGGCAGCCTGCGCATGCTGCGCGACAACAAGGACGAGGCCTTCGACCTCTTGCGGAGCGCGCTGACCTCGCCGCATTTCGACCCCGCCGATGTCGAGCGCATCCGCTCGCAGGTCGTCTCGGGCCTGCGCCGCGAGACCACCAATCCGACCTCGCTGGCGAGCCGCAAATTCCTGGAGGTCGCCTTCGGCGATCATCCCTACAGCCGGCAGAGCAACGGCAACCTCGACAGCGTGCCGACCATCACGATCGCGGACATGAAGGACTATGTCGGACGGGTCCTCGCCAAGGACGGGCTGAAGATCGCAGTCGTCGGCGACGTCGATCCGGCGACGCTCGGCAAGCTGCTCGACCACACCTTCGGCAGCCTGCCCGCCAAGGCCAACCTCACGCCGGTCCCCGACGTCGAGGCTGCAAAACCGCCGCAGCGCGCCTTCGTGACCCTCGACGTGCCGCAGACCGTGATCACTTTCGGCGGCCCCGGCGTGAAGCGTAGCGATCCCAACTTCATGGCGGCCTATGTCGTCAATCACATCCTCGGTGGCGGCGGATTGTCTTCCAGGCTCTATCGCGAGGTCCGCGAGAAGCGCGGCCTTGCCTATTCGGTCTATGAAGCGCTGCTCTGGATGGAGCATTCGGCGGTGTTCATCGGCAATACCGGCACGCGCGCCGACCGCGCCGGCGACACCATCGATGCCATTGAAAAGGAAGTGCGCCGGATCGCCGAGGAAGGCCCGACGCAGAAGGAGCTCGACGAGGCCAAGTCCTACCTCAAGGGCTCGCAGATGCTGGCGCTCGATACCTCCTCCAAGCTGGCCCAGGCGCTGCTGCAGTACCAGCAGGACAAGCTGCCGATCGACTATATCGAGAAGCGCAACGCCATCGTCGACGCCGTGACGCTGGACGACGCCAAAGCCGCCGCCAAGCGTCTCTGGGGCCAGGGCCTCCTGACCGTCGTCGTCGGCCGCGCCCCCCAGGCCGCGGCGCAGCCCTCCGCGGCTCCGGCGACGAAGTCGAACTGACGTCCCTCTCAGATGTCCTGAAATGGCCGGGCTCGCCCGGCCATTTGCGTTTCCACCAAGCACCATTGCCCAACGCAGACGTCCGCGATATGTCCGGACATCACGAATGGTGCCATCATGCTGCGGATATCCCGCGATCTCGTCATCGACGAGGACGACATCGAGATCGGCTTTGTCCGCGCCTCCGGCCCGGGCGGGCAGAACGTCAACAAGGTCGCGACCTCGGCGCAGTTGCGCTTCGACGCGCGCAAGCTGACCCTGCCGGAGGATGCGGCGATCCGGCTCGCCCGCCTCGCCGGTCAGCGCATGACCAAGGACGGCGTGATCGTGATCCAGGCGCAGCGCTTCCGCACCCAGGAGCGCAACCGCCAGGATGCCATCGACCGCCTCACGGAGATGCTGCGCGAAGCCATGGTACGGCCAAAGCCGCGGCGGGCGACAAAGCCGACTTTTGGCTCAAAGCAACGCCGGCTCGAGGGCAAGAAGCGCCGCAGCGACGTCAAGGCCGGACGCGGCGGGCGCTTCGACGACTAATTAGCGCGGCAAAAAACTCCGGCCGCTGGGCGACCGGAGTTTTGCCGTTTCACCGGCGAGACTAGTAACGCTTGGAAGGGGCTGCGCCGCCTGTCGTGGCATCGTCGGCCGTTCCCTTGTGCGCAGCGCTACCCGTGGTGCCGACCGTGCCCCTGGTGCCTTTGGTCGATTTCATCCCGGTCTTCTCGCCCGCCGCGCCCGGCTGAGCATTCATCTCCTCGTCGCCGCTGCCCATCGTGCTGCCTTGCATGGGTTTGCTCTGCACGGTGCCGCCGGGCTTGGCGGTGGGGGGCGCGCTTTGCGCGAGAACGGGCGTCGCAATGAGAGCCGACAGAGCGCATGCGATCATCGAGGTCTTCACCAACTTCATCCATTTCTCCTGGATTGTTTCGCGACGAATGGCTCGGCGGCTTTCACGCCGCTCGTCTGTACCGGACCATTGCATCGCGTCGAGAATTCGAGCGGCGCAATCGTCATGCAATGCGCATGGTGTGGTGATCGTTTAGGGATTTGACGGCGGTTTCGCGGAATTGTGCTCCGCATATAAGGCAGCGCGGAACACTGCGCATCACGAGCATCTCCGCGCGCAACGAAACAGCCCGCTACTACCACCGCCCATCTGACGCCGCCTAGAGTTTGCGCAGGTTGATGTCGATGGGCGGCTCTAGACGATGCGCGCGTTCGTGCTGGGATTGTGCACCGCGATGGTGCTGGTGGTGCGGGTTGCCGACGCACAGATGCCTTTGCCGGCCGCAAAGCCGCCGGACGGTGCGACACTCTTCAAGCAACAATGCGCGGCGTGCCACACCACGAACCTGTCGGAGCCGGCGCGCCAGGGACCGCCGCTGCTCAAGGTCGTGGGCCAGCCCGCCGGCAAGGTCGAAGGCTTTCGGTATTCGCAAGGCCTCGCCAACGCAGATTTCACCTGGGACGAAGCCCGGCTCGACGCCTGGCTGACCAATCCGCAAGCCGTCATTCCCGGCGTCGTCATGGCCTACCGGCAAGGCAAGCCGGAGACGCGCGCCGCCATCATCGCTTACCTGAAGGGGCAGAACTGAGTGGCAAAGCCGGTCCATTCCATGATCCGCGTGCTCGACGAGGCGCGCTCGCTCGACTTCTACCGGCGAGCCTTCGGCCTCGAAGTCGCCGACCATCTGAAATTCGCGGACTTTGCCCTGATCTATCTGCGTCATCCCTCCTCACCTTTCGAGGTCGAGCTGACGGTGAATTTCGATCGCAAGGAGCCGTACCAGCTCGGCGACGGCTACGGCCATCTCGCCGTCGTGGTCGAGGATCTCGAGGCCGAACATGCCCGCTTCGAGCGCGAGAAGCTCGCGCCGGGGCCCTTACGCGATTTCAAGCACGACGGCAGGACGCTGGCGCGCTTCTTCTTCGTCAGCGATCCCGATGGCTACAAGATCGAGGTGATCCAGCGGGGCGGACGGTTCGGCTGACACAAAGGTCCAAATCATAAAAATCCACGGAGGAATGCCATGAGAGAGGTCGATCGTCGAAGCAAGCACAGCCGCCGCGTCTTTCTCAAGGGCGCAGCGACCGCCGTGCCGGTCGTAGCCGTCGCGACCAGCGTCACTGTGAGCATCGAAGATGCGTGGGCCGATGATGCCAGCGCACTCTCGCCCGCGACGATGAAGACACTGCTGAAAGTCGCGCGCGACATCTATCCGCACGACGTGCTCGGCGACAGCTACTACATCACCGCGGTCAAGCCGTGGGACGGCAAGGCGGCGAAGGATCCCGCCGTCAAGTCGCTGATCAGCGATGGCATCACGCGGCTCGATCAGAATGCACGGGATCGCCACAAGGTGCCCTATGTCGAAGTGCCATGGGAAGCCGACCGTGTGGTGCTCTTGAAGGAGATCGAGGGAAGCGACTTCTTCCAGAAGGTGCGCGGCGACCTCATCGTGTCGCTCTACAACCAGAAAGAGGTCTGGCCGCGGTTCGGCTACGAGGGCTCCTCCGCCGAGCACGGCGGCTACATCAACCGTGGCTTCGCCGACATCGACTGGCTGCCGAAGGCTTGAGACCCACCCCAACGGTTCAGGAGAACGCATATGGCAAAATTCGATCTGAACGACTCCAGCGTTGTGGTGATCGTCGGCTCCGGTGCCGGCGGCGGCACGCTGGGCAACGAGCTCGCGCAGAAGGGCGTCAAGGTGGTCATTCTCGAAGCGGGTCCCCGCATCGAGAACCACGACTTCGTCAACGACGAGTGGGAGAGTTTTTCCCAGCTTGCCTGGACCGATGCGCGCACCACGTCGGGCACGTGGCGCGTCGCCAAGGATTTTTCCGGCCTTCCCGCCTGGATCGTCAAGGCGGTCGGCGGCTCGACGACCCATTGGGCCGGCGCCTCGCTGCGCTTCGATGAGCACGAGTTCAGGGTGAAGAGCACCTACGGCAACCTTCCCGGCGCCAACCTCCTGGACTGGCCGGTCACGCTCGCCGAGATGGAGCCGTGGTACGCCAAGGCCGAGAACAAGATGGGCGTGACCCGCACCAACGGCATTCCCGGCCTTCCCGGCAACAATAATTTCAAGGTGCTGGAAGCCGGCGCCAGGAAGCTCGGCTACAAGACGGTGCACACCGGCAATATGGCGATCAACAGCCAGCCGCGCGACGGCCGGGGCGCCTGCCAGCAGATCGGCTTCTGCTTCCAGGGCTGCAAATCCGGCGCGAAATGGTCGACGCTCTACACCGAGATCCCGAAGGGCGAGGCGACCGGCAATCTCGAAGTGCGACCGAGCAGCATGGCGATCAAGATCGAGCATGATGCCGGCGGCAAGGTCACCGGCGTCGTCTACGCCGACGAGAGCGGCGCGATGCAGCGCCAGAAGGCGCGCATCGTCGCGGTCGCCGGCAATTCGATCGAGAGCCCGCGGCTCCTGCTCAACAGCGCCTCCACCATGTTCCCCGATGGCCTCGGCAATTCATCGGGCCAGGTCGGCCGCAACTACATGCGGCACATGACCGGCAGCGTCTATGCCGTGTTCGAGAAATCAGTGCACATGTATCGCGGCACCACCATGGCCGGCATCATCCGCGATGAAGCCGCCAACAACCCGAAGCGCGGCTTCGTCGGCGGCTACGAGATGGAGACGCTATCGATCGGGCTGCCGTTCATGGCGGCGTTCCTCAATCCCGGCGCCTGGGGACGCTCGTTCACGTCAGCGCTCGACGGTTATCCCAGGATGGCCGGCATGTGGCTGGTCGGGGAGGACATGCCGCAGGAGACCAATCGCATCACGCTCGACCCTCGCGTGAAGGACAAGTTCGGGCAGCCGGTCGCGAGTGTGCATTTCGACGATCATCCCAACGATCTCGCGATGCGCGCGCACGCCTACAAACAGGGCGCTGCGGTCTACGACGCCGTCGGCGCCACCGTGACCTATCCGACGCCGCCCTATCCGAGCACCCACAATCTCGGCACCAACCGGATGAGCGAGAAGCCGCGCGACGGCGTGGTCAACAAGTTCGGACAGAGCCACGACGTCAAGAACCTGTTCGTCTCGGACGGCAGCCAGTTCACCAGCGGCGCGGCGTGCAACCCGACGCTGACCATCGTCGCGCTGGCGATCCGGCAGGCGGACTACATCGCGGGCGCGATGCAGAAGAAGGAGATTTGATCGTACGTTGGCGTCGCTCGCCAGGACGACGTTGAGGAGGGATTGCGTATCCACACTCAGGTGTCGTCCCGGCGAACGCCGGGACCCATAACCACAGGGAGCAGTTTGGCGGAAATTGGCAGTTCGGTACTCCGACCTTCCGCAATCGATAGATCACGCGGTATGGGTCCCGGCTTTCGCCGGGACGACGCCGAGAGTGGGGCGACTATTCCGCCGCATCGAGAATCGGCGCCACCGTCGCCTTAAACTCCGGCACCGTCGCCATGCTCTTCGAGCGATAGATCAAACACGAACACCGCAGCAGCGAGGCGAAATTGTTGACCTCGCCATGATGGTCGAGCACCTCGTTGTAGAGCGTCGTCAGGAACTTGCCGAGGCTCATGGCCTCCCTGGCCGCGATCTCCTCCAGCGTGTCCCAGAACGCCATTTCCAGCCGGATCGAGGTGCAATGGCCATCGATCCTTAAAGAACGGGTCTGGGATTCGTAATCGCGTTGGGGCTGATGCGCGAAGAGATGGCACATGGCGTCCTCCCGTCCTGTTGCCATTTTTTCACGATGCTACACCGCTGCCCGACGCCTCACAATCCGGACCGTCGTCGGATGTCGGCAGGTGCCGGCCTGCGCAATTTTCTCGAACGCTCAATGTCTTCAATGCGATAGGTAGCCCTCTTCCCCAGGCGGCCACACGGCTGTTGCCCAACACATGCTTTTGACGCAACACGGCCTAGAATAGCGCTGTCCGCGAATCCAGATCAGAATCTCATGCCCGTCCGCCAGCTTCCAGAACAGGTCGTCAACCGCATCGCCGCCGGCGAGGTGGTCGAGCGTCCGGCGAGCGTGGTCAAGGAGCTGGTCGAAAACGCCATCGATGCCGGCGCGAGCCGGATCGACGTCTTCACCGATGGCGGCGGGCGGCGCCGGATCGGCATCACCGACGACGGCGGCGGCATGACCGCGAAAGACCTCGCGCTCGCGGTCGAGCGCCACGCCACCTCCAAGCTTGACGACGAGGATCTGCTCCAGATCCGCACGCTCGGGTTCCGCGGCGAGGCGCTGCCCTCGATCGGCTCGGTGGCACGACTGTCCATCACCACCCGGCATGCGGGTGAGCCGCACGCCTGGGCGCTCACGGTCGAGGGCGGCGAGAAGTCCGAGATCATGCCGGCGGCGCTGGCGCATGGCACCCGCGTCGAGGTTGGCGACCTCTTCTATGCGACGCCGGCCCGGCTGAAATTCCTGAAGACCGACCGCACCGAGGCGGAAGCCATCCGCGAGGTGGTGCGGCGCCTCGCGATGGCGCGGCCCGATATCGCCTTCACGCTGGCGGGCGAGGAGCGCGCACCGGTGACCTGGGCTGCCGCGCTGCCCGGCGCCGCCGGCCGCCTGACGCGGCTCGGCGACATCCTGGGCGCTGAGTTTCGCAGCCATGCCTTCGAGGTCCATGCCGAGCGCGAGGGCGTCGTCGTCGCCGGCTATGCCGCTGCACCTGCGCTGACCAAGGCCAACGCGCTCGGGCAGTATCTCTTCGTCAACGGCCGCCCGGTCCGCGACAAGCTGATCCTCGGCGCGGTGCGCGGAGCCTATGCCGACTATTTGCCACGCGACCGGCATCCCGTGCTTGCGCTGTTCGTTACGCTCGACCCACGCGAGGTCGATGCCAACGTCCATCCGGCCAAGACCGAAGTGCGCTTCCGCAACGCCGGCCTCGTCCGCGCGCTGATCGTGCACGGATTGAAGGAAGGTCTCGCGCGTGAGGGGCGTCGCACCGCCGCCAACAGCGGCGAGAGCGCGTTGTCCGCGTTCCGGCCGGCCTTCACGCCGCCGCGTCCCGCAAGCTGGGACTGGCGGGCTTCGCCGTCCGCCCCGGTCGCGCCGATGCCGTCCTTCGAAGGATCGGCCGCACCCGCTTTCGCCGAGCGCGCGCAGGCCGCCTTCGACGTCGGTGCGCCCAGCGCGGACGTGCGGTTCGAGACGCAACCGGTCGCTGACCTCATCGATCGTCCGCTTGGCGCCGCGCGCACGCAGATCCACGAGACCTATATCGTCTCGCAGACCCGCGACGGATTGATCATCGTCGACCAGCATGCCGCGCATGAGCGCATTGTCTATGAGCGGCTGAAGGCCTCGCTGGCGGCGAACGGCGTGCAGCGGCAGATCCTCCTCATTCCCGAGATCGTCGAGATGGACGAGGCGACGGTGGAGCGCCTCCTGGAGCGCAGCGAGGAGCTCGCCTCGTTCGGCCTCGCCATCGAATCCTTCGGCCCCGGTGCGGTCGCGGTGCGCGAGACGCCCTCGCTCCTCGGCAAGACCAATGCCGGCGGCCTCTTGCGCGATCTCTCGGAGCACATGGCCGAGTGGGACGAGGCGCTGCCGCTCGAGCGCCGCCTGATGCATGTCGCGGCGACCATGGCCTGCCACGGCTCGGTGCGCGCCGGCCGAAGGCTGCGGCCGGAAGAGATGAACGCCCTGCTCCGCGAGATGGAGGAAACCCCGAACTCCGGCCAGTGCAACCACGGCCGGCCGACCTATGTCGAGCTGAAGCTCAGCGATGTGGAGAAGCTGTTCGGGCGAAGGTGACGGTGCCGTGGTGAAGGTGCCGTAGGGTGGGCAAAGGCGCAAAGCGCCGTGCCCACGATCTGCGCATGATCGAGACAGGTGGTGGGCACGCTCCGCTTTGCCCACCCTACGGCAGTAAGGCTGTTCGGCGCGATGAGCTTCGTAGGGCGGGTTAGCGTAGCGTAACCCGCCGCCTTTACCCCCGCGGAACGAGCCGACGGCGGATTACGCTTCGCTAATCCGCCCTACGCAAAAACACGAACTCCGTGTCGTCATACGCCCGCCGCTCCAATTCCTCGTATCCTTCCGGCGCCGCGAACTGCGCGGCCTTCGCCTCTTCCACCACCAGCAGCGCGCCGGGCGTGAGCCAGCCGCCATCGCGCAAGCTTGCCAGCGCCTTCTCGGCAAAGCCCTTGCCGTAGGGCGGATCGAGGAACGCGAGCGAGAACGGCTCGACGGGATGCGCCGGGCCAAGATCGGTCGCATCGCGGCGATACACTTTGGTCACGCCGCCGAGGCCGAGCGACTCGACGTTATTGCGCAGCAGCGCCCGCGCCTCGGCGCCATTGTCGACGAACAGCGTGAACTTCGCGCCGCGCGACGACGCCTCGATGCCGAGCGCCCCGGTACCGGCGAAGAGATCGAGCACGCGCGCGTCCGCAATCGGATCGTCATAGGCGTGCACGAGGATGTTGAAGACGGACTCGCGCAAGCGGTCCGCCGTGGGGCGGATGTCGCGCGAGGACGGTGAGGCGAGATTGCGCCCCTTCAGCCTGCCGCCGACGACGCGCAAGCTAGTCCTCCCGCGGCGTCAGGTCGCGCTTGCCGTGATAGCCGCGCTTGGGACGGCGCGGCGGGCCGTAGCCGTTGGCCTCTTCCTCGTTGCGCTCGCGCGCCTCCTCGCTGCCGGTGCGCTGCACCAGCACGCGGCGGCCCTTGCGGTCGTTGATGACGGCACGCTTGCTGGTGGGCTTCTTCTCGTCATCACCTGCAGAAGATTTCTGCGGCACGTCGAACTGCGCACCCGACTTCTCGATCACCTTGTCGCCGAGCTGGTCGCGCAGCACGCGCGAGCGGATCTCCTCGACCTGACCTTCGGGCACCTCGCCGAGCTGGAACGGACCGTAGGAGACCCGGATCAGCCGATTCACCTCGAGCCCGAGATGAGCGCAGACATTGCGCACCTCGCGGTTCTTGCCTTCGCGGATCGCGAACACCAGCCAGACATTGGCGCCCTGATCGCGCTCCAGCGTCGCTTCGATCGGACCGTATTTGACGCCCTCGACCTCGATGCCGTTCTTGAGCTCGTCGAGCTGCGCCTGGGTGACGTCGCCATGGGCGCGAACGCGATAGCGGCGCAGCCAGCCGGTGTCGGGCAGCTCGAGCGTGCGCGCGAGGCCGCCGTCGTTGGTCAGCAGCAGCAGGCCTTCGGTGTTGAAATCGAGCCGGCCGATCGAGATCAGGCGCGGCAGGCCTTCGGGCAGGTTGTCGAACACGGTCGGACGACCCTCGGGGTCGTCATGCGTGGTCATCAGTCCGCGCGGCTTGTGATACAGGAACAGCCGCGTGCGCTCGCGCTCCGGCAACGGCTTGCCATCGACCAGGACGACGTCGTTCTTTGTGATGTCGAGCGCCGGCGAGTTGATCACCCGGCCGTTGACGGTGACGCGGCCCTGCGTGACCATCTCCTCGGCATCGCGGCGCGAGGCAAGGCCCGCGCGGGCCAGCGCTTTCGCGATGCGCTCGCCGGCCTTCTTCGGCTTCGGCTCTTCCTCCCGGCGGGGCCGGCGGTCGAAATCGCGGTCCCGCTCGCGATAGGCGCCGCGGCCGCCGAAGGCGGGGCGTTTCTCGAAGATCCTGCTGTCGTCCTCATTGTCACGGCGCGGGCGATCGCCGAAACGGCCTTCGCTGCGCGGATGCTCGTGCCAATCGGAACGGCCTTCCGACCGCTCGCGCGGACGGTTGAATTTCGGCCGGTCGCCGCCGCGCCCGCCGCGGTCGCCATCGCCGTCGCGACGGGGCCGATCGAACTTTGGACGATCCTCGCGGGGCCGATCGAATTTGGGCCGCTCGCGGAACGGACGATCACCCGATGCGCGATCGTCGCGCGAGCGCGAGAAGCGCGGACGGTCCTCGCCGCCTTCGCGCTTTTGCCAGGGCTTGTCCTCGCCGCGATCACGGCCGCCGAAATCCTTGCGCGGGCCTTTGCCAAAATCCTTGCGCGGCGGACGATCGCCACGCGGACGGTCGTCGCGCTTCTGCCACGGCTTGGAATCACCGCGCTCGCCGCGGTCGCGATCAGGACCGCCCCGCGAAAACTTCCGCTCGCTGTCGAACTTGCGTTCCGGACGATCGCCACGCGGCGCGTAGGGCCGCTTGTCACCGAATTTCTTGTCGCCGAACCGGCCGGCGGGACGGGAATCGGCACGGTCCCGGCTGCGCGGCGGACGGTCGTCGCGGCCATAGGACGGACGATCACCACGCGGCTTGAATGGGCGCTTCTCGCCATCACGCGAAGAGCGATCGGAAAACGGACGGTCGCCGCGCGGCTTGAAGCTGCGCTCGCCACGACCCTCACCGCCGCGGTCATCGCGCTTGAAGCGGGGACGGTCGGAAAAATCGCGGCGCGGGGCATCGCCCTCCTCGCGGCGGCGGAACGGTTTACCCTCGCGGGGCGGGCGGCTGTCGCGATCGCCCCTGCCCTCGCTCTTGCCCTCAAAACCGCGCTTGGCGAACTTCTTCTCGGGGCCGCGCGCCTTGCCGGAACGGCCGCCTTTGGGCGGGCCTCGCCGGCCGCGGGAATCGTTGTCTTTGTCGCTGTCGCGAGGCATGAATGATCTCACTCAAGGGGGTGGCCGTTGAGCATTGTGCGCGCTCGTTCGGAGCCGCATGCCCAGGCAAAACCGGTAAGCACTTCTGCTGAAGGCGCAGCTACTAGCAGGTTTCTTCGGATGATACGAGGCTTGAAAGCCCCCTCTTTCATGGATTTGGCGCTTCTGGCGGCCGAAAATGCCGGAAAAGCGGGCGAAGTTCCGATCGGCTGCGTGGTGGTCCGCAATGACGAGGTCATTGCCACCGCCGCCAATCGGACGCTGACCGACCGCGACCCCACCGGCCATGCCGAAATCGTTGCGCTGCGCGAGGCGGCCAGGAAGACCGGCAGCGAGCGCCTCGTGGACTGCGACCTCTACGTGACGCTGGAGCCCTGCACCATGTGTGCGGGCGCGATCTCGTTTGCAAGGGTGAGGCGCCTCTATTACGGCGCTGCCGACCCCAAGGGCGGCGCGGTGGAATCAGGCGTGCGGTTCTTCGCCTCGCCGACCTGCCATCACGCGCCGGACGTCTATTCCGGGGTCGGCGAGAGCGAGGCGGCGCGGCTGCTCAAGGAGTTCTTTCGGGAGCGAAGGTAGGGCAGTCGTAGCCCGGATGGAGCGAAGCGCAATCCGGGACAGTGTCGCGGCGTTGACAGACCCGGATTTCGCTTCGCTCCATCCGGGCTACAAGATCGTCAGCCCGAAAAGAACTCGCGCAGCGCCTCTGCCGTCACGTCGGGATTCTCCTCGGTCAGGAAGTGCCCGGAATCCACCGGCATGCCCACCACGTTCGTCGCCCATTGCTGCCAGGTGTCGAGCGGCGTCGCCGCGGCCTGGGCCACGCCGGCATTGCCCCACAGCGCCAGCATCGGAATGGTGATCTTCTTGCCGGCTTCGAAATCGGCCTTGTCGAGGTCGTAGTCGAAATAGGCGCCGGCGCGGTAGTCCTCGCACATCGCATGCACGCGGGCGGGATCGCGGAACGGGGCGAGGTAATGTTCGAGCGCGCGCGGGTCGATGGCCTCCAGCGTCCTCGACTTGGTCTGGCTCGCCATCTTGAAGCGCAGGAAGAACTCGCCATTGCCAGAGATCAGCGTCTCCGGCAGTGGATAGGGCTGCGCCAGGAAGGTCCAGTGGTAGATCTTCAGCGCGTAGGCGCGGTTCATCCGCTCCCAGTAATTATAGGTCGGCAGGATATCGAGCACCGCGAGCTTCGACAGCCGGCCGGGATGGTCGAGCGCAAGGCGGTAGGAGACGCGGCCGCCGCGGTCGTGGCCGGCCAGCGCGAAGTGCACGTGACCGAGCCGCTCCATCACTTCCACCATCGCCTTGGCCATGGCGCGCTTGCTGTAGGGGATGTGCAGCGCATCGCTCTCGGGCATGTCGGACCAGCCGTAGCCCGGCAAATCGGCGATGATCAGCGTGAAGTGCCTGGCCAGCTCAGGCGCGACCTGGTGCCACATCACATGGGTCTCGGAGAAGCCGTGCAGGAGCAGCAGCGGCGGCCCGCTGCCGCCGACGCGGGCGAAGATGCGGCCGAAGGAGGTATTGATCCATTCGGCGGCAAAATCCGGATAGAGGTCGGCGAGATCGGACATCTTTCTGCATCCTTTAAAGGGTCAGTCGGGGCCGGCCCCGACACCTAAAATTGCGAAAACAACCCCATGCACAGTAGCGGTATCATCGGCGGGGCTATTAACCCCAACAGCTGATTGCACATTCTGGAATGTCGATATGGCGGCGCGGTGACACAAGCCCTCGAGATTCTCGGATTGGCGCGCTTTGAGCGCCGTCCGGGATCGTGAGCCGGTTCTTGTCAGCTGCTTCTCAGCCCTTGGCCTTCTCCGCCTCCACCGCCTGCCAGCCGATGTCGCGGCGGCAGAAGCCCTCGGGCCAGTTGATGCGGTCGATGGCCTGATAGGCACGGCTCTGCGCCTCCGTCACGGTCTTGCCGAGCGCGCAGACATTGAGCACACGGCCGCCATTGGCGAGGATCGCGCCGTCCTTCTCGACCGTGCCGGCGTGGAAGATCTCGACGGTGTCCACCTTCGCGGCGTCATCGAGCCCGTCGATCCGCGTGCCCTTCTGGTAGTCGCCGGGATAACCCTTCGCCGCCATCACCACCGTGAGCGCGGAGTCCGGATGCCAGCGCAGATCGAAATTCTTCAGCTGGCCGTCGCAGGCGGCGAGGAAGGCCGGCACGATGTCCGACATCATGCGCAGCATCAGCACCTGGCACTCGGGATCGCCGAAGCGGACGTTGAACTCGAACAGCTTTGGCCCCTGCGTCGTCAGCATGATGCCGGCGTAGAGGACGCCGCGGAACGGCGTGCCGCGCTGCTTCATGCCTGATACCGTCGGCAAGATGATCTTCGCCATGATCGCGTCGTGGATCGCGGGCGTCACCAAAGGCGTCGGCGAATAGGCGCCCATGCCGCCGGTGTTCGGTCCGACGTCGTGGTCGAATACGCGCTTGTGGTCCTGCGCGGAGGCCAGCGGAATGGCGGTCTCGCCGTCGCACAGCGCAAAGAAGCTGATCTCGCGGCCCGGCAAGAACTCCTCGATCACGACCTCAGCGCCGGCCTCGCCGAACGCGCCCTCGAACATCATGGCGATGGCGTCTTCGGCCTCGCGCACGGTCTTGGCGACGACGACGCCCTTGCCGGCGGCAAGGCCGTCGGCCTTCACGACGATCGGCGCGCCCTGGCTCTGGACGTAGTCGCGCGCGTCCTTGGCGTTGGTGAAGCGCTTGTAGGCGCCGGTCGGAATGCCGAATTCGGTGCACAGCGCCTTGGTAAAACCCTTGGAGCTTTCGAGCTGGGCCGGGATCTTGCTCGGGCCGAACGCCTTGATGCCGGCGGCGGTGAGGTCGTCGACGATGCCGGCGGCCAGCGGCGTCTCCGGCCCGACCACCACGAGCTCGACCTTGTTCGTCTTGCAGAACTCGATCACCGCCGCATGGTCGGCGACGTCGAGCGCCACGCATTCCGCCTCCCGCGCGATGCCGGCATTGCCGGGCGCGCACCAGAACTTGGTCACCAGGGGGGAGGCTGCGATCTTCCACGCCAGGGCATGTTCGCGACCGCCGGAACCGAGCAGGAGAATGTGCATCGAAGGCTCAGAATAAGGGGTTTGCTGGGGGCCGGAGGTCGCACGAATCGGGGCGGTTCTCAAGGGGGATGCCCAACACTCCCCGTCATTCCTATGCGCCTGCCGCTGTCGCTTCTCCCGCGAGGAAGCACGGGCTTCTATTGACGACGTTCAACTACTCGGTTGTAGTCGCGTTCCATTTCGCGTGACCATTCCAATTGTGGAGCCCAGAGTGCCAAACGTTCAGTGGAACAAGTTCATTGATACGCATAAGACACGTTTCTGCGTGACCATTTACTTCAGTGATTACCTCGAACTGCGTAAGCGCGTGAAGGGGCCGATCATGACTAAGGATGGAAAGGAATTTCCCACACCGAACGCGGTGACGAAGGCAATGGCGAAGGCCATCAAGTGTGATTACACGATCAAGAGCGGCGGGGCCGAGCAGATCGTTATGATCGCGGAAAAGGAAGAAGCAGCCGCGTTTGCCAAAGCTGTGGGGGCCAAAAGGTGGATGCAAAGTGACGGAAAACCGTGCTTAGCCACTAACAGCGCAAGGATCAGCCACGAAGTCATGGTTGGCTTGGCGAAGACGGCCAGGCTTATGTGAGCCTGTAAGCGACGCCCTCTTGCCACGACGAATCACTACATCGCGACGGCGCGCGGCATTTCGTCGAACGTGCGGCCGCGATAGTGCCTGCCGGTGCTCTTTTTGCGAACGCCGCCCCACTGCTTGAAGAAAAAGGCCGTCCGCGCCTTGCGACATGCCGCCTCAATCTCCGCGACCCACTGCTCGGCCATCGGACGGGAACGCGGTCCGCTCTCGCCACCGACTATGGCCCACTGAATGCCTTTTAGATCGGCATTAGCCACCGAACCGAGTAAGGGTTCAAATGAGACAAACCTGACGGCAGCACGGACCTTGCGAAGTTCGTCAAGGCGCCCGAGATAGTCTGCGCTCTCGACGCTCGTACCGAGCCATACGTTTGGCAGTACCGGCAATGATGCGGTGATGACGGCCATCCGATCCGGCCGTTTGGTAAGAATTTGATACGTGTGCTGCGGCGTCGCCTGCATCGTGTGCCAGACAGCCGCAACGAACTCCGGCGGCACGCCATCGTGAAACATGTCCGACATCGAGTTCACGAAAATCCGGCGCGGCTTCTTCCACCCTGCCGGGATGCCAAGCGCGGCGCGATCAAGCCTGACCCTGCCGGTCCAGACGGCGCGCTTGCCGCTCTTGCGCGTGAGACCTTGATACTTCGGCATGCCCATCGCATCCAGCCGCGCCGCCATGCGCATCGCGTAGCAGTTCGTGCATCCGGGCGAGAGCACCGTGCAGCCAGCGACTGGATTCCACGTCGCGTCGGTCCACTCGATTGAGGTGTCAGCCATCACAAATCCATCGTTGTCTGCCGCATCGGGTCGCGGATCGCCTCCCACAGCTTTCGACCAAGGCTGTGTCCGCTGACGAACACAAGCCAGTATAGCCGCTGCCGCTTTGAACCAACGATCAACTCTACGCCCTTTGCAGGCGTCGTGCCGAGCTTGCAGATTTCGTCGATCCAGTACTTCATCAGCGCCGCCCTGAACGACGCTATCGCCTGTTTTTGGTTGACGTGTCCCTTCCACCCCGGCGCAAACGTGTCAAACACGCCACCCTGTTTGCTGTATTCATCAAGGTTGCGCTGGAGGTCCTGCACGCTAACGTGAATGAGCATGTCCACCTTCAGCTTCGAGAGCTTCCTGATGATCTCGAAAGACAGGCCTTCGAGGTTGTACGGGTCCAAGAAGGCAAAGTGCAGTCCGCTCGGGTTCAGCGCTGCGACGATCTTGTCAACTGCGACATCGGCTGGGGCGCTATAGCAAACAGGTTCCCCGCGGAGTGCACGAAGGCGCTTTTCCACGGCAGCAGAGTTGCTTGGGTCGAGATCGTTGAGATGCATCTCAGTGAAGGGCACTGTCTGCTGCGCTGCCCTGTAGGCGACAAGCGGGCTCCCGTCGATGATGCGTTTGGTGCCGTTGATTAGCGAACGACCGGGGCCGGAGAACAGTTCGATGTATGCGGCCCCAGCGTGCCAGGCGGGCGGCGGGATGTACTTCTTCCGCGTCGCACTCGAAATCTCAATGTACTGCCGCACCCGTGCATGCTTTTCCGTAGCCCATGGGCCGACCTCGCTGACATTGAGCCCGTCGTCAGGATCGAGTTTGACTTCCTTTTTTGCCATGCAGTCAGCTCCCCCGCCGAACTACTAACACACCGCCAAAGGTTGAGGGTTAACGCGATAGCACTTTCTCGCAGGTTGCCTCCCGGCTCAGATCAGAGGGTAATCGGCATCGCAGGCGCTACGCCTGCTTCCCCGCAATAATCTCCTGCAACGTCGCCACATGCCGCGCGAACGCCCTGCGGCCGGCGGCGGTGGCTGTCACCGTCGTCTGCGGCTTCTTGCCCACGAACGCCTTCTCCACCGACACATAGCCCGCCTTCGCCAGGGTCTCGATGTGCGCGCCGAGATTGCCGTCGGTGGCGCCGGTCAGCTTCTTCAGACGCGCGAACTCCAGCCCCGCGGTCGCAGGCAGCGCGTTCAGCGCCGCCATGATCTTCAGCCGCAGTGGCTGGTGGATGATGTCGTCGAGCTCCGCCACGCCTAGCCCCGCCGCATCCAGAGGGTCCCCGCGACCAGCGCGCCGCCATTGACGGCTGCCATCCACGGCAACAGCGGTACACCCGGGATATAAAAATATCCGATCAGCGTCAGCGCGATGATGGTCGCGCCGAGCGGTGCAAAGGCGTAGCCGAACCGAAGCCCCGCCGTCAGGTAGACCAGCGTGATGTAGACCTGCCAAAACACCGTTTGCTGGCGCGGCGAGAACCTGCCGAAGTAGCAGCAGACGAGGCCAAAGGCGGCGATCAGCAGGAGCGCCAGCAGAGTGCGCCTGTCGAACAGGCGGATGCCGTTTCTCGAAAGATGATAGGCGCCGAGAACAACGAGGCCGAGAGCCGAGACGACGTAGAGTGCAAACCAGAAATACAGCCCGTCATTCACCACGAACCAGCTGTTCCAATAATAGGCCCCGTAGCGCGGCCAGAACCACATCAGGACATCGTCGGCAAACGGCATCACGGCCCATATCAGCAGGACGAGACCCGCGACCAGGTAGACCTGCGACCGCTGCCCACGACGAACGGCATGCTCATTGGCGTTCAGTGCTTCAGGAGACTGATGGCTGTCGATCACGGGCGCGCTCCTTCCTGGGTATTGGCTGCCGGCTGGGGAATGATGTCGTCGAGCCCGGGCATGCGCTAGATCCGCCGCATCCAGAGGCCGCCGAGGATCAGGCCACCGCCATTGACGAAGGCCATCCAGAGCGGGAACGCCTCGCCGATGTAGAAGAAGCCGAACAGCGTCAGCGCCGTGATGCCGAGGCCGATCGCCACGAAGGCGTAGCCGAACCACAGCCCAGCGAGTGTGTAGAACAGCATGAAATAGATCGGCCAGAACGTCCCCAACTGGCGCGGACCAAAATGACCGACGACGCTGGTGACGAAATAACCGAAAGCGAAGAACAGGGCGAATACCAGGAACAACCTGATGCCGACGCCGGCGCCAAAGGGGTGGCTTTTCGGATCGAGCACGCGAAGTGCAATCAGGCCGCCGACGCCGAAAACATCCGCGGCAACCCAGGCGTAGACCGCGTAGATCGGCCAAAGCCAGGTCACGAGATTGGCTGCGAACACCAAGACGCCCCACCAGACCGCGGCGAGGCTCGCCAGCTCATAGAGCTGCGATTGCTTCAGGCGCTGGACGATGTCGTCGATGTCGGCGAGGGACTCCGCAGCTTGCTTGCTATCGATCATATCGGTCCCCATCAACCCGGCATCATCGCAGCGTATGGTGAGCACAACGCAGCGGCATCGGCACTGGGCTCCCTCTCCCGCTTGCGGGAGAGGGTTGGGGAGAGGGTGCCTCCGCAACGGGACAATCCCCGGGAGGAAAGAACCGCGCAGGGACGTACTCGGTAAATTCTCGACAACCCCAACGCGGAAAAACCCTCTCCCCAACCCTCCCCCGCAAGCGGGGGAGGGAGCGCAGTGCCAATGCGGCGGCATCGTGCTCCATATGCGATTGCCCTGCCACCTGCGAGCCGCATCATGACTGACCGCCCCCGCGCGTTGCCACGTCCTCGGCGATCACCGAAATCGCCTTCGGATGGGTGACGATGCCCATATGATTGATGCCGTCAATGACCTTGACGTCGACCGACGGCTTCACCGCCTGCACGGTCTGCGCATATTTCTCCGAGATCATCATCTCGTCATCAGTGCCGCCGAAGATGGTGACCGGACGCGTGGTTGCCGGCAGATCGAGGCGATAGCCGCGCGTCGCGAAATTGCGCGTCAGGCGATCGGAATAAATGGAGACGAGGTACTTCGCCGAGCTCGGCGGCACCGCCAGGGCCAGCACCGGAAGCTGCGAACAGCAGTCGATGCCGAGCTTGCGCAGCGCCGTCAGACCGAAGAAGCGCGGGACATTGAAACTGGCCCAGCCGCCTGCGTTCGGCCGGTTGGTCGGTGCGTCATAGCCGAGATAGGGCGCGAGCAGCACGGTGCGCACGAACATGTCCTGCATGATCGGCGTCGCGGCGACGCGCAGCGAGAAACCGGCGCCGGCGGAATGGCCGATCAGAGTGAGCGGCAGATCCGGCGCGGTCTTGCGAACTTCGGCAACGAAATCGACGAGGTCGTCCTCGAGCTGGCCGACATAGCCGATATCGCCGCGGGTGCCGGAGCCGCCATGGCCGCGGATGTCGAGCGCCCAGGTCTCCACCCCGCGCGCGGCGATCGCGTGGGTCAGCGCGTGGTTGACGGTGCCGCTGGAGCCGGACGAGCCATGGATGAAGATCGCGCCGCGGCTTGCCGCCGGGCCCCCGGAGCCATTTCCGTTCCGATGGGATCGGGCTCCAGATTCTTGTTTTGACGCGTTTTCTTCACGCGAACCGGCTTCCACTTCGCTTGAAAGCGCTTTGGCCGCGTAATGGCGATAGCCGATCCAGGTGCCGTCGCGGGCCTGGAAGCGCTCCAGCGGCGGCAGGGTGGACCAGTCGATCCCCTTGGCGGAGTCGGAGACCGACCGCATCTCGGGCGGCCGCTCCAGCGGCGTTGCGATCATCGCGGTCAGGATCAGCGCCACGCCGCCGACCGCACACAGGGCCCATTTCAGGCCGCTCAAGACGCCGCGCAGCAACCGGATCGCCATGGCTCACCTCCCTCAAACTCATCAATCAACAGAGAACTCTATAATACAGAGTACTCTCCAGATCAATCCCCGGATTGGCGCCGCGCGGCGAAAATCCTTAACGTCGGGTCTGACCCCAACATGCCGAATCGCTTGCTAGATGCCGCCTGCGGAACAACTGAACAACGCGTTTGAATTCACCGTCTCCGAGCTCTCCCAATCCCTGAAGCGGACGGTGGAGGACACCTACGGCCATGTCCGGGTCCGCGGTGAGATCTCGGGGTTCCGCGGCGCCCACTCCTCCGGCCATTGCTATTTCGCACTCAAGGACGAGAGCGCCAAGATCGAGGCGGTGATCTGGAAGGGCGTGCACGGCCGGATGCGCTTCAAGCCCCAGGAAGGGCTCGAGGTCATCGCCACCGGCAAGCTCACGACCTATCCGGGCTCCTCGAAGTACCAGATCGTGATCGAGGCGCTGGAGCCGGCCGGCATCGGCGCGCTGATGGCGCTGATGGAGGAGCGCAAGAAGAAGCTCGCCGCGGAAGGGTTGTTCGACGAAGCGCGCAAGCAGCTGCTGCCGTGGTTGCCGGAGGTGATCGGCGTCGTGACATCACCGACCGGCGCGGTGATCCGCGACATCCTGCACCGGCTGGAGGACCGTTTTCCCCGCCGCGTGCTGGTGTGGCCGGTGAAAGTTCAGGGCGACGGCTCGGCCGAGCAGGTCGCGGCCGCCATCCGCGGCTTCAACGCACTGCCCGAGGGCGGCAAGATTCCGCGGCCCGACGTGCTGATCGTCGCGCGCGGTGGCGGCTCGCTGGAGGATCTCTGGTCGTTCAACGAGGAGATCGTGGTGCGGGCGGCAGCCGAGAGCATGATCCCGCTGATCTCGGCGGTGGGGCACGAGACCGACATCACGCTGATCGATTTCGTCGCCGACAAGCGCGCGCCGACGCCGACGGCGGCGGCCGAGATGGCGGTGCCGGTGCGCAGCGAATTGTTCGTCGAGGTCGCCGACCTCGGACGCCGCACCCGCGCCTATTGGCAGCGCGCCCAGGAAAGCCGTCGCAGCGAGCTGCGCGCCGCCGCCCGCGCGCTGCCGGCGGCGGGCGATCTGCTCGCCATTCCCAGGCAGCGGCTGGATTCGGCGGGCGCGTCCCTGCCCCGCTGCCTCAAGGCCAACACGCATGCGCATTTCCGCCGGTTTACCGCCGCAAGCTCAAAGCTGACGCTGCGGGTGCTGCACGGCCAGATCTCTCAGGCCGACCACCGCCTCACCGTGTGCGGCGAACGGCTTGGCCTGTCCGCGCGCTCGTTGCTGCGGCGTCGGCGCGACCGCTTTGCCGGGCTCGAGGTTCGCTTGCGTGCCTCAAAACTCTCCAATGCGCAGGCACAGCGCAACACGATCGCCCGCCAGCGCGAGCGCACGCAGCGCCTCAGCGAGCGCGCCGGCCGCGCGCTCGTCACGTTGCTGCAGCGGCTAGAGGCTCGCGTCGAGAACAGCGGCAAGCTGCTGTCCGCACTGTCCTACCGCAGCGTGCTCGCGCGCGGCTTCGCGCTGGTGCGGGACGAGGCGGGGCATCCCGTGCATGCGGCCGACAGCATCGGGCCGAATGCGCGGCTCGAGATCGAGTTTGCCGATGGGCGCGTGGGCGCAACCGCGGACGCGGATCGCCCGGCGCCAACGACGAAGCGCACGCCCGCGCAGCCAAAGTCGGCTGCGGCGGACACAAAGCCCGCGCCGAAGCGTGTGGCCAAGCCGGTGGATCAGGGCAGCTTGTTCTGAGGTGTGAGACGCCTCTGCGATCGCAGCACTCCCAATGCCAACCCGTCATCCTGAGGTGCGAGGTTTGCGATGCGGACGCATCGCAAGGTGAGCCTCGAAGGGTGTACGGCCGCGATGCAGCCGGGCCGCCGCCCTTCGAGGGCCGCTGAAGAAGCGGCCGCCTCAGGGTGACGGTGTTGGACTGATGTACTTCACCGGCACGACAATCCCGCGTCGATCGTGGTCCAGAAGCCGCAATGCTCCGGTGCGCGCTGTGGGGCGCCGGCGTGGGCTTCGTAGAGGAAGATCGCGACGGTGAAGACGGCCAGTGCGGAGGCGAAGAGGACGATACGCATGAGGACTGCGTTTAGTCGACATCGTGGTCGAACTAAGGCGCCCTCACGTGCTGAAACCGGCGCCGCGTGCGATCCGTAGATTCCGGGTCGGCCATCAAGTCCGTGCAGGGCGGTGGTCGATGCGGGGCTGTCCGCCTGAATTTGTTCCTCGGACGGCCCCGCTTTGGAAGACCCGTAGCCCGGATGGAGCGAAAGCGTAATCCGGGTTCGTGCCACGCGCTGCGCTGTCCCGGATTGCGCTGCGCTCCATCCGGGCTACGGGACTTCCTTTACCGCGCCAGCCACTGCGCGACGTCCTTTTGCGACTCCGCGCGCGCCTCGGCATCCGTGCCGAGATGGCCGCGCTCGGGCACGGCGGCATCGTTGCTGCCGCCAGCGGCGTGCAGCGGTGTGTTGGCGCGGTCGAAATCGTGATAGGCGTCGGGATAGACCACGATGCGTGCAAGCGCGCTGCGGCCATGCGCGCCCTCGACCATCTGGCGGCAGGCCGGCGGCGAGGAGACGTCGTCATTGGCGCCGATCAGCACCAGGGTCGGCACCCGCGTGCTCCAGCCGAGACCGGCGGAGATCCGGCAGTCCGGATAGAACGCGATCGCGGCGCGGAAATCCGGCCCCAGATCACGCGCCGCGCTCTGCGGCCGCACGGCCCACAGCAGCGCGCTCGCGCCGTTGGCCCAACCCATCAGGCTGACGCGATCGCGCGCCACCCAGGACTGCTTCATCAGCCAGGCGCGCGATGCTGCGACGTCGGTGACGCGCTCACGTCGCGCCTTGACGTGCATCTCCTTGACGCGGCATTGCGGCCCGAGCTCACGCGAGCCGTAGCTGTCGGGCAGCAGCACGGCATTGCCTGCCCTGAGCAAGCGCTCGGCCCAATCGCGGTAGCGCGGCAGCACGGAATCGGAATGGCTGCTGAGGCCGTCGCAACCGTGCAGCGCGATCACGGCCGGAAACGGCCCCGCCCCTTCAGGCTTGTAGAGCTGCGCATGCAGCACGCCGGACGCCAGCGGAATGTCGACCGGCTGCGGCGCCGGCGCGGCATGCGCGGCGGACATCAGCAGCGTCAGAAACAGGGCGGTCAGTCGAAGGCGCATCGGACTCTGCCACAGGAGATGCCGGAACCAGCGATCCTTCGCCCAAGCACTATCACGCGGAAACGGCGGCAAAACATCACAAACCGGTGGGTTTACCGGGCGGACAAGCCGCCCTATCTATGCTACATCCCGTCCAACACATCGCCCTCCAGGGTTTCCACGGAGCGGCCTTCCACGGAGACTTTCGACCGTGCTGAACAAGTTCGGCCCCTCGGGCCATGGCGAAGCGCAAGTGCAATATCTCGACGGCGACTTCCGCGTGATCTCGCCGGGGACCTTCGTGCGCTGTGCCATCACCGACACGCGGATTCCGCTCGACGAGCTGAAGTACTGGAGCGTGGATTTGCAGGAGGCCTACGCCACACCCGCCGCCGTGCTGCAGCGGCATTTCCCGGGCGCGCCGAAACCGCAGCAATGAGCTTTCCGCTCTCGTAACTCTCGTAGGGTGGGCAAAGCGAAGCGTGCCCACGTTGTTCGTCTTGATTGCGACGAGACCGTGGGCACGGCGCTTTGCGCCTTTGCCCACCCTACGAGACCGAACGCTTGGCGTCGTTCTGCTATTGCTGCTCGGGACCATCCGCACCCACACAAGTCTTGATCGCGCTCTTCCTGGCTTCGCCGACGACCTTCTGATCGATCGCCTGCTTCAGGCAATCGAGCCGCGCCTGCGCCATGCAGAGCTGCAGCTGGTCGCGCTTGTCCTGCCCTTTCAGGCTCGCGGTCGTCGCAAGGCACGTCACGCGCTTGGTCGCAGGAACCGGCACGGTGACGGTCGGGCTTGCTGTCGGCGCGGGAGTTTGCGCGAAGACGGGCGCAACGATCAGACACACAAGGCTGGCGGCAACGGTCGCAGACGGCAGTTTCATCGAATTCTCCTGATCGTCGGGAACCGATAGGCGTTTTGCGATGAATGTCGCCTGAATGGCAGGCTGCTGCGGGTTAGGCAAAGCGCAGCCGTGTGGCGTGGCACGAGCGGTGCAGCTTTTTTTCGCGTCATGGGATGGAGACGATGTTCGCATGCCCCTGAACCGCGAGTCTCACGGAGAAAAGATCTCCGTGGTGCCGATCCGCGTTGCATCGAAGAATACTTGCACTCCGTAGTTAGTCATTTCGCGTTGTGGTTGGATTCTTTGTTGCAATCCGGCGCCCTTAAGTTGTTTGACGAAGTCTTGTTGAAACAGAGAGCTGCTACAGTGTTCGTTAGGTAATTGGCCCTGTTCCTTTTATCGCACAGACAATCAAGTCAACCAAACAGCCATCGAGCTTTGGAATTGGCGCAGTCTGTGAACGGGCTCATATCGAAAGAGCCATCCGACGGGCTACGATCACCTCGAAAACTTGCGGTGGAATATCTGTAAATCGAGAGTCAAACGATGGGGGTGATCATGCCCACCATATTGGACTTGCTCTATCGTGAATATTGTCGCGCCCGTCTCGCTGAAATGCGCAAACAGCTTCTGATCGCAGCTGAACGCTCCGAAGCTCTCGAAGCGCTTCGTCATCCTGCGGATCAGGTTGACGACGAGAGGACGGACGCACATCGCAAGACCGTTCACGGCCTGCAGCATTGAAGTGGCCCGCGACCGGCGATCTCTCCCGCGTAGCAATTACCAAGCAATTGGCAACAGTTTGGGAGTGAGCAATGAATACACCCGAATGCTATACCGTCGCGGTAGCCTGCGTCTCGTGCCTGACCATTATTGGATTAATGGCCGTCGGGGCGTGGTGAGCACGACTGATTGCTGAATTGCGATACCGGTACGCGTGAAGACGACGCGCCAAGAACGGGAATCCAGAGCTCCGGTTCTGCTTCAATCAGAACCGAAGCTCTAAAGCATGATCCGGAAAAGTGCGCAGCGGTTTTCCGAAAAGATCATGCTTAAACAACAACCTAAAGCGCGATGACGATTCATCCTCATCGCATCGCGCTTCAGATCCTGATGTCAGCTTCCGGGCGGGGTATACGAAGAACGCAGCTTCGCCGCGTTCTGGCGGACCTGCTTGATCTCGTCCTGCGTGAACAACCTGGTCAGTTTCACATTCTGCAGGGTGCCTGCGGTGACGGTCAGGCCGGAAATGGCCGGCGCCGCACCCGGATCAGGCACATCGAAAATCACCAAAACGCCCGGGCCGTCGGCCGCAACGCTGTACATCGAAAGCAGCTTTCCGCCGGCCGCTTCGATGAGCTTTCGTGCCGCCTCCTGGCGATCGGTGGTGGGATTCTCCAAAATGGCATTGAGAGCGCGTGGGGTGTACTGTCCGGTGAGGCAAAAATGCATGGCATGTTCTCCTCTGGTTTTTGGCAATGATTTTCCCTGCCGTTCCGAACTGATCGTTACGGCCGCTGCATCTGAAGTGATGAAGGTACTGCCCGCCGTGGGCATAAACGCCGTCGATGATTTCCGGGAGGTCGGCACGTCCCGGTGACGGCTCTCATCGAAGGCTACATCAACTCCCGAACGTGCGGAAGAGAATTCATCAGCCGCGAGATGTCGCCCGATCAGTTGTCGAATACCGCATGGCGATGGATGAATTGTTTTTCCATCCTCCGCTCTTTGGCTGCGGCGGACTAGCTTACCCACCAAACGAGATCATCGCCTGCTGAACCGCCGCTCGCGCGCCTTGTAGAGATGATCGCTGATCAATTGCCGGAGCGCTGTCGGATCATCGAATTCGAGCTGCACAGCGAACGGCACGATGCTAGCAGGCAGGCCCTCGCGGCCGCGGAGGCGCGCGAGATCCTTTTCCGTCGTCACCAGCGTGTGCTGCTCGCGCTGCGCCTCCGCTGCGAGCGCTGCGATCTCGTCGTTTGAAAACATATGATGATCGGCGAAGGCGCGCGTGCGCGCGACCTCGATGCCACAGGCGCGCAAGCTGCGGAAGAATCGTTCGGGATCGCCAATGCCCGCGAACGCGAACACCGGCTTGCCCAACAGTCTTGCGACCGACCCGGCGTCCGGCCTCAGACGCGCGCGCAGCTCCGGCTTGTCGCGCTTGGCAAGCTCGGCCGCGACATCGTTGGCGGCACGGCCGTCGCCAATCAGCACCAGCGCATCGGTGCGCGCGAGCTGCGTCTTCAGCGGCGCGCGCAGCGGGCCGGCCGGAAACACCTTGCCATTGCCGAGGCCACGTTCGCTATCGATCACGATCAGCGAAGTGTCCTTGACCAGGCGCGGGTTCTGGAAACCGTCGTCCATCAGGATGACGGTGGCGCCTTGCGACTTCGCCAGCGCGATACCCTCGAGGCGATCCCGCGCGACCGCGACCGGGACGTCGCGCGACATCATCAAGGGCTCATCGCCGATGTCGGACGCGGTGTGGCGCGCGCGGTCGACCATGACCGGGCCCTGCAGACGTCCGCCATAGCCGCGACTGAGCACCACCGGGGTCTCGCCGAGCTCGCGCAGCAGCTTGGTCAGCGCCAACACGGTCGGTGTCTTGCCGGCGCCGCCGACATGATAATTGCCGACGCAGATCACGGGGATGCCGGCATCCACGCCCTTGCGCAGCATGCGCCGTTCGGTGATTGCGCCGTAGAGCGCTCCGAGCGGCCATAACACGTACGACTGGAGAGAACGTGGCCGGTACCAGAAGGCCGGCTCACGCATTGGCGGCTCCCATCTCGATCCGTAGCTGCAGCAGATACGGCTCGAGCGCGATCATGGTGCGATCGAGCGCGCCGCCGAGCTCCTCGACCACGCCGCTGCCCGCGCGCTGCATCTTGTCGCGCAAGGCGGGATCGGCCAGCAGCTGGCCGAGCTGCTTGACCAGCGCTTCCTGCGTGTCGGCCTGGCGCGCACCGCCGCTGCCGTCGAGCGCCTCATAGACATCGGCGAAGTTGAAGACGTGCGGGCCATGGACGATCGCGGCACCGAGCTTGATCGCCTCGATCGGGTTCTGCCCGCCATGGCGGATCAGCGATCCGCCCATGAACACGATCGGCGACAGCCGGTAGAACAGGCCGAGCTCGCCCATGGTGTCGGCGACATAGATGTCGGTGGTCGCGGTCGGCAGCTCCTCGCGCGAGCGCAATGCCGGCTTCAGGCCCGAGGCGGTGATCAAGCCAGCGATCGAGGAGCCGCGATCGGGATGGCGCGGCACGATCACGGTGAGGAGCTGCGGGAAGAAGCCGGCGAGGCCGCGATGCGCCGCGACCAGCATCTCGTCCTCGCCCGGGTGGGTCGAGGCCGCGACGATGATGGGGCGCCCGCGCGTCATCGCCATCAGCCGTTCGAGCTTGGCGGGATCGGCCGGCGGCGCCGGCACGTCGAGCTTGAGATTGCCTGTCGTGACGACGTCGCGGCCGCCGAGCGCGGAGAAACGCTCGGCATCGGTCTTCGACTGCGCCAGGCAAATGTCGAACCGCGACAGCAGCGCCGAGATGGTGCCGTGCATGCGGCGCCAGCGCGGGAAGGAGCGCGGCGACATCCGCCCGTTGATCAGCACCATCGGCACCCGGCGGCTAGCGCCCGCCAGGATCAGGTTCGGCCACAGATCGGATTCGATGAACAGCGCCAGCGACGGCTTCCAATGATCGAGGAAGCGCGCGACATAGCGCGGGGAATCATACGGCACGTATTGATGGATGACGTCGGGCGGAAACCGCTTTGCGACCACGGCGGCCGAGGTGACGGTGCCCGAGGTGAGCAGGATGCGCAGATTGAGATCGCGCAACCGCTCGACCAGCGCCGCAGCGGCCAGCACCTCGCCGACACTGGCGCCGTGGATCCAGACCAGCGGACCATGCGGCCGCACGTCCCTGGACAGGCCGCGCCGCTCGCCGACGCGCGCGGGATCCTCCTTGCCCTGCTTCAGCCGCCGCTTGATCAGCGCCGGCGCAAGCGGCACCAGGCCGGAGGCCAGCCGCTGATACATCCGCAGCGTCATCGGCAACGAATTAGGCATCTTCCGGTCCCGGGCGGCCGAGTTGCGCATAGGCGCGGCGGGTCGCCTCGTTCAACGTGTCTTCCAGCTCCTGCCGCAACGCTTCCATCATGGCGGCGTCGGCATCTGCGGGAACGTGGATCTCCTTGATGCCGACCAATGCGCCCCGCCCGAATGGCAAATTGATGGTGGTGCGGTCCCAGTTCTTGAGCCGGACGAAGCGGCTGGTCGCCATCGCGAAAGGCATGATCGGCCGCCCCGATTCCCGTGCCAGCATGATAATGCCTAGCCCGGCCACGCGCGAGCGCTTGGGGACATCGGCGGTCAGCGCGACATTACAACCGGTCTGGAGCGTGCGCACCATTTCCTTGAAGGCGCCGACCCCGCCCTTGCGGTGGAAGGCGCCGCCATGATCGCCGGAACCGCGGATGGTGCCGATGCCGAGCCGCTCGGCGGCGATCGCATTGAACTCGCCGTCGCGGTGGCGGGAGATCAGGACCTTGGCGCGATAGGAAGCCTTGTTCTGGTTCTTGATGAAGGGCGTGAGGAAATGCTGGCCGTGCCAGAACGCAAAGATCGCAGGGAGCTGCGGCTCAACCTGCGCATAGACGTCGGGCGGATCCAACGTGAATTTGTTGGTCCGCCAGACCAGACGCAGATATTCGGCCGCCAGGACCCCGACGGCACGCTGAACGAAGCTGCTTCGCAGCGTATTGCGAAGCAGTTTTTTCAACGCGCCGGTTCTTGATTCGGGTCGAGCAACCGGTGGAGGTGGACGATGAAATAGCGCATCTGCGCGTTGTCGACCGTGCTCTGCGCCTTGGCCCGCCAGGCGGCATGGGCGGTCGCGTAATTCGGATAGAGGCCGACGATCTCGACGTCGTCGAGATTCTTGAAGGTGTTGTGCTCGAGATCGACGAGTTCGCCGCCGATGACGAGGTGAAGCAGTTGTTGCGGGGCACTATCTGGCATGGGTTCTCTTTCTAGCGGACTGCCCGGCAGCAGTGGTCGACAAAGCACAGCGCACGCGCTTTAGGCCAAGGGGCGGTTTCGAAAATGCGCGACAATGCCCGCATGACGATCGCGTCCCGCTGCCACCAGCACCCCGTGCGCCACTTCCCGGCGGTTATAGAGGATGGGTTCTCCGGAGAGGTCGCTCATCCTACCATCGGCTTCCTGCACGATCAAATCGGCCGCCGCAAGGTCCCAATCATGGCTGTTGCCCCCCGCAAAAGCCGCATCCAGCGCGCCATGGGCGACCCGGCACAGGCGCAGCGCGAGCGAGCCGATTCGCGGATGCAGCTTGATCTCGCCGCCTGATCTGTTGAGCCGCTCGACCATCGGTTTCGGGCCTGCGATGCGGGAGAAGTCGAGCGCGGATCCGGGCGAAGCCTGCACGGCTGCGCCGTTGAGCGTGGTGCCCTGGCCGCGTGCGGCGAAGAAGAACTCGCCGCTCGTCGGCGCGAATACCGCGGCCAGCACCGGCGCGGCATCCTCGACCAGCGCGACGCTGACGCACCAATCGTCGTGGCCATTGAGGTAGTTGCGCGTGCCGTCGATGGGATCGACGATCCAGGTCAGCCGCCGCGACAGCCGCGCCGCATCGTCGGCGCTCTCCTCCGAGAGCCAGCCGTAATCCGGCGTCGCGCTGCGCAGGCGCGCTTCGAGCAGGTCGTTGACGGCAATGTCGGCTTCGGAGACCGGCGAGGATGTGCCCTTGGTCCACTTCTTCAGTTCGGTGCGAAACATCGACTGCGCCAGCGCACCCGCCTCGCGCACCGTGTCCTGCAGCAGCGCCGCATCGCGCGTCAGGATGGTTTCGCCCGGCGCGTTCGCCTCAACGTCCGCCAAGCGTCAATCCCTCGATGCGCACCGTCGGCGCATTGATGCCGTAGCGGAACTCGAGATTGTTCGCGGGCTGCATCGACTTGAAGATCTCGAACAGATGGCCGGCGATCGTCACCTCGCTGACGGGATAGGTGATCTCGCCGTTCTCGATCCAGAAGCCGGAGGCGCCGCGGCTGTAATCGCCGGTGACGCCGTTCACGCCGGAGCCGATCAGATCGGTGACGTAGAAGCCCTGCTTGATGTCGGCGATCAGCTCGGCCGGGCTCGGTGTGCCAGGCTCGAGATGCAAATTGTACGGCCCGGGCGAGGGCGAGGAGGAGACGCCGCGATGGGCATGGCCGGTGGTGGCAAGGCCGAGCTCGCGCGCAGTGGCGCAGTCGAGCAGCCAGGTCGTCAGCACGCCTTCGTCGATCAGCGCGATCTTCTTCACGGCGACGCCTTCTGCGTCGAAGGTCTGCGAGCGCAGGCCACGCTTGCGCAGGGGATCGTCGATGATGCGGATGTTCTTCGCAAACAGCTGCTGGCCGAGCTTGTCCTTGAGGAAGCTGGTCTTGCGCGCGATCGAGGCGCCGTTGATGGCGCCGACGACATGGCCGACCAGGGAGCCCGCAACGCGCGGATCGAACACGACGGGCACCTTGCAGGTCTCGACCTTGCGCGGATTGGAGCGCGCCACGGTGCGCTCGCCGGCGGAACGGCCGACGATCTCCGGCGACAACAGGTCCGCGCCATGCGGCGCCGAGGTGAAGTCGTAATCGCGCTCCATGCCGGTACCTTCGCCCGAGATGGCGGTGGCCGAGATGCCCTGGCTGGAGCGCAAATAGGAGCCGTGGAAGCCGGTCGAGGTGACCAGCACCATGCCGCCCATGCCCGCGGAGGCCGAGGCGCCGCCGGATTTGGTGACGCCCTTCACGGCGAGCGCGGCAGCTTCGGCCGCGAGTGCGCGGCGCTCGAGCTCGCTGGTGGCAGGCACATCGGGATCAAGCAGATCGAGATCGGGGAAGTCGCGCGCGAGCAGCGCGGGATCGGCGAGCCCGACATATTTGTCGTCGGGCGCAACGCGCGCCATCGCGACCGCGCGTTCGGCAAGCTTCGTCACGGCATCGCCGCTGACGTCATTGGTCGAAACCACCGCCTGGCGCTGGCCTACCAGTACCCGCAGGCCGACGTCGTCACCCTCGGAGCGCTCGGATTCCTCGACGCGTCCGTCGCGCACCTCGACGCCTTGCGAGACGCCGCGCACCGCGACCGCGTCGGCCGCATCCGCGCCGGCGCGCTTGGCCGCCTCCACCAGCCGCTGCGCCAGATCCGACAAAGCGGACTGGTCGAACAGGTCGCGGCTGGCCTTTGACCCCTTGGAGGAATCCTTGGACGAAAGCGTCGAGCTTGCGGATGGTGAAGAGTTCACGAACGAAATCCTGTTGGGGCGGGGGTTCGGGACCGGAACCCACAGATGTGCCCTGATCGCGCGGACTTCAAGCATTTTCAGCCCGCCAAAAGCTCAGATTCGCACCTTTGGCGCAACGTCTCGTCAATCATGCGCGCCAAGGTCTTGTCAATCATGAGCAGCAGTGACGGTGGGTTAACCAGCCTTTTTAAGCGGTTTCGGAAAGCGGCGCGCTAAGGTCCTCGCATCGACCGGGAACATAATCCCGGCGGGGAGAACTAAAGCCGTGAGGCGTCAAACAGCAACATGCGGGGTCGCTCCCGCCGGGTCGAGCCGCTCTCTGCGGCTCGACCCCCTTTCCCTTCCGGTCCGCTTCGATGCGCACGATCCGCGCGCCGACGGACATGTCAGGCAGATCGAGCTTCATCGCGAACGCGTCGTGCTGCGCCGTGCCGTTCGCGGCATGCAGATGGCGATCAACGTCCGCGTCAGCGACTTCACAGGCGTCGCACTGCGCGGCAATGACGAAGCGCAGGCCATCGTCCTGGTGCATCGCGATCCCTCGCTCTCCGTTCCGCTGCTCGTCGGCACCGACGGCGAGGAGCTCGTCGAGGCCTTGGCGATCTGGAGCGAGCTGTTCGCGCTTCCGCAGCTCGACGAAGGCGCGCGCAAGCCCGCGGCCCGCCGCCGCCGCGCCAATGCGATCCGCGCCCGCCGTCCGAAATTCCTGATGCGCCGCCGTGTTGCGATGGCGCGGGAGCTGTCGGTTCATCGCGAAGAACGCGAGATCATCGCGAGGAATTAAACGGCATTCACAGGTGCCGTAGGGTGGGCAAAGCGAAGCGTGCCCACCTTTTTGTCAATCATTGAGAGCTCGTGGGCACGGCGCAAGTGCGCCTTTGCCCACCCTACGGGAGCTACGCCCGCATCACCGCGTCGGCGAGCAATCCTGCAAACAGCAACAGACCCGCATCCCTGTTCGACTTGAACAAGCGCAGACACAGCTCGGGATCATCGATCCGCAAGCGCACGATCTGCGAGGCCAGGTGCGCGGCGAAGGCGATCAGCCCGAGCCAGGCCGGCCAGCGCGCATCGCCTGAGGCCAGCGCGACACCGATCAGCATCACAGCGAGCCCGTAGAACAGGATCAGCGCCTGGTGCGTGTGCGCACCGAACAGGCGCGCGGTGGACTTGATGCCGATCAGCGCGTCGTCGTCGGCGTCCTGATGCGCGTAGATCGTGTCATAGCCAATCACCCATGAAATCGCGCCGGCATAGAGCACCATCGCGGTGACGTCGATGCGGCCGAAGGTGACGGCAAATCCCATCAGGGCGCCCCAGGAAAAGGCAAGCCCGAGCACGATCTGCGGCCACCAGGTGATGCGCTTCATGAAGGGGTAGATCGCGACGATCAGGAGCGAGGCGATGCCGGTCGCAATCGCGAAGCGGTTGAATTGCAGCAACACGATAAGGCCGATCAGCGCCTGCACGACCATCCAAGCCAGCGCCTGCTTCGTGCTCACCTGCCCCGAGGGCAACGGCCGCGAGCGGGTGCGCTCGACCTTGTCGTCGAGGTCGCGGTCGGTGATGTCATTCCAGGTGCAGCCCGCTCCGCGCATCACGAAGGCGCCGATGAAGAACAGCACGATGGTGAGCGGCAGTCCGCTGAGGTCATGCGCCATGCCGCTCGCGAGCGCCGCCGACCACCAGCACGGCATCAACAGCAGCCAGGAGCCGATCGGACGATCGAAGCGGGACAATCGCAAATAGGGCCGCGCCCATGGCGGCGCCAGCGTATCAACCCAGTTGCCGGTGGAATCGGCAACGCGGGCGGATGTGCTAGTGTCCAGTTTTCGAAGTTCGTATTCCATCGCGGCGTATCCCGGTACGAACTTCGAAAACTACAAGGGCACTAGCAAGAAACTATAATTCACGTGCCGCTTATCGATTTGAAGTTCTCATGAGGGTCTCGCGGCAAACACCGTAGGAACTTCAAATCGGCGGCACGTGTATCATCGGGTCAGGACGTTGCCGTTGAGCGTGTCGAAGGTGCTGCCACCCTTCTTGCCGGCATTGGCCTCAGGCGCCGAGCCTGAACCGAGCACCTCGCTCAACGACGGGCCGGCCGGACCGCGCGGCTGGTTCTGCATCTGCTGCGCGACGTTGCAGACCTTCGTCGCCATGGCCTCGGTATTCTTGTGACCGTCCTTCATCTGCGCGCCGATCTGCGGCGGGATTCCGCATTTGGCGGCGTGGGACTCGATGTACTTGATCATCTTGGTCTCAGCCTGGCTGAAATTGCGGATCAGCTTGCAGGCTTCGTCCGGCGGCGCATGACGGTCGCTCGCGGCCTTGATCAGCTTGCCGCGCTTCTCGGCTTCCTCGCGCAGAGGAATGAAAGCCTTCATGCAGTCCTCGCCGGGGCCGCCCTGGGTCGGCGGGGCCGCGCTGAATGCGCCAGCGCCGCCGACGGGCGCGGCGCCATTCACGGGAAAGGACGATTGCGGTGCCGTGCCGACCGAAGCGGTCGGCGCCGAGCCGTTCACCGGGGGAAACGCGGAACTGGTGGCGGCCTGGTTCGGCAGCGGCGCCGGGAAGGCGCTTTGCGCATAGGCGCCCGCGGTGCTCAGGGTGACCATGGCGGCAGTGATCGGAACCATCAAATGACGGATCATCAGGATAGTCTCTCCGGCAGGAGCTACGGGGTTCAGCGTCTTCCCAATTGAAGCGCAACCAGCGTGTTCGCGTTTTTACGATTCCCGCCGGCGCTTAACAACCCGTTGAATAGGGCAATAGCGCGGCGCGGGGACGCACCGTTTCGGCAATATTTACCCCCGGAAAGGCTGCTTTCGGTTAAGAACGGCCCCAAATCGGACCCTTGAACGATGCCCTCCCACGATTTTCGCGCTCCCCGCCTGTTCGTCGACGCCCCCCTTGCCCAGGACGCCAGGATCCCGCTCGACCGCGACCAGAGCAATTATCTCGGCAATGTACTGCGGCTTGCCGCCGGGGCCGAGGTTTTGGCTTTCAACGGCCGCGACGGCGAGTGGCAGGCCGCCATCGAAGGTCGCAAGCGGCCGGACGGCCTCGTCATCCTGCAGCAGACCCGGCCCCAGGACGGGCTGCCTGACGTCGCCTACGTTTTCGCCCCGCTCAAGCATGCCCGGCTGGATTACATGGTCCAGAAGGCCATCGAGATGGGCGCCGCCGCGCTTCATCCGGTCCTGACCCGGTTCACCCAGGCCTCCCGGGTCAACACCGAGCGGATGCGCGCCAATGTCGTCGAGGCGGCCGAGCAATGCGGCATCCTGAGCATCGCCACGGTCGCCGAGCCGGTGCCGCTGGAGCGGTATCTCAGTCAGCGCCCCGCGGGCCGCCTGCTGATCTTCTGCGACGAGGCGGCGGAGGTGCAAAACCCGGTTCAAAGCCTGCAAAACGCCCGCGAGGCCGGACAGGGGATCGACGTGCTGATCGGCCCCGAAGGCGGCTTTGCCGAAGAGGAGCGCGCCCTGCTGCTGCGGCAGCCCAGGATCCTCCGGCTGGCGCTCGGCCCGCGGATCATGCGGGCCGATACCGCCGCCGTGGCCGCGCTGGCGCTGGTGCAGGCGGTGCTGGGCGACTGGGGTGGCAAGACGGCCTAGAGACAGGTGAGCGCGAACTTGAACCGGTCGTGCCGCGCCCTCAACCTCTCCCGCTTGCGGGGGAGGTCGGCGCGAAGCGCCGGGTGGGGGCTCTCTCCACTTGGCGATTTCTTGCGTAGACCTCAGACAATCCCGACGCGGACGCACCCCCACCCCGGGCCCTCCCCCGCAAGCGGGAGAGGGAGGGCAGCGGTTTCGCGGCGCATTGCCCGTCCATTAAGCGATTGATCCTTTGGAGGTCGAAACCGCGCATCGACCATGCTAAGGGCTGCGCAATTCGCTTGCCTCCCCTTGCCTGCCCGGTTCCACCGGGACGATGGACCCAGTTATGACCGCGACTGCCACCTCAAATGCTGCCGGCTCCGCCGCCTGGGCGGATACGCTGCTGTTGTCGTTCGCGCAGGCCGGTTACGTCAGGGCCGAGCCCGCCATCCTGCAACCGGCCGAGCCGTTCCTGGACCTCTCCGGCGAGGACATCCGCAAGAGCCTGTACCTGACGACGGACCTCACGGGCGAGGAGCTGTGCCTGCGCCCGGACCTGACCATTCCGGTGGCGCGCGACTACCTGAGCTCCGGTCGTGCCGGCCAGCCGGCCGGGTTCAGCTATCTCGGCCCGGTGTTCCGCTACCGCAGCGGCCAGGCCAGCGAATTCCTGCAGGCCGGCATCGAATCATTCGGCCGCCAGGACCGCGCCGCGGCCGACGCCGAGACGTTGGCGCTCGGGCTCGAAGCAACCGCGGCCTTCGGTGTCCGCGACGTCGAGATCCGCACCGGCGACGTGGCGCTGTTCAACGCGCTGCTCGATGCGCTCGACCTCTATCCGGTCTGGCGCCGCCGCCTGGTCAAGGACTTCAATCGCAAGATCAGCCTGGAAAAGGATCTGGAACGGCTGGCGGCCGCGACCACGGCGACCCGCAGCGAATATGAGGGCGTGCTCGCCGCCCTCGCCGGCTCCGACCGCAAGGCGGCGCTCGCCTTCGTCACCGATCTGATGTCGATCGCCGGCACCACCAATGTCGGGGGACGCACCACGGCCGAGATCGCCGATCGCTTCCTCGAGCAATCGACGCTGAAGGGCGGCGCGCTGCCGCGCGAGGCGATCACCGTGCTCAAGCGCTTCCTGACGATCGCAGGCAATCCCGACGATGCCATCGCCGAGCTGCGCGCGCTCACTACCGACGCCAAGCTCGACCTCACGGCTGCGATCGACCAGTTCGAGAGCCGGGTCGGCTTCATGGCGGCGCGCGGCATCGACGTGAAGCAGACGCGCTTCTCGACCGCGTTCGGGCGCGGGCTCGACTATTACACCGGCTTCGAATTCGAGCTGCACCACCGGGGCAACGGCGCCGAGCCGCTGGTTGCCGGCGGCCGCTATGACGGGCTGATGACCCAGCTGGGATCGCCTGAACCGATCCCTGCGGTCGGCTTCTCGGTCTGGGTGGACGCGCTGACGAAGATCGGCCGCAAGGTGGGAGCTTAAGTCATGAGCGCGCCATTCGTTCTGGCCGTTCCCTCCAAGGGTCGCCTTCAGGAAAACACCGAAGCCTTCTTCGCCCGTGCCGGCCTCAAGCTGTCGAAGGCCGGCGGCGCCCGCGACTATCGCGGCACGCTTGCAGGCCTCGACCATGTCGAGGTCGCCTATCTCTCGGCGAGCGAGATCGCCTCGCAACTGTCGCGCGGTCTTGCGCATCTCGGCGTCACCGGCGAAGACCTGGTGCGCGAGAACATCGCGGACGCCGACAAGCGCGTGTCGCTGATCGATGGGCTCGGCTTCGGCTATGCCGACGTCGTCGTCGCGGTGCCGCAGGCGTGGATCGACGTTCGCACCATGGCCGACCTCGACGACGTCACCACCGGCTTCCGCGAGCAGCATCACATGCGGATGCGGGTCGCGACCAAGTTCATCAACCTCACCCGCACCTTCTTCCAGAGCCACGGGATCACCGATTACCGCATCGTCGAAAGTAGCGGCGCGACCGAAGGCGCGCCGGCGGCCGGCAGCGCCGAGCTGATCGTCGACATCACCACCACGGGCGCGACGCTTGCCGCCAACGGCTTGCGGGTGCTCGACGACGGCGTGATCCTGCGCAGCCAGGCCAATCTGGTCGCCTCGAAAGAGGCCGACTGGACGCCGCAGGCGCGGGAGACCGCGCGCGTCATCCTCGATCACATCGCAGCAAGGGCGCGGGCCAACAAGTATCGCGAGGTCCGCACCCGCTTCCGGCAATGCGACGCCGCCCTGCTCGGCGAAGCCCACAGCCGGTACGGCGTCGAGGCCCCGTTCGGCGGGCCGACCTCGTCAGGCATGCTGACGCTGCACTGCCCACCGGGGCAGCTCTATGCGCTGGCAAGCTTCCTGCGCGAGCATGGCGCCGAAACCGTCTCGGTCGTTTCGCTCGACTACGTGTTCGACCGGGAGAACCCGCTGTTCGCCAAGCTCGAGGCGTTCCTGCGGCGGTGAGCCCGGGGACGTTCGGCTTTTCGTTCAGCTTTGCGACAGCAAATGGCGGCTACCATATGCTGTTGAGATGACTTTGAACGCCTCTGGAACCTTGATCGATGACGCTGGGCTCTGACGTTTCCGGCATGACGACGACCGCAGGCACCGCAGCCGCGAAGGGACTGTCGATCGTCGTCCCCGTTTACAACGAGGCGGCGGGCCTTGCCGCCCTGCACCAGCGCATCTGCGATCTCGCAAAGACCTTGCGGGAGCGCTATCGGCTGGCTTGCGAGGTCGTCTATGTCGACGACGGCAGCAAGGATGCGACGCTGGCGATCGCCCGCTCGCTGCCGGCCGACGCGATCGACGTCCAGGTGGTGTCGCTGTCGCGCAATTTCGGCAAGGAGGCGGCGCTGATGGCCGGCCTCGACCATGCCCGGCTCGGCGCCGTCATGTTCATGGACGGCGACGGCCAGCATCCGCCGGCGCTGATCGAACAGCTGGTGCGGCACTGGATCGATGACGGCTATGACGTCGTCTACACCGCCAAGGCGCATCGCGACAACGAGACCTTCCTGCGCCGGGTCGCCGTGCACGGCTTCTATGCGCTGATCAATTGGGGGGCCCGGCAGAAGATTCCCGAGGACGCCGGCGACTTCCGCCTGCTGTCACCGCGCGCGGTCACAGCGCTCAGGCAGCTGCCCGAGCGCAACCGGTTCTTCAAGGGCCTCGCCAGCTGGATCGGCTTCCGCCAGATCCGCGTCGACTACGAGCCTGCCGCACGCGCCCACGGCGTCACCACCTTCAACGCCGCAAGCCTGCTCGGCCTGTCGATCGAGGGCCTGACCTCGTTTTCGGTCGCCCCCCTGCGCTTTGCCAGCCTGCTCGGCGTCATTCTCGCCGGTGGCGCCTTCCTGTTCGGCCTTTCGATCCTCTGGGAGGTGTTCACGACCGGCAAGCAGGTGCCCGGCTATCCCTCGCTCGTGATCGGCCTGATGACGATCGGCGGCGTGCAGCTCATCATGATCGGCATCGTCGGCGAATATATCGGCAAGATCCTGTCCGAGCTGAAGGCGCGCCCGATCTACTTCGTCGCCGAGCATAGTGAAAAGCACTTCGAAGCCGACGATGCCGCGAAGAGGACGGCCGCCGAATGAGCGCGGCCGCGGGCCTGCGGCGGATCTGGCTTTGTGCCGACGATTACGGCATCAGCCCGGGCGTCAACCGCGCCATCCGCGACCTGATCGAACGCGGCCGTCTCAACGCCACCTCGGTGATGATGGTGGGGCCTGCGATCGCGCGCAGCGAGGTCGAGGCGCTCCAGGCCTCGGCGAAGACGAGTCCGCGCTGCGCGATCGGATTGCACGTGACGCTGTCGGCGCCGTTCCGCCCCCTCACCATGCATTTTCGTCCGCTCGACGGCGACATGTTCATGCCGTTTCCGAAGCTGCTGCGCGCGGGCATTTTGCGGCGGCTCGACCGCGAATTCGTCCGCAACGAGGTGAAGGCGCAGCTCGCCGCCTTTGCCGAAGCGTTCGGGTGCGCGCCTGACTTCGTCGACGGCCATCAGCATGTGCAGCTCTATCCGCAGGTGCGCGACGGCTTCGTCGATGCGGTCAGCGAAGGCGCGCCGAACGCCTGGGTGCGCCAGGGCGGCCGCGACCTGCCGCTCAGGCAGCGGCTGGCCTCACCCAAGGCCATCGTGCTCGACATCCTCAGCGCCCAATTCCGCCGCCGTGCCGGCAGCGCCGGCCTCAGCTTCAACCCGGGCTTTGCCGGCGCCTATGACTTCACGCGGGCGGCCGATTTTGGCGAGCTGATGCGGCAATTCCTGGAAGGCTTGCCGGATGGCGGCCTCGTGATGTGCCATCCCGGCTTCGTCGACGATGTCCTCGCCGGCCTCGATCCGATGACGGATGTCCGCGAACGCGAGCACGCCTATCTGGCCGGCGACGCCTTTGCGCGTCTGCTGGCGGACAGCCGCGCCACGCTGGGTTGACAGCAAGCCGCGGGGCAGCTTGTCGCATACCGAAATTTAATCCGGCCGGCACTGTTGGGGCCACAATGGAACCCTACATCTGCTTCGCGCTTGTTTTGCGCGAGGGAGACTGATCATGACGCCGCAGGAACGCCAGCTCGTCGACGACCTTTTCGACCGGCTTTCGAAACTGGAAAACGCACCGCGCGATCCCGACGCGATCGCCGCGATCTCGGACGGGCTGCGCAAGGCGCCCGGCGCGATCTATGCGCTGGTGCAGACCACGCTGCTGCAGGACGAAGCGCTGAAGCGCGCCCATAACCGCATCCAGGAGCTGGAAGCGGCCCATGGGCCCGAGCAGGCGCAGTCCGGCGGCTTCCTCGACACCATGCGCGATACCTTGTTCGGCGGAGGCCCCTCGCGCGGCTCGGTTCCGAACGTGCCGCCGCGTGACGCGCGGCCGGTCTGGAACAGCGGCGGAGCGATGCAGCAGACGCAACCGGGCTACGGTCAGCCCCCTTACGGCCAAGGTCCAGGTCAGGGCCCGGGCCAGGGTTATGGCGCACCGCCGATGGGCGGTGGCGGCGGCTCGTTCCTCGGCACCGCGGCGGCAGCTGCCGCCGGCGTCGTCGGTGGCTCGCTGCTGCTCTCGAGCATCCGCGGCATGATGGGCGGATCGCATCAGCAGGCCTTTGGCGACACCAATGCCCTCGGCGACCGCGGCGCTGGTGGAAGTCCTTGGGGCGGCAGCGATCAGTCCGGCGGCTCGCTCGCGCGCGATGCCGGCCTGAACGACATCGGCTCGAACCGCGAGTCTCGCCAGAGCTTCTCCGACCAGGCGAACAACGATCGCAACGACAACGACCAGAACTACGGCGACAACAACGACGACGGCAATATGGACGTGGCCGACGACAGCGACTTCGGCGGCGACGACGACGGCGGCAGCGATTACGCGTGAGCAATTCGCCCCGAAGATGCGAACGGCCGCCTCTCGGCGGCCGTTTTCTTTAGAGCGTGCCCCGAGCGCCTTTTGTGCGACGGCAAGCAGCCGGGACGTTCGATATAGTATGACTAATGTGCAGCGTCATTGGACTGGCTGAACGTTACCCGACGCGCCTGAATTCACCATGACAAATCAAATCGGCATCTGACACGCGCAGCCGTAGACTCCCGGATTTCCAAATGCGGACATGGGTGTTCAACTGGAAGAACACGTTGCTCATGCCACACACCGATGTGGTTGCCTCTCTTGGTTATAGTCGGGGTTTTAAAAAATGAGTCCACTTCAGCAGCGCATCGCCACCCTGACCAACGTGACAACTCATCTCATCACCGAGTTGTCGGAGTTGGAGGGACTGCACGAGCTCGTCAAGAAGGCCGAGCTGTCGGCGCGGCGATTGAAGCGCTCCGCTCGCGCATCGCTTTCCCATTCATCAACTCGTCGTCGCTGCTCTGTTGCCCCTCGTCTGGCTTCGACGGGGCATCGTCGGCCAGCCTAGACCTTAGCCGGAGGACGTACGCCGGCGGCACGCAACGCCTTCGATGCCGCGCGTCGCGAGCCGGCGCGACACGCGGAGTTGACGGCTCGCAGCGAGCGCCGGGCTACATCACCACGACCTTGGTGCCGACATTGACGCGGCCGTAGAGGTCGATGACATCTTCGTTGCGCATGCGGATGCAGCCGGAGGAGACGTTGGTGCCGATGGTCCAGGGCTCGTTGGAGCCGTGGATGCGATACAGCGTCGAGCCCAGATACATCGCACGGGCGCCGAGCGGGTTCTCCGGACCACCTTCCATGTGCCGGGGCAGATCGGGGCGGCGGGCGAGCATTTCGGCCGGCGGCGTCCAGTCCGGCCATTCGCGCTTGGCCGTGATCGCCTTCACGCCGGACCAGGTGAAGCCGGGACGCCCGACGCCAATGCCGTAGCGCATCGCCCTGCCGTTGCCCTCGACGAGATAGAGGAACTTGTTCGGGGTATCGACCACGATGGTACCGGGACTTTCCTTGCCGCTATAGTCAACAGATTGCTTCTCGAACCTCGGATCGAACGGCCGCTGCCGCGGGTCGACCGTCTCCTGCTGAACCGCGCCTTGCTGATATCCACCCTGCTGCGGCTCGCCCATCGGCGGCAGGCGGCGCTGGTCGTAATAGCCGGGCTGCTGTTGATAGACCGGTCGCTCGGGCGCGTAGGCCGGACCGCGGCCGGGACCGTCGCCGAACAGGAACTCGATGAAGCCGCCGCCCATGTTCGCATTGGAGGCGACGCGCACCGGCGCCGGCGGCACCTGCGGCTGGTAGAGCACCGCGGGCGGATCGTTCGGCACCGAATTGTCGAAGGCGCTGGCACTGTTTGCGCCGGCAATGAAGGTGCAAGCGCTGCCGAGCAGCGCGACAGACATTTTCTTGAACATCGACGTACTCTGTACTGTTTCGTCTAGATCACATGCGCCGTGGAGAGCTGATGGCTTTCCGCGCCCCTCGACGTGGTCAATAAAAGGCAAAAGCCGTTTTGTTTGGTAAACAGAAACGGCGTTTGGATTCACCACGTCGTCAGCAGCGGGGCAATTTGGCGATCAGCGTTTATTTTCGATGAACGCCGCGCGCGCATGGTTAATCGCTTCTTTGCGCGCCGTCGCGCGCAGCCGCACAACAGTTCCTGCCGTGAACTTCGTGTTAAATCGCTTCTGCCTACAAAGACGCGTGAGTGAGGTGGGGGGAGTATCCTGATGGCTGTTCACCGCAAACGTTTTCGCGTCGAGGATATCGCTGGTGGCGAGATGCCGATTTTGGACGTAACCGAAGAGGCAATCCCGATGCATAGCGAGATCATGGCCGAGCTACGTGCGATCCGTGCACAGATGGCGAAAGGCGCTGCGCCCTTGCCCTTGTCCGGCAGCGCAGCCATGGCGGCGATCGACGCCTCCACCGCCCACGAGCTCTCCGAGGCTCGTACCATGCTCGAAACCTATCGGGCCCAGATCGAGCAGTGCGAAAAGCTGAAGGTCGAGCTCGACCTCATCCATGACGCCATCGACCGCACCAAGCGCGAAATCGCGACGCTGCACGGCAAGAGCTTTGACGGCGGCGAAATGGCCAAGGTCAATGGCGAGCTCGGCGCGGTGGTCGGCGGCACCGAGCAGGCGACCCAGCAGATCCTCGAAGCCGCGGAATCGATCGACCAGGCCGCCAGCGCAATGTCCAAGGTGGACTCGATCGACCAGCAGAAGCGGCTCGCCGACGACATCCAGGAACGCGTCATCTCGATCTTCGAGGCCTGCAACTTCCAGGACCTGACCGGCCAGCGCATCAGCAAGGTCATGACCACGATGAAGTTCATCGAGCAGCACATCAATGCGATGATGGAGATCTGGGGCGGCGTCGACGCCATCAAGTCCCACGTCGTGCCGCCGGTCGACAATCGCAGCGAGGACGACAAGCTTCTCAACGGCCCCAAGCTCGCCGGCGACGTCGGCCACGCCTCGCAGGACGACATCGACGCGCTGTTCGACTGAGCGGACGCCAGATAGAGAAAAACAAAACGCCGGCCTTTGGCCGGCGTTTTTGCTTTTTGGGACCATCCTCTCCGCTGTCATCGTCCGGCTTGACCGGACGATCCAGTATTCCAGAGGCAGCAGTGATTGAACCGAGAAGCCGCGGCGTACTGGATGCCCCGCTGTCGCGGAGCATGACGTAGGCGAGAAGCTACGCCCGCGGCGCGCAGCGGACGTAGACCATGTTGCCGTAGCGGGTGGCGGCGTCCTTGTCGATGAAGCGGGTGATCAGGACGCGGCCGTCGAAGGAGATGATTTCGCGGTCCTGCTCGCCGGGGGTCGGACCGGCCGGTCCGATGTAGTTCTTGCCGCTCGGCGAGCCCTTCAGCCGCAGCTCCTGCGGCGTCGCCTGGTCGGCCAGATGCATGATCACGCCGCCGGAGGAGCCGGCGGTGATCACGTAGGGATTTTTGCACTGGGCCCGGGCGGCAGCCTCGGTGCGGGCGCGGTCGGCCGGGTTCTGGAACGAGGCGAGGCCCCAGCGGCCGACGATCTCGTCGGCGCGAATGGTCGCAGGCATTTCGGGCGCGACGCCCGGCTCGGCTTCGGGCGGCGGCGAGGACGACGAGAAGGACGGCAGGCTCATGCCGCCGCCGCAGGCGCCCAGCAGCAGCGCCAGACAAGAGGCGGCGGCCAGATTGGCAACCGTGCGCGCGTGAGCTGAACTGATCATGGCATTCCCCCGAACAAGACCATGGCCGCACCCCTCCTGCAGCCAAGCGCAAAACCGCTGCCGGAGCAATGACGTCCTTTAATACGTCGGCGCCCCGAACAAGTTTCCAGTGCCACCATCCTATATCCGCCTCACCAATCGCTTAACCACCTTTGCTTGACAGGATCGCGGCCAAGCCATATTTCCGAGCCCACTATTAGCACTCGGAAAGCCCGATTGCTAAGCACGCCGTTCGATCCTCGGGATAGGGGGCGGACGGAAGCGCCGCCCCACCCACTTCACTACTTCCGAAGCGAGCCTCCAAAGGGAAACGTCATGGCTAAATCCAAATTTCGTCCGCTGCATGACCGTGTCGTGGTCAAACGTATCGACGCCGAGGAAAAGACCAAGGGCGGCATCATCATTCCGGACAGCGCCAAGGAAAAGCCGTCCCAGGGCGAGGTCGTCGCCGTCGGCCCCGGCGGCCGTGACGAGACCGGCAAGCTGACCCCGATCGACCTCAAGGTCGGCGACCGCGTGCTGTTCGGCAAATGGTCGGGCACCGAGGTCAAGATCGACAACGAAGAGCTCCTGATCATGAAGGAGTCGGACATCATGGGCGTACTGGCCTAAGGCCATCCGCCTGAACAGCCGCTGAATGTCATGCCCGGATCCAGGCGATCCGGGCATCCATCATTCCGCCGGGTTCGGTCCCCGAATCCCGGAATTGATGCGACGGGCGAGCGGCAGACACATCACCACACACGAGGGATTGCTAAAATGGCTGCCAAAGACGTCAAGTTTTCCGGAGACGCGCGCGATCGCATGCTGCGCGGCGTCGACGTTCTTGCCAACGCCGTCAAGGTGACGCTCGGCCCGAAGGGCCGCAACGTCGTCATCGAGAAGAGCTTCGGCGCACCCCGCATCACCAAGGACGGCGTCACCGTCGCCAAGGAGATCGAGCTCGAGGACAAGTTCGAGAACATGGGCGCCCAGATGGTGCGTGAGGTCGCCTCCAAGACCAACGACCTCGCCGGCGACGGCACCACCACCGCCACCGTGCTGGCCCAGGCCATCGTGCGCGAAGGCGCCAAGGCCGTTGCCGCCGGTATGAACCCGATGGACCTCAAGCGCGGCATCGACAGCGCGGTTGCTGCGGTCATCAAGGACATCGAGAAGCGCGCCAAGCCGGTCGCCGCCTCCTCCGAGGTCGCGCAGGTCGGCACCATCTCCGCCAACGGCGATGCCGCCATCGGCAAGATGATCGCCCAGGCGATGCAGAAGGTCGGCAACGAAGGCGTCATCACCGTCGAAGAGAACAAGTCGCTCGACACCGAAGTCGACATCGTCGAGGGCATGAAGTTCGACCGCGGCTATCTCAGCCCCTACTTCGTCACCAACCCCGAGAAGATGACCGCCGAACTCGAGGATGCCTACATCCTCCTGCACGAGAAGAAGCTCTCGGGCCTGCAGGCCATGCTTCCGGTGCTGGAAGCCGTGGTGCAGTCGGGCAAGCCGCTCGTCATCATCGCCGAGGACGTCGAGGGCGAGGCGCTGGCCACCCTGGTCGTCAACCGCCTCCGCGGCGGCCTCAAGGTCGCCGCCGTCAAGGCGCCGGGCTTCGGCGATCGCCGCAAGGCCATGCTCGAGGACCTCGCCATCCTCACCGGCGGCCAGCTCATTTCCGAGGACCTCGGCATGAAGCTCGAGAACGTCACGGTGAAGATGCTGGGCCGCGCCGGCAAGGTCGTGATCGACAAGGAGAACACCACGATCGTCAAGGGCGCCGGCAAGAAGCCGGACATCGAGGCCCGTGTCGGCCAGATCAAGGCGCAGATCGAGGAGACCACCTCGGACTACGACCGTGAGAAGCTCCAGGAGCGCCTCGCCAAGCTGGCCGGCGGCGTCGCGGTGATCCGCGTCGGCGGCGCCACCGAGATCGAGGTCAAGGAGAAGAAGGACCGCGTCGAGGACGCCCTCAACGCCACCCGCGCCGCGGTGCAGGAAGGCATCGTTCCCGGCGGCGGCGTCGCGCTGCTCCGCGCCAAGAAGGCGGTGGGCCGTCTCACCAACGCCAATGCCGACGTCCAGGCCGGCATCAACATCGTGCTGAAGGCGCTGGAGGCTCCGATCCGCCAGATCTCCGAGAACGCGGGCGTGGAAGGCTCGATCGTCGTCGGCAAGATCCTGGAGAACAAGTCCGAGACCTTCGGCTTCGACGCCCAGAACGAGGACTATGTCGACATGGTCGAGAAGGGCATCATCGATCCCGCCAAGGTGGTGCGCACCGCGCTCCAGGACGCCTCCTCCGTGGCCGGCCTGCTGGTCACCACCGAGGCCATGGTCGCCGAAACGCCGAAGAAGGAAGCCCCGCCCGCGATGCCCGCCGGCGGCGGCATGGGCGGCTTCTAAGCCTCCGTTCCGTTACAGTGTTGCGAAGGCCGCCTCCGGGCGGCCTTCTTTTTTGCCGACCCTGCCCCTCCGCTTTCCGATTCAACCGTCGGCCAAAACCCACTACGGTGACGCGCCGATTCGAATTGTTTGGGCATGATCCTCTCGGAAAACCGCTTCACACCTTTCCGGATCATGCCCGTTGCGCGAGGATTTCATCGATGCGTGCGCTTCTGGTTTGTTCGACAGCCGTTTTGGCGGCTCTGCTTGCAGCTTCTCCGCATCCCGCCTCCGCCCAGATGAAGCTGTCGCCGAAGGCCACGATGCCCGGCGGTCCGGAGACGCGCTATTTCACCTCGATCGACGGGCTGATGGACGGCAATGCCGACGTGATCCTGAAGGAGACGCGCCAGGGCAAGACGGTGACGGCGGCCGTGCTCGACGTCTGCTATCCCGTCGCAAAGAATTCCGACCGCAAGGACCGCTTCGTCGTCAATCTCCAGGTCGCGGGCCAGACCCTGACCGGCACCACGCAGAGCATCAGCGAGAAGTCGCCCGTCAGCGTCAAGCTGCTGCGCAAGCAAGCCGGGGACACCTTCGAATTCCGCGGCCAGATCAGCATTGGCCAGGTGGTGACCGAGGTGACCTCGCCCGACAATTCCGATCTCAGCGAGAAGGAATTTCAGGACAACCAGACCTCCGACGACGGCATCACGCCGCAGCCGAAGGATTTCACCGACGTCTCGCCGGAGGCGATCGCGGTCAAGGTCAAGCTCGACGCTGCAACCGACTTCCTGAGGAGCCTGAAGGGCCAGGCGGTCGAGGTGACGCTGGCGAGCCTCACGGTTGGCTGCGATGCCCTGCGCGCAGGCGAGCAGACCATCAACATGTCGGTCGATCCCGAGCGCGCCGGCGCGCTGCTGGCGAAATTCAAGGCGACGCCGGGCGTCACCGCCGCGGGGTGGACTGCGGGCATGACCGAGATGGACCGCACCATTCGCTTCGCCGCGGCCGACTGGCGCGACGGCGACAAGATCAGCAAGGACAAGCTCGCGGCGGCCGTTTCGAACGTTTTGAGCCGGACGCTCGCGGCAAAGCCGGTCTCGCAGAGCTTCAACCCCGCCACGGGCAAGCTCAAGCTGGTCTTCAAGCGGCCGAACCCGGACTTCCCCGCGCTCGATCTCACCGACACGATCGAGGTCGCAGGACTCGTCTCGCCCGACAAGCCGGGCACGACCGACAAGCTCATGCTCTGGATCGGCAGTCCCGCGACGACGACCGCCGACGAGAGCAGCGGCGCCAAGCTCAATCTCTCCGACGACACCTCGGTCGACGAGGAAGGCGAGCAGCCCGACGACAACGGCTCGATCGAGGCGCTCGCGAAGGAGTTGAGGGGGCAGCGCTGGGACGCCGACAAGTCGGTGTGGAAATGACGTCGCCACCAACTCGGTGTCATCGCCCGCGAAGGCGGGCGATCCAGTACTCCGAGACGACTTTAGTTGAATCGAAAAGCCGCAGAGTACTGGATTCCCCGCCTTCGCGGGGAATGACACCGAGCAAGACCTAATTCCCGGTCGTTCTGAACCGCAGCGGCTTGGGGCCGATCAGCGTCAGCACGTCGCCCTGACGCTTCCAGGTCTCGACACTGCTCAGTGCCGCGACCAGATCGTCGTCGGCCTGCGCCCTTGCCGCCGGGCAGGAGCGATCCTGGATCTGGCCGGGGACGAAGATCACGGTGTTGCCGGCGACCGAGAACTGGCCCTTGCCGCCCTTGCACCAGAGCTCGAGCACGACCTCGCCATGGTCGCCGATCTCGATGTTCGGAATTCGCTTCGAGCCTGCTTGCGGCAGCGCTTCCAGCGTCATCTCGGTGCCGAACGGGAAACCGTCCTCGGCACGCGCGACAATGGACATCGCGAGCATTGCAACCGCAGCACACACCAATCGCTTGAGCGAAACCATGAGACCTCTCGTCCGACCTGAGTTGCCGCACCTTCTATAAGACGGCGGCGCCATTGAGAAGATTCGCGCCACCTGGAGCGCGATGAGATTTGATTGGACGCAAAAATCCCCGCGGGGCGGAACCTCGCGGGGATTTGCGTTCGAGCCGGAGTTGGCCTGCTACTTCAGGACCATTGCCGTGAACGGCCAGACATAGGCCTGCAACGTCACGAGCACGCCGACGAGACAGGCCAGCACGATCGAGTGCCAGAACACGAAGCGCAGGATCGTGCCCTCGTGGCCGTACCAGTTGGTGGCAGTGGAGGCGACCACGATCGACTGCGCGTCGATCATCTTGCCCATCACGCCGCCGGATGAGTTCGCCGCGGCCATCAGGACCGGCGACAGGCCGAGCTGCTCGGAGGTGATCTTCTGCAGGTTGCCGAACAGCACGTTGGAGGCGGTGTCCGATCCCGTCAGCGCCACGCCCAGCCAGCCGAGCAGCGTGCCGAAGAAGGGATAGAGCACGCCGGTTGCGGCGAAGGCGAGGCCGAGCGTCGCGTCGACGCCGGAGAGCCGCGTCAAGGTGCCGATCGCCAGCATCGCCGAGATCGTGATCAGCGAGATCGCGCAGAGCCGGATGGTGCGGCCGTACTCGGTTACGAGCTTGCCGGGACCGACGCCCATCAGGACACCGGAGATGATCGCCGCGATCAGCATGCCGGTGCCGGTGAAGGACAGGTAGGTGAAGCCGAACACCGCGCTCTCTTTCGTCGGCGCTGGCGCGACAGGCGGCATCTTGTTGATCATCTGGTGCAGCTCGGGCACGGGATAGTTCCAGACGAAGATCGAATTCGCCCAGGCCTTGAACGCCCCGTTGCCCCAGATCAGCATCACGATGCAGACGATGATCCACGGCAGCAGCGCGCCGAACAGTTCGCTCTGCGTCAGCGGCGTCTTGTCGAGCGGTTTGGCCGCCGCCATGGTGGCTGCCGATTCATCGCGGCCGCGCAGCGCCGGCGACAGCCAGAGCTGCCTGGGCTGCCAGACCTTGAGGAACAGAATCAGCGCGCCCATCGAGATCAGCGACGCACCGATGTCGACGATCCAGGGGTTGATGAAGTTCGAGATCACGAATTGCGGAATCGCGAACGACACGCCGGTGACCAGGATCGCCGGCCAGACATCCTTCATGCCCCTCCAGCCCGCGAACGCCCACACCACCCAGAACGGCACGATCAGCGAGAAGACCGGCAATTGCCGGCCGACCATCGCGCCGAGGATGTAGGGATCGAGCCCGGTGACCGAGGCAAGGCCCTGGATCGGCGTGCCCAGCGCGCCATAGGCGACCGGCGCGGTGTTGGCGATCAGCGACAGGCCGGACGCCGCGAGCGGCGAGAAGCCGAGGCCGATCAGCACGGCACCGGTGATGGCGACCGGCGTGCCGAAGCCCGAGGCGCCCTCGAAGAACGCGCCGAAGGAGAACGCGATCAGCAGCAATTGCAGCCGCCGGTCCTCGGTGACGCCGCCGATGGCGCGCTTGAGCAATTCGAAGCGTCCCGTGCTCACCGTCACCTGGTAGAGGAAGATGACGTTGAGCACGATCCAGCCGATCGGGAAAAAGCCGGTGACGATGCCCAGCACCGAGGCGCGGATCGACATGTTCGCCGGCATGGTGAAGACGAAGATCGTGATCAGATTGGCCACGATCACGGCGATGACCGCCGCGATATGCGCCTGGACGCGGCCGCTCGCGATCAGAACCAGCAGCGTGACGACGGGCACCGCCGCCGCAATCGTCGACAGCACCGGGCTGTTCAGCGGATCATAGACTTGATTCCACATGGTCTTCCTCCCCACGCATGTTTGCGGCAGACGGCCCGCGTGGAGAGCCGGTCCTGCTTGACGCTGGAAGCGATAACCCCCGAGCTGGACGCGAATTCCTCGCGAATGCGGCGGTTCCCGTCCCGCTCACAAGCTCGCGAAATCCCCGAGCACCCCTACCCCGCGCCGTCGAACCCCATGCTAGGGTTGCGGGGTGCGACAAGACAACGCAAATTGCAGACCTTGCGACTTTAGTCTAAGCGCGCCGCTTTTCGCCATTGCCTCAAGTGGTTGGCTCAGGGCATTTGTGCACATCCCCCCAGGAGACCCCGCTCTGTGAAGAACATCAGCGCCACGCTCGCGATCGTCTGGCGAATCGCCGTCCCCTATTTCCGGTCGGAAGACAAATGGGCCGGCCGCGGCCTGCTCGCCGTCGTCGTAGCGATGGAGCTGGTGCTGGTCGCGATCAATGTGCTGCTCAATCAATGGCAGAACCGGTTCTACAGCGCTTTGCAGGCCTACGATCTGCCCGAATTCGTCAAGGAGGTCTGGATCTTCCTTGGGCTTGCCTTCACCTTCGTCGCGCTGGCCGTCTACAAACTCTACCTGAACCAGTGGCTCCAGATCCGCTGGCGGCAATGGCTGACTCAGCACTATCTCGGCGAATGGCTCGAGGGCGCCACGCATTACCGCATGCAGCTCAAGGGCGATGCCGCCGACAATCCGGACCAGCGCATCACCGAGGACGTCAAGAATTTCGTCGAGCAAACGCTGACCATCGGCCTCGGCCTGTTGTCGTCGATCGTGACGCTGGCCTCGTTCGTGGTCATCCTCTGGGGCCTGTCCTACAAGGCCCCCTTGTACATTTACGGCACCGATATCCTCGTGCCCGGTTTTCTGGTCTGGTGCGCCCTGGCCTACGCTATTCTGGGTACCGCGCTGACCCACTGGATCGGCGCCCCGCTCATCAATCTCAATTTCGAGCAGCAGCGCTTTGAGGCCGACTTCCGCTTCAACCTGATCCGCGTGCGCGAAAATTCCGAGCAGATCGCCCTTTTGAAAGGCGAGAACGCGGAGCGAGGGCATCTCTTGCGACGCTTCGGCTTCGTCATCGGCAACTGGTACGAGATCATGGGCCGGACCAAGCGCCTGACCGCCTTCACGGCAAGCTACGGTCAGGCCGCGACGCTCTTTCCCTATGTGGTGGTGGCGCCTGCCTACTTCGCCAAGCGCATCCAGCTCGGCGACATGATGCAGACCGGCTCGGCGTTCGGCAGCGTGCAGGATGCGCTGTCCTTCTTCGTCACCGCCTATCGCTCGCTCGCAGAGTGGCGCGCGGTGATCGCCCGCCTCGATGGCTTCGAGATGTCGGTCAGCTCCGCCGCCTACGGCGCAGCGCTCGAACCGACCATCGACATCGCACCAGCGAACGGCAAGGCCATCGCGCTCGAGCAATTGCTCGTCAAACTGCCGAACGGCGCGCCTCTGGTCGCAGCCGATGCCTTCACGATCCAGCCGTCGGAGCGGGTGCTGGTGACCGGCCCGTCGGGCTCCGGCAAGTCGACACTGTTCCGGGCCATCGCCGGCGTCTGGCCGTTCGGCACCGGCACGATCGCCATTCCCGAGACGTCGAAGCTGATGATGCTGCCGCAGCGGCCGTATTTCCCGATCGGCGCGCTTGGCGACGCCGTCATCTACCCGACCGAGCACGGCTCGGTCCAGCCCGAGAAGATCCGCGACGCCTTGATTGCCGTCGGCCTGCCGCGACTGGCGGACCGGCTCGACGAGCACGGCCACTGGAACCGGACATTGTCGCTCGGCGAACAGCAACGCCTTGGGCTTGCTCGTGCGCTGCTGCACATGCCGGACTATCTCTTCCTCGACGAGGCGACCGCCTCGCTGGACGAGCCGTCCGAGGACCGGCTCTATCGGCTGCTGACGGAGAAGCTGCCGCAGGCCACCATCGTCTCGATCGGTCACCGCTCGACGCTCGACGCCTTCCACACCCGGAAGGTGGCGTTGGTGGAGGACGGCGAGATCCACGTCCTCGGTAAAGCCGGCGAGCCGGCCCGGGCGGAGCCGACCGCAGCGCGCTGAGGGGCCGGCCGGCATCTCGAACTACCAGGGCGGGCCCGCGGGCCCAAAGCAAAAGGGCGGCAGATTGCTCTGCCGCCCTCGTAGATGGTCTCGGGAACAAACTTACTTCAGGTTGGTCATCGCCGTCAGGTCGAACGAGAGCTTGGCGATGCCAGTCGCGCCGCACCACTTGGAGCCGACGCCCGACGGATTGATGCTGCTGTAGCTGCTGCTGAAGGTGGCAGTGTTGTCGCTGGTGAAGGCGTTGCAGTTAGCCTTCGAGAGATCGGTGTCGGAGTAACGGAGATCCAGGGTCATCACCTTGTAGGTGAAGCCGACGCCGACGTTCCAGGTGTTGTAGTCAGCGTATTTGATGCCGTTCGGGAACGGGCCGCCGCCGAGCGGGCTGGCGATGCCGGTGCCGTAGAACGAGTCGGAGGTGCCGAACCACTGACGGCCGAATTCGCCCGACACATACATGCCGACGCCGCTCGAACCGAACGTCGTGCTCGGCGCCGTCCACTTGGCCGTGACCGAGGTGTAGTTGCCCCAGGCGCCGGTGTTGAGGAAGTTCGGCGAATAGAACTCGTTGATGCCGAACGCCCAGTTGTCGTTCACCGTGTAGGTCATCTTGCCGTAGACTTCGAAGAAGCTGACGTCCTTCTTCATGACGTTTCCGTTCGCCAACGCGTTGGCGGCGCATTCTGCGCTGAGCGGATTGCCGGCGGTGTCGAAGCCGGCGCCGTAATAGCAGGTCCCACCCGGATACAGGTAACCCCAGACGCCGATGTCGAAGGCGAAGGCACCGAAGGTCGGGCGGATACCGCCGTAGATGTCGATCTCGGCCGCGGCGCGGTTCGGGAAGGAGATGCTCTCACCGGCCACGCCGACATAGAGCTGGAGGTCCTTGGTGACGTTGTAGCGCGGCTCGAAATAAGCCGCGACCGACGGCTTGTTGTTCGACTGGGTGATACCGCGGAAGACGTAGTTGCTCATGATCGCGCCGCCGAAGGCGATATCCCAGGGGTCGAAGGCGGGTGGCGGCGGGGCTTTCAACGCCTTCACGCGCAAGTCTGCCGCGAAAGCCGAGCCCGTCGTCACCATTGCCAGCGCCGTTGCCAACAAAGCCACTTTTTTCATTTCGATCCCCATCGTCAGTTCTTACCCAGTCGGATCCCGGAAGCCCCCCGGGGCAAACGACTTGTCTGCAAAATTGCGTTACTGCGACAATCTGGATTGAGGGATGGGGACCGTGAAGCAAAAATCACGGGCATCTGCCGACTTTTTGGGCGTTTTGACGATTCCACGAAAGGTTATCGCCCTGTGTGTCTTCTCGATCACATTATTTGCATTGCAAAGTGCACGAAGGGACCGTGCAAGTACGGGGAAGGCAGCTAGCGTGGCAACCGGGCTACGAATCAGGCTGGCGGGGGGAAGAGACGGCTTCGGGAGGTACTTGCGGCGATGCAAAAAGGCCGCGGCGTCACCGCAGCGGCCTTCCCTGTTGGCGATCGCGGTCGCAGGACGGGAGCTAGCTTTGCCCCTCGGCCGGTGCCGCTTCCGCAGAAGACGAAGGCATCGCCCAGCTCGTCTCGGCGGCCGGCTCGGGAGCCGGAGCTGGCGCCGGCGCTGACGGCTTCGGCGCGGGAGCTGCCTTCGCCTTCTTCGGTGCCGCTTTCTTCGCGGCCTTCTTCGGTGCAGCCGGCTTGGCTGCTTTCTTGGCTGCCTTCTTCACAGCCTTCTTGGCGGCCTTCTTTGGGGCGGCCTTCTTCGAAGCTTTCTTGCCAGCTTTCTTGGCAGATTTCCTGGCAGCTTTCTTCGTGGATTTCTTGGCAGACTTCTTCGCGGACTTCTTCGCCGCTACAGCCTTCTTCGCCTTTTTGGCCTTCTTGCTTTTTTTCTTCTTCGCTTTCGCCATCGTGGTCCTCCTGTTGCCGACGAACAATGGTCGATCGGGCGTCGTTCTACCGTCGCCTCCGGAGGAAAGCTCAGGCCTGAAAGCTCAAACTTGCGCGTTCAATGCCGGCCGCGACCCGCCCGTAGCCCAATCGAGAAGCTCAATCGTGTGTACGACCGGAACTGACGTGCCACTGGCAATCTGCACCATGCAGCCGATATTGCCCGCGGCAATCATGTCCGGCTTGACGCTTGCGATGTTGGCGACCTTGCGATCGCGCAACCGGCCCGCAAGCTCGGGCTGGAGAATGTTGTAGGTCCCCGCCGAGCCGCAACACAAATGGCTCTCGGGTACATCTTTCACCACGAATCCATTCTTGGAAAGCAATTCTTTCGGAAGGCCCGTGATTTTCTGCCCATGTTGCAACGAACACGCCGAGTGATAGGCGACGACGATGTTGTCATGTCGCGCAGTCGGCTCGAGTGCGAGGCCGGCGATGTATTCGGTGATGTCCTTGGCGAGCGCGGACACCTTCGCCGCATCGGCGGCGAACGCAGCATCCTCGCGCAGCAGATAGCCGTAGTCCTTGATCACTGTGCCGCAGCCGGACGCCGTCACCAGGATGGCGTCGAGCCCCTCGCCGGCCGCTTCCTTCCGCCAAGCCGCAACGTTGGCTCGCGCCCGCGCCAATGCATCCTGATCGTTGCCGAGGTGATGGGTCAGCGCGCCGCAGCACTGCTCGTCCCGGACCAGGACAACCTCAACGCCGTGGCGGGTGAGAAGACTGATGGCCGCCTGGTTGATGCGCGGCGCCAGGACCTGCTGGGCGCAACCCTGGAGCAGCGCGACCCGGCCGCGCTTCTTGCCGAGCGCCGCGAACACGCTGCCGGCGGCGGGGCCCGGCGGCGGCAGCCGGTGCGGGGCCAGCGCCAGCATCGCCTTGATGCGCTGGATCAGGCCGGGCGTCGCCGAAGGCCGCGGCGTCGGCAGGAACACGGCAAGCGGACGGGCCAGCCGCGCCAGCACCATGCTGATGCGGAAACGCTGCGGATCCGGCAGGACGAAGGCCAGCACCTGACGCAGCAGCCGCTCAGCCAGGGGCCGCTCATAACGCTGCTCGATCCTGACCCGGGCCTGGTCGACGAGATGCATGTAGTTCACCCCTGAGGGGCAGGTCGTCATGCAGGCCAGGCACGACAGGCAGCGGTCGACGTGCTTGACCACCTCCGCCGTCGGCGCCTGGTCCTTCTCCAGCATCTCCTTGATCAGGTAGATGCGGCCGCGCGGACTATCGAGCTCGTCGCCGAGCAGCACATAGGTCGGACAGGTTGCGGTGCAGAAGCCGCAATGGACGCAGGCGCGCAGGATCTTGTCGGCTTCCGCGATGTCGGGATCGGCAAGCTGGGCGAGTGAGAATTCGGTCTTCATGCCACAGCGCCTCGGCTCAAGCGGCCCCGGTTGAGAACGGCCTTTGGATCGAAACTGGCGCGCACCCGCTCGCTCAGGGCGGCAATGCCCGGCGCCTGCGGATGAAAGACGTCGACCTCGCGCCTGACGTCCTCGGCCGCCCGGATCAGCGTGGCGTGACCGCCGACGGCGTTGGCACGCATCCGAACAGCCGGAGCATGCGCGTCGCCCTTTGGCGGCAATGCCGCCCAGATCAGACCGCCGCCCCAATCATAGATCACGTCGCCGCCGGTCTCGCGCGCCAATTGCGAGCCGAGCGCAGCGCCTGAGGCCGGCGGGCAGACGATCCGCCAGACCGGCCAGGCGCCGAGCGCGCCGCTGGCCGCGAACGGCAGCACGTCGCGGATCGTGGCCCACAGCGCGGCAGACGCCGCGTCCTCGATCAGCGTCGCGGTTCCGAACGGCGTCAGCAATTCCCGCAGCGAGTTGGCGCGGTGGGCGGCCGAGGCCGTGATGCCCTCGAGCCGCAGCACTGTCAGCGACTCGTCCTGGCCTGCGAGATCACCAAGCCCGTCGGTCTTGGCCCGGAACGCCGATTTCGGCAGATGCGCGGCACCGGAAACGTCGAAGGGCGAGCCGAGCGCCGCGGTCATCGCCTTGTTGGCGGCGGCATCATCTAACCCGCGCAGCAGCAGCGTCCGCTCGGCCTCGGGCTTGGGCATCACCTTCAGCGTGACCTCGGTCATGACGGACAGCGTGCCCCAGGACCCCGCGAGCAGCTTGCAGAGGTCGTAGCCGGTGACGTTCTTCACCACCTTGCCGCCGGTCTTGAAGCTGTCGCCGAAGCCGGAGACGGCGTGCGCCCCGAGCAAATGGTCGCGCGCCCCGCCCGCCCTGATCCGCCGCGGCCCGGCCAGCCCAGCCGCGATCATGCCGCCGATGGTCCCGAGCGCGGGCGTGCCGAGCAGCGGCGCGGTGTTGACAGGCTCGAACGCGAATTGCTGGTTCTTGGTATCGATCAGCGCCAGCACATCGGCCAGCGGCGCGCCGGCCTGGAGCGTGATGATCAGCTCGTTCGGCTCGTAGGAGGTGACGGCGTTCAGCGCGGAGAGGTCAAGCACGGCATTGGTCGCCATGGCATGACCGATGCCGCGCTTGGAGCCGTGACCGATAATCTCGAGCGGCTGCTCATTGGCAATCGCCGCGCGCACCACCTCTTCGACGTCTTTGGCGTCTCTGACCTTAAGCGTATCCACGACTGAGCCGGTATCCAAGTTTAGAACGGAAAGCAAATTTGGCGGTTGCAGCGAAGGCGCAGCGACCGACGCTAGAACCGCGGGAGATCCGGAAACGCCAGCTTGCCGGCATGCACATGCATGCGGCCGAGCTCGGCGCAGCGGTGCAGAGTCGGAAACACTTTTCCGGGATTGAGCAGGCCTTGCGAATCGAAGGCGCATTTCAGCCGCTGCTGCTGGTTGAGGTCGATCTCGCTGAACATGTCGGGCATCAGGTCGCGCTTCTCGATGCCGACGCCGTGCTCGCCGGTGAGCACGCCGCCGAACTCGACGCAGGCGCGCAGGATATCGGCGCCGAAGGCCTCGGCGCGCTCGATCTCGCCGGGCTTGTTGGCATCGTACAGGATCAGCGGGTGCAGATTGCCGTCACCGGCGTGGAACACGTTGGCGCAGCCGAGCTGGTATTTTTCGCCGAGCTCGCGGATGCGCGCCAGCGCCTTCGGCAGCGCGCCGCGGGGAATGGTGCCGTCCATGCAGAGATAGTCCGGCGAGATCCGGCCGACGGCGGGGAACGCAGCCTTGCGGCCGGCCCAGAACAGATTGCGCTCGGCTTCCGAATTGGAGATCTGCAGCGTTACCGAGCCGCAGCCGCGTGCGATGGTCTCGACGCGCGTGATCAGCTCGTCGACCTCGATCTTGGGCCCGTCGAGTTCGATGATGAGCAGCGCTTCGACATCGAGCGGATAGCCGGCATGGACGAAGGCCTCGGCGGCGTGGATCGCGGGCTTGTCCATCATCTCCATGCCGCCAGGAATGATGCCGGCGCCGATGATCCGCGCCACGCATTCGCCGGCGGCCTCGACCTCGGCGAAGCCGACCATCAACGCACGCGCCGTCTCCGGCTTCTGCAGGATGCGCACCGTGATCTCGGTGATGACGCCGAGCAGCCCTTCCGAGCCGGTGATGACGCCCATCAAATCGTAGCCCGGGTTCTCGCACCCCTTGCCGCCGATGCGCAGGATCTCGCCGCTCATCAGCACGATCTCGCAACCGAGCACGTTGTTGGTGGTCATGCCGTATTTGAGGCAGTGCACGCCGCCGGAATTCTCCGCGACATTGCCGCCGATCGAGCAGGCGATCTGCGAGGACGGGTCGGGCGCGTAATAGAAGCCGGCATGAGCGACCGCCTGGCTGATGGCGAGGTTGGTGACGCCGGGCTCGGTGACGACGACGCGATTGTCGAAATCGATCTCGCGGATGCGCTTGAACTTGCCGAGCCCCAGCAGCACGCCGTCTTCGAGCGGCAGCGCCCCGCCTGAGAGCGATGTGCCGGAGCCGCGGGGCACCACCTTGATACCTTGCCCTGCACAATATTTCAGGATGAGGGAGACCTGCTCGGTCGTATCGGGCAGCACCACGACCATCGGCGGCTGCCGATAGGCCGTCAGCCCGTCGGATTCATAGGCCCGCATCTCCGCAGGCGTATCGATCACGCCTTCGCCGGGCACGATCGCGCGCAATGCAGCAACGATCTCGGCACGCCGCGCGAGCACGGCCTGGTCGCTTGCGGGCATCATGATGGCCATTTTATGGAGCCTTCGTCCGACGGATGGAATTGTTTCGGCAAATCAATCATGTCTTGCCGTCTTTGGGTAGGTCCTCCGAAGGTCTCATTGCTTTGTTGCAGCGCAAGTTCTCTCTGGGGCAAGTCTGCTATCAGGAAACCTGTCAAAGTTTCGCGGCTTGTCCACTTGCATCGAACCTGCCAAAACCACGACCCTCCATCTGACCCGGGAAGAGACGAAGAGCACACTTATGACAAAACTGACTTTCGGCGCGCTGACGATCCTCACCGTCATTGCCACCGCACCCGCCGCGATGGCGCAGGATGTCGCGGCCGGCAAGACATCGTTCAACAAATGCCTGGCCTGCCACGCGATCGGCGAAGGCGCCAAGAACAAGGTCGGCCCCGAGCTCAACGGTCTCAACGGCCGCAAGTCGGGCACGGCTGAGGGCTACAGCTACTCGGACGCGAACAAGAATTCCGGCATCACCTGGGACGAGGCCGTGTTCAAGGAATACATCAAGGACCCCAAGGCCAAGATCCCCGGCACCAAGATGGCGTTCGCCGGCATCAAGAACGAGACCGAGATCAACAATCTCTGGGCCTATGTCTCGCAGTTCGACAAGGACGGGAAGATCAAGCAGTAAGCACGGATCGGTCGACAGCTTCGGCTTCGGTTCTGACCGAGTCAGAACCGAAGCTGCGGCTTTTTGTTTGGCGCGTTTTTTTTGCGCCGTCATTGCGAGCGCAGCGACTTGTCCGCCGAAGCCTTGGCGAAGGCGGAAGCAATCCAGAATCATTCCTCCGAAAGACTCTGGATTGCTTCGTCGCAAGCGCTCCTCGCAATGACGGAGCCAGGGGCGGCATCGCGATGCTCCAATGCATATCCCAGCTGCAGTGCCGTAGGGTGGGCAAAGGCGCATAGCGCCGTGCCCACGACTCTCTCCATGAGCAACAAGGCCTGGGCACGCTGCGCTTTGCCCACCCTACGAGATTGAGATTGTGGCACGCAGCTCAAGTTGCAGACGCGGCATCGCGGCCTCGCGGCGCATTTCGCCCGAGCTTTGCTTGGTCTCGCGACCCTCTAAATCCAAGAGGGCGCAGGGAAGGCCGGGTGCCGGCTGGCACCCGCGGTCTGCTGCGCAATAGGCACACGCAGAAGAACCGCACAGCAGCATACAGGTGGTGCCGATCACTCGGCCTTCCCTGCGCGATGGTTGGACGGCTTATGCCGTGATCTCCCGGGAGCCGACCATTCCTTCTGGCCTCCCTCGCCCCGCGAATTGGATGATGCAGTCTGCCCGGTTGGGCTCGCTCGCATCTTCGCAAGGACTTGACCGTAGCAACGACGGCCAGGACCACACGGTTTTGCCGTACGCGCGGCCCGCCATTTCGCCGCAGTTTTCCCGAGCCCTGTCGACAAAGCCGGAAACTTACAGACGAGACGAAGCCTGGCAGCGCCGCTCGTCCGCACGAAGCCTCGGGCTCACAGGGACTACCCGCCCTGCCCGCGCCTCTCGTGCCGACGCTGCCGCGTCCACCGCAGGCCCGGCTCGCGATGCGTGACGACCACATCGTCGCCCCTCTTGGGTGAGCCGGGATGGGCAACACATACGCCGAAACCGAATTTCGGTAAAGTGGAATATTTTTAGCGAAGCGGATTGACAGCGGGCGACACAGGCACGGTGCCGTAGGGTGGGCAAAGCGAAGCGTGCCCACGTATCTTTCGCGACCGAGAGAGCTCGTGGGCACGGCGCAAATGCGCCTTAGCCCACCCTACGAGAGCTCTACGGGTGCAGCCACTTCGCGCGAAAAAGCTTAATCAGCCGCCGCCTGTGCCGGGGCGATGCTACCGATCATCGTCTCGATTTCCGTCTTCACGAGCTCCGGCACGGCGTTCTGCACCATGTGGCCGAGCTCGGGCAGCACGATCAGCTTCGCATGCGGCACCATGGCCGCGAATGGGCGCGCGTGGATGTTGGTCTTCACCGTCTTGTCGGGCTCGCCGGCAATGATCGTGACCGGCGCAGATATCTCGCCATAGCGCGCGGCTTGCGCAGTCACCGCCTCCTTCAGCGTCACCAGATCATAGGCATTGGCGATGAACTCGCGCGGGCGCAGCAGCAGCGGCGTCGCGGAGTCCTGCACGAATCCATCCGGCATCATCTGCGGCAGGAACACGTTACGCGCGCCGGGCTCGGCCAGAAAGTAGCCGAGCGGCAGGGTGATCGTGTAGGCGAGCAGCGGACCGATCACCGGCGTTGCGATGATCTCGTTGTAACGGCCGACACCGCCGCGCCAGGGATGGGTGACGGGGGCGAGCATGACCAGGCCGGCGACGCGGCCGGGATGATCGAGCGCGATCCGCGCGCCGAGCGCGCCGCTCCAGGAATGCACGACGAAGACCGCGCGATCGATGCCGAGCTTGCCAAGCGCCTCATCGATCATCCGCGCCTGGACCTGCGGCGTCGAATCCTCGCGCCGCGCGCGTGTGCTCCAGCCATGGCCGGGACGGTCGACCAGGATGACGCGATGATCTTTGGCGAGCAGGTCCCCGAGCGGGCGCCGCATCGCTTCGAGATTGGAGCTGGCGCCGTGCAGCATCACGATCGGCAGGCCCGCATCGCGCGGACCGATATCGACGACGTGAAGCGTCGCGCCATCGACCTCGACCATCCCGCCCTGCGGCGGAAAGGCGCGCTGCACGGCGACGATTCCAGCCTGCGTGACCAGCGCCAGCAGAACCAGCGCCGTCACGACTGACATCACGATCATGGAGAGAATCCGGGTGATCCTGGGCACAGGGCAGTTACGGGCGTTATGGGCGGCAGTTTCGCTCCGCCAGCCTTCCGCGCTTGCGCCGAAACTGCCGGGGCTGTGGATATGTGCATAATTGAAGAACGTGAAAACTCAATAGAATCAACAATATTCCAGGAGGACACGCAAGCCTCGGAACAGCTTCATGGGGCCGTCATCGCGGCCTCCATATAATCGCCATGGTCGGTTCCGCCATCTAGGCGCGGGTGGGCGCCGATCCTCCTCGCAGGCCCCGGGGCAACCTCAGGGGATGCGGGAAAGACCGGCAGGATTTGTCCTGATTTGAACCGGAGGATTTTCGATGAGCTTCAGATCGAACGACACTGCGATCGACGAGATCGTGGCGAGCTGCAACGGCGATCTGCGCGGTGCCGTGCGGGCGCTGCTGCTGATCAACGAGCACCTGGAATCGGAGCTTGCAAAGGCTTACGCCGCAGCCGCCGATCGCGGCCTGGTCGAGCGCGGCGGCAACGCCCTGCACTAGATGCAGGCTAGTTCGTGCCGTCCTCGGCTTTTTCCTCGTCCGGCGTAGGCACGGGACAGGCACGGATCGTCGAACGGGCAAGCTTGGCATCGGCCCTCGATTTGTAGGGACCGTCGCCGAACCAGATATCGCCGATGATGACCGGGTTGCTGGTCACGATGTTGCATTTTCCGGTGGCGCGGTTGCCGACCACCCAGAAAAGTCCGTCGGCGAAGCTCACCGTCCCCGACGCGAGCAGCAAGCTACCCGCAAAGATCAAACGCTTCATGGCTTTTGCTCCTGCCATGCAGGTAGGCCTGCGGCGGCGCCGGCAATAGTGCTCACGATGCCGCGCTTCCGATCGTGGTTAATCGGCGCAGGCGGCCATCACTCGGAAGATGATCAAACTATCCGCGTCCGGATCGTGCGCTAGATATCCCGTCCCTCGACCTTCTCGGTCAACGCCTTGACCTGGTCGGGAATCTTTTCGAGATGCGGATTGACGGCGAGCGCCTTGCGATAGGCCTCGAGCGCGCGCTTCTCGTCGCCGACCTCCTGCATGATCATGCCGAGGCCAGCGAGCGCGCCGAAATGGCGCGGCTCCCGGATCAGCACCTGCTGGATGTCCGCGAGCGAACGGCCATAGTCGTTCTGCATGTAATAGAGTGTGGCGCGCCGGTTCCAGGCCTCGATGTAGTCGGGCCGGAGCTTGATGACCGAATCCAAGAGCTTGATCGCGACCTCGATCTTCTTGGCGTCGACCGCGGTCTTGGCGCGTGCCATCAACAGCGCAGCGGTGTCGCTCGGGGTCTGCAGCCAGATCGCCCAGATCCGCGCCTCGACATGCTTGGCGCTGGCCTCGTCGGGCGCCGCCTTCAGCGCGCCGAACAGGAATTCGAGATTCTTGTTGCGATCGACCTTGGGCAGCTTGGCCGGCGCCTCGGGGAGCTTCTTCTGCTTGCCGGGCGGCTCAATCTGCTGTGCCAGGGCCGGGGCAAGGCCGCAGGTTCCCAGCACAAGGGCCAGACACAGGGTGCGCGCGAAGAGGAATCTCACTGCCATGGTCAAAGTCTAAACGCGCAAAGCCGCCCTTGCAAAGCAAAGGCGGCGTCAAACTCGTGTGAGACCGTGGTCTTGCGGGGCGCGCGCGGGCGTCCGGCAGGGCAATATCAGCCCTGACGAGCCTTGAAGCGGCGCTGCACCTTGTTGATCACATAGACCCGGCCCTTGCGGCGGACCAAGCGGTTGGCGCGATGGCGACCGCGCAGCGATTTCAGCGAGTTACGGACCTTCATGGCGGAATCCTGAACGTTCGAAAGGCCGTGTTCGGCACTACCGTTTCGGCACGCGCGAATGTGGCAAAATGAGATTTTTCCCGCCGGCGGACGACCGCCCGGGACGGGGCGGTTCTTAAGGCATGGCGGGAGGTCATGTCAATGTTAACTGCCCCGTTCCGAACCGGCAAATTCGTGAAAACAACCCCATGCACCGTAGGACCGGCCGGATCGGCCCGATTTATCGCAAGGGAATCAGACCTTTCGACGACGTCTTGCCAAATTCGTTATATGATATAATCAATTCGGCAACCCGTCGGGAGGAAACCCATGCCGAAGCTGAAGCTGCCCAATATCGACGATGTCGTCGCCATCGACATCCACACCCACGCCGAGGAGCCCTGCGGCTGCCATCCCGACGACGGCTATGACGATTTCCAGGCGCAGATGGCGGAGTATTTCAAGTCGCCGAACAAGCATCCGCCGACGGTGCCGGAGACCGCGGCCTACTACCGCTCCAAGAACATCGCCGCGGTGATCTTCCCGGTCGATGCCGAGCGCGAGACCGGCTTCCGCCGCTACAACAATTACGAGATGATCGAGGCCGCCTCCGACCATCTCGACGTCCTCATCCCCTTCGTCTCGATCGACCCGCACAAGGGCAAGCTCGGCGCGCGCGAGGCGCGCAAGCTGATCGAGGAATACGGGGTGCGCGGCTTCAAATTCCACCCGACCATGCAGGGCTTCTACGCCAACGACCGCATGGCCTATCCGCTCTATGAAGAGATCAACAATGGCGGCGCGGTCGCGCTCTTCCACACCGGCCAGACCGGCGTCGGCTCGGGCATGCCCGGCGGCATGGGCATGCGGCTGAAATATTCCAACCCGATGTACATGGACGACGTCGCGGCCGATTTCCCCGACCTCAAGATCATCCTCGCCCACCCCTCCTTCCCCTGGCAGGAAGAGGCGCTGTCGGTCGCGACCCACAAGCCGAACGTCTATATCGACCTCTCGGGCTGGTCGCCAAAATACTTCCCGCCGATCCTGGTCCGCTACATCAACTCGATCCTGCAGGACAAGATGCTGTTCGGCTCGGACTGGCCGGTGATCACACCGGACCGCTGGCTGTCGGACTTCGCCAAGATCGAGATCCGCGACGAGATCCGGCCGAAGGTGCTGAAGGCGAACGCGCGGAAGCTGCTGGGGATCTGAAGCGGGTGGGCTGACGTCGGATCGAACTCGGACAATAGCAGCGCTCTCTCCGTTCCCTCCCCCCTTGTGGGCAGGGGAATCGCATATGGGTTTTGTCTAGCTATTGCATTGGAAGGCAAGACGGATTCTGAAGACGACTCCCGGAAGACGGAGGGGGTCGGAT